>NZ_FXAX01000001.1:1200000-1800000 GCF_900177805.1 Fibrobacter sp. UWB13 | reverse complement strand
GTTGGCTAAAAATCGTAGTCGTATTTTTGGAGGAAATCCTGTTGTCCAAGAATATGAATTTGATGAAAGTATTTTTCAATCAAATCAATTGAGATTATTACGATTTGAAAAAGTGTGTGTTGAATGGGCTGAATTTATTTATAAAAATAGAAGTAGTTCTGCTAAGTTTACTCATAACTATGATATTGTTGTAGGTCCGATTGCTGATGATGGAGTCGCTTATTTGCTTAATATGTATGAAGACGGCCTACGTACGTTAGAAGAGTTGGCTAAGGAACTTGAGTATAAAGACTTGAATAGTCAATATTGCTTTTTAACAGAAAAGGCTGTTTCTCTTTTGCGGAGGGTTAAGTAATGACTGCGGCTCAAAGCGAATCATTGGTTTCGAGGATTGTTGAAAAAAATGTTCAATCTTTGATGAATGAGTTTTCTTTGGATATGGAAACAGCTTTCAATTTTGTTTATAAGTCAAAGATTTTTGATTCTTTAAATGATCCTAGTACGGGATTGCGGGCTCGAAGTGCTGATTACATCTATGAATTCGTTCGCGAAGAGTTTTTGCAAAAGGGCTAAGTTTTATATCGCACATTAATAGTTCCATCCTTTTTGTATCAATGAGTATCGTAGAGGAACTTCGCTTTTAAGGGGCTGTTTTAAAAATTCTTTACAGCCATGCCCTGTAATATTTTAATATTATTTATGGTATGAATATCGTTAAATATATCTTTTGGTTGGTCGCCTTTTTGATGGGCGTTATTGCTGCATATGTAGTCCCCGAAGAAACTATGTCCATCGGGGCGAAGTTCATATTTGTCGGAGCTTGGGGCGCAGTGCTCGGCTTCGTTTTTTATACCGTCTGCAGCAGGCAGATTGAAGCCATCGAAAACGATTTTAACGAGGTGCTGAACAAGCCGCAGCCCAAGGACACGCAGTTCGTGTCGGTCCGCCTCCAAGAAGAAAAGAAAAACCCGCTCCCGCCGGGTGCAATCCCCGCCGCTGAGGCGCTCAAACAGCAGCCCGTGCCCGCCTCCATCAAGAAGCTCGATGCAGCCGCCCTCAAGGTCGGGTTCCCGCTCGAAGCCTGGAACGGCTTTAAGATCGGTATTCTGCGCAACCGTCCGTTTACCGAAGTCATCGATGCCATGCAAAAGCTCTTGCCGGAACTCTTCCCCGAAGCTTCTGGCGTACTTTATATGTACGGCGGCGTGCAGACTGAACTTTCTCAGATTTTCCGCTTTGGCCCAAACGTCATCAGTGACGAAACCGTGCTCCCGGCTGAATGCGCAAGCTTCAATACCGGCGACATCGTCGTGACTGACTATAGCTCTCCTGAAGTCTCTAGCGGTTGTACGCACTTGCACCACCGCCCGAAGGGCATTGCCATTTGCGCCCCGATCGAAGGCCTTGAAGAACACTTCGGCATTCTGACACTCCAGGTCGATAAGCTCCCGGAAACCGAAACCAAGGAATACTGGCAGGCGAAGGTGAGCATTGTCGCTACCGCGTTTGGACTTTATGTGGCGAACCAGGACCTGAGCATACGCTTTGAACAGCACAGCATCCGCGACGTGCTGACCGGTCTTTTTAACAAACGTTATATGGAAGAATCGCTCAGCCGCGAAATCACTGCTGCCGTGCGCCACAAGTCGCCCATTGGTATCGTGATGCTTTACCCCGATGCAATCCCTGCCGTGCAGAACGCCCAAGGCCGCCACGCCGTGGAACAGCTTTTCTGGGAACTTGGACAGCGCTTGCCGAGCTACATCCGTGGCGAAGACATCCCGTGCCGCTACTCCGATGACGTGTTCTGCGTGATTATGCCGGGCGCTGACCTCAACATCACGAGGAACCGTGCTGAACGCATCCGCAATGAAATCTCGCAGCTCCAGATTGCCTACGGTGAAGGAATCCTCGCGACCACGCTCAGCATGGGCGTTGCCGTGATGCCGACCCACGCAAACGATGCCGGCTCGCTCATCTACACCGCAGAAGCCTCCCTCCAGATGGCAATGCAGGCCGGTGGCAATCGCGTCGTCGTTGCAAATTCTGTGATGAAGTAATGTCATTCTGACGCCGCCTATTACGTCATGCGTTATATCGTCGTTCTGACACTGTTTATTACGTCATCCTGAGCGCAGCGAAGGATCCAGTTAATTCTAGAAAAGCCTCCCTCGGGAGGCCTTTTTTTGTGTATAACCGTGCTAAAATGGAAGTTGACTTCCTGTTTTGCGCGGATTTTTGAATTCAGGTCGGAAAAAGTGTATGATTTGGCCGATTTTAGCCCCGAAAAAATGTTAAATAGTGCAGAAAAACGCTTCTATGTTGAAAAAATGGAATTTTTATTCATGTTTTATGTTGAATTTTTGTAATTTTTGGTGTATTTTTATGTTGAATTTTTTGTAATTTTTCTCAAAGAGGCGAATAAATGTTGTTCAAACGTAAGGTTTACGATAAGTTGCTGGAATGGAAAAAGTCTTATTCGGGACGGTACGCTTGCTTGTTGGAAGGAGCCCGTCGTGTGGGAAAAAGTACCATTGCTGAGGAATTTGCGAAAAATGAGTATGACTCCTATATTGTAGTGAATTTTGCAAATATAACGGAGGAAATGCTTGATGTTTTCAAAGATATAGCGAAGTTGGATGTTTTTTTCTTGCGACTTCAGGCTGAATCGGGAATATCCCTCAAGGAACGAAAATCTGTCATTATTTTTGATGAAATCCAGCTGCAACCCAAAGTTCGGCAGGCTATCAAGTTCTTGGTAAAGGATGGTCGTTACGATTATATTGAAACTGGATCACTCATTTCTATAAAGAAAAATGTTCAAGGGATTGTAATCCCCTCAGAAGAACATCGGATAAGTGTGTATCCCATGGATTATGAGGAATTCATGTGGGCTATAGGGAAGGACCCGAATACCATCCGAGAGATTTATAAGGCGAATACGGCTATTGGAAACTCGACAAACAGAAGTTTAATGCGAGATTTTAGGCTTTATATGGCTGTAGGCGGTATGCCCCAGGCCGTAGAAGCGTATATTCAAAAAGAAAATTTTGAATATATCGATAATGTAAAAAGAAAAATATTAAATCTGTATTTTGAGGATTTGAAAAAAATTGATCCGACAGGTCGATTGTCTAATATTTATAAGGCAATTCCTAGCCAATTAGCCTTAAAAAAGAAACATTTTGTCCTATCTTCTGCGATTGGAAAACGGCAAACCACAAAAGATGAAAGTCGTTTCTTTGAATTATTGGATTCAAAGACTGTTCTTTGTTGTTATCATGTTGCTAATCCCGATTCGGCCCTTGCTCAAACAAAAGATTTGGACCGATTTAAACTGTACGCGTCTGATACCGGGTTGTTTATTTCTTTGATGTTCGACGATTCGAAACAAGCTAATGAAATATATGCAAAACTTTTAAGCGACAAATTGGATGCTGATCTTGGTTATCTGTATGAAAATGTTGCAGCCCAAATTATTACCGCTAGAGGCAAAGAACTTTATTACCATACCTGGTTGAAAGAAAACAGTTCCCATTATTTTGAAATAGATTTTTTGCTTTCTAAAGGAAACAAAATTATTCCTCTGGAAATTAAGTCTTCTGCTACACGAAACCACGAATCTATTGAAAACTTTGTAAACAAATATTCTAAAAAAATATACAAGGAATATCTGTTTTCTCAAAAGGATGTTGCTCATGTGGGACAATTGCTGTTAAAACCGCTGTATTTGCTGCCTTTTATGTTGGAAGAATTTTAGTTTTTAGTGATAATTATCTTTGAAAGTAAAGAATCTTAAACAAATAGGATTAAAACCAGTGTGATCACCATCACATTCTCGGTGTTTATATTCCAAATTGGAATATAAAAAACAGATGAAAATCCCTTTTTCGTAAAAAATTATCTATATATAGTTCATCGGAAAGTTTGGTTAATATTTGCGAAATTTTGCGAAAAACGGCACTTTTAAGTTGGAATATACTGAGTCATGACAAAAACGTGACAAAAGTTTGACAAAAGTGTTGCTTTTCGGAAAAAAAGTGGATATATTACTGAATGTAAACGAGCAATAACGCTCAAAACAAGAATGTGTCACAAAAACAAGGAGAACACACTATGAAGAAGCAAGGTTTTACCCTTATTGAATTGATGGTCGTTATCGTGATCATGGGCATTCTCGCCGCCGTCGCAGTGCCGAAACTGTTCGGTATGATCGCTAAGTCCAAGGCCTCTGAAGTCGGTCCGGCTGCCGGTGAATACGTGAAGCTGCAGGATGCTTATGTAAGCGAAACCGGTCTGTATATCGGAAAGTGGAATGCTATTGGTTATACGATGAATACTCAGACTCCGTCCTTTGATTATGCAGATAAGGTTACTGGAACTGATATTTCTGTCGCAATTCCGACTTCTGCTACAGCAGCATGGGAAGCAAAAGCTCGTGTTGGTTTGAATGACTGCACTGCAAACTCTACATGGACTCTTTACGTAAAGAAGAACGGCGATGCCAATGGTCTTAACTGGGGCGCAGGCATCAAGAAGGGCGCTGCAGGTTCCAACACCTCTGATATGGATTCTGAATGCTCTGTGCTGACTCCGCAGTTCATCAACCTCCGTCAGGGCACAATGTAATTTAAACATTGTTTAAAACAAAAGAAGAAACCCGCCATTTGGTGGGTTTTTTTGTGTGTAATCGGTTTGTTTTTTGCAAATATATTGCATTGTGCCAGCTACAGCTGAGTCCAACTTCGTGAAAGATGGAGTAGCGGGTCTAATTTGCGTACAATGCCGGAGTGTATGCGATGCCATTTCCGCCATCAGAAGAATTCATCTGAAGCTGCCATTTGCACTTGTCTGCTTCAGTACAGTCGTTGAGTGTAACTTTTTTTCTTCCTGCCAACAATCATATTTACTGTCAAAAATGCAAGAGTTGTCGTACCACCATTGTCGGTAGCAGTTTAACCAGCGTAAGTGAAATTGGCTTTGGATTCCATTTTGTAACCAATTCTAGTTCAGTTCGCGACAACATTGCTTTCAGAAACGTATGTATCCTGCAACTTCATGAAGGATATGGCTAAATATTGTGTCACTTCGCTCATTTTTGCTCAATTATTTTGAAAAATACCTTACGCACTATTGGTGATTAGATCATTTTTTTACTTTGCGTACTATTGAAATGATAGACTCTAGAAAAATTGACTCTATTGACTTCTTTTCCGAAATATTCTATATCATATATGGCTATGCAAAATTTAACCTACACTCTTATAAATAAGGAAACTCCCCTTTGTGACTTCATCATCGAAGGTGAAGGTGAACTTGAATTTTGCAAAATCGTTAAAACATATGCAGCCTTACCATTCTGGTGTGATCCGCTTTCTACATGGGTTGCGAACAGAAGTGCGGCAAAACACCGTAGCCACGTGAATAAAATACTGGAATTATGCGGTGGTAAAACAAAAAGCGGTTTTATTGCTCTTACGCATTGCCTCTCTTTAACCGACACGCTTTGGGTAAAAAGCGAACGTGAAAATATTTCTTGGAAAGATGTAAATCTGTATGAAAATCGCTTTGATGAAGTAATTTCGAAGCTATCTTTTGATGGAAATGGGTTGTTTGGAATTCAGATGTCCACAACGTCTCCTGAACTCACTACCGACGGCGCCTACGACAAATGCTGGCTGAATGAAAAAGATGGAATTCATCTTATAAAAACGGGTAGCTCAGGAGCTAGGAACGCGGGATTAGAGCCCTATGGTGAAGTTCTTGCAAGTCAGGTCTTTGAAAAAATTTGTAATTCGGTAAAATACGATTTGCGAAAATATGATGGTCGAGTTGTTTCCGATTGCAAAATTTTTACAAGTCAGGCATGTGGTTATAAACCTGTTAGCCTTTTCTTGAAGAATGGTGTGAAATACGGACTTCCCGAAACTCTTGAAATTTATCGCGAATTTAATTGCGAAGACGAATTCCGCCGTATGGTCGTGGCGGATTGCATTACGTTGAATTCTGATAGGCATTTTGGAAATTTCGGTTTCTTAGTGAACAATGAAACCTTTGAACGCACTGCAATGAATCCGTGTTTTGACTTTAATATGGCTTTTGTCCCTCTTGCCGAAGATGGCTTTGATTTTGGCGTACGCGCAGACGGATCAAAACCGGACTTTGACGAATACCTGTCGAAGCGAGGCCCTGTAATCGGTAGTGATTACGTTGCTCCAGCCCGTGCAATTCTCACGTCTGAAATCAAAAAATGCGTAGAGGAAATACGCGAAACTCCGCTATCCGTCCCGTGTGATGACAAATTCACCGAAAAGCGTCTTTCGCAGATGAACATGATAAAGAACGTTCAATGCGAACGAATTCTTGGTTTTGATTCAAAGTGGAAATTTTAAATTTCCGTTTGAATTAATTTCCCGTTCTTTAATTCAGAATCTAGCAAATCGTAATTGTAGGCGGAACTTTCCGTACAAAGGCCTGTTGATGGATTTTGTAGCAATTCAAAAGTTTTTGAGTTGTAGATGAGGCTCAATGCCGACTGTAGAGAAATACTACGTTCTTCCATCAGCCATTTAGCCATGTCGCTGACAATTCCCTCAACTAGAAATTCTTGTTTTGGCATCATACTTAAAAATCACAGCACAACATCATTGAATCTGACCTCCGTTTCTTTGACAGATTGCGGTCAAATCTTCTACGGTATCGTCGAATGAAAGCAAATGTTCAGCCCCATAGTGAGCTTCTAAAAAATCCATCCCCTTAAAAAGGCTCAGATAATTAAAAGCCTGCTTTACCGAAAGCGCTTTGGCTTTCGCAAATTCGCTAATAGCAGCCACAGTCCATATTATTTGCTTTTCCATATAGAGAAATATATAAAAATGAGTAAAATGGTCAATAATAACCATATACACGTGAAGTTGCAGGATGCTTATGCAGCCGAAACTGGTGCTGTTGGTAAGTGGGCTAACATTGGTTATATCGCTCCGGGTGCAAAGCAGAACAATAGTTCTGAAAGCTACTCTACCACAGTTTTTGACTATACCAATTCGTTCAATGGTGCTAACGATGGTTCAACCATGGTTGGTTCTATCAATTCCGAAACAGAAGGTTGGAGAGCAACAGCTAAAACAGCTTTGAATGATTGCAAAATTTCCAGTTTTTGGTTTATTAAGTTCAACAAGTCTGGCAATGGTGCTTCTGTAAGTTATACTGCTGACGTCGATCCGAATGGTGGAACCAAGACCGATTGTACTTCTTTGACTGCAAACTTCTCAAACATTGGTCATGAATAATCATTGTCTGAGTTGATAAAGAACTTCAAAAGCCTTCCCTTTCGGGAAGGCTTTTGTTATATCATAACCATTTCTGTTATTTAGCGTTTTTTGTTGTTTGCTACTTGCTTACACTAGATAGATTACAAAAAACTACTTCACCTCAACAAACTTTTTCCAAGAGCAGAACGGGTAATCCAAAGAATTCAGGCAACATATTTCTATGATAAAAAACAAATATGTTTTATGGCATCTTACATTTTCCCGTTCGGGAATATTTTTTAATTTGCCGCATGACGAAATATTGATTTTCCCGTTCGGGAATATTATATTTAGAGCATGAAAATTCAATCGCTCAAAGACCTTTCATCGCAGATTAGGGCTCGCCGGAAAAGTCTGGGTTTTACTCAGGCCGAATGCGCTGCATTTTGTGGAGTCGGTACCCGTTTTCTTTCTGAATTGGAGAACGGAAAAGACTCCATTCACTTGGGAAAAACACTTCAAGTCTTGAAAATGCTGGGCTTGAATTTGCAACTATCTGAGAATGGGGCTAAGTGATGAAATTAGCGGTTTATTTGGGCGAAAATCTTGCAGGGCATTTGACATCTACAGCCGACAAAGGTGTCGTTTTTTCGTATGATTCCATATATTTAAATGCAGGACATCCACCTATTTCCTTATCGTTGCCTTTGGGGGCAAATGAATTTACGCAGAGAGAATGTCTTCCGTTTTTTGAAGGACTTCTTCCTGAGGGCGATGTAAAGAGAAGAATTTCTGATTATTTGCACATTTCTGAAACAAGCACGCTCAAGCTATTGCAAGAGCTTGGTGGCGAGTGTGCGGGACTTGTTTCAATTTTACCAGATGGCGAAGAAAATAAAACAAAAAACGTTTATGAATTTTCTTCCCAAAATTACGATTCACTCTCTGAAAAAAAACTTGCCGAATACATTACGAATATTAACACTCGACCACTGTTGAAGGCAAAAGAAAAACTTCGTCTATCATTAGCAGGTGCTCAGGAAAAATTACCGCTAACTTATGTTGACGGGAAATATTATTTGCCAAAGAACGGGGCTCCATCAACGCATATCGTCAAGCCTACTGGTAGTGGTGAATTATCTAGCTTGGCCGCGAACGAATATATCTGTACCAAGCTTGCTGAATACTGTGGGTTACCGACTTCAAAGATGGAGCTCAAGCGAATTGGCGATGTGGAATTTCTTTTGATTAATCGTTATGACAGGATTCGTGATGAGAACTGTTTCTCGCGAATTCATCAAGAAGATATGTGCCAAGCTCTTGGAATTTTGAGTGATAGAAAATATCAGAATGATGGAGGCCCTGGCATTGCTGATATCTATAAGCTCATTAAAGAAAAGACGACTATTCCTCTGCTAGAAACAAGAAACTTTTTACGATATGTTGTTTTTAACCTTATTATCGGAAATTGTGACGCCCACGGAAAAAATTATTCTTTACTGTTTCGCGATGGGACCATTCGCCTTGCTCCGATTTATGATGCAGTCTGTACCATCGTTTACCCCAATTTGACTCGTAAATTTTCAATGAAGGTTGGCAAACATTACGAAATCAAGAAAGTCAATCTTGACGATTTTGGTTTGCTTGCTGAAGAAATGGGGTTAAAGTCAAAAACAATTCTAGATTGCTATTCTGATATAGCCGAAAATGTTGCCGATGCGTTCGAAAGACTCAAAGAAGACTTGTCGTTAAAAGAGCATGGACAAACGTTAGAGGCTGTTGAAAAATCTGTTTTGAAGAATTTAAAATTCCCACTCTGAGTCAAAGTCGAGAATTCGTTCGCATTGGACGTTCTTTATCATGTTCATCTGCGAAAGACGCTTCTCGGTGAATCAATCATCACATGACACTGTTAACGGTGTCTCTTGCAATGAAAAAAAAGGAACTTTCATTCATTTCGAAAGTTGTTTCGTTGACAATTTGGGCAAGTTGTTAATCCTGCGGAACCTATTTTCGTTATAAACAGGAAAATGCAACATCGCTTCGTATGCCGCTTTCGCTTTTTTTTGCAAAGATTTCATTTCCATCTTCGTCATACTATAAATATAAACAAAACAACTAGTTTAAGTCGGCTGGCTATATTGCTTTTGTTGGTCATTTTTGGATTTTCCCTAAAAGGGAACCGTTTTTAAGACCATATAATATTGTAAAAAACGTTTTTTTTGCATAAATACCCAATTTTTACACCACTTCCTACGTGAAGTTGCAGGATGCATATGCAGCCGAAACTGGTGCAGCAGGCAAGTGGGAAAATATCGGCTATATTGCTCCGGGTGCTAAAACAAGTTCAGAAAGCTACAACACTAACGTGTTTATTTATGAAAATAAATTCCTCGGTACAAATAATGGCTCCATCATGGTTAATGCATTAGGCGGTACACTTGTAGATGCTTGGGAAGCCAAGGCAAAAACAGCTTTGAACGACTGCCCAATTAATTCTGTTTGGCATGTTAAGATTGCTGCTGCGGGCACGGGTGCAACTCTTAAGTTTTGAGCTTCCATCGATGGCGGAACAGCATGTTCCTCTTTGACCGCAAACTTTAAGAACATCAGCCACGACTAATCGTCTGATTTAGTAAAAAACTTCAAAAGCCTACTCGAAAGAGTAGGCTTTTGTTATATCATAGCAGAATCTTTCAGGCGCTTAAACCTATTTTTACAAAAGTTTTTCAAAAACAGGTGAACCAAAATCTCCAAAAAAGCGTGTTAACTATATGGATGGAGAATGTTTCTTCGTTCAAAAAATGGAGATTTTAGGATGAATATAGATGACGAATCCTTATTCGAAACATATGACCGTATAAATGATGTTGAAAGCGCTAGAAAAAAATTTGAGGGGCAAAAATACCTGGATCCTCGATGCGATCCCGCATTTAGGGCTCTGCTTGACAGCGAAGATGCGCTCGTGAACTTTCTGAACGCAATTCTGCATTTTGAAGGCGAAAATGCGATTCATTCGCTGACTTATACCGTTCAACAGGATGAAGTTTTTCATTTGCCAGAACCATACCGTGTTAAGTTTGATATAGGAGCCAAGACCAAAGCCGGAAAGCGAATTGATGTTGAAATGCAAAAGCTCAAATTGAACGATTACATTGACCGAATGATGATATACAATGCTTTTTTGTTATTGCGAGCGAAGAACGACTACAATAAAGAAATAGACTTTCAGAATATGCCTGACGCCAAAAAGAAAAGGTTCCGCTACAAATTACCAGAAATCTATTCTATTTGGATTATGGATTACCCTGTTCAGTTTATGGAGAATGTTTATAGAGATGAAGTCGGCCTTTATAACCTGTCCAGTGTCGGCAAGGAAAGCTGCATTCCCATTTCTACGAAAAATAAGTATATTATTGTAGACCTTACCAAGTTTGACAAGTCAAAAGACAAACTCGAAACGGATGAAGACCGTTGGCTTTACATACTGAAGAATGCAGGATCTTCAAGTTCGCTACCGGAATTCGATAATCCCACTTTCGAAGATGCTCTAAGGCGAATTGAATGTGATACGGCAAGCGACGAACTCTTAATCAGGCAGGCGAATATGAAAGATTTTCTCTATGCATATAGTGATGCTATTGATGAAAGCTTCGAAAAGGGAGCAGAACAAGGGCGTGATAAAGAGCGTACGGCAACTGCGCTTGACATGCTCGCTGATGACAAGCCAATCGAAGAAATCGTAAAGTATTCGCATCTACCTAAAGAAAAAATATTGGAATTACAAAAGACGCTGGCAACTAAAGCCGATAAATAACGGAATCGGTTATATATCAAAAGCTCTCCCATTCGGGAGAGCTTTTGAAGTTCTTTATCAAATTAGACGATTACTGACCGATTTTCAAGAAGTTAGGAGTCAAAGAACTGCAGTCATTACCGTTTTCAATCTCCGGAGTATACGTGATGGTAGAACTTGCACCGGCAGCTGCAATTTTAACAGTCCACTTAGAACCAATTTTACAATCGTTCAAAGCAGTCTTTGCTTAGAGCAGTGCTATTGACCATTGTAGTTCCCTTGTCCGTATCTTTTGGTTGGAATTCGTCAGTATAATCGAATGTGGTGGTAGTATACTTTTTACCATTTGCCGAAGCATCTTTAGAACCCGGTCCGATATATCCAATGACCTTCCATGTACCAGCGGCACCTGTTTCAGCTGCAAAAGTATCCTGCAACTTCACGTAGTATGTGGTTATTTTAGATAATGAAAAAATTAGTTCAATATTACGAACGGAACCCATCGCTTGTAGAATCGTTCCTGAAATTTTATGGGGGAGAGAATGGGGTTGTGGTCGCCTTGAACGATGAATCTTGTTTTGGGGTGCTTGCTGGCTAGATTTGCGATATGCAGGAGTGTGTTAGTTAGTTGCGCTGTGTAGGCAGAGTCAACAGCATCTGGATTGCTGTAATAAATGTTTGTGAATCCTGATAATGGAAATTTTGTATCTAGGGTTGTCCATGCGATAAAATGCGTTTGTGTTGTATCGGCAAGTATGCTGTCAATTTTGTTAATTATTTGAATATCGTTTAAGATGCTGTTGTTTGTATCTTTGCCGTAAACGGCTTCGTTAAATCCTATGTTTTTAATGTACTTGTATCGTTGATGTTTTAGACTGTCTCCACCGAAAAGGAATGTTGTTTTATAGCCGATGCTATTAAGAACTTGGGGCAATAATATTGTGTCGCGTTTTCTAGTGACGGAATCGTGTGTGATTACTTGAATTAAATCTTCTCGTTCGGCAGTTTTTGTGCGGCTGTACATTCGATTGTGTATGCCGATGACTGTGGTAATCCCGTCGAATATTTCGAGTTGTTTTTCGAAACGCTGAATGTCTAGTGGAGCGCCCCAGCTTTCTACAAGGATGATGACGTTGCTGCGGGTTGTATCAACGTAATTTCTTGTGATGAAAACTGAATCTGTGACTGCAAATTTGTTGCGAAATTCGTTAGTGATTTCGCTGCGTTGGACTGGTCTGGGTGCGGTTCTTTCTAGGTAGTCTATGGTAGGAAATTGTGCGAGCGGTTGCGCTGCATATTGGTTGTTCGCTTCTAAATGCAGAATTAGTGCAACGAAGAGAATGAAACATATTGCGTTGAATTTGAATGGCTTGATTTGCCAAACCATCACGATGGCGAGTCCACAAGTGACGAATGGGATTGTTCCGTACCAGCTTGTGCCCCAATTTTTTATAGAAAGTAGATTCTGTAAATCGAGCCAGGCGATTGCGAAAAGTGCTGCTATGAGCAGCGCAAATGCTGTTACCATGCCAGCGAAGGCGTGTGAATTTTTCTTGAGTTTATTTTTTATAAATACTATGAACAACAGTAGTGCAAAATACTCATAGCCGAATAAGCCGCGCACGATGTTTTGCCCTTTCTCGAAGGTCATTAAGAAAGGAACAATAGTGATAAGTGCACTTGCAATTAGTGGATACAGAAGGCGTTGCATTATTCAGCCTCCTTGATTTTATTGGCTAATCTGTACTTGAAGAATTTCATTTCGCCGATAGACTTGAGCGTGTCAACGGCTACGCTATCGTAATAATGTCGTTGCAAAAAATCGATAAGACCGGCCTCGTTTAGAACAATGACATTGTCTTTGATGACGTCTTTTATAGGATTGGTGATTCCAAATTCTTTGAGTGCGTTGGTTATTTCGGGGAGGTATGGGGTCCAGTAGCCGAAGGAAATTGTTTTGCGGTATGTGCCAATTGGCGTTGCTAAGTAGGGCGGGTTTCGATGGTGGCTGAATCGCATGAACGCGTTCATGGAAAGTAAGAACATCTTGTCAGGTTGGCTGTCTATATAGTGGAATACTTGAGCGTAGTCGGTGGAGTCTTTTATCGCTAATGTGCGCGTTTCTCCAGAACTTGGATCATGGACGATTTTACCGGATGTTGCGTAAGAGAATGTATTTAAAATTGCTATGATACTGAGCACTGCGATGACGGCTTTTTTTTGTATGTCGAATTTTATTTTCCCTAAAATAGGGATTGCCAAGACTGATGCGTAAAGCCAAAAACCGCTTTCGACGCGGTACACAAGGCGTCCCATAGCGAGTAAGTATGCCATCAGTGCTAGTATTAGTGCTAGAGATGCCCATAGATATAAAATTTTTTTAGGGTTGGTTGCATAGACTACTATGCAGAGAATAAACCAAATCCAAAAAAGTGGAGCGTGCAAAGAATGTGAAAGTGCTTTAAGTATGTTGCGAGGAATACTTTGTATCGGATTGCGGTCTCGGTATGGTGGGATAATGTCTGTGTATTGTTTGAGGCTGTCTACTGAGAATACTTCTGTATCGTATAGCACCCATTCAGTAAGCATGTGATAGTCTTTGCCTGAAAGTCCAAATTCTTCGACGTCTTCGTAAACTGCGTTTTTGTGGTAATTGCGGTTGTCGCCTAGTGTTACGCGAGGTACCTGAAATTTGTTGAAAGCCTCGTATTTGGGCGACTTGTATATGTTTTGATCGAAAGCATGCATACCAAATGCGCCTGCCAAAAGAATTGTTAGGCTTGCAATGACGTGCCACTTGGCAGACCAACATTTGCGTATAATAAATAACAACCCTAGACAAAAGAATGGCATGCCCATCAAGAAAGCTTGCCATCGCATTACGGAACCCCAAAGCATGAGTATTGTGCCCAAAATAAACGGAGCTGTAGTTCGAAGGTTGCTCCAAATGTCGATGCGAGCCTCGTGGGGGGCGTGGCTATCTAGTGCGTTCTTTTTTGAAATAATGCCGTATGCAAATAGCAACATTCCAGCAGCACTCAAAATAGAGGCACATTGAGTAAATTGAACCACCAAATAAAAGTCGCTTGCGAAAAGTGCGGTAAATAGGGTTGTTAAAATTGCTCCCCAATGTTCTCTGCATCTCTGTAATAATACGTATCCAATGACTGTAAACGAGAGAAATACAGAGAACATTTCGCCGATGTAATACCATCCGATTTTCGGGAATAGGTGATAAAGGGGTAAAAGAGCGTATCCGTAAATGGCGTTGACGAAAATCAAGTGTGGGTTATAATCTGTGCCGAGTGCGCCAGTGAGGCGTGCTGCCATAAAGTAATCGTCGATAGCACCAAATTTAAGATCGCCAAAAATCAGGCATAATGCTAAAAAGAACAGATTGATAACTAAAGAGAAAGAGAGTGCTCGTTTAAAAGGCATACCGTTAATATAAAATATATGCGCTTTTTGATGAAAAAAAACTTGTTGTAGAGACTGAATTAAGTGTGAAAAAGTAATAATTTGCGTATTATTGGCGTTTTTTTTTGAAAAAAAACTTTGCGTATTATTGAAATTTGAGGTGTATTGACAATTAAAATGCATATAAATATATTATGAGTTAAATCGTGAATGCGAAGGATTAGTTTGTGGCTGTAGAAAAGACTCCTTTGGTATCAGTTGTTATTCCTGTGTATAACGCTTTTGCTACGCTTAACAAGTGTGTAGATTCTTTGAGAGCGCAAAGTTATAATGATATTGAGATTGTTTTAGTTAATAATTGTTCGACTGACGGTAGTTTAGATTTGTGCTTGGAGTTGGCTTCGAAAGATGATCGAATTATTGTCGATGATTTGTTGGAAAAAGGTGTTTCTAGTGCACGTAATAGAGGAATAGACCTTGCAAATGGTAATTTTATAACATTTGTTGATGCTGATGATTGGGTTGATTTGAACGTTTTTGAAATATTTGCAAATTTAAATACCGAGTATAATTATGATCTGTTTTGTTATTCTGCCCAGTATCATAAAGAATATAAAACGATTGCTTCATATTTGTTTAGTGATTGCGTAGAACTATTTTCTCAAGAACAAAAAGAAGAATTGCAAATTAAGGTTTTGACCCCGCAGTCGCCGATTTATAGTTATAAAGTAAATACTCGCTTTGCTGGAAGTGTGTGGGGAAAAATCTATAGGCGAGAGGTCTTGTTAAAAAATAATCTTCGCTTTGCAACAGAAACGATTATCAGTGAAGATGTCTTGTTTAATACCTTGGCTTTGGATTTTTTTCATCGAATTGGTTATTCAAGAGATTGCTTTTATCATTATGAACAGAGCGCATGTTCTGCACAAAATCGTTATCGCCCTAATAGTGAAAAGTACTTTTCTTTTGTAATTAATAAAATACAAGAGTGGATTGCTAAAACGGGAAAAAATCAGAACTTTATTGATGCTGCAAATTGTTTGTTTGTTCATTATTTATTTGGTATTTTGAAAGAGGATATCTTTCATAAAGACAATGAAATTCCGTTGAAAAAACGTTTTTGGGGATTAAAAGAAATACTGAATCTAGAAAAGTATTCTAATTTACTGAAAGTAATAAATAAAGACTATTTTTCTTTACCAGAAAATGTTTTGATTTTCTTAATGCGAAATAAGTATTGTAGACTATTGTCGCTGCTGTTGAAGCTCTATTTGTAATGGATTTGTTTTAAAATGCCAAAGATTTCTTGTGTCATATTGAACTATAACGATGTTTCTACTACAATAAAATTGGTAGAACGTATAAAAAATTATACTATTATTGATTTTTTGGTTGTTGTTGATAATTGCTCGACGGATGATTCTTGGAGCCTGCTGCAGTGTTGTAAAAACGATAAAGTTCATGTGATACAATCGCCTAAAAATGGTGGGTATGGGGCTGGAAATAATTTAGGTCTACATTATTCGTCTGATGTTTTAAACGTCGATTATTCGATTATTGCGAATCCAGACGTGTTTTTTGATGAAGATTGCGTAGAAAAATTTCTGAAGACCTTTTTAGATGAGCAATCTGTTGCTGTTGTTTCTGCTCGACAGTCAAATTCTCCGGATTGTGCTTGGAAAAATTGCACAACTTTGCAATATGTACTTGCGACTAGCTTGTTTTTTGAGGTCTGGCTAAAGATACGTTCCTATCCAAAGAAATATTTTAAGGATAAAGAGTCTGTTACCGTATTTGCGGTTCCTGGCTCATTGTTGATGGTTGATTTGAAAAAAATGCTAAAGTATGGCATGTATGACGAAGAATTCTTTCTCTATTATGAGGAACCAGTTCTAGCACATAAATTTGATGATGCCGGCTTGAAAACTGTTTTACGATTAGATTGCTCCTATCAGCATAATCATCATGTCAGTATTTCCAAAACATATCGGCGCTGGTCGCAACAACATGCCGTTCTTTTAAAAAGTGCAGATTTATTTTTAAGAAAGTACAAAAAAGCGAATGCTTTGCAAATGACATTCGCTAAATTGTGGTTCGCGTATACGAAATTAGAATTTTGGCTTTATGATTTGTTTTGTGTGTTTAAATCATCCTTTGATTCCGAAAAAGAGAATGCCCAAACAACGGTATAAGAATAATTGCCAGATGGATTTTTTAGAAAGTGTTATTGTTTCGTAGTTCTTTATATAGAACCAAAGTGTTGAAAGCCTATTCTTGTTTTCGGAAAGGTTGGTGTAGAATTTGAGTGCATCTGCTATTACTTGTTGACTTTGGGGAGGTATATCCTTTTGTGCCTGCAAGTTTTGTAGTAGATTTATGCTGTCGCCATAGAAGCCTTTTCTGTCTTTTGAAAATCGATATAAGTCTTTGATAGCCTTTAAGATGGAAAATTCTTGATAGCCTGAAGCATTGCTTGAATGACGCCTATATTTTAAAACAACGTCTTTTATGTATTTGCACTTTCCATTGAGCCCTGCTATAAGAGCAAACCAGTAGTCGTGATACTTGATACTATCTGGAAATGGTAATGCGCATTTTGCTAAGGAGACTCGAATTAATGAAGCGGTACCTTGAATGACATTTGAGTACAACTCATGTTGAAATAGCTGCTCAGCATCTTTTGGCATAATGTGTATAGGCCAATATTCTAAAAGCGTCTTTCTTTGAGATATGCCATTCTCGTCGATAATGAGGGAATTTGCTCCGATGCAATCGTTGTTTTCGATATTGTTGATGAGAACTTCTAAATGGTTTGGTTCCCAAATGTCATCTTGATCGCAAAAAGCAATGAAATCACCTTTGCAAATCGAAAGAATGTGTTGAAAATTTTTTTTGAAGCCAAGATTTTGTTGATTTTGAAAAATTCTAAAACGGGAATCCTTGCTTGCGTATTCCTGTAAAATTTGAAGAGTGTTGTCTGTCGAACTGTCGTCGCAAATGACAACTTCGAAGTTACTTATCGATTGCCCAAGAATTGAATCAAGTTGTTCTCGAAGAAATCTGGAACCGTTGTATGTGGCTAGTGCGATGGAAATGATCATTTTACTTTGATGTTATTTACTAAAAATGTTTTTTAATAAAGACTTTATTCCGTGTAAGTAAATTAATAAGTAGATATTGTGCTTAATTAGGAATAATTCTAATTGTATGATTTTTGAAAAATTATTAGTGTCATAATAGCAAATTGCTTGCCTGAATTGTGATGTCTTTGTATTCTCGATAATCTCACGCATTCTTTCTTTAAACGGCGAAAGATTTTTACGGTGCATATAGCAGTTGTTCCAACTTAAAAAGAAACAACGAATGATTTCAGAACTTATAGATCTTAGATAGTTGTCTTTTATTTCTTGTGGGAAATGCTCAATAAACGCTATGTATTCTTCAAATGCTTTAGGCGTATATTTATGTGCCAATGAATTGGGATGAATTCTGTAGTGGTAGAGAGCACTGTTGAAATAAGAAATATTGTTTGAATGTGTGTAGGATGTTATGTTAAAAAGACGGTCTTCGCTAATGATTAAATCAGAATTGTAGCGGATGTTGTGGTTGTTTATGAGACTTTTGCGGAATAGTTTGCATGTGACCATTGCTGCCGAAGATTGGTCAATGCTTTTTGTGAAAATGGAGTCCTCAATTAATGTGTTTTTTTGTGCATAAGTCATTTTTTTTATGGATTCGTTTTGGTATTTTCCGCAAATTTTATTTTTTTCGAAAAAATGACATTGATCCCATAAGACGATGTCGCTGTCATTTTCTTTGGCGTAATTATATGCCAAAGAATAGGTTTCTTTTTCAATCCAATCGTCAGAGTCAACGAAGGTAATGTATTCTCCCTGCGCTTGTTCTATTCCAAAGTTTCTGGTGGCTGAGACACCTGCATGTTCCCGATTAAAAAATATAAATCTAGAATCTTTGAGAGAGTATGTTTCACAGATGGAACATTCTGCTTCAGGAGCGCCATCTGAGACCAAGATGAATTCACATTCTTGCATTGTTTGGACGATTAAGGAGTCAAAACAGTTCCGTAAATATTCTAACGGTACTTTATAAATAGGAACAATGACGGAAATTTTAATCATTTTTTAGGCCTCGTTGAAAGGGCTTTCTTATATGCCAAGGCGATAGTTTGAATAAAAATGGATATAGTTGCGGGAAAATGTAAAAACATTTTAGAAAAAATTTGTGAAGCCACATAATGTGGTGGGCTTGCGGTAAATCAGAAGCGTATGTTTTAAATTTTTTTAGAGCGTCTTGAGGTGATAAAATGAAATTGTCTTTGAAAAAATTAGGGGGTTGCACGGATGCTGTGAGAAAGTCCCAACATAATTGCTCAATACAGTATTGTGCTGCGGGTTCGTTATGTTTTTTTAAAAAAACATAACGATTTTCTAGGGCTTCTAAATCATATATGGGGCATGTGGTGCTTGCCATTATGCTTTCTTTGCGTAGTCTATAATAATATAGGGGTGTGCTGGTATAGCAAATTTTTTTACATATGTGGTAGATTTTGTAATTTATATGCGCATCTTCGTAGAGTTTTCCCAAAGGAAAACGTATACCATTAAAACATTCTCTTTTGTAAATTTTCATGCATGATGACATGATGCCGGGCGTGTTGTCTCTGCATAGTAAAATAAGGGCTTCGCTGCCGTTTATTGTGATGTATGAAGTGTTTTGATTTGGTAGAACTAAATATGGCTCCTTGTCTGAAAATTCCTTGTAAGAAGATGATGCTATTTCGGCTTTTTCCTGAATGATTATTTTTAAAAGTGTGCTGATACATTGTGATGGGATTATGTCGTCACTGTCTAAAAAATAGATATAGTCGCCTTTGCATATATCAAGTCCAGCATTCCTTGCGTCAGATAGTCCCCCGTTCTTTTTGTGTATAACTACGAAACGTTTGTCTTTGACGGCATATTCATCACAGATTTGCGGACAACCATCTGGGGAACCGTCGTCCACCAAGATGATTTCCAAATTGGTGTAAGTCTGTTTGACTATGCTATCCAAGCATTGCCGTAAATATAACTCGACCTTGTAAATAGGAACAATGATGGATATTAATGGCTGTGTAATCATGCTCTATTCCTGAGATGAAAGTACATTATTTCTTCTTGCAATTTAGATGGCAAAAGCGATAATGTAAAGAAATAAATTTTGTAAAGTCCTTTCGCTTGATTAATCCAATGTGAAATAATCTTTTTATTCATTGATTGGGTTATTGCTTGGAATGCTTTGTGAAATTGAGGTCTATTTCTATTTGCTGTTGTTAGGACTTCAGTGATTTTGATTGTGAAAAAGGAACTGATTTCTCTTCTTAATGATTCCTGATAAGAAGAAAGAATTTTCTCTTCCTGAGCCAGAATAAAACACCATGAGGAAAGTCTTTTTGAAAAGCCGATATCTCTGGATAGCATGATGGAATCGGTTCGTGTGGTGTAATGATAAATTTGCTTGTGGATGATGTAGATGTTTTTTGCGAAACGGGCTAAAGTGCAACTCCATAATTGATCTTCAAATAGAAGTTCTTTTTGAAAATGGAATTGATTTTCTTTCAGAAACGAAAACTTGTATAGCTTAGCCCATGCACTTGGTGGATATTGTTGGCTGCAATAGATGCGAATTATTGTGAGATTGTCTTGGATTGGACCATCTTTGCATGACAGATGTGTAGAATTTTTTTTTTCATTAGAAGACTGATAGTCCGCAATAATAAAATCGTATGAGCCTTTTTTTGTTGGTTCGATAAGGCTTTCAATATAATCTCGGTCTACGTAATCATCACTATCTATAAATGAAATGTATTCGCCTTTGCATATATCCAACCCGGCGTTTCTTGCATCCGATAACCCGCCATTTTCTTTATGAATGACAACAATGCGTTTATCTTTTGCTGCATAATCGTCGCAAATTTGCGGACAACTGTCGGGAGAGCCGTCATCTACTAAGATAATTTCCAAATTGGTATATGTTTGGTTGACGATGCTGTCTAAGCAACGTCGAAGGTAGAGCTCGACCTTGTAGATGGGAACTATGATGGAAACAAGAGGAAAAATCATTATGATTAGACAGTATAATTTTATTTATCTTTTAGATACTCTCGTAAAGTTGATGACGAAACCCCTTCTGTTCGAGGTAATATTACTACATCTTTTCCATTTTTTTTGCACCAGTCTATTGCAGATTGAAATCCTGAATGATTCTGGTCTGGACCGATTGCAAAAACGTCGAAATTGACTTCTTTTATGATTTCGTCTACATCTTTGTATGTTATGACTTCGTTTACGTATGTAATAGATTTGACCATGAATATTCGTTCATCGGTATTATAAATTAATTTTGCTTGTGGCTTGTATTTTTTTACAAAGTCGGATTCCTGAATGGCAACGATAAGATAATCACCTAAATTACGGGCGTTTTTGAATAGAAGCAAATGCCCGATATGTAGAATGTCGAAAACGCCGACTGTGAAAATACGTTTCATTATTTTAATTTCTCCAGAATGATTTTTGCAATACTTTGTGCTCCCTTACCTGAATCTCTCATTCCAATTTTATTAAAAAATGCACAAAGATTGTCTTGATATGACTTCTCATTAAAATTACGAATGTTTTCTTCTAATTCTAGCAGGTTTCTAGCGAAGGAAAATGGTAATTCTGATGCTTCGAAATATTGAGGCCGATCATTTTTTATATAATCGTCATAATCTTGAGCAAATGAAAATACTGGTTTTTGAACAAGAGCCATATCATATGCGACTCCTGAAAAATCTGTTATCATTACATCAGAAATGGCCATAAGTTCATCCATATCGGGATAATCAGTTACATTTATGATGTCTTCTCCCCAGTGAAGCTGTTCTTGATTTGAAATATTTGGATGTAATCGTATAAGAAAGGAAAAATCTGCATTGAATTTTTTGTTTAGAATTTGCAGAATATGATGATAGTCCCATTTGTAGGCTGAAATGCTAGATGCTTTTCTAAATGTTGGCGCGTATATTACAACTTTGTTCTTTAAATTGATATTGAACTGCGAAAAAATGGATTCTTTTAATTTCTCTTGTCTGTTTATTAAAATGGATAATTGAGGAGAATCTGATCTTATGACAGGTCCTTTATACCAAAAGGAATTTTTGAACAAATTGATTTTAAAATCGTTGTTAGAGTACATTAAATCAATTTTTGAACTGTCCTCTTGAGAGATTTTTATGTATTCTTTGTTTAAATATTCTTCTGCATCCTTTTCAACTTTTTTATTTGCGAAGGATCCATGCCACGTTTGCAAATAAAATTGTTTCCGTCTTTTGGGAGGCTTTACTACGTTTTTGACATTGTCAACCCATATTTTGGCTGTTAAAAAGTGATATGTTGCTTGCCACGATCCATATTTGACTTTTTTTACTTCAGGGGGAACTTTTTCTGATAAATCGTTAACAAGCCAAATGTATTTTACTTTAACACCATCGTTTATGAGTTGCAAAAGAATGTATTTCGGGTCGTCTCCAAGTCCTCTTCCGCAAAAGTTATCAAAAACAATTTTGTTTTGCAACGGAAAAAAACTGGCGATTTTAAGAAATAGTCGTATGGGCAACCAGTAAAGGAAAACAATTATAGCGTTGTTTTTTAAATGTTCGCGGAAAGTCATTGTGTTATTGATGCCTCAATGTTCGTTCCCTGGTGTATGACTGCTCCCCAATTACGGTCCCAACTTGAGTATTCAACGCCAGAATGTTTGTTAATGTATTTTACTTCAAAAGATAAAACACCTGCTTTGACGACATCGAAGTTTTGGACGTTTGAGCCGAAATCCTTATAACCAACATTTAAACTTATTTTGTATTTACGCTGTGTTAAGGAATGATTGGTTAATTTTAATCGAACTTTAAAAGAGTTTTGATTTTGAGGAACTGGAACGTCTTTTGATACGTAACCGACAATTCTGCTGTCTGTTTCATCAAAAAGGTTTACGGAGTATTTGCATTTTGTTGTGGAACCAAAATGTTTTTTTAACAGTAATTCAATTTCTATTGGCTCGTCGGTTCCCATTTCTGTAGCATTGTTGAGTAACGTAGCCTCTTCAATGGTAATTTCTCCAGTTGGTCCTTTTTCTCGCATGCTCGGAGTGACAATTTTGTGTTGCGAAAAATCCGTTATATTTGTTTGGATGTATGTGTTGATTGTGTCGTCAACACCGCCATGGAATTTTATCATCCCATTTTCAAGCAACAAACCTGTTTTACACAGATTCTTCACCGCGCCCATATTATGGCTCACGAACAACACGGTCCTGCCGTCGCCTTTGCTCACGTCCTGCATTTTGCCGATGGCTTTCTTCTGGAATTCGGCGTCACCCACGGCAAGCACTTCGTCCACCACGAGGATTTCGGGTTCCAGGTGCGCTGCGATAGCGAACCCGAGGCGTACGGTCATGCCACTGCTGTAGCGTTTCACGGGGGTGTCCAGGTAACGTTCGCAGCCGCTGAAGTCCACGATTTCGTCAAGCTTGCGGGTAATCTCTGCGCGGCTCATGCCCATGATGGCGCCGTTCATGTAGATGTTCTCGCGGCCGGTCATCTCGGGGTGGAATCCGGTGCCTACTTCGAGGAGGCTTGCGATGCGGCCCCGTGCGCGGATGATGCCTGTGGTAGGGGCGGTCACGCGGCTTAGTAGTTTGAGGAGCGTACTCTTGCCGGCGCCGTTTCTACCGATGATTCCTACGACGTCGCCTTGTTCCACTTTGAAATTGATGTCCTTGAGAGCCCAGACGTATTCGCTTTCGCCTTTGTGTGCGCGGTCGTTGACTTCGCCTACTTTGAGATAGGGGTCTTCGCGGCGCAACACTTTTGTCTGCCAGAATCTGTTCAAATCGTGGCTGAGCGTCCCGGTGCTCACTAGCCCCAGTCGATATTGCTTGCTGATATTCTCAAATTCAATCGCGGTCATGTATGCTATGGAACCCAATTAGGACAGTGTTCTGCTTTAAAAATGCATTTCCCAGATTCAAAACGGGCTACACGTTGTTTCCCGGTCCCGTTGCATCCAGCGAATAAAATATAGCGTTTCATCTAGAACAGGTTCTCTTCGATAACTTTTTTCTGCTTTTGCTTCAGGATAAGATCTGTTACCATGCGGAAAAATCAGCTTCTTCTTGGTTTTTAGCCGATGAGATAATGTCAAAGGATTCGTCAAAATTGATTTTTTGACATTGCGTGTAGAGTTGATGTAGAGCTTCTTTGTTTGACATAGAGACCTCTTTTAATAATATAGATTAAAAGAAATCTAACGGCGAATCTTTGTGGGTAATATGGTCAAATTTGGGCTTTTTTCGCTAGTTTTTGTCGTGGGTATTGACAATGACATTTTTCGGTGTTATATTTGAAAGTGAACAAATGTTCAAGTGCTCAAAGCTTCAAACACTGCGGTTTTACGCTTGTCCGCAGGGAGATTATGATGAAAAGTAGTTTTATGGAATGTTGCTTTATTCCCCAAAAGAATATATTTTTATTTAAAAAGTTGTTAAACTTAACAAAAAATGATGACTTTGACAATAAAATGAATATATCAGAATGGATACATGGTAGGGAAATTCGTGGCAAGGTAACGTTCTCAATTGCCGATGTAAAGGATGCGTTCGCCGAGCGTCCTGTTAAAAGCATAAATACGGAACTATCGCGCCAAGTGTCCCGAGGGCGAGTTCAGTCTGTTTATCGGGGGTTTTATGTCGTTGTTCCGGTTCAGTATCAGCTGAAGGGGGAAATTCCGCCCGTCTATTATGTTGATAGTCTTATGGATTATGTCGGCAAGCCTTATTATGTGGGGTTGCTGTCTGCGGCTACTATACACGGTGCCTCACATCAACGAGCTATGAAGACGCAGGTAGTGACCATTGAACCGCGAATTAAGGCTTCTGGTAAGAATCCTTTTATTGATTGGAATTATCGAAAAGAAATCCCAAATGCGTTTGTTTTGAAGAAAAATGCCGAGATTGGAACGCTACGTTATTCGGGACCGGAGTTGACTGCGATAGATCTTGTGCAATTCTCGGCGCATGTTGGCGGTTACCAGCGTGCGGCCACAGTGTTGGCGGAGCTGATGGATTCTGTGAATATGGAGAAGGTGGTGGACCTCTTGCCGTTCACAACTGTTGCAACTCTTCAGCGCTTTGGTTATCTACTTGAGTTTGTACTTTTGAGGCAGAATCAGGCCGATATGCTTTTCCAAATCTTAAAAAAGCAAGGTTCTTGGAACAGTGTTTTATTGTGCAACGAACATGACAGACGGGAAGGTTCTCCGGCAAATCGCTGGCATGTAAATGGCAATATCGACATCGAGGTGGATGACTTATGATAGATCGCTCTTCGATTATGGCTTGGGCTGAACATGCACCGTGGACAGATTTTGCGATGGTTGAGCAGGATCTAATTATCTGTCGTGCTCTTGTGGATATTTTCAGCGATGATTTTTTGAAGAATGAGTTAGCGTTTCGTGGGGGAACGGCTTTGCATAAACTTTATTTGCACCCCCAGCCTCGCTATAGTGAGGATATTGATTTGGTGCAGATAAATCCGGGACCGATAAAGCCGATCCTATTCCGCTTAGGTGAAGTTCTTGACTGGATGCCGGATCGAGTTACGAAACCTAAACGCTATAACAATACAGTGCTTTTCCGGATGGAATCCGAGTTTCCTCCGGTTCAGCCGATTCGTTTGAAGATAGAGATCAACTGCTTTGAACATTTTAATGTGTTAGGCTTATGCAAAATTCCGTTTAGTGTTGATAGTATTTGGTTTAGGGGTGATTGCGAAATAACGACTTATGCGCTAGATGAACTGCTCGGTACAAAGCTTCGTGCTCTGTATCAGCGCAAGAAAGGGCGTGATTTGTTTGATTTGCAAGTTGCGTTAGATAAAGGTCCTGTAGATGCTAGGAAAGTCATTGAATGCTATAGTCGATATATGGATTTTTCGGTTGAAAAACCGCCAAGCTACAAGCAATTTATGCAGAATATGGAATTGAAAATGCGTGATTCCGAATTTCTAGGCGATACCGAACTACTGTTACGACCCGATGCCGACAAATTTGATCCGGAACGGGCTTTCCAAATGGTTCGTGAATCTTTTATAGAAAGGCTTTCTGGCCGAAGAAAGTGATGTTTTTTAGAAAAGGGATCGAATTCGATCCCTTTTTACACCGTATCCATAAACGTTCTTTGGATTTTGTTGAACACGATAATTCCGAGTGCAAGGATGAATGCGGCGAAGCCCGCTGTGTAGCCGAGGGCTGCCCAGCTGAATTCGCCCACGCCAAGCATACCGAACTTGAACGTTTCCATGATGCTGGTGAGCGGGTTGGCCTGCATGAGCATTTTTAGGCGCGGGTCTTCGATGGTGCTGAGCGGGTAAATCACCGGGGTTGCGTACATCCAAAGTTGCACGATAAACGTGAGCAAAAATGTGAGGTCGCGGTATTTGGTGGTGAGGCTGCTGAATAGTACGCCGAAGCCGAGCGCGAGGGCTGCAATAAGGAGGATGAGTACGGGCGTAAGCAACAGATAAATGTTCGGGTGTACGGGAGCGTTTGTGAAGATAAGGTAATAAGCAAAGACAATCAGGAATAGCCCCATTTGAATGCTGAGGCGCACGAGGTTACTTGTGACGGTTGCGAGTGGCACGACGAGCCGCGGAAAGTACACCTTGCCGAACATGTTCGCGTTTTCGATGAATGTTTTGCTCGTCTGGTTCAAGCATTCCGAAAAGTAGGTCCAGAGGCAAATGCCTGCGAGGTAAAATAGCGGTTGCGGGAGCCCGTCTGTGCTGATTTTCGCGATGCCACCAAACACGACCATGAACATGATGGTGGTCATGATGGGTTGGATAAAGAACCACAGCGGTCCGAGAATGGTCTGTTTGTACCAGGTGACGATATCGCGTTTCACGAACATGCGGTAAAGGTCACGATACTGCCAAAGTTCCTTGAAGTCTACTTCGAGAAGGCTTGCCTTAGGCTTGATGACTGTAGTCCATTCGCTAGATTGTGTTGCTTGTTCTTGGGGCATTCTGCTATTTTGGTTTCTCGGTAGGTATGCGTGCAATATAGATTATTCTGCCATATGCTTAAGGCTAAAGATGGCGAATTCGCCATAATTAAAAATCAGCTAGGTTCTTTTTCCTAATTTAACCCCCTTGAATTCAAGGGGGTTGGTTTATTGAAAAGTGAAAAAATCCGGTTTAGGTTTGTTTTTATATATTTTATTAACGATGGACGAAAAATCGCAAATCATCTATATGCAGACTAGGCTTACGCGTCTTGCGGCGGAAAGGTGGAAAATGTCGCTTCCGCAGGTTGCAACCCTTTTTGAAGAAAAGGGGGTGTATCATTATATCGCGAAGATGTGGGATTTGTTCCATGTAGAGGGTGATTTAGCTGTACTTGACGATGTAAAGCAGTATCTTGACGCGAAGGGGGCTACCTGTGGTTGATTTATTGAAAGATGGAGACATCCTTTACCATGGTAGCTTTTGCGAAGTACAAACTCCTGATTTACAGAAGTGCGCTCGTTATAAGGATTTTGGTCAAGGCTTTTACCTGACAACTGACAAGAAACAGGCCGAATCCTTTGCTAAAATTTCTACGCAGAAGGCTATAGAAAATGGCGTTGTCGCAAGTCAAAGATTTGGCGTTGTTTCTGCATTTCGGTATAATGTAGGCGTCAATCTTAATATCAAAATTTATGAGACTGCTGATTCATCTTGGCTTCATTGTGTAGTCGCTCATCGGAAGAAAAATGTTTTCGCTGATGTGCTGGGAGATTGCTCTAAATATGATGTTATTGGGGGCAAAATTGCAAATGATGCAACCAATAGTACGATTGTGACTTATATGGCGAATGCGTTTGGCGAGATTGGCTCTGCCTCTGCAGATGATATTTGCATTCGGTTGTTACTTCCAGAGCGATTAAAGAATCAGTATTGCTTCAAGTCTAATGCCGCATTGAACCAACTGTCGTTTATGGGGAGTGAACGTGTATGGATGTAATGACTGATCGCATTAATGCAGCCATTGACTTGCTTACTACGATGGTTGTTGAAAGCATAGCAAAAGAGGATGGTTGTGATGCATCCGATGTTTTGCCTGGCTTTTTACGCTCGCATACGGGACAAATGCTCTATAATGAAAGTAGCAAGCTTTGGTGGGATGGCCCCGCATTTATAGAGGAACTATACCGTCAGGAACTATCTAAAACGTCCGTTCGCGCACAACGTATTGCGGTGACTGGTTGATGCTGATGTAGATGCGGCCGACGTATTCACCGATGAGCCCGAGCAACAGCATAATCATGCCACCTATGAAGAGTATGGTGGCGAGCATGCTGGTGTAGCCAACGGGGACTTCGGGGAACATGAGTTTTTTGTAAATGACAAAGAGGCCTGCTCCGAAGCCTACGAGGGCACAGAGAATGCCGATGAAGGTGGCTGCGCGGAGGGGCTTCACGGAGAATGCGGTAAAGCCGTTAATCCAAAGTCGAATGAGGCCTGCGAGCGTGTAGCCGGATTCGCCTTCTATGCGGTGGCGGTGTTCAACTTCTACGTTGCCGAGGCTCTTGGTGGCTCGGAAAACGAGTCCGCTGATGTAGGCGAAGGGGTGGGGGTAGCGCACGATTTCATCGGCGATGAACTTGCGCATGATAAAGAAACTCGTGGTGTGGAGCGTCTTGGGTTGCCCAATGATGGTTTCTGCCATTTTCTTGTTGACCCAGCTGCCAAAGCGACGGAACAGGTGTTGTGCGGCATGCTTGTAATAGCCGTAAACGACGTCGTAGCCTTCTTCGATTTTGTCGACGAGCTTGAAGCTTTCGCTGGCGGGCGTTTGTCCGTCGTCATCGAGGCTGATGATGTAATCTCCTGTAGCTTGTCCGTAACCAGCCATCAGTGCGCTGTGCTGACCGAAATTTTTGGCGAGGCAGATTCCCTTGATATGCGTGTCTTCGGCGGCAAGCTTCTTAATGACTTGCCATACGTTGTCTGGGCTGCAGTCGTTGACGAGTACGATTTCGTATTCGGTGCTCGGGCGGGTGGCGATTGTTTCGCGGATTTCTTGGACGACTGCCGAGATTGTATTTTCGCTACGGTAACAGGGAATTACAAAAGAGAGTTTCATCTAGAACCTTTGCTGAACGGATTCCCACTTGTTGCTTTGGGCGGACTTGGCTGCGGCTTGCATCATGGCGAGGCCTTCGAGCGATGTGCGGATACCGCATACGTATTGGCTCTTGAAACTGCCTGTGGCAAAATACTGGTTGAGGCAATCGGCGATGTCTTTGTAGTAATTCGCGAATGCTTCGATGAATCCGGCGGGGTGGCCTGCCTTGAAGCGATTGTAACGCTGCTGGTTGGCAATTTTGACGTCGCCGGTGCGGTCGCGGAGGCTCACGTTGCCGCGCAGGTCGCATGTCTTGAGCGTTTCGGGTTCGAGCTGGAACCATTCGGCGCTGCCTTCGCTGCCGTAAACACGGATGCGCAGCCCATTGCGGTTGCCGAGAGCGGTTTTGCTGAACCAGATTTGTGCGCGGACGTTGTTCGTGTATTGCACGAGTGCGCCCACGTTATCAACGATTTGCGGGAAGAGTCCGAAGGTTGTCTGGTCGGCCACGATGTGTTCGGGGCGTTCGCCGGTCAAAAAGTAAATCATGTTGTGCAGGTGGCTGCCGAGGTCGAGCGAAATCTTCGGAATCACGGTGTCCTTGAGTCGCCAGCTTTGCGGCTTGGGCGGTTCGTTGTTTGCGCCTAGGCGCATAAAGCCTTCTTGCGGCATTTCGACTTGCACTTGCTGGATTTTTCCGAGCTTGCCATCGGCGATGAACTGCTTGAGTTCGCGGATCATCGGGTAACCGGTGTAGTTGTATGTGGTGCAGAAAAATCCTTTTGTCTCGGCAACAACTTTTGCTATGGCTTCGCCTTCGGCAACGCTTGTGGCGAGCGACTTTTCACAAATGACGGGGTAACCTGCTCTGAGAGCTTCGATGACGATGTCTTTGTGGTAGTCTGTCGGTGCGAGCACTACGACGGCATCGAGTTTGCCTTTTTCGGCTTGCAATAAATCTTGATATTTCGCGTACGTGCGTTCTTCGGCGACGCCCCAGGTGTGGGCGGTTTCGCGGTTTGTTTCTTCGTGCGTGCTGAATGCGCCGGCCACGAGTTCAAAATGGCCGTCCATCTGGCTTGCCGCCTTGTGGACTTCGCCAATGGCTGAATTGATTCCGCCTCCGATAAATGCAATTTGGTAAGGTTCTTTTTTCATCGTTTTTGAATATAGGATATTTCTTTTCGATTAGATGGCGGATTTGGTCCGCCATGGCGTTTTTAGTTGTCATTCCGGGCTTGACCCGGAATCTCCTTTATTCTACTATGCTTTTGGCAAGTTCTGTCATTCTTGCTGTTTTGTCTTGCATTTCGGCTAGCGTGTCGAACTTGAAAAATACGATGCCTGCTTTGTATAAAAGCTTATCTGTAATTTGTTCGCCTGGCTTATACCACAGAAATTTTTCGACGATATTCTTTTGAATTTCTGGGGCGAAAGAGACGTCGCGGACAATTCCTTCACGGTCCGCCATAATGCAGTGCCTGAGCCAGAATCCTTGCGTGGGAACATCGGCGATGCCTGAAATGTCCATTCCAGTTTCTGCCATCACAATGAATTTTGGGTAGTCGATTCCGGTGGCGTATTTGACGAATTTGATGTATAAATCTCCTGGCGGTCGGCGACATATCTCAATGATGACTGGCGTGCCGTCAGCACGCTCGATGTATTGGATATGCAAAATGCCATCGACGAGGTGTAATTCGCGGGCGATGCGTTCGCTGTAGTCACGGAGCTTGGCGAGGCCCGCTGCACTTGTGGTGCTTGGCGTGTTTGCTCCCGAGACCATGTACTTGTTGAGGTAATACTGTTCGTTGTCGGAAAATGCAAATGCGACTTTGCCTTTCACGAGCATGGCGGAGAATCCATGGTTTGTGCCTTGTACGAATTCTTCGACCACAATGTGGTCTTGGCGGGTACGGCTGCAGGCGTCTTTGTAGGCCGCGCGAGCTTCTTCGATGTTGGCGGCTCGGTGGATGCCTTTGCCACCAGTCAAATCAACGGGTTTGACGATGATAGGGAACGTCAGTTGCGAAATGGCGGTCTCGAAGTCGGCTGCGTTTCGAACAACGAGTGCGCGCGGTGTCGGAATGTCGAGTCGTGCAGCGAGGGCGCGGTACTTGTCTTTGTGGTGGATTTCGAGACTCGTCGCGTAGGAATCGTGCCCAGGGAGCCCGAGCTTTTCGCAGACGTACGCTGTCGAAAGTAACGCAAAATCGTTGCATCCGGAACAAATGGCTTGCACATTCTCGCTCTTGGCGAGTTCTAGCATAGCATCTTTGTCGCTGAAGTCTGCAAAAATGGTCTTGTCGGCGTAAGGGTGGCCGAGTCCATCGCGATTGTTGCCCGTGGTAATCACATACCAGCCGAGTTCCTGTGCAGCCTTGATGAGCGGAATTTCGGCGTGGCTGCCGCCTAATAGCAGGAGTTTCTTTTGAGGATTGCTTTGCTCCATTTCTTTTCACTTCCCGAAAAATTCCTTGACCTTGTCACACACGAATTCCAAATCGTTTTGCTTTAATCCGTAGAACATGGGGAGTCGCAACAAACGGTCGCTTTCGTGGGTGGTGTAACGGTCTTCGCCATTGAAACGTCCGAAACGTTTACCGGCGGGAGCGTTGTGGAGCGGCACGTAGTGGAATACTGCGAGAATTCCATTTTTGACGAGATGCGCAATGAGTGCTGTTCGTGTTTTGAGATCGGCGACCTTCAGGTAGAACATGTGCGCGTTGTGGCAACATTCTGCCGGAATGTACGGGAGCTGCAAATCGCCTGCATCGGTGAGCGGCTGTAAACGTTCTCGGTAAGCGTTCCAGCTTGCCATGCGATTGTCGAAAATTTTCTGAGCGTTTTCAAGTTCGGCGTAGAGGTAAGCTGCGTTGAGTTCACTCGGTAAGTAGCTGGAGCCGAGTTCGACCCATGTGTATTTATCGACTTCGCCGCGGTGGAATTGCACACGGTTCGTGCCTTTTTCGCGGATGATTTCGGCGTGGTCGGAATACTTTTTGTCGGCGATGAGAATGGCTCCGCCTTCGCCCATGCTGTAGTTCTTTGTCTCGTGAAAACTATAGCAACCGAAATCTCCGAGCGCCCCAAGCGAACGACCTTTGTAGGTGGCCATCATGCCTTGCGCGGCGTCTTCGATGACGAATAAATTGTGCTTTTTGGCGATGGAGTTGATGGTGTCCATTTCGCAGCCGACGCCTGCATAATGCACTGGGACGATTGCCTTCGTCTTTTCTGTAATGGCTTCTTCAATCAGCTTTTCGTCAATGTTCATGGTGTCGGGGCGGATGTCCACAAACACGCATTTTGCACCGCGCATGGCAAAAGCATCAGCGGTCGAAACGAACGTGAACGATGGCATGATGACTTCGTCGCCGGGCTGGATGTTGCACAACAGTGCGGACATCTCAAGAGCGTGGGTGCAACTTGTAGTGAGCAATGCGCGGGCGACACCCGTTTTTTGTTCTAGCCAGGCGTGGCATTTTTGGTTGAATTGCCCATCGCCACAAATACGACCGCTTTCAACGGCCTTCCGTACATAATCGATTTCAGGCCCCACGAAGGGGGGCTGGTTGAAAGGAATTCTCATTGCTCTACACATCCCTAATTGTTTACAAAGCGTAATATATAATTTCTTTGGGAATGTTGTGCAATTCTATTGTGGTTTATTACAATACCAATATGGTTTTTATAGGAAGTTTTGTGTATTTTGCAATCGAATTTAAGTCAAAATCTTTCGAATCTCGCATTTTTACAGCCATTTCGTATACGCATGTTAAACGGCCCATTGCGCGTCCGTAAGAATGGGCTTCTTCATAGCTTCTGAAGATATCTGTTTTATGTTTTCGTTTTCTTCTCATATTTGTGAGTTGTTACTGAATTGTTGACGCCATTTTTGATGTGCTGATTCTACGATTGCTGTGTTTTGTAGAAGTATTTCCATTGCGAGCGTGAGACCGAGGCTGAAGTTTTCGGAAGCATCTCCGCCGAACATGTGGCTCATTTCATGAACATAGGTGGATAAACCATCATAGAATTTATCGGCTTCGATAATGGAACGCTTTAGGTACACACAGTCAATTTTATTCTTAATACATAAGTGCATCTTATTAAATTGTTTTCGCTTGTTTTTACAGACTGTAGCCATTCCGTGATAGGTTGCTTTGGGATTTGTTATGATTTTGTGGGATGGCCATGGATCTGCAATAAAAAAGTCGGGGAATAATTTTTTGCATGTATCTTCAAGAATTGAGAAACAGTTCCTTTCTATTTCTGTGTGAATGTCGTCATCTTTTACAAGTCCGCCATTTCGTCTACATTCATCTTCGAGTGATGAATAACCTAACAATGAAAATGGTTCACCGACAAGAATGTATTTGTCATGAACTTTTTTTGTACCAACAACGGGCTTCTTGCCTCCAATTCATTTGTATTTTGCTTAGGGTTGGGTAGAGGTACAGAAGATTCGGATATTTGTCTTTGAATTTTTTGCAATATTCAGAAGAAAACAAAATGTTATACAGTAACCGTCGGAGGACAGAAGTCCAACTTTCGAAATCGAAACGGTCTGTGCTGTTGGATATCCAGACACGTCTCATTTTTTCAACGATTTTAAAGGAGGCTTGTGCTGGCAATAATGCGCTCATTCTTTTGAATACGGTTACAACTTCCATGTCTAGGAGTGAATCTCGTTCACGATCGTTTTGCTCAAAGTCATGTAGGCATACTACAAGATCGAACGGATTTGAACCTCGAATTTGATAGCCACAGAAAACAATTCCTTTTCTGCCGTAGCTGTAATTATACGGAAGTTCGTTATCATATTGTTTTTTGCTGCGTGTGTAGACTGCTCCATCACAGTTCTCCCAAATTTTTTCTCCTAGGAGCTCGTTTTCAGGGTGGTAAAAACTTCTTAAAGCGGTTTTGAATATGTTGAAATCTGCAATTGAAACGCCTTGCAGGATTAGCTCGCTTTTAGGAATGCTTGTTTCTGATTCTGTCAAATTGTATGCGAGCATTTTAACATTTTGTCCATCTATCGTTTGGTCTGTGCAAATGACATTGATGCTCCAGTTTCCAGATGACATTTTGATTTCCCAATGCTTATCACGGAGTGCGCAGAGAGAGGCTATTTTGAAGCCTTCACCGAAATAACCGGCGTGTTTTTCTTCTGAATTAGTTTTTGTTGACGCTCCGATATGCAATAGCCATTCGTAGCTGAATGAGGAGTCTTCGACTCGCATGGTTAATGTTCCGTCACTAAATTCGTACTGAAAACGTTTTGCCCATTGGTCTACGGGAACCGAATCGTAGAAATTTTGGATATAATCTCGCAAAATTTGAAATGAATCCCAATGAACGGGGTATGTGAAAACGATGTTTAATGGAATGATTTTGGATGTTCTTTCCATTTCTACTCCTTTAGTTTTTCGAAAATTTTAACGCCCCTAAATTTATACTCCTCACGATTTCGCTGTCAAGGGGTCGAACTTTTACTGGTGCTCTGATGAAAGTACTACACCATTTGCTTCTATTAAAATTTTGAATTATATTATAGGTGTATTAAAATTATGAGGATTAAATGCAGGTTGTGTACGCAGATAAGGAATTGGCTCGCTGTGCGGGTGATAGGGCTTATGCAGTGAGAAAAATGGGGCAAAGACTAGCGGATACTTATTCGACAAGAATAGATGCTTTGCATAGAGCGGTTGATTTAGACGCTTTGAAAAATGTGGCAGGCCGTTTCCATGAGTTAACCGGCAATCGTGCAGGGCAATGGGCTTGTGATTTGGACCATCCGTATCGGCTTATCTTCAAGCCGGTTTTGAATAGTGACGGAAATGTCATCGGATTGATTGTTGAACAAACAGTTTCTATTCTAGAAATTGTAGATTATCATGATTAGGAGTACTTATGCAGGTTTATAGATGTGATGAATTAGCTGTAGTGACGCCACCTGGGCGGCATCTTGCTGAAAAAATCGAAGAAATGGGCCTTGATGCCAATGATTTGGCTGCACGCATGGGCTACACGCCCAAGGCTGTGAATGACATTTTGCAGGGAAATTGCCGAATCACGCCCGAATCGGCAATTTCTCTTGAAATGGTTACGGAAATACCTGCTGGGTTTTGGCTGCGTAGTCAGATGGCTTACGACGAATTTTTGTCGCGTGAGAAAATTAAGGCTTCGCTTATGGATCAGTCCCTTTGGAAAAAGTCTTTCCCCGTGGAACTTGATGTCCGCGAATGGGTTCGACAAAAAAAGGATGAAAGCAAATCTTTGATGCCTCTGCTGAAATTCTTTGCAGTGGCGTCCCCACAGGCGTGGGATGGTTATTACAAAAAGGCTCAGCTGAAGGTGGCGTTCCGTATTTCGCTTGCGGAGGTCAAGGATCCGTATGCGACTTCGGCGTGGATTCGCCGTGGCGAGATTCTGTCGGATCAGGATCCGATGGAAAAGCTGGGGCAGCCTGCGGTTCGTAAAAAGCTTAAGGCGGCGCTTCCTGAAATTATTGCGTTTGCGGCTGCAAACAAGAAGTTGCCGAAGCGCGAAAAGCGTATCACTTACTGGACGCCCGAGGCGGAGGTGGTTGACGATTGCATGACAGGCTTGCAGGCGCTATGCCGTAAGATTGGTATTCGTGTGTTGTTCGTGCAGAATTTCAAGAGCTCGCCGATTCACGGCATGTACCGTTGGTACAAGGATGTCCCGCTAATCCAATTGCACGACCGCTTTAAAAAACGTGAAACGATGTGGTTCACTTTCTTCCATGAGCTTGCACATGTGCTTTATCATGGCAAGAAGGGAATTTGTTTGCAGAACATCGAAATTACGCACAACTATCCCGAAAAAGAGGACGAAGCCAACTGCTTTGCGCAGAAGTGCATGCTGGAGGCTGGTTTCGACGCTTAGTATGTCAACCCGAATCCGTATGGGAAGAGTCCTTTTTTCCCATCGCCAACGTTGATCGGGATTTGCTTGGCGTCTTTGGGCCAAGTGTGGGGGAGTTTGCCCGTGGGCTTGACTTTGCCAAAGAGCACGTCTGCAACACCTGCGCCTTCGCTGCCGGGGAGCCATGCGACGACGAATGCATCGGCTACGTTGATGAGCGAGGTGATGGGGAGCGGGCGACCGGTGATGAGTACAACGACCACTTTGTGACCTGCTTTTTGCCATTCCTTAATTTGTGCAATGTCGTTATCGGTGCTGTTGAATGACATATCGGTTCTGGCTTTTTTGGTGATGATCTTGTTGTTGAAATCGTCACCGCGGTAGTCGCCGAACCATTCGGCATACGGAACTTCACCGATAACATAAACGATTGTCTTTGCTTCTTCGGCGGTGGCGACGCGTGCGCCATTGGCAACTTCGTCAAAGCCTGCTTGGATTGATGTTGCGCCGGGGACGTTTTCCATGGTGCCTTGCCAGCCTTGCGTCCATGCACCGCATTGTAAGCCGGTGTTGTTGGCGTGGCTACCGGTGACGAAAATTTTGTCTGTAGTCTTGAGCGGGAGAACCTTTTTATTCTTGAGAATGACGAGGCTCTTTTGCACAGCTTCGCGGGCGAGTTGGCGGTGCTCTGCACTGCCGATGTTCTTTGTGACGCCAACGTAAGCGGCTGGGCCGCTCGGATTGTCTATTCTGCCCGCGCGGATTTTTGCACGCAAGATTCTGCGGCAAGCGTCCTTGACGCGATCTTCGCTAATCGCACCCGATGCAACGAGCTCCTTCATGTTCTTGACAAAGCTTTCGGCGGATTGCGGAACCATTGCCATGTCGAGGCCTGCGTTGATAGCGTTCTTGATGGCGTCTTTCGAAGAAATTCCGGTAACGAGTCCGGGCGAGTAGTCGCCTGCGGCGCCCGGTGTTGTGGAACTTTCGATGCCTTCCCAGTCGGCGATGACGTAGCCGTCAAATGCAAGTTCGGTCTTGAGAATGCCCGTGATTTTTGCGGAGTCTACGTGCTGGTGGATGCCGTTTACCTGGTTGAAACTTGCCATGACGCTGAGGGCGCCTTGTTCAACGCCAGCTTCGTAAGGTGGCAAATACTTTTGGCGGAGGACTTTGTCTGTCATGGTGGCGTTGCCGCGGTCGTAACCGTTATCTGTGGCACCGTCGCCAATGAAGTGCTTGAGCGTGGTGATGACGCGCCATTCGGCATCATTGTTGTCTCCCTGCTGGCCGCGTACAAATGCGGCTCCGAGGTCAACGGCGAGTTCCGTTGTTTCGCCAAATCCTTCGTACACACGGCCCCAGCGTTCGTCTTGCGGAACGGTGATGGCGGGTGCGAAGTTCAAGTCGATGTGTGCTGCCCACATTTCTTCAGCAACGGCTTGCCCGATTTTGCGGACGAGTGCGGAATCTCGCGTGGCTCCGAGCCCGATGTTATGCGGGAAGATTGTTGCGTTATTCACGTCGGCGACGCCGTGGACGTTGTCCTTGCCGTAGATGACTGGAATTTTCTGTTTCCAAGCGTTGGTGTAGAAGTCTGCTGTGTAAGCGCCGCCGCCTTCGAGGGCAGAACCGCAGATGCTGTTGCCGCATTTTACGGTCGGTGCTTTGGCTTGCGTCATTTGGGCAATCATGTCGTCAAGTGTCATTTTTGCCATGATGCTGTCGATGCGAGTTTCAATCGGGTCGCGCTTTAGCGTGATGCTGCCGTAATTCTTTTTGCCGGGAACAACGCTGAGTGTTTCGGGCAAAAATCCCGCTTTGCGTACGACGATGCTTTGGCCTTTCTTGGCATTATTCAAGCTGAATGCACCCTTGTCGTTCGAGAGCGTTCGCGCGTTGGCGATGAGCTTCGGAAGAGTTCTAACGGTGACAGCCGCGTTGTGGATGGGAGCGCCGGATTCGTCAACGATGGAACCGCTAATTCCTGCCTGTGCAGTGGTGATGGCTGCGATTGTCGCAAAAGCAAAAATGCCGATTTTTGAAAGATTCATAATTTACCCTTTCTACAGAATAAATCTACATTCAAAAAAGCGGGCGTGAAAACACGAGCCCGCTTTTTGCTGTGTACGTCTGGAAACAATTTTATTCTTTTCCGCCGGACTTTGTGGGCGTTGTAATTGGGGTCGTCGTGTTGCTCAATCGTTTGAAGCTTGGAGTCAATTCGTCGATGCAGCCGACGATGTTGTCGCTGGAGGTCCAAAACTTGATGTTGTGAGCCCCTTCGCTAAGGGAATAATTGAGGTACCATTTGCTGCCTTTGGGGCAATTGTTTAGGCTGACGTTAGATTCGGCTGACCAGTTGTAATCGTTTTCTATGGCAATGTAGGTGAAGTTTGTGGAGCTTGCGATTCCGAGGCTGTTGCCTGCAGGGGATCTGTATCCAATCTCGTGCCAGGTGCCGCCTTTCCCATGTTCGAAAGCGTATGTTTCTTGCAATTTCATGTAGGTGCCTGCGGCGACGCTAATTTCGGAAGCTTTGGATTTGTCAATAAAGCCGAACAGCTTAGGAACGGCAACGGCGGCCAGAACGCCCATGATGACGATCGTGACCATTAGTTCGATAAGGGAAAAACCTTTTTGCTCCATATTGCTCCCTCTGTATTATGCTTATAAAAATAAGATATTTACAGAGGAAATTGTAGAATGAGGACAAAAAATAGCGTTACCTTGTTAGATAACGCTATTCGTGGGGCCTCCCGGACTTGAACCGGGAACCAACGGGTTATGAGTCCGCTGCTCTAACCGATTGAGCTAAAGCCCCAGTTCACCCAAAGTTAGTAAATATTTTGAAATTGTCTTTGCCCACTCGTAGTGGAATCCGCTGTAAGCATTTACGACGCATTTGTCCCAATCGGCGACTTCCGTGTTGTACACACTGATGGCGTCCTTGATGCGACGAAGCATCTGGTGCGGAGCGTTTGCGTCATCGACGAGGAATGCGTTGGCTTCGCCTGCGGTCTCGAGGGTGTAGTCGGTGAGCATGCTTGCGATGCCGACGTTGCGGCCCGTGAGCGGGAGCGTACCTGCAGCCATGGCCTTGAGGATTATCGAGGCGGACGGCTCTTGCAGGTTTGCCGCAAATAGAAGGTCCGAGGCGGCAAGCGTGTTGCGTAATTTTTCTCTGTTGTTCGCTTCTTCGGAATCGAACTGGAGGATGCGGATGAAGTTGCCGTACTGGTGAGAAACTTCCTGGTAGTAGTTCCATTCGGGGTGTTCTGGCGAAATGCCCACGATGATAAGGACGTTCTCTTTGGCGATGTCCGAAAGGATGGTCGCAAGCGTTTCGGAAGCGTTGCCCGACTCCATGTCCATGTGGCTGTAAATGATGAGCTTGTTCGAAAGATCCATGTCGAACTGGCGGCCGAGGCTCGCCTTGGCGATACGCTTCGCTTCTTTGATGGGACGCTTGGCTTCGTCGTTGAAGTCCCAGAACTTGTAGTTCACGCCGAACTGGATGCCGAGGAGCTTGCTGCTGTTGCGGTTCAAGAATCCGCTGAGACCGCCGGGGAGGTTCGTGTTAAGCATGGCGTCGCGATAGCCTGACGATGGGAACAGGACCTTGTTGGCGTACAGGATGCCTGCCTTGAGGAGGCTGACCTTGCCCCAGAACTCGTAGCCGTCCATGTTGAAATCCTTGCGCGGGAGACCGATTTTTTCGATTTCGCTCGGCTGCACGTGGAAGTCGTAAGTGATGTTATGGACGTTGAAGAAAAACGGGATGTTGTGGAATGCTTCTTGGTAGACGGTGTGGCAGAGTGCACCGACGAGGGCACCACCCCATTCATGACCGAGGATTGCCTGGAACTGGATGCCGCTTTGCGCGCTGTAGGAGAGCACTGCCGAGGCGAACATGGCGAATCTCAGGTGGTTGTCGCTGTAGGGGAGGGCGTGCGGTGGTCCGTAAACATAGGGCCTGCCGAAATATTCCTCATTATATATATAAGTGTGGAGGGGGTCGTCTTCAGAACGCCAGACTTCGAACGGCTTGTTCTGCAACGCTTCGACGCCTTGATAAACGCAATGATACTTGTCGGGATCGATAATATGGTCTTTATAGAATGGCGAACAAGTAATAACCTGAGAACCGGCGTTGGCAAATGCCTGCGTCATGCAGTTGACCGCGGTTGCGAGGGGGCTCGGTACCTTCCAGTTCCCCGCTTCTGGAGTTACGACGAGTATATTCATTGGTTTTTATACACTCCAAATAAAAATTTACCTACAAAAGTAAGTATGTATAAATTTATTTATTTAAATTTCAACTGAAAGGGTGTATTTTACTTTTTAACCTGATAAATAGTCCTTTTCAATATTTTTTATTAAAACTTCATCTGAAGGATACAAAATGAAGAAGATTTTCATTGCTGCTTTGGCTACTGCCGTCGCCTTGACGATGACTGGCTGTAAGGGTACTAACGAAAAGCGCGGCGACGAACACCTTAAGGAAGGCCGTTTCCGCAATGCTATCAACTCTTATCTTGAGGCAAAGAAGAAGGGCAAAATGTCCGATGAATTCTTTGACAACTTCACCCTCGCTCTCGTGCGTGCGGGCGATATGGAATCCAAGAAGGACTTGAGCAGCGATCTTATCAGCAACTACTTTGAAAAGGCTGCATCCAACATCGGTAAGGTCAAGGAAGACGCAACCGTTGAAGAATATGTCAAGACGCTCGGTGAAATCGGTAAGCGCCAGGCTGCACAGGAAGGTGTTGACTACGCTACGATCATCAACGCTTTTGCAAAGATTGACTCCGCTGAATCTGTCGCAAAGACCCGCCACGTTGCAGAATCTGCTATCAAGAGCATCCGCGAAGAAACCGAAAAGCTCTATGTTGCTCGCAACTTGCAGGAAGCTTTGGGCGAAGACGATCCGGTCGTGAAGGAATACTTGCTCCTCCGCATGGCTGAAATGGCTCCGACAAATCAGGAAATCCAGAATGCTTTGAACAAGAGCCGCAAGGTCACTCGCGGTTACTTCCTCATCTTCGGCGAAAACGTTCCGGACTTGAGTGGCAAGCAGCGTGTGGACAAGTGGGGCTACGTGATGGCTCTCCCGACTATGAAGCAGTCCAAGAATGGTTTCTCTTGCGAACTCCAGTTCTGGGCTTCTACGGGTAACAACACTGAACTCGACCCGTCTCAGATCAAGCTTGTTTCTACCGAAGGCAAGGAAGTCTATGCCAAGGGCAACACGGGCTGGTGCGAAGCCGAAGTTCTCGTAGGCAAGAAGGGTGACGAAAAGATTGAAAAGAAGCAGAAGAAGTTCAAGGGCAAGGGCAAGTTGATGAACGAATTCCAGTGCTCTGTGAACGTAAGCTTCTCTTATCCGAATGGCTTTGTTCCGGACTACATCGAATACAAGGACCAGTACGGCATTGGTCGTAAGTACCTTGGTCACTAATTCGTAACGGAATTTAAAGACTGTTTCAAGGCTCGCCGCGGATGCGCGGCGGGTCTTTTTTTGTTGTCACCTTTTTTACGACGAGATGGTGATGCCGGCACCCCGGAACATGTCCGGGGCAGGTTCCGGCCGGCATGACAGTTGCAAAAAGCTGTTATGTCTTTCTTGTCATCCTCGACCGAAGGGAGGGGATCCATACAATAAAAAATCCCCGGCAGTATTGCCGAGGAACTAATTACAATCGTCTAATAGCTATTGACCAATAGCCTATGACTATTGACTAACCACTGATTAGAAATCTGCGTGGGCGCTCATGCCGAGGGAGAACTTGGTAGCTTCGCCGACGACCGGGTTCTTGTCCTTGCTGAAGTTGTAGCCGAACCAGAACGTGACATTCGTGTTGAGCGTCGGGTAGAGGTAGAAGTTCATGCCGAGGAACTTGAATTCGTCCTTGCTGACTTCGGCATCCGGATCATGGTATTCGAAGCTAACGCCGAGAGCGAACTTCTTTGTGATGTTGAAGCTCGGTTCAATAGCGAAGAGCATCTGGTCATCCGTGAAGATCTGGTCTGCTGCCTTGTAGCCGTCATCCTTGTTGACGATTGCATAGAAGTAGCTCATGCCCAAGTTGAAGATGTTGTAGTTCAAGCTCGGTTCAACGAGGAAGGAGTGGACGGCGTCGCCCTTGTACGGGTGGAGACCGTAGACGGCATAGATGCTGTAGTTGAGGATGTCGAGACTCTTGGAGTAGTCGAGTTCAGTACCGAAGAAGTAGGTGTAACCACGACCGACTTCAGAACCGAAGACCCAGTCCACGCTCGGGGTAATGGTCAGGTGTTCGTCTGGGCGGTTCAAGAGCTTGAGGGCGTAAGTACCGAACACGGCGATTGCTGCCTTGCTGTCGTCGGTTGCGCCGATGTAGAACTTACCGTCGCCAAACTTGTTGTTGCCAACTTCGACACCGAAACCACGAACGCTCTGATCGCGAGAAATCACGGCATAGCGGCTCGGATCGCGCCAGAAGTAATAGTTAAATGTACCTGCATTGTAGGTCAAGTCACCGAATACGAAGCTTACATCCTGGAACGGCTTCCAGCGGAGTTCCACGCCGTCAAAGTTGAAGGCGGTGTAGCGGTCTTTGTCGCTAGTAATGGAGGTCGAACGCGGGAGACCATGGCGGATTTCTGATGCCTGGTCGGAGTTCGTGATGTTGCTCTTTGTGTTCGTGAAAACGGTTACAGAAACGTTTTCGTCGAGGTTTGCCGTTACGGACAAGTCGATGTCCTGGTTTGCGGCGTTTGTCGGGTCAAAATCTCTGTCGAAGTAGCTACCGAAGTCAAAATCGACATTTCCATGAATTTCGATGTCTGCAGCCATGGCAAAACCGGTAGCGGCAAGGGCAATCGGCAAAATGAGTTTACGCATACAATCCTTCCAAAAAAGAAAATTTGGTTTTTACGTGCAAAAGATAGAAATATCTTTATCGCAAGACCAATGTTTGGCTCCATCTTCCCTTAAAAATACGAATTTGTTACGCCTTGATGGATTGAGTTTTGTAAATTTGATAGAGTCTTTAATATAGGTGGATATGAAATTCTCCTCCCGTTTTTTTGTTTTTTTATCGCTTGCCTTGGTGCAATGTGTTTTTGCGTTGACGGCGGATCAGGTTTTGGACAAGTCCAAGGCTTGGTTCAAGTCGGGGCGTGCCTGGAGCCTCAGTTTTAGGGCTCAACTTTATCAGGCGGATTCTCCGGATATCAGAACCCAGTCGGGTAGTCTCGTTGTTGCCGAGGGCGACAAGTTCAAGTTGGATCTTTCGGGAATAAAGTTTTATAGTGATGGCGAGAGCCTTTGGCAGTGGAATGTGGACCAGAAGCAGGTGCTCATCAAGGCGGTGGAAGACTTGTCGAGTTCACTCCATCCATCGGAACTTTTGTTCAAGTACTTGAACTGTAAGGCGCTCGAAATGGGCGAGGGCGAATTTGCTGGTAAAAAGCTTTGGATTTTGAAGCTCGACCCGTCGAAATATGCGGGACAGTTTACCAAGATGGAAGTTTGGCTTTCCAAGAGTGATTATTCCCCGGTGCGCCTCTTTACGGAAGACCCCGCAGGGAATTCAACTTGGTATGGCATTATCGACATGAAAGTGGTCAAGAATATTTCTAACGATGATTTCAAGTACAAGCCTGTTGCGGGCGTTGACGAAATCGATATGAGGTAGCTTGTGAAAAAGGGCTTGATGAAAAAATTTATGGCGGGCCTCCTTATGGGGGGGGCGTTGTGTACAAATGCTCTTGCTGGCGAAACGCTGTTTAGCAACTATGTGCACGCGGTGGCACCTTCGGGTGAAACTGGAGCTTTGTGGGCTTTTTCGTGGGACTATTCTTATAGCGGCTTGACATTGCTGAAGTTTAAGGTGACGAGCAATGGGACTGTGATGACCGAGTCTACGGACAAGGCTCAAGTCGAGTCGGATACGCTAACGGCTGTGTCGGATGCCATCCTTGAAGACGATCTTGCAGAACGCAGGCGCTTACCCGCTGTTTATGCGGATTCAAAGCTTGGGCTTGTGCTCCCGATGTTTGGAATGGACAAGAATAACCGCTACTTGATACCGGCGGGCTTTTATTCTGTTCGTGACTTGAAGAACATTGTTGAAACTCCGGTTGATGTCCCGTCTGCGGCAGATGACTTGGATAAGCCGATGCAGTATGCTATCAGCGGTTTTGCTTATGAAGTTTCGGCAAAACGCCTTTGGGCTGCCCGTGGCGCATTGGGCTTGATGGTGTACGATGTTTCTGGCAAAAACGGCGCCAAGGATACGACGTTTGTTCTGAACCTAAAGACGAATAAGCTTGAAAGGCTCAAGGATAATGCCGAACTGGATTTGAAGAACAATCCTGAAATTTTCGATGTGCGTGTGCACCCGGAAACTGGTGACCTTTGGCTTGCAACGGCTAAGGGCATTTGGGTCAAGTCTTCGGACGGGCTCAAGAATGTTTCGAAGAACCTTAAGGATTCCCGTGTGACGGGGCTTTGGATGGGTGGTGAACCGCTTCAGATTATTGCAGAAACTGCCTACAAAAAAGACGATAATGTGGTGGGCGGACTTTGGCGCATGTATGGTGAAAAGGCTACTGACTTTTCCAAGGTAAATTTCCTCGATACGGCAGGCAAGGTGCAAAAGAAGGATATCTATGACGAAGCCGATTATACGGTAGGCGATGTCGCTTTCTTGGGTAAGAATGCTTTTGTACTGGTACGTGCCGTAGGTGGTTCGATTAGCGGTTACCTCAAGCTGGATTCGCTTGGTGCGCATGCCTGGGAGCAAGACGACGATGGAAAGCTCCAGTGGCTTTATGGCTATGAAACGGGAGCTACGGACCGCAAGGCGATTATCATGTCGATGTGTACTTTCCCGCTTACGAAGGATCGTATGGGGCTTGCCATTGCGACTCGCGGAAACGGTGTGTCTGTGTCGGCGGACTCCGGTGCAACATGGAGTGTGGTGCTGAACCGTGCAAAGCTGAACAACAATCTCGGAAGCATCCGTATGGTGCCTTCTGTGATTACGCCGGGCAGCGAAGCGCTTGTTTCGTATAAAGTGGGTCGTGAATCAAAAATTACGATTGAAGTGTTCAGCTACGATATGCGCAAGGTGCGTACGATTGTGAAAGATGCGGTGCGTAATGCCGATGCTTCGCGTAGCACGAATCCGAAGGAAGACATTTGGGATGGTCGAGATGACCATGGCAAGGATTGCACGATGGGTGTTTACTACATCAGGGTAAAGGATAATCACGGTCACATTGGCTGGGGCAAGGCTATGACGCTCGGAGGTAACTTCAGATGATTAAGTTTAAGAATCTTGTAGTTACAGCTATGGCTGTGGGTGCTTTTGCCTCTTCGGCGATGGCGCTTGGCTTTACGAAAAAGTCTGAGCTTGGCGGTTTTGATGGCTTTGTCGAACGTATGGGCGGCGGTGTCCGTGAACTGGGCCGTGGCAATACGGGTTCTGCGGATACGGCTTCTATGCCGGGCGCTTTCTGGAACCCCGCTTTGCTTGGTTTCCGCGAGGATATTGGATATACGCTGAACGTTGAAAAGCGTGACTTGGACCGTCTGGGTGGCGCCTTTGGCGTTGAAGGCAAGGTCGGTAAGCGCATGGGTGTCGGTTTTGCCATGCTTTACCGCGGTGACCGCGATTTTAAAGTGATTGACGATGACGACGAAACGATGGGTACGGCGAAACCGTTCTTCTCGATGTTCTACTTAGGCTTTGCCTACCGCGCCACACGACAAGATGCTTTCGGTCTTTCGCTTTCGATGAGCTATGATAATTTGGATGTGGCTCAATATTTCGAAGGCATCGAGATGGAAGATTCCTTCCGCAGCCCGGTGACGATTAACTTGGCTTGGTTCCGTCAGTGGAACGAAAAGTGGTCTTCGTCTGTTGTTATTCGCAACTTGAGCTTTAGTAAGAACTTGTCTGCAAAGTGGACGAAAAACCCGAGCCGTGATAATACATTGAGCTCGACGGAAGGCGTGCGCCCGAAGGTGTTGCAGATAGGTCTTGGCTACCGTTCTAAGATTATGGGCAAGCCTGTTTATGCTTGGATGGAAGCGATTGACTACCAGGTTGCCGATACGCTTTTGGCTTTTGACCCGCAGCTTCATGTTTGGACAGGTCGCGTCGGTTTTGAATGCGAGGCTATCCCTAATGCGACGTTCCGCGTAGGTATGGACGATTTGAACTGGATGCTCGGTGCTGGTTACAAGTTTGAAATTCGCGTGGGTAGGAGAAGGTTCCCGATTGAAGTGAACTATGCGTTCCTTTACGAAACGAGTGCGGGAATTTGGTCTCCGTTCAGCCTTGGCTTGCGGGGATACATTCCTTGATTTCTAAAGTGTTCATTTCGAAGGTGCGCAGTCTAGAATCGATGGACTGCAACTTCGATGCTCACATCAATGTGATTTGCGGACCGAATGGCTGCGGCAAGACGACGATTTTGGAGTCGATTTATTTGCTTGCGCAGGGATTCTCGTTTCGGTCGCGTGATTTGCGTGAACTGATTACATGGAAGCAGAACGAACTGATTCTGCGCGGTGAATTTGAGGACGAGGGGCGCGAGCGGAAGCGAGCGCTTCGCGTGTTTTCTCGCGGGAGCGAGGTTCGTGAAAACGGTGAAACGCTTAAGTCTCCGACGGCGTTTTTCGGGACGTGCCCGGCGGTGATTATGCAGCCTTCGGATATTGAGCTTTTGCGAGGTGGACCTGATGTGCGCAGGCATTGGCTCGATGAAATTCTCTGTTTCCGTTCTTCTGCAAATTCTTTAGTGTTGCGCAATTACAAGCGCGTGCTGCAACAGCGTAACAAATGGCTTAAGGAATTTAAGCAGAAGGGTTCTGCGGTCGGTGGCGAAGACTTGTTCCGTGTGCTGACGCAACAGCTGATAGATCTTGGTGCCAAACTTTGGGCGGCGCGAATGGCGCTCTCGAAAGAAGTCTCGGAAATTATTACGCGGTACTATCGCAAGCTTTCGGGCGGGGTGGATGAAATCACTTGCGCTTACAAGAGCTCGATTCTCAAGACGCTGGATGCGCTTGATATGGCGGACCCGCTGTCGGATGAGATGATGGATGAGATTCCGGCGGGTGCGATGAATGCTAGCGGAGAGTGCGCGGAATGTTTTGCGGACGGTTCTGGGAATGTCGCCGGGAGTGCGGCGGACGGCTCGGATGTTATTAGCGAGGAAATGTTGCGGAATGCGTTTGCGCGAAAGCTCGCGGATTTGGAATTCGTAGAACGCTTGCAGGGAATGACAATGGCGGGGCCGCACCGTGACGACTTGGCTCTGTGTGCGTCTGGTTACGAGATGCGTTCTGTCGGGTCGCAAGGGCAATGCCGCTCGGCGGCGGTTGCGATGCGCTTTGCGGCGGTCGATGTGGCATCGCGTTACTTGACAAAGCCGATTTTGCTTTTGGACGATATTTTCGCCGAGCTTGATGTGAACCGCCGTGATGCAGTCGCTTCGCTCATTCGCGAAAAGCAGTGTCAGGTGGTGATTGCGACGCCACAGGCTGAAGATCTGCCGTTTAAAGCAGATGCAATGTTTGAACTGAAGATTTAGTTAATGGTTGATAGTCATTAGTCATTAGAATTTTTTTTCGTATTACGAGATGGCGACCCCGCAACAGGTGCGGGGTGACAATAAAAAAACGCGCAACTGGGTTGCGCGTTTTTTGCATCGGGGGCGTTACGGGGACCACCCCGTTAGAAGGGGTAGCGAGCAACGTCGTGCGAGGTAGGGGGAGGCTTCCCCCTTTTTAATTATTTGTTCTTCAAGAGGTCGCGAATTTCGGTGAGGAGCTTTTCTTCGGCGCTCGGTGCCGGAGGTGCTGCCGGAGCTGCGGCTGCTTCAGCTTCTTTCTTCTTGCGCATGTTCTGCATAAAGCCGAGGAATTTCTTCATCATGAGGAACACGGCGAATGCGACGATGAGGAAGTTCAGGACTTCACCGATGAACGTGCCGTACGGAATGGCGATGCCTTCGGAGGTCGTGTAGACGAGCGTCTTGATGCCTTCGCCTGCGTTCTGGCCGCCGCACTTGGCAATGACTGCAGTGACGAGCGGCATGACGATGTCGTTCACGAAGGAGTTAACGATTTTACCGAAGGCGGCACCGATGATGATACCGATGGCCATGTCGACGATGTTGCCCTTGAAGGCAAATGCCTTGAATTCTTCAATGAGTGAAGCTGCTTTGTTTTTGATTCCCATTTCTTTCTCCTTGTTGGGTTGTTTAACGTTATTAAATAATAGGAAAAACCTTTGATTATTGGCTAGCAATTTTTAAATTTGGCGCGTTATGTCATGGTTAATATTGGCTTTTGCTTCGGCGGTTTTTCTTGGCTTTTACGACTTGGCTAAGAAGAAATCGGTTCAGGATAACGCTGTCCGTCCGGTACTTTTGCTCTGCAGTGTTTTTTATGCGCTTTTGATGTTGCCGGTACTTTTGTCCGGGCATTGCGAGCCGCTGACTTTGCATGACCACCTGTTTTTGATGGTCAAGTCGGTGATTGTCGGCGGAAGCTGGCTTTTTACGTACAGCGCGATTGCGCACATGCCGCTTAGCATTTCTACGACAATTCGTGCGCTAGCTCCTTTGTTTACAATCATGATTGCGGTTGGCTTTTTGGGCGAGCGTCCGCAGGTGATGCAGTGGGTGGGTATTGCAGTTTGCGTTTGTTCGTACATCGGGCTCTCGCTTGCGGGCCGCAAGGAAATGGGGCATTTCTTTAGCAACGGCTGGGTCGTGGCGATGCTCCTCGGGACGATTTTGGCGGCTTGCAGCGGCATTTACGATAAGCTGATTTTGCAACGCATGAATTTTGAACCGTTGACGGTTCAGGTTTGGTTCAGCATTTACATGTGCGTGGTGCAGTTCTTGACGACTATGTTCACGTGGTACCCGACGCGTAAAAAGACGACTCCGTTTCAGTTCCGTTGGTCGTTCTTGGCGGTGGCGGCGCTGTTGATTATTGCAGACCGTTGCTATTTTTTGGCGGTGAGCGATTCGGATGCGTTGATTTCGATCATTACGGTGCTGCGTCGTTCGAGTGTGTTCATCAGCTTCTTGGCGGGAATTCTTATATTCAAGGAACGCAAGAGCAAAACGAAGTTTTTTGCAATGTTGGGCGTGGTCATTGGCTTGTGCCTGATTTCGCTCGGACGTTGATTTTTTATGGTCGCGGAGTAGTAGCGTTATGCTGAAGATTGGAATTACGGGTTCGATAGGTGCGGGCAAGTCCTTTGTCGGGGCCTTGCTGCGTACACGTAATTTCCAGGTGCTTGATGCCGATTGCAAAGTGCATGAACTTTACCGCGATTCGGCGGGGCTGCGCGCTGAAATGGCGGCGTACTTTGGCGAAGAATGCTTGACGCCGACGGGCGTGAATAGCGCGCTGATTGCGGACCGAGTTTTTGCGGATGCTAATGCTCGCGTGAAGTTGGAGCAGATTGTTTACCCGTACTTGAACCGTGCCGTGGCGGAATTTTTTACAGGGGAGGCCGCGGACTCTTCTAGTGAAAGAGCCACGCAGTTGACGAGAGTCGCGGACAAGTGCCGGTTCGTGGAGGCTGCGCTTTTCTCGCGTGCGCCCGAGCTTGTAAAAATGCTTGACGAAATCTGGATTGTCGATGCGCCTGAATGCGTTCGCTTGGAACGCCTGGTGCTGCGTGGCCTCAGCGAAAGCGATGCTAAACGCCGTATTGAAAATCAGCGTGGCGCCTGCGCACCAGAACTTTTCCCGGGCAAGCGGATTCGCACGGTTATGAACGATGGCGATAAATTGCACGTGGAACAGCAGCTTGATGAACTGCTAAGAGACTTACACTAATTTATTGGAATTATGCAACCTTATATTCACCAGTTCGCGAATTTTTTGAGAGCCCATTTGAATTCAATTTCGGTCGGGCTGATTGCAACGCTTTTGATGCTCTATGGCGCCTGCATCAATAACTATTTCAAGCGCATCACGAAAAGCATCCCGTTCATTGGGCGCTTTGCACTGTTTGTTGTGCTGTGCAGTGTCGGGTATGCGTTTGCAAGTTCGCAGATGGTGCGCCTTTTGCGCATGGTATTGCGCGAACTTTCGGACTTGCCTTTGATTGGTGTGGTTGCGGGATGCTTTGTGCTGCTTGCGTTCCTCGCCAAAAGCGGGAAAGATATCTGATACTTAGTCAATAGTCAATGGTCAATAGTCGTTAGATTCAATCAATAACTATTAACTAATGACTGATGACTAATAGCTAATTAAAATTGTCGCGGTTTACTCCGTATAAAATAACGTCGTCAATCCACATTTCGCTTTCGTCTACAATCCAGATGGTGAAAGTCGTGACGCGCGGCTTGACGAAATCCCATCCCATATTCCCAAACTCGCCATCGCCTTCGACAAAATCGCTTGGCGTAAAGCTGAAGCGTTTCCAGGTGGAATCGAGATAGTCCACATACTTTGTTTTGCCGGTTGGCTCGTTGAGAACTTCTACCGCAAAACCGAGCTCGCCCTTGCCTTTGGCGTAGAACGCAATGGAATCGATGCCCTCGAGACTTGATGGATTGCGGTTGATTCGTGTGCCTATCATCGACCACTTGCCTCTTGTTTTGCTAGTGCTCTTCCAATGGAATACGTAGCCGCCACGTTCCTTGCTGGATTCAAAGGCGTCCTGGATGTTTTCGCTTGAGGGCGTTGTCGTGACGTTTGTGTCTTGTGGATGGAAGTACCATTCGCGCGGACCGTCGCCGTAGTCAAATGCGGATTCGAGTTTTTGATTTTCGAAGTCAATCAGCGTGATGGAATGGATGGCTTTTACGAGCGAGTCGGGGAGGCTTGCCCAGATATCGTTGCTTGCGCTTGCGTCGAGTGCGGCGGTCTTGCCCCAGTACATTTCGAGGTTTTCAACGCTTGATGAGCCGTCGATGCGGATTTGGAATTCTGCGGACTGCGGAGTGTCTGGAGTGGTGCTGTTCCAGAAAGCTCGCTTGAATGCGAGTCGGTTCCCGCTTTGGTCGGTGAATCGGATGTCGTTTCCGTTGTCCATGGCTTCGCTAAAGTCGAAGTTCGTTTCGTTTAATCGCACAAAGACAACGGTAGTTTCTGCGATGGGTTTCATCCAATCCGAGATTGTAGAATCAAGCGGAATGGTGCGAACATGTGCCCATTGCTCTAATTGTTCATTTTCGAGAGTCGGTTTTGCTAGCGCTAGGATATCGCTCTTTTCGCCAGCAGAAATTGTAATGGAGGCTTCGCCGATGGTTTCTTGTTCGTCAGGCAAAATGGCTCGAATCTGGTAGCTTGCTGGCGGGAGTGAATCGAGTGTGAATTCGCCGTCTTTGTTGGTCTTTACGATTTTATCGGTGCCGTAAATCTGGACCCAGGCGTAGTCGGTTCCTTCAGGGAGCTCTGCCTTGCCGGTGACGGAACCGAGTTCTTCCATTTGCATGGTTGTTAATTTATTCTTCTTTAAGTCGCTAGAGGCGATTGCCTGGAAAACGCCGGAATTGCCATCAATGATTTCGATGTAGCCTTTATCGAAGTTGATGGAATCCATGACGATGTTGCCGAGTGAATCTGCGGCGACTTCTAATGTTGCGTCTTGTATATTATTTTGCGTGACGGCGGAATCCGATGAAACTCCTTCCACGTACCAAAGCGGACGGATCCTTGCGACGACGTTGGCAGCCGGTTTAGAATCGATGTTTACAACGTTGATGATGCAAGCGTTTTCGGTTTCAACGGTGCTAGCGCCTGCGAGATTCTTATCCGAGGAGCAGGCGAATAGCAAAATGCAGGATAGAGATGCTAATAATCTTTTCATGCTATCCTCGCTTTTTCTTTAGATGTTTCTTTGTCAGAAATGTCGGCGACGGGGTATAGCGAAAAAATGAACTGCATGACTTTCTTGGGCTCTGCAACTTCGGCAACGCGTTTTTGAACTTGTCTGCGAAATTCACAAGTCATCTCGACGAGGTCTTCAAGACATTCGTCATCGACGCAAGCGAGAATTGATGAAATGTTGCGCTCGCTCGGCGGAATGTTGACGAGCGCGTTTTGCGCAAGCGTAAGCAGTTGATTCTGGTAACTGCGAATGGCGGTAACTTTGGTTGCTCCTGCCGATGTAAAATTGACGGTCGAAACGGCGTAACGCTCGGAAGCAAGCGGCGTAATCATCTTGAGCTCTTTCAAGACGCGTATTGCTTCTTTGACTTGGTCTTCGGAAACGGCGGGGGTAATCTGCTTGACCAAGGTGTGGACATCCGCCTTGCCTCCGTTGATTTCGATAATCGAACGGACAACTGGGATCCACCAGCGGCTGAGGAATAAAATTTCGTTGGAGTTCAGCTTGCGGAGGCTCACGTCTTGCAATGCGAGAGCCATCTTGTAAAGCTTGTCCTTTTTGGCTTTGGATTTGGTTCTCGATGCTGCCACCAAAATCTCAAAAAGTTCTCCATCGCGGCCTTTGAGTCCGAGCAATTTTTTGGAGAGCGGGATACTCTGCGCGGGGAGGTGGGATTCCTTATTCAATACACGGAAAACCTGGCTCGTTTCGAGTCCAAGTTTTTGTCCCATCATCTTATAGGAAAATAGCGGAAATTCCAATTTCTTTTGCACAAAGAAATTTTTCAGTAAATCTCTGTAATCGCCAATTTCGTCTATGTTTAACATGGTAAACCCTCTATTATGAAATAGATTTTTTACAAAGGACAAGGACAGTTTTTTTTTAAGTTTTATTGACGAATTGACAATATGGTGTATGATGTTTATCACGGATTATTTTTGTAAAAATGATGTTTTTCTTACATCGGTTCGGTTCGCTCTCTAAAAATTTAATTTAGGGAACAGAAAACAGAGAGGTAGCTATGCAGAAAGAAGACATCGTTGTTTTAAGGCAAGTTGTGATTTTTTCACTGGTTGCTATTGTTCTTGGCTTTGTTTACGGCTAATCTTTAAGTAAAATTTGGTGTATAGGCGTAAAGCTGGTGCGGTTAAGAGCTGCTCTGGCTTTTTTTGTTTATAAAAGATGTTATATTGTTCTAGCCTGAAAAAGATTAAAAAGGGATTGTTAAAAATGCCAGCAGAAATTAAGATTCTTGAACGTGCTGAAATGTATTTGCGAAAGCTTTCGGAAGGTGTGAACCCTCTGACCGAGGAAGCTTTGCCGGAAACGGATGTTTGTAAACAGGAACGTATTAGCAAATGCCTTACCTATGTGGCTGATTATTTAAAGCAAAAGGTTATGCCGGTGATGGAACGCCGCGAAAAGGTGGTGGCTCCGAAACCGCAAAAGGTTGTAAAGCCGCGCCCTGTCCGCGAAGTAGCGACGCAAGAACTTGTCTTTACTCCTGAAATGTTGTCCAAGTTCGAAATTTCTGTTGAACCGGTTTCTGTATCGGGTGTTGTACGCCGCTTGAATTTCTTGATCCCGCATGAAAGTGGAATGATGCCGCTTGTGTACGCAGACGTGGCAGAGGTGCTTTCAAGAGAAGGTATTCTTTTGAAGGAAGAGGGCGATAAGGGCAAGGACTTGAATTTGCCGACTCCGCGTGGTGAAGAACTTGGTTTTGCAAAGGTCGAAGCCGATATTCGTGGACACCATTCGATTTACACGAAGTGCAATGCCGATGCCCAGAAGTTTATCTTGGATAATATTGATAAATGCGTTGCCCAGGCGAATGAACGTTTGGCAAGGCGCAAATCGCGTGCAGAATTGGGCGAGACTGGCCGCAGTGGTAAGGAAAAATTCCATGTGACCGAAGAACAGCTTAAGAATTATCCGACAGATGAATCTCCGGTGCCGGTCAGCGAAATTGCAAGACGTTTGAACGACTTGCTCCCGCAGGATTCGAATGTTGAAAAGATTTATTTCAAGGCCATTCGCGACTGGTTTGTTGCTCAGAACATGCTTGAAGAAAAGAAGACTGCTCTTGGCAAGATTTTCTTTGAACCGACGGAAACGGGCGCTCAAAACGGCATTGTGACGGAATCGCGCGTGGGCAAGAATGGTGAAAACTATGACGCCGTCTTGTACAATGGTGCTGCACAAAAGCTTGTGCTTCAGCACGTGAACGAACTTGCGTAATTAGTCTTCCTGGAGCCGAAGGCGATAGGATCCATAATATGAAAATCGCCGCCCCTGCTTATTGCAAGGACGGCGTTTTTTTCATGTCATGCCGGTCTTTGTGCCGGCATCACCATACGCGTCTCGAATCGCTGATGCTATCGGAGTCTCCGCAGACCTCTTGGCATCGGGACTTCCTTGCCGTTTTCCCCAAGCAAGTAGATGTTGTCGAGGTTGATGAATCCCTTGCCGCTATAGCGGGCGCGGAAGGCAAAGTTCTTGATCTTGGTCGGGTCGAGTTGCGGAATCGTCTTGCCCCAACCTTCCTGCTTCATGTTCTCCCAGATGAGCGTATCGCGAACCCAGTTGCCGCGCGTATTCTTGAGGCGGACCATGAATTCGTCGTAGTCTTCGACCTGGCTCGACATGATTTGCAGTTCGATGTAGCCTTGCGGATTGTTGTGCGATGTGGCGTAATCGAAAACGATACCGACGGAATTCTTGATTTCTTCCGGCACGTTGTAGTAGGCTCCGGAGTAGTTCGGCCAACCGAGATTAGGCGGTTGCTCGACGATGAAGTCGTGGCGGATGTAGCCGCCGAGAGGCGGGTTGCCGTTAAAGACCTTAGCGTCCATCGAGGTGGCGTTGTCGCCATTCACGACCGGGAACCACGATACGTTGTCTAAACCGTTGTCGAAGTTCTGCATCACGCTTGTGGTGCGGTAAGCGCCGCGGACGCGGAACGGAATGTTGAACGACGCCTGCTTTTTGTTCTTGCCTGTGATGGTGACTTTGATTTCCTTATTGCCAATCGAGACTTTTTCTGTGAGCGGAATTTGCAAGTGGAAACTTTCGATGGAAGAATTCCATTTGCCGTCATCAGGAGTTGCACGAACCGTAAGCGGGCCGTTCTTGTCCCATTTCTTGATTTGAATTTCTGCACCGGCGAGTTCGCCGCCTTCTTGCACGGCGGTCACGAAGAGGTCAAGCGTATCGCCTACGACAAGGACTTTCTTTTCGAGTGCTGCAGCGAGAACTTCGGGAGCGCTGTTTTGCTGAGCCGGGTTCATGCGGACAACGACAGTTCCAAACGGCGGCACTTCGATATCGCGGTTCTTGCCTTCGATGCGGCGACCGCTCGGACCCATTTTCGGGTACGGGTAAGCGTCGCGCTGGTCACCAATCCACTTGAACTGTTCTGCACCAAACACGTCAACTTCTACGCGTGCATTGCTCGGTTTTTTCTTTTCGCTCTTGCGGTCAACCTGCACAATTTGCTTGGTGTCGGTGAGGTTCACGAGAAGAACGTTGCAGCTGTTGCCTTTGCAAATAGCGTATGGCACGACTGATTCTGTAGTGCTCTTGACAGGAACGACGGCGTAACCGCTTTCGAGGAATCGCTTGAACGTCATGTAGACACCGTAATATTCTGCAGTAGGTTCAAGGCTTGCCCAACGGTTCCAGGAACCTTCTTTCAAAAGCGCGGTCATGCTGATAGTACCCCAAGTGTGGTCTGGACCTTCAAACACGTTGCCGAAAGCATCCCATGGGAGTGCTTGGAAACGGTCGCCAAAGCGGACGGCGTATTGTGCAAAAATGTTTGCCATGCCAGCTGCTTGCGGGTAGTCCATCCAAATTTGAGAGCCTTGCACGGACGTGCTGAATTCCGAGAGGAATACGCGACGTTTGCCTTCGAGATACTTGTTCATCCAGGCGTTGAGCGTGTCGGCGTTGTGTGCAACATCGAGACTCGCCTTGAGCATGTCTGCAGCATTCAAGTTGTTCGGAGCCCAGTACGGATAAGTGTGCAAGTCAACGACATCGAGATAGCGCTTGCCATCGGCCTTTTCGGCTTCACCGACGATACGCAAGAATTCTGCCATCCAGTATTTGCCATCCATGAGACCTGCGCCTTTCTGCTGCATCTTGTGTGTGCTGAGAAGCGGGCCGTGCAGAATGATGCTCGGATCAACAGCCTTCATGGCGCGGGCGTATTCGATAAAGCGTGCGGCATATTGCCTTGCCGAGAGCGGGCCGGATTCTTCCCATTCGCCGTCGAGTTCGTTGCCGATTTGCCATTGCTTGATGTTGTACTTTTTGACTTTGTTGGCGTAGCGCACCCAGGCGGCTGCTTCCTTAGAGGTTCCAGTGCCTGCGTTGACGCAAATGACGGCTTGAGCTTTTTGACCATTGACAAGTTTTGGGAGCTTGTTGATGTAGGTCATGAATTCTTCGAAATGCCATTTGATGTTGGTCCAGTCGGTGCGCGGCTTGTCGCCGTTGCGCGTGGACATCGCGAAGAACTTGTAATCGTTCCCGGCGAGTAAATCGTCAGAACCGCTATAGAGCTTCATTTCTCGAATTTGCACGCCTTTAGACGGCAAGTCGGTCGTCTTGAAGCGGAGCGCTACATAGCGAGCGCGCGTTGTGGCGAACTTGTACTTTGTTTCGCCGCTAGTGACCTTGACGGTACCCCATCTCTTTAACTTATTTTCGAGATTCTGGTGAACGCCCGGGTATTCGGCGTATTCGTCCGTCCAATATGAAAGTTCAAAAGACTTCGGGCGGAGATTGCCCCATTCGACGATGATGGAATCGAGGTCTTTCTTTTCAGGGAATTCAATAACGATCCAAGGCGGGTCTTTTGGATCGAGAATTTCGCCCCACCACATAGTGCTCTTGTCGCCATCGGCAAGGTGGCTGCGACGGATGAATCCGTAGTTGTCTTTGGTCGTGCCACGGTAAATTGTTTCGCCGAGGAATCCCGGAGCCCAACTTTCTTCGCTTGGTGTCCAGAGTCCAGTGCTGTCGTATTTGCCTGCGCCATTCCAGTGGTAGTCATTGCTCAAGCTTCCGTTCGGGAAACGGAAAATGGTGTAGCCGCCATCGACGAGGGCGGGCGTCATGTCGTAATAACGCGTGGGCGGATTCCAGATGGCGAGATCGGCGCCCATCATGTTTTGCTTGTTGATGACAACGCCCGGATGCGCATCGTCAATCTCGATGATGTTCTGTGCGGCAAGCGCAGATGTCGCAGAAATTGCGAAGGCCGTGCTGCACAAAAGTTGCTTGAATTTCATTTATCCTCCTCAAGAATGGGGTAGGGTTTACTCATGTTCAAAATGTAATAAAACGATTTTGCAACATGGGCATTGTGCGGCTTCGAATGGCGTTAGGGCCTAATTCTAATATGGGTTCTTCTTGACAAGACTTTTTTGTTGACGATGTACAAGAGGTATGCCGCAAAAAATGAAATTAGCATGGTAAGAATGTTCGAAGAATCTTTATCCAAAAAGTCTATGAAATCAAAGAATAATTTGTATATAAATATGTGGCACAAATACAATTCCAATGACATGAGCCCGAAGATGGTGAAAATCTTATCAATGGTTTTATATTTGTCAAAAAATTTTGCAAGAAGTAAGCACAGAACAGGTGTTATGATAATGTAGGGGAGATAGGCTAGAGAACAGGTTTGCAAGGCGTAGAAAAAATAGGTCTGGAATGTGAATAAAATAATTGTCGCGATAAAGGCTGATGATAAACCTATTGTTTTGAGCTTTTTGGTGAGTCTAATGTTGCAACCGTCTTTTGCCCAATGGCCAAAAATTGCACCTATGAAAAATATCGGGAGCCTTGCGTAAGTTAATATGATGAATCCCCCGTAGTTCTTGTTGTTGTAGCAAAGAATACAAGTTAATGCGTAGATTAACATTAAAGAAAATCCCGCTCCGATAAAATAGAACGATGCTTTATACCCGTATTTTTTGAATAGCTTGAAGTAAACAGGGAATATTGCGTATAGGAACACTATGCAAGAAATAAACCACGATTCGTCACGATACCCAATCCAGTAGCCTAGTGTTGTCGCCTTGCATATCAATTGGTAAAAAGCCCTAGTGCTAAAATCCATTTGCGCCAAAAAGGCAAAGCCTATCACAATCCAAAATTCGGGAAGGATGCGGAAAAAACGGCTCTTATAATATTTCTTTAAATCAAAATTTTTTCTGGATAGGGAATAGTAAAGACCGAAACCGGACAAAAATAAGAAAATGTCTACACCGCCATAACCGACGGACCTGAAAAAATCTATGAAGTCTATATCTGTAGGGACTCGCAAATGAAACAGCATAATCCATAATATGGCAAAGCCCATTATGGCACTTCTGTGTTTTGACAATGTCTGAAGTATGCTGTTCACCCTATTAATATACTTGATTTTTCAAAATAGCGATGTCTGTTTTTTTAGTGAAAATTGTAAATATTCTATATTCATTGGGAGCTCTAGGGAGGCTCGGAGCTTTCGCTTTAACAAGGTGTTTTGCAATGCGTATTCTTGAAAAAATAAGTGAATTTATTGGCAAGTGGATGGCTGTGGTGGTGCTTGCTATTGCAGCCCTCTCTTTATTTGCCCCAAGCACGACTCTTTGGATCCAACTTTCGTGGGTGAATTACCTTTTGATGGTCGTGATGTTTGGCATGGGGCTTACGCTCAAGTTGAGTGATTTTGCGCTGGTTTTCATGCGACCGAAAGAAATTACGATTGGATGCGCGGCGCAATTTATCGTGATGCCTGCACTTGCTTTTTTACTTTCGAAAGCGTTTGGACTCGATGCAGCTTTAATGGCGGGCGTGGTTCTCGTGGGCACTTGCCCAGGTGGCACTGCGAGTAACGTCATCACTTACCTCTCGAAGGGCGATGTCGCACTTTCTGTCGGCATGACGAGCGTGAATACGCTTCTTGCGCCTGTGCTGACTCCGGCGATTACCTATTTGCTACTCCGAACAACGGTCAATGTCGATGTGATGGCGATGTTCCTCTCCATCGTGAAGGTGGTGCTTGTGCCGATTGCGTTAGGATTTGTTATCAACAAGTTCTTTGGCAAATGGACTGCGCGGGCGATTAAAGTTCTGCCGCTCGTTTCTGTGGTTGCTATTGCGATGATTGTTGCGGCTGTCGTTTCGCACAATGCAGCGAAGATTCTTTCGACGGGCGCTATCGTGTTCGCGGTGGTGATTTTGCACAACTTGCTCGGTTACGGCTGTGGCTTTGGTCTCGGCAAAATGCTCAAGTTCTCTACGCCCAAAACAAAAGCCCTCTCTATTGAAATCGGCATGCAGAATTCCGGGCTTGCTACAAGCCTTGCGGCGACCGCATTCTCTGGCCTTGCCATGGCGACCGTTCCTGGAGCCATTTTCTCCGTATGGCATAACATTTCCGGTGCGATTCTCGCGAATGTTTACCGCCGCTGGGATAAATAGCGCTGTCTAGTACTGCAGCGAGTTCCATGTAATGCCTGTGGATAATTTCCGCAGGCTATTTCTTTTTTGCAGATAACTTCTTGAATTCGGCTCGTGCCTTTTTCATGTCGGCAAGGAACGTTTCGTCGTTGTGCAAGCTTGCAAACGCTCCTGAAACAAGAACCTTGGAGGCATCAACATCGCTTTGCCAATGGAACCCTGCAATCACGCGACTTTGACCCCATTCATAGGCGTACTTCAACAATGCGTCTTGCGCAGCGGGGTTCACCTCGACCAAGAGCAATGCCATTGACCAGGCGCGAATGGTGTGTCCCGACGGGTAGGAGCCATTCGTTCTCAGCCGCTCTTCTTCGGCAGGGACAAGAGTCGATTCGTTGAAGCGGTCATAGGGGCGGCGTCTCATGTAATGCCTTTTGGGCTGGCTCCCCACCTGCTTAAGCGTTCGGATTCCGCGTTCGAGCATGTTCATGATGGCGGGCGTCTTCTTTGCCGAAATTTCCATGCCAAAAGGTTCGCTGAACATCTTGGCCATGTCCTCGATCGTTTCTACCGCCTGCGCCACGGCCAGGGCGGCACGTGCGGAATCCGCTCGCATCGCTTTGCCCCACATGTATTGCGAGATGTCGTACATGAACTGGACGGACGTTGTTTCCGGCGGCGCAGGGTAGAAGTTGAGCGCGTTCGGAAGCGCGTCTGCCTTGACGTATGGCTTTGCGTCTGCCGCAAAACTGCAAAGAGTTGCTCCGCAAATGGCAAGAGCGAAAACAGATTTTTGGAGAAGTGTAATCATATTTTAAAGATATATTTTTAGAAAACGCGTGAACGTTTATTACAGTAATGAAATGCGCACTAATCGCGTCCGTAAAAAAGCTGCGTGTTGCGATGCCATGCTACTTTACGATAAGCAGGCTCCAACAGCGAATCGTTTTCGTTCATAAAGAACGTGTGCTTTTTCGTGCACATGGACACCAATTGCACGCAATAACGCGCAGTCGCTTCTGTGTGGTGCTTTCTGTGGAAGCACGAAAGCGTAAGCAAGTGGTCGTTTTCCATCGCTTTTTCCACGGCGCCACGATAAATGCGGGGAAGACTGCACCCGCGAATCCAGACCGCAAACGCACCGTTCGCAAGCGCAATGTCTAAAATACGACGCTCCGCATCCGAATGGAATGTGCCCACAAGACATTGATGGAACCGCCCTGCTTCTGCGGCCCATTGCTCCAGTCGATAATCATCTGCGTCAAAATCTCTCGACGCGAAAACACCGATTTTCGTTTCTGGCCCAAACCACAATCGCATGGATCCCTCTGTGTTGATTCCGATAAGTTTGATTCTGTTCATATTTTTGCTCCCTTAAAAAATAAAGACCGCCCCGCTTGCGCGGATTGCGATCTAATAACATCACCCTTTCTGGTGCTGAAGGTAATATACAATTAAAATTTGAGAAAAACAAGTACGGTAAAAGAGGTAAAACAGTGAACGAATTTGCGAAGTCTCTTGCATCGGGCGAAAGGAACTGTAGCCGAAGACCGTCTTCAGAATTTCAAGTGGAGTTTGCATATTATCCTAATTATTGATATCACCCTTCCAGCCGTTTTTTACGTTCTTCCCAGTCGGGCATGAATGTCGCCAGCTGCTGGTAGAACTTTTTGGAATGGTTCGGGTATAGGAAATGCGTAAATTCGTGCGTAACTACATATTCAATGCACGACACTGGCATGGCGATTAGTGCAGTATTGAATGTCACGAATCCTTTTTTCGGAGAACAGGAACCCCAACGAGAAACCATTTCGCGGAGCTGGATTTCTGGGAACGCGATGCCATATTTTTTTACTTGTGGGTAAACCTTCTTGCAAATTGCCGTTATTTCGTCTTTGCATTTTTTGCGGAGCCATGTTTCGAGCACGCGTTTTTTTAAATCGGCATCTTGCACATCCTTAACATATAACGTCACGTAACTTTCGTCTGATTCTACTTTACTGCGCGATGCATTCTTTATTTTGAGACGCAAGTTGCGGCCCAAGAACTTGACCGTTTCGCCATTAACAAAGTTGTTCTCTAAAACAGTCTCACGGTTTTTGTCCTTGAATTTTTTGAGTGCGCGCAATATGTACGCTGATTTTTCGGATACAAATGCATCGACAGTCTTTGCATTTACATCTTTCGGAGCAGATACATACACGCTTTGGTCGGCACGGATACGCAGGTTTATATTCTTGACGGGCTTTCGCTCAAGCATGTAGCCTATAGACTTGCCCTCTACAACAACTGTGCGGAGCATCAGAATCTCCTCATGGCGACGTTCAGCACGCTTTCCGTGATTTTGTCGATGTCGTCAAAATCTACTGCAATACTCTTGTCGTTTTCCAATTCATAGAACAAGTCGTCAATATCCTGGCGAATACGGTTGTGGATATCGATATTCGTTTTCCAGTCAACGGTATCATGAGTCCGCACTATCTGCGTTATCTTCTGCGAAACAGTCGCGATAGCTTCGGAATCCATATTGTATTTTTCAGAAAGTACAGGCATGGCAACGCCATAAAATGCTTGCGCATCCAAATCACCCGCAATCTTTTCCGGGAACTTCTGTTTGGTATCGCCTCTACGGAAATCCCCTAACACCTCAAATATTTGCTTGAGGTATTCCTTTTCTGAAAGAATCCTATTCTTGAATTCTTCCAAGACAGTATTGATTCTTTTAGAGAAACTATCATAAAAGGCAGGGTCTTCATCGCGGTTCAGCTTTATGCGTTTTGTAAGATGCGATACGATAGCATCGGCCTTAGACCTATCCGACGGCAATTTGTCAACAACCTTGTCGAAATCGCCGATATTCATGATATCAATCGGTTCGTAAATCTGCTGCACATCCTTCACGGACATATAAGTATCCAGCAGGTTTCGCATTTGCGGTTCGTATTCCGAATTGTCAAGCGCATCGGCATAGCGGATTTTCACGCTGCGGCGAATCTTCGAGAAAAACACGAATGTATCTCGGAACATTTCGATTTCTCTGCGTTCGAACGCGGCAAACGCCTTCACGGAGTTCATCACCATTGTAAAAGCGCGACCAAAAACGCAGAGAGCATCGTAGAACTTGGCTCGGACTTCTGTATCCGCCAAAAAGATTTCAATCTCTTCCGTATCCTTCCTGTTCTTGACAGATGCAAAAATATCCCACAACTGCGAGTATGTTTCGCGGAGGCGTGCCACGCAAGCCATGACATCGACGACAACGCCCTTGATGTCCGCCGAATCGTAATTTTCAAGTCCGGCACCGCTATACACTTCCATGGCGGCGTCCAACTTGCTAATTAGGCCTCGATAATCTACAATCAGGCCAAAATCCTTACCTTCGTATAGTCGGTTCGTACGAGCTATCGCCTGTAGCAGCCCATGATCCTTAAGTTCCTTGTCTATGTAAAGGACCTGCGTCCTCGGGGCGTCATAACCCGTAAGCAACTTGCTGCAGACAATCAAGATGTCAATTTCGCCATCGTAGAACTGGCTTTTCAGCGTATCCTCGTAGTCATCGGCATCGTCATACTGCTTCATCATCTTGTTCCAGAAGCTTACGACAAGGTCATCGGAACTTTCGTCAACATCGTCATGACCTTCGCGCATATCCGGGGCCGAAATGACTACCTCCGTCCTGATGTCGCAAAGGGTATCGAAAATTTGCTTGTAGCGCACGGCATCGCGTTTGAAATTACACGCCAGCATCGCCTTGAATCCCGATTCCTTGTAACCGTCCATAAAATGCTGGTAAATATCTATTGCCACACGCCGAATGCGCGAATCGCTAGACGTAAGTTTTTGAATGCTGCTCCATTTTGCTTTCAGTTCTGCAATCTGCGATTTGTTCAGCTTTTTCGTCACCATCTTGAACCACAAATCGATATTTTCTTCATCGACTTTCTGGTCCACAAAGCGGCCTTCATAAATCAGCGGTACAATCGCCTTGTCTTCTACACCATCCTTAATCGTGTATTTGTGAATCAGCTTGCCGAACTTATGCAAGGTGTTCTTTTCGTTTTTCAGAAGCGGCGTGCCGGTAAAGCCGATGTAGCAGGCGTTCGGGAATACCGTTCGCATCTTGGTAGCAAGCGAGCCGTAGTTCGAACGGTGGCTTTCATCAACAAGGACGAAAATATCCCTGGAATTGTTCTTGACACCCTGATTATCTACCGTATTGAACTTGTTGATAATCGATGTAATGACGTCAGCCTTGCCCTCGTTAATCAGGTCGCAAAGGTTTTTGCCGCTTGTAGCACGGGCCGGCGTCAGGCGTGTGTGCGTAAACGTCTTTGCAATCTGCTTGTCAAGTTCCTTACGGTCGGTCACGACAATCACTTTGGGGCTTACCGAACTCAGCTCTTCAAGAATATACTTGGAAACCATCACCATAGTAAGCGACTTGCCCGAGCCTTGCGTATGCCAGATGACGCCACTCTGACGGTTGCCTGCCGGGTCATTTTCGGCAATGGTCTTCATAATCGCCTCTACCGCAAAGAACTGCTGGTATCGGCAAATCTTTTTGATGTTGGCATCGTAAACGACAAAATACTTCGCGAACTTGCGCAAGCGTTCTTTTTCGAACAGCGAAATCAGCGTCTTGTCCTGTTCCGTCGGGACACGCCCCGCAACAATCTGATCAACAAGGCTCGCTTGCCATTCTGTATCCTGTTCACGCCATATATTCCAGAATTTTTTCCCGGTGCCCACAGTCGCATACTCGACCGCATTCTTGTTTGTTGCGACAACCATCTGCACGTACTTGAACAGCTGCGGAATATATTCCGCTTTTTGGTTGCGGATATTCTGCTCTACACCCTTTTCTTCAGAAATATCGGGAGCCTTGCACTCGATAACGGCAAAAGGAATTCCATTCACGAACACGACAATATCGGGGCGGGCGTTTTTCTGCTTGTCCCAGCTGTCGCAAGAGAATTCCTCCGTCACATGGAAAACATTGTTTTCGAAATTGTCCCAATCGATATAATTCAGATTGAAACTTTTCGTTGTCCCATCCACCAATTTTTCCTGATAACTCTTACCGAGCATCAAGGCATCGTAAACGCGTTCGCTCGTTTTTACCAGCCCCTCGGTTAACGGGACATCAAGTTCTGCGATAGCCCTTTCAATATTTTCGGCGGAGAACTTGTAAGCAATGCCATTATATTCAAACTGGTTTATTTTCTGGAGCTGTTTGCGGAGGATTTCCTTGAGCAAAACATTGTATTGCGTCCCACGCTCCTGGGCAGCATCTTCGGGCGAAATGTAGGTATAGCCCAGCTTCGCCAGCACTTCGATTGCGGGGTACTTGCTTGCATTGTCTTCAAGCATCAAGTCAGATTGATTTGTAAAGCTCATACTTTTACCCTCACAAGACCGGTAAGCAATAACTGCATCAGGGACTTTTTCTTGAGTTTTTCTTGTTCCAAGTCTTTTTGCAAAAGGGAAATTTCTTCATCTGCTGCAGAAAGAACATCGGCAATCGCCTTTTGTTCGGGGAGAGAGGGGAGGTGGCAATAAATTTTTGAAATCTTATCTACGGATAAGCCTGGTTGCGCCGTAGATTCTGATTTCTTGTTTAAATTCAAGAAATCAAAGAAATAATACAAGAAAATACTAGAACTTTGATAAGGGGAAACAACAATTGCATGTTCAGACGCAAAAAATTTTCCTTCAACGAATTTCACGTTTCCACACAAGGCACCTTGACGTCCAATTAAAGTATATTGCCCTTCATGGGTGTATGTATCTGTATAACCTCTTAATCCATTACCGCCATATACAGGACACTTCCCGTTTTCGTGAAATTTTGATGCAGTAATGGTATTGCCGCTTTTTAATGAACAGAATTCATTTATTCGCTTCCTTTCCCATTTGCTTTTGTCTATCTCAATTCCATTGATTTTAAATTTATTAGATGAGCTTGTTCCTCTTTCGTCTTTCGCCTCTTGTCTTTTATCTAATAAAGTGCTCATCAAATATTTCTTTTGACACTGCTTTTCGGCAATCAGCTTTTCCTTCAGCTCAATCACCCTATCCTGCGTCGCCAAAATCTCCGCAATCTTCTTCTGCTCCGAAAGAGGCGGGTTCAACAAATTTGAATTAAAGAAATCATCTACTGAAATATTTAACAACCCATGATTTCTAGCGCCTTCTTGAGCAAACGCCTGAATTTCGCCATTCATCAGACCTGCTTCAAAATAGTGAACATAAAAATCAGGACATTTGTTATTCTCACTTGCGGCAAAGCAAATGTACAAAGGAGAAACGATACCCTTGTCGTAAAAGTCTAGTCGTTTTAGAGCTCCAAATGGGTAACCATTTGAATAACTTTTATTATAGGCAAATTCGCCTTTTTCCATCAAATAATAATTCGACTTATCATCGCTCGCCACAGTCTTATTGAAAAATTCGTTTTGATTAATCAAACCATATTGAGCCGAAATAGTCAATACATTTGTATTGCCTTCTTTATTTTTCCGCACAACACGAGAAAACATATCATGGAAGCGAACCTCGCCCCATTCCTTCGGAACAATCCCAACTTTAGTCCTTTTATACCCAGCCGGAACACGCCCCGCCTGCACAGCCTTAATTCTTTTTTCAATCTCTGGAGTCATACACTCTACCCATTCTGTTTTCTAATAATATTGATTTTTGTATTATGTTTTCTTCCGCCAAGAGAAAAAATACATATCAAGGCAAACATGCTCAATGCATAAAGAAATTTCCCTAAAAACAACGCTGCAATCAAGATTATCAAGCAAATCATAATATGACTACGCATAAGATTGATTTCTGTTATCATCGACTGAAACTTGGCATTGCTCTGACTTATTTCAGAAATCTTTGCATCGTATTTTTCACGTGGCCAGATTTTTAGAATGACATATAGAGGTTCAATGATTATTGAGCCAAGCCTATTTATAATAAAACCTATTTCAAACATTGCTGCAATTGCAGCTACCGAAATAATTCCGGTCCAATTCGACATTATTTCACTGTATTTTTTTGTTGCATCTAAATCAATAGCGCCAATAAAGAACGGGATCGTAAATATAACGAACACACATCCAACGAAGAACATATTCACTATGTTGTAGAAAGGTATTTTTTCTTTCATCGCATTGTCCTCATTGCGTTATATGGTAAAAATGAACCTGCATAGAAACCTAATTTTCTGTTAAATGCGTTTCGGTTTGTCAAAAATGATAAATCATACGGATAATTCCGCTCGGCAAAATACACATGCGTCCAAACGCCGTCATTATCAAAAATTATGTCTTTTGCCGTATTTTGTGTAATAGTATTGTATCCCCTATAATAGTTAAGATGTTCCGATGGAGCCTCTCCTATTACAATAATTTGAGGATTTAGTTTCTTTAAAATTTCTTCGGGAACTTTGCCTGAGTCCCTTCCATGATGCGGTGCGAAGAGTATGTCAACCTGAGGCCAAGTTACACAATCCTTTATTTTTTCTTGGAAATCTTTCTCCATATCTCCCATCCATATCACTTTAACGCCATTAGTAACTTCATAAGTAAAAATAGGAGAAATGTTGTTGAACGCCGTTCCTTCCGCAGCCTGTTTTAACGCATCTTTGTAATCAGCGTTATTTGTATCTGGCCATAAGAAATTAATTCCCGAAGAACCATAATCATTCGGATTACTGCTATCGCAATCATTCATCCATTTACGAGAACAACCCTTATAGACATAAAAACTGATTTTATTATTGTCCCGAAGAGCGCAATAATACTTAAAGTCTTCCGTAGGCTCATCTTTTGTGGCCTTATTTTCTACACAGTAAAAATTACGTATGTCAATTGCACCGTCCAGCCTTTTTAAGCCTTGAATATGATCTTCATCAGGATGTGTTGATATAAATCTTGTTATATCTTTTCCTTTTTTCTCCAGGACGATCTCACCAATAATAGAATCTGCATTATCATCATCCATGCAGCAATCTATAATGGTAAAATTACTGCTACCATGTTTTATGTAAAACATGTCACCTTCGCCAACAGAAAACGACTTGATGATACTCATACTTACTTCCCTATCCTCTTTGTTCCATTTTCAATCAAAATCGGCTTTTGTAAATCAAGTGATAGAATAGTTCCTAGTTGACTTTCTGCTGTTTCACGTAATTTTACAAGTCGTTCTGATTGCGGCACCCCTTCCTTTATCAAAATGGCATTGTAACTTTCAAGGTTCGCCAAGACCAAAAGATGCGGGATATCGGCATAGTCCCTAATATTCCCTTTTTTATCCGGATTTTCATCCCGCCATTCCTTGGCGGTTTCTCCAAAAAGAGCCACGTTCAACAAATCAGCTTCATCGGCATAAACAAAACTCTTCTGCATCGAGGTCAACTGCGGCAAAATGAGTTTTCCCTTAATCGCATCAGTATGAATCCTGTAATTCAGCTTGGAAATTTCCCTATTCAGGTTCCAATTTAGGGACAGGCGGCTGTTTTCGTCCGATTTTAGGCGCCGATAATCCTTGACAATATACAGTTTGAATTCAGGAGATATCCACGAAGCAAATTCCATGGCAATATCGCTATGCGCAAAAATACCGCCACCGTATCTGCCAGACTTCGAGACAATGCCCACCGCTCCCATCTCATCGGTCCACTTCTTTATAGAGAACGTAAAAGCGTTACTACCGGCATCTTTTTTAAACGTATCGAATTCGCTACGTTTAAAATCCGTGTTATGAAGGGCTTCCCACAACCCCAAAAAATCCACCACATCCCTATTTCTAAGCCAACTATGAATCGTAATTCTTGGGTCAGAACTTCTAAAACGAGCAATATCCGTCAGGGAGATATACTCATTTTCGAAATCTGCGGTATAGATACCAATATCAATCCCTAAGGCATGAATCGTCTCTTTTTTCGCTTGAATCATCTTTTTTACCATACCATGCTCCTATTTCTGCCTTATTACAAATATCTCATCATCATTTTCGTGACTTCACGAAAATGATAATTGATGAATTTACAGCCCAAGCTCCTTCATGTATTTAGCCATCTGCTTCTGGACCTTCGAGAGTTCTTCTTCGATGTTCTTGATATTCGTCTTGACATCGTCAATATCCACCAACGCTTCTTCTTCGAAGGTATCAACATAGCGCGGAATATTCAGGTTGTAGTCGTTTTTCTTGATTTCGTCGAGCGTCGCCACGTAACTGTACTTTTCTTCGCCGCCGTAACTAGGGTCGGCAAGATAAGTCTTGTACGTATCGACAATCTTCGCCACGTCCTGTTCGCGCAAAATGTTCTGGTTCTTGCCCTTCTCATAGTGTTCGTCGCCACTCGCGTCCACAAAGAGAACGTGTTCGTTGGCTCCGCGGTTCTTGCGGAAAATGAGAATGCAGGCGGGAATGCCGGCGCCATAGAACAGGTTCGCCGGGAGGCCAATGACCGCATCCAGGAAGTTGAATTTTTCGATGATTGTCTGGCGAATCTTGCCTTCGCTTGCTCCACGGAATAGCACGCCATGCGGAAGCACGATGCCCATGCGGCCCGTTGCGTCGTCGAGGCTATGGAGGAAATGCATCACGAAGGCGTAATCACCCTTGGACGTCGGCGGAACACCCCAGTCAAAACGCTTATACGGATCGAGATCGGCGGACATTTTCGCCTTTTTGTCGTTCTCAGATGCATCGCCCAAGAAGCCGCTGTCCCATTTGTCCAAGGAGAAGGGCGGATTGGCCACGATGCATTGGAATTTCATCAGCTGGTCGTTTTCGATGTTGCCCGGGTTTGAGAGCGTGTCACCCTGCCAAATCACGGCATCGTCAACTCCGTGCAAGAACATGTTCATGCGGCAGAGAGCCCAAGTCTGCATGTTCTGTTCCTGGCCGTAAATACGAGCCTTGCGGTTCTTGATTTGCGCAAATGCCTTGAGCAGCAAGCCTCCGCTTCCGCAGGTGCCGTCGTAAATGCGGTCGTTTTCCTTGGGCTTCACCAAGCGCGCGACAAGTTCTGACACCTTGTTCGGGGTGTAAAATTCGCCGCCCTTCTTGCCCGCATCCGATGCAAAGTTTGCAATCATGTATTCGTAGGCATCACCGATAATATCGGCGTTGTCCAACTGCGACGGACGCAAGTCAAGATCCTTGAAATCTTCCAGCAGGTTCTTGAGGGTCGCGTTCTTTTCCTTGGGCTCACCAAAGTCAACCGTGGAGTTGAAGTCGATGGCGCGGAAAACGTCGTGCAGCTTGGCGCTGTTGTTGTTTTCGATTGCCGCCAACGCCACGTTGATTTTTTGACCAATCTGGTTGTCGTTCCTCTTTTCGTAGAGGTAATCGAACGTGGAGGATTCATCCATCACAAAACGCTCGCGGCTCATGGCTCGTTCTACGCGTTGTTTGTCGCCCTTGTACTGCTTCTCGTATTTTTCGCGGGTTTCCTTATAGACGTCGCTCAGGTATTTCACGAAGAGCATGGACAGGATGTAGTCCTTGTAGCGGGAACTGTCGATTTTACCGCGGAAACTGTCGCATGCGTTCCAGAGGACTTTTTCGATGTTTTGCTTTGTCGTCATTGCTATTTTCCTTTACTTAAACTTTTGTACGCATTGGCCATGATTGCCATGTTCAGTTCCGCTTTCGCCTTCGCAAGTTCCGAAAGCAGGGCTTGTTCCCTTTCCGAAAGCTTCAGGACTGCACCGATCAACCGCTGCTTTTCGAGCGGGATGATGTCGATTTTCAAATCGTTGAAGAAACTAGAATTGATTGTGCCGAACGCGATGGTTCCGCTTACATTCTGGTAGATTTGCTTCAAAGTGGATTGCTGGCGCAAAAGCCACAACACATAGGCGGGATCCACCTTCGATTTGTCGACGCGGATAATCGCAAAATGGGAGGGTACCACATAGCCGGCGGATTCGTCATTGACCAAAGCGGCTGTGTATGGGGCGCTAAGGCGAACCAGGATATCGTCCTGCCGGGTCAAAAAGTCCTGCTTCAGTTCGTCGTTGGCCGCATACGGTTCGGCAAGGCCCACGTCCAAGACGCCCGGCTCCTTGATGCAGCGCAGGCTGAGCAGGCGATATTCCCGAAAATCGCCGTTTTTGGGCCCTTTTGCCTGTTTTCGGGCCGTAACCAGCCCTGTTCTTATGTTCGAAACGTCCTTCAAAAACATTTTGCAACGGTTGTTTTGTGATTTTACAATGGTAATATAGGTTATTTCGGCCGGGAACGCAATGGTTTTTGAAGATTTTTTTTGTTATGGATGATTTGTGATTTGTTTTTGGAATTTCAGGGGTTTTAGGGGGCGGTGCCCCTAGGCGAAGGGGTAGCGAGCAACGTAGTGCGAGCGAGGGGAAGGCTTTCCCCTCCCTTTTTGTATGGATTGCTTCGTCATTTCATTCCTCGCAATGACGTTTTTCGGGTCAATTTCCGATTACATTTCCTAACCACTAATCACCAACCACTAGCCACACTTATAGTCTTTTTCTATCTTACGCCTCACCGCCAGATGTCGTATTTCTGGGGAACCGGGCGAGAACCGCCCACAAAAAAGGATTATTTATGTCTCAAATCGAACTTACCTTCCCCGATGGCTCCGTACGTTCCGTAGCATCGGGCACCACCGGCCTCGAAATTGCAAAGAGCATTTCTGAAGGCCTCGCACGCAAGGCTCTTGGCGTTAAACTCGGCGAAAAGGTTTTGGACCTTACCCGTCCGCTCACCGAAAGCGGTTCCATCCGCATCATCACCCCGAGCAACGACGATCCGGATGCATTGATGCTCCTCCGTCACAGCTGCAGCCACGTGCTCGCCGAAGCCATCTGCGACTTGTTCCCGGGCACAAAGCTCGCTTACGGTCCGGCAATCGACAAGGGTTTCTACTACGATTTGATGACACCGACTCCGCTCAAGGAAGAAGACTTCCCGAAGATTGAAAAGCGGATGAAGGAAATCATCAAGGAAGACCGTCCGTTCACTCGTTGCGAAGTTAGCGCCGAAGAAGGCCTCGCTCGCACGGAAGGCGACAAGTACAAGCACGATAACGCTGAACGTGCCCTCGCTCGCGAAGGTTCGGATGGCAAGTTGAGTTTTTATGTAACGGGCGAACCGGGCAAGAACTGGGAAGACCTCTGTGCCGGTCCTCACGTGCCTTCTACGGGCAAGCTTAAGGCTTTCAAGGTGCTTTCGATTTCCGGTGCTTACTGGCACGGCGACCAGAAGAGCGACCAGCTCACTCGTGTTTACGGTACCTGCTTTGCTGACAAGGAAGGTCTCGAAACTTACGTGAAGTTGCTCGAAGAAGCCGCCAAGCGCGACCACCGCAAGATCGGCAAGGAAATGGACCTCTACCACATCGAAGACCATTCTCCTGGCATGGTGTTCTGGCACCCGAAGGGCACCAAGATGGTGAACGCCCTCAAGGATTACATCCGTGGCAAGATCGACCATCGCGGCTACCTCGAAGTGATCACTCCGGAAATTGTGAACAAGGTTCTTTGGCTCAAGTCCGGACACGCTGACAAGTACAACGAAAACATGTTCAAGACGATGGCTGGCGATGTCGAAATGGCTGTGAAGCCGATGAACTGCCCGTGCCACATTTTGATTTTCAATTCTCAGCTCCGCAGCTGGCGTGACCTTCCGATGCGCCTTGCCGAATTCGGTAAGTGCCATCGTTACGAACCTGCCGGTACGATGCACGGCCTTATGCGTGTGCGTGGCTTTGTGCAGGACGATGCTCATATTTTCTGCACCGAAGACCAGATTGCAAGCGAAGTGGCTGACTTCTGCCACTTGGTCAAGGAAATCTACCACGACTTCGGATTCGACGATGTGAAGGTGAAGTTCTCTACCCGCCCGGCAAAGCGCGTGGGTTCTGACGAAATCTGGGACAAGGCTGAAGCCGCTCTCGCCGAAGCAACAAAGCTTGCTGGTCTTGACTACGTGCTGAACCCGGGCGAAGGTGCTTTCTACGGCCCGAAGCTCGAATTCACGCTCAAGGATAGCCTCGGACGTGATTGGCAGTGCGGTACCATCCAGGTGGACTTCAACTTGCCGCAGCGCCTCGGTGCTGAATATGTCGGCAAGGACAACCAGAAGCACATTCCGGTGATGCTCCACCGTGCAGCCGTCGGTTCCATCGAACGCTTCCTCGGTATTCTTATCGAAGAATTTATGGGCGACTTCCCGCTGTGGCTCGCTCCGGTTCAGGCCCGCGTGCTCCCGATTTCTGAAAAGTTCGTGGATTACGCCAAGAAGGTGCAGGACGAACTCGTGGCTGCCGGCGTACGTACTGAAATCGACGAATCCAACGAAAAGTTGGGTTACAAGATCCGCCAGTGCGAACTCCAGAAGGTTCCGTACCTCCTCATTGTAGGCGAAAAGGAAGCTGCAGAAGGTCTTGTTTCTGTCCGTAAGCGTAAGGACGGCGACAAGGGCCAGATGAGTGTCAAGGCATTCATCGACATGACCGCAGACGACAGAAAAGTCGTCCGCTAATCGCTTGACTCTCGCAAATATTTAAGCGCAGGTTCCTCGTGAACCTGCGTTTTTTGTTTATTGCAATACTATCTCGCCAAAAATATTGTAAGTTTTTTATAGCTGTCTGGTGGGGTGTCCAATGCACGAAGTTTGTCTCTCTCAAGTCTACATTTCGGATATGCTGGGGATCTTCCTGATTCTCGGCATTGTGCTGAGCAGTTCCTGGAAGTTGCAAAACAAAAACAATGAAAATAGGATTTTGTTTGCAATTATGGTTCTCATCGTGACTGCTTGTATTGTGGATGCGCTTACTTTTACAGTGGATGGCCATACTGGTGATGGTTTAAGGATCGTAAGTTACATTTCCAATTTTGTTCTGTTTCTTGCGGATTTATTTATCGGGCCGCTTTGGGTGATGATTGTCTCGCAGCATTTAAACGGGAGACTCTCGAAACCACAAAGGGTGTTCCTGACAACTGTTGTCTCAATTATTTTAGTTTTGCTGATTTACAATTTCTATGACCCGCTTGTATTTGATATCAGTGAAAACAATCAATACTCGCGAGGTCCGTTGTTTGCTCTTGTGAATTTTTGGGAGGCGGTGTTCATCGCGGATGGTGTTCTTGTTTACTTGATTGCAAAAGCGCGCAGTGGCGGTTCCCGCTTTTTCCCCGTGATCCACTTTATGTGGCCAATATTTGTTTGTGTTTGTCTGCAATATTATTTCTATGGTATTTCAACCATCTGGGTAGGGATTGCGGTCGGCTTTACGAGTATGGTTCTTGCCTTGCAAAATGAAAATATTTTTCTGGATAAACTTACAGGCCTGTTCAATCGTTACTATTTGGACCGAATTTCGCGCGAACTGATGGTGCGCCCGAAACTTGCAATAATGATGATTGATATGAATGGATTCAAGGGGATTAATGATAACTTTGGTCATTCAGAAGGTGATGATGCCTTGGTCTCGATGGCCGATGTCTTGAACGAAACGATTGGCGCACGGGGAACTGTTATCCGTTATGCGGGCGATGAATTTGTGGTTGTCTTGAATACGGATCGCGAAAATGAATGTGATGAATGCCGGATTCAGATTAAGGAAAACTTGAATAAATTTAATAGCAAAAATAAAAAGAAGTATAAGTTGTCTGCATCAATTGGGCTCGGTATTTTCAACATGCGGAAAAATAGCGTTGATGAAATTATGGAAATTATTGACGCCCGCATGTACGAAGACAAAAAATCGTATTACGAATCCACGGGACACGACCGACGTAGACGTTGACGATAAAATTGCTTAGAAAAATGCCAGGATGCGTATTGCTCCTGGCGATAATTTTATTCTTCCTTGACGAACATATCCTTGCCGACCCCGCAAATGGGGCAGGTCCAATCATCCGGAAGGTCTTCAAAAGCTGTACCCGGCGCAATGCCGTTGTCCGGATCGCCTACAGCGGGGTCGTAGATATAGCCACAGGCTTCGCATTTGTATTTTGCCATAAAATTTCTCCTTGCTTAATTGTGCTCTTTTTAAACTATATAAATAAATGGTAGAAAGTCAGATTTTTATATTTTTTTTGTGTTTGTGACGACCCGAGTATATATTGCCGATATTTCTGCGTTGAAAGAAACGCCTGTTTTTGAGCGTTTTTTGGGGCAGGTTCCCGAATATCGCCAAAAAAAGGCAATGTCGTTTAAGTTCCCTAAAGGGAAAATGCAATCACTTGGCGTTGGACTTTTGCTCCAGATGGCATGTCGCGATGCTGGGTTTGAAGGCGCGGACAATCATATTGCGTATGGCGAAAATGGCAAGCCGTATTTGCTGGATTTCCCGGAAGTGCATTTTAACTTGTCGCATTCGGGCGAACGCGTGATGTGCGTGATTTCTCCATTCGAGGTTGGCTGCGATGTGGAAATCATCAAGGGCGATCGTGGCAGACTTGCTGAGCGATTTTTCAAGCCCGAAGAATCCGCATGGATCAAGCATTTCGAAACGCTTGAGGCGCAGTCCGAGGCATTTTACAGATTGTGGACGCTCAAGGAATGTTATATGAAAGTGACGGGCCGAGGCCTGTCGCTTATGCCGGACATGTTTGCGCTGCACATGGACGAACTCGAGAATGTGACGCTATTTCATGACGGCAAGCGCCCGGAATATTCATTCCGAGAAATCAACTTGCACGACGGCTACCGCTATGCTTATTGCATCAAGAACGATGGCTTTATTGCACCGTCCGAAATAAAGCAAGTGAAATTTACTTGCTAACTCTAATGTAATCGACGAGCATTTCGTTCGGGAACTGCGAATCGTCTACTTCAAAACCAGGCCAGTTGCCTGCCACGGCGACGTTCAGCAAGAAGAAGAATGGCTTGTGGAATTCCTCGGTATCGCCTTCGTTGCCTTCAATTAGAATCTCGTGGTACATGAAGTCATCGACGAACATGCGAATGTATTTCTCGTCCCACGTGAATTTGTACGTGTGGAACTGTGTAATGTCGAGTTCAAATTTCTGATTGCGGTAATCGCCGGTGTTATTGCCGTAGGTCGCGTATTCGGCGCCGTTCGCCCAATGGTTTGTGCCGTAGATTTTGTTTTCTATATTGACCGCTTCGATGATGTCAATTTCGCCGCAGGCGGGCCATCCGACAGTGTCGAAATTCTCTCCGAGCATCCAAAATGCAGGCCAGATTCCCTTGCCGGTCGGGAGTGCAATGCGCGCTTCTACCGTGCCGTACTTGAACGCAAATTTGCCCTTGGTAAGCATGCGGGCGGAAGTGTACTTTTGACCTTCGTAGTCTTCTTTCTGGGCGCGGATGTGCAAGACGCCGTCCTTGATGTAGGCGTTCTCTTTACGGCTTGTGTAATATTCCCATTCGTTGTTGCCCCAGCCGCTTGCGCCCGTTCCGATTTCGAAAGTCCATTTGCTTGTGTCAATTGTCTCGCCGTCAAATTCATCATGCCAGAGGTATTGTGCGGCGGGCTCTGCGCTGCTCGAAGAAGTTGTTTCTGAGTTGCTTGAGGAAACCGTTTCGGAACTGCTCGAAGATTGACCTGCCGCGCTGCTTGAGGAATTCCTATAGTCACTGGATTTGGTTGATGAGCCAGCCGAATCATCGCGGCTATCGCCACTCAGAATGACGGACGAGGAGGATGCCGCGGAACTTTCTGCGGGTTCCGCGAAACTGGGTGACGCATCATCGGAACATGCGGCTAAATAGGCGATTGAGGCGGCACATCCCATTACAACAAATTTATAAACCATAAAACCAACCCCTTACTTTTCTAATTACTTTGCGTCTGGATCTTCTGGGTGGACACGTGCAATCACGCCAATTGTGGCTCGCGTTGCCTTGACCAAGTCTGCTGGCGCCACTTTCAACTGCAAACCGCGTTCGCCTGCGCTCACGTAAATGTACGGGAACTGCATCGCAGTCTCGTGAATGAAAATGGGGTAGTTCTTCTTGAGTCCGAGCGGGCTGCAACCGCCACGAATGTAACCCGTCAGCGGAGTCAAATCCTTGAGCGGGACGGTGTCGATTTTCTTGTTGCCACTTACTTTGGCGGCGCCCTTCAAGTCCACTTCGAGATTGCCAGGAACAACGCAAATAAGGTAACCAATCTTGTCTCCATGCACGAGAATCGTCTTGAAAACCTGGTTGATATCTTCGCCCAGGCTGTCGGCCACGTGCTGTGCGCCAAGGTCGTTTTCATCAACCTTGTATGGGATTAGTTCGTATTGAATCTTCTGCCTGTCCAAAATGCGGGCGGCATTAGTCTTTTTGATGTCCATAAATTCCTCAAAAGCGGGTTTAAACCCCTTGAATATTCCAATTTCAAATATAAATCTTTGAGGGTACCGGTTGCAATAGTTGTAAGTGAAAGCTAAATTAAAAAAGTGTAGTTGTATGGTGCTTTGGTGGAGAAGGAGTATTCTATGGACGTAATGAAGATTGACTATGACTTGTTCAAGAAAATCTTGAAAGAGATTCCGTCGAATATTTTCTTCAAGGACACCGAATGCCGCTACGTTTTTTCGACGCATTACTGGCGCCACCTTCAAGGTGCCGAGGATCCTTCGTGGGATATTGCCGGCAAGACCGACCTGGAAATCCGCAAGGATAAGGAAAATGCAAAACTCGCGATGGAACAGGATCGCGAAATTCTCCGTACAGGCAAGGGAACGCAGTACGTCATTGAAATCAATCAGGATGGCGTGACTGAATTTTTGGAACTCATCAAGAATCCGGTTCGCGATGACGATGGCAATATTATTGGTATTGTCGGTCTTATCAACAACGTGACCGAAAAAGTCTTGCTCGAAAAGAAACTCGAAAAGTATGCCCACACCGACATGCTCACGGGCTTGTACAACCGTAATTATTTCGAAGAGTGGGTTTCGAGTCCTGTAAAGCCAGAGATGTGCCCGATGTGCGTGATTTCTGCGGACTGCGATGGTTTAAAGAAAACGAACGATACGTACGGACATGCTATCGGCGATGAACTGATTCGCCTGACGGCATCGCTGTTCCGCGTGGTGCTCCCGGAAAAAGCAATGATGTTTCGCGTGGGTGGTGACGAGTTCTTCCTTGTGCTCCCGAATACGACGCAAGATGAATGCAAAAAATATATCGATAACATGAATGAAGTTTCGCGTGCGTTGCTTTTGAAGGGCAAGCCGATTTGCGTTTCTTTGGGTTCTTGCGAAATTCCGTCGCCATCGCTCAGCTTTATGCAGGCTATGGAAATTGCGGATAAGCGAATGTACATGGAAAAGAGTACAAAGTACTCTGAACCGAAAGAGTAGAAATTCCATGAGAAGAGATTACAAGGCGGTGCTGTTTGGCAATGGCACCATGGGCGAACGCCATCGCAAGTTTTTTGAGTATTCCGACATACAGTTTTTAAAAATTTTTGATTTAGAAGATTTAGATAGCGTAGGAAATGTGCGCGCTTCGCTCGTCGATGAATTTGTTTCTAAAGATAAGGTTGATTTTGCCGTGATTGCATCTCCGGCAACAACGCATTACGAGTATGCAAAGCTTTGTTTGAAACGTGGAATCTCCGTATTTGTAGAAAAACCGCTTGCAACGCTTGGTGCGCAAGCGCAAGAATTGGTGGATTTGGCTATCCGCAATAATGTGATTTTATTTGTGGCGCAGTCGGAATGTTTTAATTCGGTTTTCTTGAATTTCCGCAAACATTTTATGGCTGAACTTGGTGCCGCTGGAAAAACCGCGCGCATGAGTGAATGTGCGAATTCGTCGTTCCGTTTGGAATTCCGTCGCGAACACAAGTATTCTGCGCGTTGCCGCGATGTGAACGTGGCGCTCGATTTGCTGGTGCATGACTTGAGCCTTTGCCTTTCGATGTTCCGCTATGAAGATTTGAAAGTGGAAAAGTTCACGATTTCGAAAAACGAAGACCGTGCGCAAATGCAAATAAGCATTATAAAAGGTGCGCTTGCTGGGGCTGAACTCGACTTTATTGTAGACCGCAATAGCGATATCGATGTGCGGACAATTTCTGTGGAGTTCGGGGGCGATGGTGGCCCGGCTTGCGATTACTCGGTGAGTCTTGCACCGCATAATGAGAATGGCGAAGTTATCCACATCTCGGATTCGCTTGAGAATGAACACAAATTCTTTCTGAAGCTGATGGTGGGCGCCTGTTCTGAATGGGGTAGGCGAGCAGCGCAAAGCGCCGCAAACGCCGTTAAACTTGCAACAATCAAGACTGTATAAAAAATCTGCGACGATTGCCGCAGATTTTTCAAACTGTAAAAATGCAGTAGGCTATCTCTTTTTACGGAATAGACCTGAGATGCTGTCTATAATCGATTGGAAGACGGGCTTGGATTTTACTGGTGTGCTTGCTTGGCTTGTTGTATATACAGGTTTGGTGGGTGGCTTGGGCTCGGATTTTTGTACGGGCTTGGAGTCTGCATTGACGGAAGCCGTCTTGGTTGCATCGGGCTTGCTTTCGACTTTGTTCGGCAATTCGTTGTTGCATGTTGCAATAACAGCCTTCAATGCCGGGCCGAACGGCCAGTCGAATTTGTCTTTTCTCACGTTGGTGTGGTAGAAGACTCCGTTGAAAGAAACTGCTTCTGTGGCGCTTGCAAAAGGCTCGTCATTGCTCTTGAAGTTCATCGGAATGTTGTGCTTTCGTCCGAGGTACTTGACTAGGGCAGCGACCGCTTCGGTCTGGATGTCCGTCATAGTGGCATAGTAGTCGTATCCCCTGTAATTGTGCTTGTAATAGTATTCGGTTTCGGACAACTTGCAATAGACTTTGTTGTAAGCGTCCATCAGATTTTCGCCAGATAACTTCAAAGGACCGTAGTTACTGATTTCGATGCCGATGGATTGCTTTGACATGACCTCGTTTTTGCCAACGGCATTGGCGCCAAGGTGATAACTCCAGTATGTGTCGGGGAAAAGTTCGTAGATTCTGCCGGAACGATCGACTACGTAAGAAACGGAAACGTGGTTGTCCTTTGCCGAAAGTGAACTGACGTCAGATTTGATATGCCCAACCGTAAAGTGCAGACAGATGCTTTTCTTCGTTGTCTTGGTTTTGTAATAGTAAGTGTCGTAACTCGGACGGATGGAATAGATTTTTATGTTGTTTCCGATATCAAGTGTTTCTTTTAATGTATACTTGACTCCGTTCGCTGTCAGTTTTGATATAAAATCGTCTTCTGTTTTTTTGATCTCGGTGGGTGTCATATTTTTTCCTGGTTTTTTAACATAAAATATATACTTTTTTAGAATAAAATTTTTAAGAACAAAAAAAGTCCGCGACTTTCATCGCGGACTCTCTTATATCCTGATTTGGATGCTTATTACAGCTTAATGCTGCACGGCTTGGCATTCCAGATTTCTTCGGCGTACTGCTTGATGGTACGGTCGGAGCTGAACTTGCCCATGCGAGCGACGTTGAGGATTGCCATTTCTGCCCAGTGCTTCTTGTCCTGGTAAGCATCGGCAACCTTCTTCTGCATATCCACATAGCTGCGGAAGTCTGCACAGAGCATGTACGGGTCATGCGACAAGAGCTTTTCTGCAATGTGCTTGAAGGTTTCCGGATGATCCGGGCTGAAGAAGCCAGAAGCGATGAGGTCAATCACGCGGCGGAGATCATCATCATGCTCGTAGAAGTCGCGCGGACGGTAACCCTTAGCGAGGAGGTCCGTCACTTCTTCAACGGTGAGACCGAAGATGAAGATGTTGTCGTCACCGACTTCTTCCTTCATTTCCACGTTAGCGCCGTCGAGCGTACCAATCGTGAGAGCGCCGTTCAAAGCAAACTTCATGTTACCCGTACCCGAAGCTTCGGTACCGGCGGTAGAAATCTGTTCGGAAAGGTCTGCAGCCGGAATAATCTTTTCGGCGAAGGACACGCGGTAGTTCTCGAGGAACACCATCTTGAGCTTGCCCTTGCAATCTGGATCAGCGTCGATGATAGAAGCCACAGCGTTAGCAAGACGGATAATCTGCTTAGCCATCCAATAACCCGGAGCGGACTTACCACCGATCATGATGGTGCGCGGCATGATTTCCTTGCCGTCCTTCACCTGGATGTAAAGGTGGATGGCATGGAGGATGTTCAAGAGCTGGCGCTTGTATTCGTGAATACGCTTGACCTGCACGTCGAAGAACGTGTTCGTGTCGACATCGACATTCTGCGTTGCCTTGAGGTACTTGGCGAGGCGTTCCTTGTTCTGCTTCTTGACTTCCATGAATTTCTTCTGGAAATCGGCGTCCTTGGCGAACTTTTCGAGCTTCTTCAAATCGTCCAAATCCTTGACCCAGGATTCGCCAATCTTAGAAGTGATGAGTTCGGACATAGCCGGGTTAGCCTTGCGGACCCAACGACGCGGCGTCACGCCGTTCGTCTTGTTGTTGAACTTTTCAGGCCACAGTTCGTAGAAGTCCTTGAAGAGCGTCGTCTTCAAAAGGTCGGAGTGGAGAGCTGCCACGCCGTTCACAGCAAACGAACCCACGATGGAGAGGTATGCCATGCGGACCATCTTGCAGCCGCCTTCTTCGATAAGGCTCATGCGAGCGAGACGAGCGTTGTCGCCAGGCCACTTCATGGAGACCATGCGGAGGAAACGAGCGTTGATTTCGTAAATGATCTGGAGGTGACGCGGCAAGAGCTTTTCGAACAAGCTGACCGGCCACTTTTCAAGAGCTTCCGGCATGAGCGTGTGGTTCGTATAAGCGAACGTGTGCGTCACGATGTCCCAAGCTTCGTCCCATTCGAGGTTTTCAATGTCGAGGAGGATGCGCATCATTTCGGCGATAGAAATTGCCGGGTGCGTATCGTTCAACTGGATGGCGACCTTTTCCGGGAAGAGCTTCCAGTCGTTGTTGTGAAGCTTCTTGAAGCGCTTGATGATGTCCTGCAGGGAGGCCGAGCAGAGGAAGTACTGTTGCTTGAGGCGGAGTTCCTTACCGTTCATGGAAGCGTCGTTCGGGTACAAGACCTTGGAAATCGTTTCGGAAAGTTCCATGTCCTGCACAGCGGCGATGTAGTCGCCGTTGTTGAAGTAGCTAAGACCGAAGTCGTCAGCGGACTTGGCGCTCCAGAGGCGGAGGTTGTTCACAGTGTTGTTCTTGTAACCCGGGATCGGCGTATCGTACGGGAGGGCCATCACGTAGTCCTTCGTTTCCCAACGGTTGCGGAGGCGACCGTTTTCGTCCATCCAGCTGACCACGTAGCCGTAGAACGGCACCTTGATAGCGTTAGCCGGGCGGGCGATTTCCCACGGGTTCGGGAGGCGCAGCCAGTTATCCGGCTGTTCTTCCTGTTCGCCATTCACAATCTTCTGGCTGAACATGCCGTATTCGTAACGGATGCCCATACCGGTTGCCGGGAGTTCGAGCGTTGCCATGGAGTCGAGGAAGCAAGCTGCCAAACGGCCAAGACCGCCGTTGCCGAGACCTGCGTCCACTTCCTGTTCGCGGAGTTCTTCGAGCGTCATGCCGATTTCGTCAAGAGCTTCCGTCACGGCGCTTTCGACGTCGAGGTTCAACACGGAGTTGCCGAGCGTACGGCCAATCAAAAATTCGAGAGAGAGGTAATAGACGCGCTTGACGTCTTTTTCGTAATAGGTGTTCTGCGTCTTGATCCAACGGTCAACAAGACGGTCACGCACGGCGTAAGCCACAGCGAGGAACTTTTCGTGGTCCGTCACCGTGTATTTGCTGCGGGCGAGCGTGTGGTGGATGTGGTCGGTAAATGCCTTGCGGAAGGCTTCCGCATCGGTACCGAGCACGGTAATGTCACTTGCATTCTTGGTAGTTTTAGCCATAAATCTAACCTGCCTGGTATTGTTTATTCAATCCATGGAAAGTTTAGAAATTTTTACGAGATTTGCAATACGTTAATTCTGTAAACCACAGTTGTAAGCCTTTTCAGGATATGTAAATGATGTGGGCTATCTATGGGAGTATGTGCTGTGGAGCTTTGAACCTGTGCAATTTTTTCACAGGTTCAAACACTAAACGGATTTTTCCCGTTATGCTCTTTTAAATAAGAGTGCTTGCGTGCTTCCATTTCGTCAATTTGGGCAAATGATACCTTGAGCTTTTGATGGCGAGGGTGTTTCTCGCGTTCTTCTGCATTTTGAATAAATGATTCTGCAACAAGACCTGTGAGAATGGGGATGTTTCTTATTTTGAAAGTCATAGCTAGGCGAAAAATAGATTTTTAGGAATTTGCAAAATATGCAAATTGCTTTTTGACTGTGTATCGGATGATTAAGCGACTATAAATGATGCAAAAAAGCATTTTTTTATTCCTGTTTGTAAAAAAAGAGCTATTTTACAAGGTAACATAGCTTCTGTTTTCTGAGCTTGTCAAGGAATTCAAAAGCGTTCGTTTTTATTGGGTATTTGCTTTAGTCTCTGTTTCGATGCGTTCTGTAATAGACCTCGAGAGATTTTAGGGGATATCGTATTAAATGAGGTTTTGTATATGACGGCTCACTCATCAGAGTGTAGTGGTGTTTCTTTGGATTCCCTTTTCTTAAAAAAAGGGTTTAAACCGAATGACAATCAAAAAATGGCTATCGAAAATACCAGGGGCCCACTTTTATTGACTGCGGGACCTGGTTCTGGTAAAACACGTGTTTTGCTTTGGCGTTGTGTAAACCTGATTGTTTTTGAAAATGTGTCGCCAGATGAAATTTTCCTCGCTACATTCACCGAAAAGGCAGCCTTGCAGTTAAAGCAGGGCTTGCAGGGACTGCTTTCCATAGCGAGTTTATATACGCATAAACCTTACGACATTGCAGAAATGTATGTGGGAACATTGCATTCTCTGTGTCAAAAACTTTTAACAGACCGACGTTTCAAAGAACATGGTTTACGCAGTCGTCGCCCGCTCATTATGGACGATTTTGGACAGTTTCTTTTTGTGCGTGACCATTTTAATAAATTACTCCTAGAATCTGGCTTTGAAGCTGAAAAAAACACTGATTCATACAAGGAAATAAATGGGTGGTTTGATTCGCGTAAGAATAATTCGGCTTCTCGTACCGATGCTATCACCAACTGCATTTCTTTCTTCAATCGCATGAGTGAAGAGAATTTTAGTGACCAAGAATTTGCTTTGGACCTTGGGGACAAGACTCTGTCTAAACTTTTCAAGATGACTTCTCTTTATCGGCAAAGCCTTAAAGAAGATGGTGTAGACCGAGTAGATTTTTCAACATTACAACAGCGGGCTTACGAGTACATCTGTCATAAGAATGAGGCGGGCTCGGTGTTCAAGCATGTAATCGTTGATGAATATCAAGATACAAATACGATTCAGCAGAAAATTTACCTAAAACTTGCGGAAGGAACGAAGAACATTTGTGTTGTTGGTGATGATGACCAAGCTTTGTACCGATTCCGTGGAGCGACCGTAGAAAACTTAGTTGATTTTGAAAATATTTGCGCTAAGGCAATAGGCGTAAGGCCAACGCGAATAGACTTGAATATCAACTATCGTTCTCGTAAACAGATTGTTGATACTTACACCAAGTTTATTGATCTTGTTTCATGGAAAAATCCCACCAAGCACAACGAATTTTTCAGAATTCAAAACAAAAATATCACAGCTCACAGCACAGACTTTCAGACATCTGTTGTTTTTGAGTCTGGCGACAAAAAAATCGTCGCCGGAAATGTTGTTGCCCTTATCAAAAAATTGAAGGAAACAGGCAAAATCAAAGATTACAATCAGTGTGCTTTTTTGTTCCCTACCATTCGTGGCAACGCTAGTGGTCAAATGGCTCCCAAAGTTCAGGCCTTTGCAGATGCTTTAGACGAGGCTGGTATCAAGTATTATGCTCCACGTGCTAAAAACTTCTTGTACACGGAAGAATCTCTAATTACGTTCGGCCTTTTTGCAAAAATATTCAAGTACACATCAGCTGATTGTGCTTATGGCGGGATGAAGGATTACTCAAATTGGAACAAAGCAGCTCTTGAAGCTGCAGAAAAAATCATAGGTCACGACAAGTCTTTAAAGAGCTTTATTGAAGATACCCAAAATGCAATTAAATCAAGTAAAGAAAACTATAGGAGTCTTAAAGAATTCTGCGAAAAAAATGGAATTGCTACAGATTCAGAATTGACAGTAACATTGCTCAAAAAGTTTGCTCAAATTCCTAAGATTGAAGATTCCGTTCGAAGGGTGCTGATGAGCAAAAATTTGCTTGCATTTACAACGCGTCGAGGAAAAGACGGCAAACCGTTACATGTTTCATACGCTCTTTCTCGTGCAACCGCTATGGACTGGACTCTGCTTGACTTGTTCTATAAACTCAACAGCTTTGAGTATTTTTCACAGAAATATGAGCTTGCAGAAAATGGTGGTGAAGATTCGGGTCTCTATAATCTTGGAATGATAACAAAATACATTGCCCAATATCAAGAAACGACGAACCCAATTCTTTCGGGTTCAACATTTGATGGCGATATCATCCGCAAGGTTTTCTTTGGCTCGTATATGTATTCGCTATTCCGCCTGAACGAAACGGAATACGAAGATGCTGACGATCCGTTCCCAAAGGGGTGTGTGCCGTTCTTGACTGTCCACCAATCTAAGGGCTTGGAATTCCCTGTAGTTATTTTAGGTTCGCTTTCGCACAATACGAGGCCTCCGAGAACTTTAGATGTCGTTGTTCGCAATATGCAAGAGCATCTAGGCATATTGCCGACGGTGTGCGAACCTCTAGATTCGATGGATGCCTACGATACTATGCGCATGTTCTATGTTGCGTTGTCGCGTGCGAAAAATTTACTGATTCTTCCGCAATTTAGAGGCCAAGGACAAGCGACCTATAGTCCATTTAAAACATTGGTTGAGGACTGTAAGTTTGAATCATGTCAGAAGTTTGAGGTCAATACATTCCCGGAATCAGAAGATGCATCGGACAGACTTCCACATGTCTATACCTATACAGCAGATTACTTGCCCTATAATAATTGTCCTCGCAATTATATGGTGTTCCACAAATATGGCTTTGTGCCAAGCCGTAGCCAAACAATGTTCTTTGGTTCTTTAGTTCACCAAACTGTAGAAGATCTTCAGAATTTTGTGATGGAGGGACGCTAAATGAATCAGTCTGAATTTGAGAAAAAACTTCGTGAAATGTTTGAAGACAATTTCCGTTTTTTACGCGAAAATGCAGGACATACCATTAATGATTATATGAAGGAACTTGCGTTCAAGCAAGTTCTCTGCTATTACCGCAAGAATAAGAAAATCATAGAGCAGATTACACGAGCTGAAGTAAAGTTGTCTCTTCCTGAACAGAAAACGCCCAAGGATAAAATTCCTTATACAATTGAAGGAATTGTGGATATTGTGCGCGAAGGTGAACAAACATGGCTTTATGATTTGAAAACTCATGAACCTGAACGCATCAAGGCTGAGCCTCAAAAATACAAGGAACAGCTGAATATATACGCTCATATTTGGAAGGGGCTACAGAAAAATAAACTTGACAACACTGCTGTTATTGCAACACCACTTCCAACTACCTTAAAAAGAGCACTTGAAGAAGGAAACGAAGATAGGCTTCAAAAAGAATTTGATAAATGGCAACCGGTTATTCCTTTTGGATATGACGAAGACGAAGTTGCTGATATGATTGAAAATTTCGGCAACACCGTAGAACATATTGAAAATTCGGAATTTAAGCCACCTGAAGTTTCTCGACTTGAAACAAAAATGCCGGGAATGAAGTTCAACTTTGCAACGCATGTTTGCCATAACTGCGATGTTCGCTATTCCTGTTCTTCGTTTGTGGGATACATGAAAAAAACTCGCAGTGCGACAAAAAACAACATGCTCAAGTACATGACGAATTCTGCCGAAGAAAACGACGAATTTATTGAAGGAAATTTAAACGAAAATTAGAGAGGATTACCAAATGGAACGCAATTCTTTTATGGATGCTACGGCTCCCAAAGACGAACGCTTTGAAGCTCTCAAGCAACTCTATCCAGAACTTGTGCGAGATGGAAAACTGAATACAGAAGCATTAAAGGATTTATTTGATGCTGAATCTTATGATGAAAGCGATGTTGGTTACAACCTTTATTGGCCGGGCAAAAGGAATGCTAAGAAATTGGCTCGTAAAGCAGCGGAGGGTACGCTTGAACCCGTTCCTGGTGATGGCGTAAATGAAGATAAAACCAACAATATCTATATCGAAGGTGATAACCTTGAAGTTCTGCGTTGCTTGAAAAAGAGCTATGGTGGTCGTGTTAAGATGATTTACATCGACCCTCCGTATAATACGGGTAAGGATTTTATTTATCCCGATAATTTTGCTGAACCTGTAGAAGACTACTTGAAATTTACGGGACAAGTGGATGAAAAAGGTGTTTCGCTTGTTGCTAATCCCAAAAGCAGTGGTGCTTATCATCGCAAGTGGTTGGACATGATGCTTCCGCGTTTGCAACTTGCTCGTGAAATTTTAAGGCAGGATGGAATTATTTGCATTAGTATAGATGATAACGAACAGGCAAATCTGAAACTATTGTGTGATGAAGTTTTTGGGGAAGAAAATTTTGAGGGCCATATACATTGGAGAAGACGCCATAATCAACCAAATGACAAAACAAAAATGATTGGCTTGGTTGCGGAACACATTTTAGTTTATGCGAAAGATTCCGCTGCGTATAAAGAGGCTGGTGTTGGTAAACTTGATTTGACTGCAGATTTTACAAATCCAGACAATGACCCAAAAGGTCCTTGGGCGAGTAAACCTTGGAAAGTTGGCTCGGATCAATCTGGTTCTAAATATGACATTGTAGCACCAAATGGTAAAGTGTTGTCTGGAGAATGGATGGGTGAAAAATCTACATATGAGCATTTTTTAGCAGAAGGTAGAATCTATTTTCCAAAAGGTGGAGATGGAATGCCTCGAAAAAAATATTATCAATCTGAAAGAGAAGAAGAAGGGCAGTGCGCTACTAATTGGTGGACTCATGAACAATTTGGTCACAATCAGGGTGGAAATGATGAATTGACAAATTTGTTTGGAGAAAAAAATATTTTCAGTAATCCTAAACCGACAAAATTGCTCTTGAATCTGTATAAAATTTCAAATGTAAAGAAAAATGATATTGTTTTAGACTTCTTTTCTGGTAGTGCTTCTGCTGCAGATGCCCTTCTTCAGTATGGTAATGCAAAATTCGTAATGATTCAGATGCCGTTTGATTTAGATGTAGAAGCGAAAAGTGGAGTAGGTGATTCGAAAAAGCAAGCGGAAAATGCCGTTAAATTTTTAAAATCAATAAAGAAGTCCAAACATACTATCTGCGAAATTGGCAAGGAACGCATCCGTCGTGCAGGCAAAAAGATTCTCAAAGAGCATCCTGAATTAAAAGATAAACTTGATGTCGGTTTTAAGGTCTATCGCCTTGCAAAATCCAATATCGCTGCATACAAGCCTACAATAGGTTCTGACCAGTTGGCTCTTGACTTAGCAATTGGCTCCATGGAAAAGCAAGTAACACCACTTCGCGATGGTTTTGATATGAATAACCCGAACGATGTTCAAGGACTTCTCGTTGAAATCATTCTGCGTCAGGGTTTTGCCCTCGATTCTAAAATCGAAAAAGTTACAAGTTTGGCAGGCAACACAATCTATCGCATTGTGGATGAGGGCCGCCCCATCGTTTTGCATGTATGTCTTGATGAAAAAATCAAAACTGAAACCGTCAAGAACATCACTTTTGAAGAAAATGATAAATTTATCTGCTTGAATTCTGCTATTGATGATGAACTCTATGCCCAACTTTCGGACAAAGGTAGGGTTGAAACAATATGAGTAAGGTAAAAATCAAGTTTGACGAAAATCAGGAATACCAAATCAAAGCCGTTAATGCAGTTGTTGATTTGTTTGATGGCCTTTCTCGCACAGATGATGATTTGAGCTTTGAAAGTATTACTTCGGCCGATGTTGTGGCTAATACGGATGAAGTTTTTGAAGAATATTGGCTTGCTGACAATCTTGCTCAAATCCAACGACGCAATGGTATAGATGTTCAAAGTGGGCTAAGTGCGCAAAATTCTGGCGACACGCTCACGGGTGAATTTGATTTCTATTCCTATCCAGAATTCACCGTTAATATGGAAACGGGGACCGGTAAGACATATGTCTATCTGCGGACTATCTATTCTCTGCGTGAAAAATACGGTTTCCGCAAGTTCATCGTTGTTGTTCCGTCTGTAGCCATTTACGAAGGTGCGGTAGCTACGTTTAATGCTACTAGAACGCATTTTCACAAACTATTCCCACAGGGGACGATACCGAATAATATTATTGAATACGATGGGAATGTCAAGGCTTGTAAAGATTTTGCTCAATCAAATTCTGTGCAAATCATGCTCATGACGATAGATTCTTTTAACAAGGCTTCGAATGTCCTGTTCAAAGAAACTGACAAAATCATGGGTGGCAAACTCCCCATTGAATTCATTCAAGAAACACGTCCCGTTCTCATTCTTGATGAAGTTCAAAATTATCAGACAGATACAGCTCGTCGAGCTTTACGAACTCTGCATCCGCTTTTTAGTGTTGGATATTCGGCAACTCCGGGGACAAATCCGCCCAATCTTCTCTATAACTTGACACCATTCGATGCCATGCAGATGAATCTTGTCAAGAAAATTGAGATTTTTGGTAGTGAAGAAGATACCGCAGCTTCTGAAAAAGAAGACTATTTCAAGATTGAACGAATAAACAAGAAACCCTTATCTGTAGATATGCTGGTCAATTGTAAGATTGAGGGCTCTCTGAAATCCCAAACATTAACATTTAAGCCAAACGATTCTCTTAAGTCAAAGACAAAAAATAATTCATATCTCGATTTAACTGTTACCGATATTAGTGCAATAAAAGATAACGAGTATGTTGAATTTTCTAATGGTTTCCGCTATGGTCTAGATGAATCTAGTTGTGCATCTCTTAGCCGTGAATCCATTTTTAGGGAAATGATTCATAATACCATTGAAGCTCATATTGAACGCGAAGGCTTGTTAAATGCTGCAGGTTATAAAGCTAAAGTTCTGAGCTTATTCTTTGTTGATCGTGTTTCAAGTTATAATGGCGAAGATCCAATCATCAAACGCATCTTTGATGAAGAGTTCAATAAGATGAAACTCGCCTCTAGTCATTTTAAAGACATGAACGCGGAAGATGTTCGTACTGCATATTTCGCCAAAAAGAGGGATAAGAAAACTGGCGAAGAAACCGAAATAGATATTGGTGAAAGTGGAAAAATTGCCACGGATGAAAAGGAAGCGGAAAAGGCTGCTTATCAGTTGATTATGCAAGATAAGGAAAAACTGCTGGATACGCGTGAACCGCACCATTTCATATTTGCACACTCGGCTTTGCGTGAAGGTTGGGATAATCCTAATGTATTCCAGATTTGTTCCTTGCGTGAGATAAAGAGCGAAGGCACTCGACGCCAAGCTATTGGCCGTGGACTACGTTTACCTGTACAGGAGGGGACTGAAAAACACCCTGAATTTGCTGGTACGCGAATCACAGATCACGAATTGAATAAGCTTGTTATAGTCGCTAGCGAAAGTTTTGAGAAATATGCTAAGTCACTATATGAAGAGTATCGTAAAGATGGCATCAATGCCGATAATATGACGAAACCCGGAAATTATCGCAGAAATGTGCCTGTTAAGCGTACTGCTAAATTTGATAGCCCCGAATTTGATTCCCTTTGGACAAAAATGAACCAAAAGACGACTTATAATATTCGAATCAATACTGAAGAACTCATAAAAGAGGCTGTTGAAAAAGTGAATCGTGCTGCCTTTAAACCAGCGCAAATCGTGACTACCAAAGGTCAATATGTCACGACTAAGTATCGTTTTACTCTTAAAAATATTTCGAAAACGGGTTCAGCAACATTGCTTGTTGAAATAAGTGATTCTAACGGTCGTAAATTTGAAAATAACCGCAGTGAGAAAGAGATTGCAGCGGGAAAAGCGGTTGATAAGACCGATGCTGTTTTGGCAAAAATTAAGGTACAATCCGTAAATACCGAAGATGAAACGGTGTCGGTGAATATTTTCAAGGAACCTTTGGAAAAAGATGTTCCTCGAGAATTTGAATTTCAGTCGGGGCAAGCACTTACAGTAAATAGTAAGGATGCTGAATATCCTGATGTCCCAAAACCGAATTTGCTTGCGCGTGTGTCAAGTGAGGTTCCTTTAACTCGAGCAACCATTCTCAATATTTTTAAGGGAATTAAACAAACTCATCAAATGGAGTTCCTTAGGAATCCGGAGGCGTTCATTGCCCAATTTGTTCAGATTTTGAGTGAGGTCGTCAAGGACCACATTGCAAAGTATATCGAATACACGCCAACATCATCTTCTGGGGAAGATGATAGAAACGAATTGTTCCCAGATAGCAAAACATTTCCGGCCTCAGAATTGGAAGTCGCTAATATTGATCAATCGATTTACAATAAAATTCAAGTTGATTCCAATGTAGAGAAAAATTTTGTCAAGCGCTTAAATGAAATTGGTGCTCCAGGCAATGTTCAGCTCTATTTCAAGTTCCCTTCACAATACAAAGTCAAGTTGCCCAAAATTATCGGAAATTATAATCCGGACTGGGCTATCTTGCGAACGGATGGAGCGAATCAACAACTTGAAATTGTTCGTGAAACCAAAGGTACGGAAGATATCAATGCGTTGCCTCACTCTAACGAAGCAAGAAAGATTATCTGCGGTTATAAACACTTTGCGGCTGTAGGAGTCGATTATCGTTTTGTTGATGACAAAGATGAAAAATGGTTCGAAAAATCCCCTGTAGATTTGCAAAGAAGGCTGTTGGAGGATGAATACAAGATTCCACAACAACCTGAATGGTCTATGGCGGCAGAGCCAAGAGCTCCATATAAAGCATAAAGTTAAAGAATACGAAACGGGTCACATAATGCGACTCGTTTTTTGTTGAATACCCAAATGACCTTGAAAACTACTGATTTTCAAGGTCGAAATTTTCGGCCTTGAACCCCAAAAAACAACTTGAAGTCAAATTTTTTGACTTCAAGTTGGGTGGAATACTTGTATTACAAAAAATCTTGATTTGTAAAAAAATGCACTTCAAGCTTGGTTTAAATACGGGGTTGTAGGCGGATTGTCGCTGATTTTTCGCAAAATTTCGACCCCTTGCATCGCTGTTTGGATAGTGGTATATTATTCCCTGTAGATTGCATTAACCCTGCCGACGCCGATAAATTCAGGGCAGGAAGTTCCACTATCTGCTTGACGCCGACCTCCCTTTATTTTGCTCGACAGGCGAAAAATTCGAGGCAGCATACACCCTATGGGGAAACTGGCCCCCTGGCGATCAACGTAGAGCTCCGTCTGCCGTAAAAATGGTGGACGTTAAACGCGTGTCATTAAAAAAATTTGCAAGCGATTGCCGGACGGCGACCGTGGTTTCGCCATTATAACTTAAAATTTGGAGATTCAAATGAATCGTGCTCAACATTATTCCTTGCTCAGGGCAATGGAAATTGACAAGAAGAACCTTCTCAAGTACCAGGAAATCTACAACTACGCCTACATCCTCAGCGACGGCATTTTCAAGATTGTGTTTGCCGAAGAAAAGGACCATGCGCTCCTTATTTCGCTCGTCAACGCGATGCTTGACTTGCATGATGGCGATGCCATTAAGGATATCTCGCTTGAAATGCAGGAATTTCCTGGTGTGTTCACCAAAAAGGACTGCATCGTGGATATTATCGGAACGACCAATGCGGGTGAGCGTGTGCTTGTCGAAGTGCAGCAACAAGGCGATGACTTCTATCGTGACCGTGTAGAATACTATACGTCCCGTGTCATTGAGAATCAGGTGCATACGAGTGAAAAGTATGAACTGCCGCGCATTTACTTCCTTGGACTTTTGGATTTTACGCTATTCCCTGAAGAACCGCAAAAGTACATCCACCATGTTGACGAAATGTGCAACGGGAGAAAGTTTTTCCCGAAAATCCAAAAAATTTTCGTGGAAATCGAGAAATTTTTCAGGCTCGAAGAAAAGGGAATTTCCACGAACGACAACTCCGAAGCAGCCCAGTGGCTCCGCGCTATCAAGGTTGTTATCAACGAGGAACCCGTTCCCGAAAAGATTATGCAGAATGAAACCTTCCGGAGGTTGCTTGACTCGGTAAAATTGATTAATTTTGCAGAAGAGCTTTTCAACTGCGAGGTTAAAAACGTGACAGATTTGATGGCAGAACATGAAATCGGATTTGCCGAAGGCAAGAAAGAAGGTCATGCCGAAGGTTTTGTTCAAGGCAAAACTGAGGGTTATGCTGAAGGGGTGAGTGAGGGCGAACTGAAGAAAACTCGAGAAATGGCAAAAAGTCTTAAGGAGCAGAATGTCGCGATGGCAATTATCGTGAAATCTTCTGGCCTTAGCGAAGAAGAGATTAACTCTCTTTAATTCTCGGTTTTATCAAATAAAAATCGGCAGCCCGCCTCTCGCGAGCTGCCTTTGCTATTTTCCGTGCATTCCCGGGAACATCGCGACGCATTCCAATTGTGTTGCCGCACATCTCGTCGCCGCGCATCTCGTTATTGCGGGAAAAGCGTTTGATTACAATTGTCCGGGGAGTACTAGCTTTTCCTTAGGTGGGAAGCTGGCTTCGTACTTCTCGAATTCTTCGGGCATTCGCTCGGTCACGAAGTAGCCCTCTGGGTCTTTGTACGAGCCCGTCACTCCGTTCAAGAATCCCTCGTCGAGTTCCTTGCACAAGAAGTATGGCGCGTCGCTGTTCGGGTCGTCGGCGTAGCGGATGCCTTGGGTGTAAGCTGGGACGAATCCGCTCTTGCCATAGAATCCGATGTTTCCGACGATGAGCAGGCAACCTGCGCCCATCTTGCGGGCGAGTTCCATGGAATAGTCGAGGAGTGCCTTGCCGTAGCCCTGCCGTTTGTAGTCGGGGTGGATGCTGATGGGCCCGAAGGTCATCATGCGGATTTTGCGTCCATCGTCATCATCGATTTTCGACCACGCGTACATCACGTGTCCGATAATTTGTCCTTCAACTTCCATGACGAGCGAGAGTTCCGGGATAAAGCTTGGATCGTTCCTGTAATGGTGGAGGACAAAATGCTCCACACAGCCGGGACGGTAAACGTTCCAGAATGCTTCTCGGGTGAGATTTTCGACGATTTTAAAGTCGCGCGGTTGTTCCGTGCGGATATTGTATTTTTTCATTGTTTATCTACAAAATTTTTGTGTGAATAGGCACAATCACCTTGGAAGACCGCCTTGAAAACATTCGTCTTCCAAGGCGCTAAACAATGAACCAATATTTACTAGATAACATCCAGCCTCTGATAAAAGTGATGCGCTAAATATACATAGTTTTGCCGTGTTTAGGAATTTTTTACGAGGAAATTTTTCGGAAAAATCTAAATTTCAATGTTAGTATATAAGGATTTTTTGAAAATGAAAAATATTTCCGCAAAGTATCTTGTGAGTGCCCTTTTTGTCGGGCTTTGCATGTTTGCCGGTTGTGGCGACGATTCGTCTAGCGCGCTTCCTGTAGCGCCGAATACGGGGGCTGTTTCTTCGTCTAGTGCAGATCTGCCGCAAAGTGAGTCTGTCGAATCTTCTTCTAGCGAAAATATTGCTTCTAGTCCGGCATCGAGTTCCTCGGTTGTGGATTCTGGTGTTCCCGCAAGTTCGTCTGATGTTGCTGTCCAGTCTAGTTCCGGCGCTGCTCCTGTTGTAAATGGTCCGTTTACCTTTGCAACGACTCCGGGTGCACTCGCTGTTGCTGCCGATGCTGATGGTTTCTATGACATGGGCGATATCTACAAGGCTGCCCCCAAGACGAGCAAGATTGCTTTTGTGATTCGCCATTCTAAGCGCCAAAAGAGCACGGGCACGGAATCGCAGTTGACTCCGATTGGCATCCAGATGGCGCAGACGCTTGGTACAAAGCTTGTGGGTGATGATGCTTTCTACTATGCTTCAACGGACTTTATCCGCACGCGTGAAACTTGCAAGAACATTGCAGCTGGTCGTGGCGAAACGGATGTCGAAGTTGTGACGTGGGATGGCATTAACGGTGGTTATTTCTTGACGGTTCCGTCCGATACGTTGGATGCGGTTGTCTCTAAATATGGTGGAAACCCGAAGTATATTGCACAGTATTCTTATGGTGTTCCTTTCTCTAACGCTGTCGTTGCTGCAGCCATTCCGTCTTATTTCTACGATTTATTCGAACGCGGAAACCAGTTCGTGAACGAAGTTATTGTGGCGAACATGCCGAGCTGGAAGCGCGTGAGCGTGCTTGTAAGCCATGACATGCTTGTTGAACCGCTTATTGCATTTGTCTCTAACAGAACCATCAACTTGAAGGTGTATGAAAATCCGTTCCGCTGGGTCAATTACCTGTCGGGTATCGCTGTGATTGTTGACGAAGCTGGTGCTGTAACGGCTCTCCCGGTTCGTGGCGATGAAGTCGGTTGGATGGTGCCGAGAGACGAAGTGGACGAATCTGCTCAATGAGAATAGCGCTCCTCGGTTCTACAGGTCTTGTTGGAAAAAATGTCGCTCAGCTGTTAGCCCGGTTGGACGAGGTTGATAGTGTTTATTGCCCGGTGCGTTCGGTCCCAGACTTGAATGCGCTGGGCGTTTTTAATGGCGTATCGAAGTGTAATTATGAGGCGGTGGATTTTGATGCTCTTTTGAGTGCAAAGCCCGAAGAACAATGGGTATCTAACGTTTGCAAAAACTTTGCCGGTTGCGATGCCGTGATTTGCTGCTTGGGAACGACGCTAAAGCAGGCGGGGAGTAAACCTGCCCAAGAAAAGGTCGATTTGCGTTTGCCGCTCACGCTTGCGGCTTTGGCAAAGCGCCAGGGCGTCAAGCATTTCCTGTGTGTGAGTGCTATGGGGGCAAATTCGCATTCGCCGTTCTTCTATAATCGCCTGAAGGGGCAACTCGAAGAAGGTCTCACGATGATGGGTTTTGAATCGCTCACGCTCGTGCGTCCGTCGTTGCTTTTGGGCAAACACAAGGATAAACGTTTTGGCGAAGGGCTGTTGCAAAAACTTTTTGGGGCGCATCCGGAATGGGTGCCGGCGCATTTCCGTCCGGTGCGTGCGGAGACTGTTGCCGCGCATCTCGTGACAAACATGCTCAAGCCTCCCGTGGACCACATTTGCGCAACCGATGGTGTAAAAGGCAAACGCATCGTCTATAACCGCCAACTCCGCGTATAGAAGAAAATTTTTAATTTTTATAAAAATTCTAACGGAGGTCTTATGACGATTGTCGTCTTTATCCTTTATTTGCTGATGATGCTTGGCATCGGAGCGTATTTCTCTCGCAAGGCGAACAGCCTGAACGCCTATTACCTCGGTAACCGCGGTATGAACAAGTGGGTGGTCGCCATGTCCGCCCAGGCTTCAGACATGAGTGGCTGGATGCTAATGGGTCTTCCGGGTGCTGTGTTCGTGAGCGGTTTTTCCGAAGCTTGGATCGGTATCGGCCTTGTGGTTGGTACGTACTTCAACTGGAAAATTGTCGGTCGCAGGCTCCGCAAGTACAGCCATTTCTGCGGCGACTCGATTACTCTCCCGGACTTTTTCTCCAACCGTTTCCGCGACAATAAGGGCATCATCCGCGTGATTGCCTCGATTTTCATTCTCGCATTTTTCTTGTTCTATACGGTATCTGGCTTTGTCGCTAGCGCAAAACTTTTCGGTACGATTTTTGGTATGGATTACACCACGGGTCTCATTCTCGGTGCTATCGTGGTCGTGAGCTACACATTCATGGGCGGCTTCTTTGCCGTTTGCTGGACGGACTTTATCCAGGCTTCGATGATGCTTATCGCGGTCCTCGTGATTCCGCTGATGATCATGAGCGGCTCGGGCGGTTTTGCCTCGACGATGGATGCGGTGAATGCCCAGAATCCGTACTTGATGAGCCTTTTCACGAACGCAACGACGGGCAAGTCCATAGGTCTGATCGCGTTGATTTCTAGCCTCTCGTGGGGCCTTGGCTATTTTGGCATGCCGCACATTCTCGTGCGCTTTATGTCCATCAAGAACGCTGAAGAAATCAAGGATTCTCGCCGTATCGCTATGACTTGGGTGATTATCTGCCTTGCTGCAGTCGTGATGATTGCTCTTCTCGGTCGCTATTATGTGACGGCTCACGGCATTACCGTTGATGATCCGGAACGCATTTTCATGATTCTCTGCCAGGCTCTTTGCCACCCGGCGATTGCCGCCATCCTCATGGCCGCCATTCTCGCTGCGATTATGAGTACTGCCGACTCCCAGCTTTTGGTGTCCGCATCCGCATTCAGTAACGACCTTTACAAGCACTTGTTCCGCAAGAACGCAAGCAACAAGGAAGTGATGTGGGTAAGCCGTGGCGTGGTCGTTGTGATTACGCTTATTGCAGTGCTTGTCGCTATGCAGGGCGCTCCGAGTGCCGACGGCGTGAAGCACGGCAAGAGCTTCCTTGACGTGGTGATGAGCCTCGTGAGCTTTGCTTGGGGCGGTTTCGGTGCGACGTTTGGCCCGATTATGTTGCTTGCTCTCTTCTGGAAGCGTACGACTCTCGCTGGCGCTGTCAGCGGTATGCTCGTGGGCGGACTTACGACGTTTATCTGGAAGTTCTACCTCTCCGGATTCTCCGCTGAAATCTTCCAGATTTACGAACTCGTACCGGGCTTTATCCTCTCCTTCGTGACGATCGTCGTCGTGAGCCTCTTGACCAAGGAACCCTCTGCCGAAATCCAGCTGGAATTTGACCGCGTGGAAAGCACGAGACTTTCTGACATTAAACTATAAGTTGACAAATGCGTCAGGCGAGCGAAGCGTCAATGCTTGCATTGACATTTCCGAGCCTAGCATTTGGTACTTGAGCGTAGCGAAAGTACAAAGCACTCGCCTGAGCGATATGAAGCTGTAATTAGTCAATTGTCATTATTTTGTACAGAGCCAGTCACAAATGTGACTGGTTTTTGTGTTTTGTTAGATTATTTGTAATTTTGAACAAAAAAACTTTTCCGCAGGTTGTCTGCTTTTGTAATTTCGCCATCAAATGATGATCAATCGATTTTCATTGCGAACAATTTCTACGGAGGTATTGTATGTTCAAAAAGTTAGTTCTCGCGGCTGCATTTTGTGCAACCGCATCTTTTGCAACTTGGGACAAATTCCCAGTCCTTGAAGATCACAAGGGCGAAACAGTGGTTGGAATAGGCTTTGACTATGAGGGCTCTAGTGAACTTATGCTGCTCAAGCCTTATTTAGGTTCCCGTTTTACGGTCGCACCGAATTTGGAATTGGCAGTGTTGCTCCCGTACTATGTGAATTTGAGTGAAATTTTTTGCACACGCTATGTGAATTTGGATAAGAATAACGGACTTGGAAATCCAGAACTTATGGCGCGATATCAGATTACGCCTTTTTTGAACGTGTTCTTGGAAGCCTTGGTTCCTGTAAACCAAAGCTACGAATATTACGATGTGTGGGTTTTGAGTTTTGGTGCTCAATTTTCTAAAAATTTTGGAATTGTTGATTTCGGCTCGGAATTGGGCCTTTCTGTAAACGTGGATACCGATGATGATTTTTCTGTTCCGTTGAGATTGAATTTTGGTGCTGAGGCGGATTTTAAGTTGAACATTCCTTTGACTCCATTTGTCGGCGCTGATGCTCTGGTGCTAATGGGGCATGCTACTGGGAAAAACGAGGCTGGAGAAAGCTACGACGACAATCTTACGGGTGAATTTGCTGTTTACCCCTATGTCGGTTTAAAGTATGCGATTACCCCGAATGTCGTTTTGCAGGCATCCGCAAAGACAGCGGTGGGCAAAAGCGTTGTAATCGGAGAAGATACTCCGTTTATGGCTGATTTAAAACTTAAAATGACGATTTGATAAATTGGATGGGGGGGGGGAGGTTTCCCCCTGATTGCAGCCCCGGCTCGTCGGGTCTTCCATCACCCCTTCTAACGGGCTTCAGACGCCAGCCCGTAACGCCTGGCTCCTGATAACAAAAGAAGACGCTTTGCAGCGTCTTCTTTTTAGAGCGGGTGACGGGAATGACGGCTTCGCCATATTCCGCTACGCGGATGGCTTGCCGCCCTACGGGTTTATCGCTGTGCGATAAATCCTAAATTTTTTCCACGGGCTACGCCCACGAAAGAATTTAGGGTCAAAGTCCAGTTCCCGCTGCGCGGCTGGACTTTGACCCTTCGGGCTTGCGCTCACTACGTTCGCGTCAAGCGCAAAATTCGTCTCTTCGCACTTCGTGCATGAGCCGAATTTTGTGATTCGTCGTCAGTCTCCCGTGCTAAGGCACGGGCTGACTCCTCACCCTTACGGGCTTATCGCTACGCGATAATTCCTAAACAACTCGTTCGCACTTCGTGCATCTCGTTGTTTAGTCGCACCCTCTTCTCGGGTCCTCGTCCAAATTACGATATAAAAAAAGAAAACCACCTTTGTAGGTGGTTTATCTTTTTTTAGAGCGGGAACGGGAATGTCAAAGTCCAGTCCCCGCTTCGCGGCTGGACTTTGCCCCTTCGGGCTTGCGCTCCCTGCGTTCGCGTCAAGCGCAAAATTCGTCTTTTCGCACTTCGTGCATGAGCCGAATTTTGTCGCACCCTCGACCCCAAGGGGTCGAACATCCGACCCATATCAACACAAAAATAAAAGAACCACTCTGAAAGTGGTTCTTTTATTTTAGAGCGGGAAAAGGGACTCGGACCCTCGACCCCGACCTTGGCAAGGTCGTGCTCTACCAACTGAGCTATTCCCGCGAGGACAGCCCATATATAGAAATAAAATTTGTAATTATAAAGGGGTGAGAGCCGAAAAAAGTGAAATTTTTTTTGTTAAAGAGAGGGGGCGTGCATCTTGTTGATTCATCGCACCCTCGACCCCAAGGGGTCGAACATCCGACCCATATCAACACAAAAACAAAAAGAACCACTCTGAAAGTGGTTCTTTTATTTTAGAGCGGGAAAAGGGACTCGGACCCTCGACCCCGACCTTGGCAAGGTCGTGCTCTACCAACTGAGCTATTCCCGCGAGGACAGCCCATATATAGAAATAAAATTTGTAATTATAAAGGGGTGAGAGCCGAAAAAAGTGAAATTTTTTTTGTTAAAGAGAGGGAGCGTGCATCTTGTTGATTCGTCGCACCCTCGACCCCAAGGGGGCGAACATCCGACCCATATCAACACAAAAACAAAAAGAACCACTCTGAAAGTGGTTCTTTTGTTTTAGAACGGGAACGGGAATGATTCGTCGTCAGTCTCCCGTGCTAAGGCACGGGCTGACTCCTCACCCTTACGGGCTTATCGCTACGCGATAATTCCTAAACAACTCGTATGCACTTTGTGCATCTCGTTGTTTAGTCGACCCCTCTTCTCGGGTCCTCGTCCAAATTACGATATAAAAAAAGAAAACCACCTTTGTAGGTGGTTTATCTTTTTTAGAGCGGGAAAAGGGACTCGGACCCTCGACCCCGACCTTGGCAAGGTCGTGCTCTACCAACTGAGCTATTCCCGCGAGGGTGACCCAATTATAAAAATAAAAATTCCGATTGTAAAGGGGGTAGGACGAAAAAAGTTATATTTTTGCGGAAAAATTTCGTTTATTGTAGTTCTATGTTCGGTATTTATATTCACGTTCCGTTTTGCACGAAGATTTGCGATTATTGCGACTTCCGCGTGATGCCTGCGAATGCTCGACTGTTCGAGGAGTATGTTGGCTTGTTGGAGCGTGAAATCCGTGCTTTTGTGGCGGCACATCCTGTATTACATTCGGGATCTCCTCAAAACGTTCTTTCGCAAGCACGAACGCTTTATCTTGGCGGCGGGACGCCGTCGATTTTGCCGAGCGCGTGTCTGGAGCGAATTTTCGCTGTACTTGGTGAATGTGGCGTTCGCGTAGATGCTCTCGATGAAGTCTCGATGGAATTCAATCCAGAATCGTGTACCGAAGAATCTGTGCAGACGGCGCTCTCGTGCGGTGTGCGTCGCTTTAGTCTTGGACTCCAGACGTTTTCGCAAACGCTCTTGGACCGCATTGGTCGCAGGCATACGGTGGAACGTGGGTTTGAAGCGCTGCGGTTGTTGACCTCGCTTCCGCAGGCTAAAGTGTCGGCGGATTTGATGTTTGATTTGCCGGGGCAATCGGTAGATTCTTTCTTGAAAGATGTGGACCGTTTGTCGGGCTTTCCGCTTGGGCACTTGAGCTTTTACGGATTGAATGTGGGCGAGCGGACGCTTTTGGGCGGTCGCGTATCGCGTGGTGAAGAAAAAATTGACGAGAGCTTGTACGAGCCGATGTATCTTGGTGGCGTCGAGATTCTTGAGAAAAAAGGCTTCGCGCGTTACGAAGTCTCGAATTTTGCTCAGCCGGGCGATGAAAGCTTGCATAATATGAACTACTGGAATCGCGGCGAGTATATTGGCTTTGGGCCGGGGGCGCACAGCTATTTTGATGGTCGCCGTTTTTGCGCTCCAGAGATGTATCCGCGTTGGCGCGATTACGTGAATGCGGATTCGCCTGATGCATCCCTGACTTACGACGATCTAGATGAAAATGACATCCTGACGGAGCGCGTATGGCTCTCGCTACGCCAACGCTCTGGTCTCGATCTGAACGCGCTTGCTGCTGACGGAATTTCTGTTTCGCCAGATGGCTATGAACCGTGGGTCAAGAAAGGATTTGCAACGTTCGATGGCAAAATTTTGAAACTTGTCGACCGCGGCTGGATCTTCATGGATAGCGTCGTGACTGACGTGCTGAACGCCTGCCGGTAGCGTTTTCCCCATAAAAAGAGAAGCCCGCTTGCGGCGGGCTTGGAAAAGTTTTGTGTTTTGAGCGCGACTCTCGGCTTACTACTTATTAATCGCAGCCAAGAATGCGTCCTTCTTTTCTTGCAAGAAGTCCTTGCTATTGTACTTGCGGATACGGCGGAGAGCCTGGTCACGCAACTGACGCACACGTTCGTGGGAGATGTTCATGGATTCGCCCACTTCGCGGAGAGTCTGCGGAGCTTCCTGGTTGATGCCGAAAATGCCGGTGATGACTCGGGCTTCGCGTTCCGGGAGCTGTTCCATGAGGTCACGAGCCAAAGCTTCGACGCTCTGGATTTCGGAATCGGCTTCCGGGTTCGATGCTCCACTGTCCGGGAGGACTTCGGCGTAAGTAGCCTTGGAGTCAGCCTTGAGCGGGCTATCGAACGAAACACCGCGCTGACCGATTTGGATCAATTCACGGATTTCTTCGTTGATTTCCTTACCGCGGGATTGTTCGTGCAAAGCCTTACGCACGCGGAGGTGCTGGTTTGCCGGCAAGCGGATGAGGTTGCCCTGTTCGTTAATGGCTCGGGTAATATATGCCTTGATCCACCAAACGCCGTAACTGATGAATTTAAGACCACGGGTGTGTTCGAAGGATTCGATTGCGCGGACGAGACCCATAGCGCCTTCGCTGACCAAGTCCGGAAGCGGAATCGGGCAGCCACGGTACTGGATGGCGACTTTGAGCACAAAACGCATGTTTGCAGAAATCAGTTTTTTACGGGCGATTTTGTCGCCTTCTTTAGCTTTCTGGAAAAGAATCTGTTCTTCTTCGCGTGATAGGGGTGCGGTACGACGGATGTCTTCTAGGTATCTTTTGAGAGTGGTATCGGTAGAATCAATATGCATTTTAAAAACCTTGCCCTTATAATATCGCTTTTTTAAAGCAAGTTGCGTGCCAATTGTGTAAAATTTTCCAAATTTTTTACAAAAAGTCCTTTAAATGTCGGTTTCGCGGTTTTCGGAGCCGTGGATGTCCAATATTTCTGTCGTAATTTTGTAAAAATGTCGTAAAAATATAACAAATTTTTCAAAAAGTGACAAGTTGAACGAGGCAATCTACTCTAGCCGAATAGAAAATGTAAAGCCCTGTGTTTCATTTTGGAATACACCGTTGACCAATGACTACTGACTAATAACCCACTTCTAACTTCCTATTTCCTACTTCCTACTCTCATTTTTTCATATATTATCCCCGTTATGTCAATAAAAGAGCCTGATCAATCCGTATGGAACCGTTTTTGGCAGCGCAAGAACGACATGGACAAAGTCTATCCGTCTTCGCCGTCTATTATAGAAGCTATTAAGAAGAATTTTAAGCTTGAGGGCCTGAAGGTGCTTGAGGTCGGTGCAGGTACCGGTCGCGACAGTGCTGAACTCGCTCGTTTGGGCGCCGATGTCTATGTTCTCGATTTTGCCGACAATAGCTTGAAAATTGTCAATTCGCTCCGCGAGAGTGAAGGTCTCAAGAATTTGCACTTGGTTCGTGGCGACGCTTTCAAGTCCCCGTTCCCAGACAACACTTTTGACTTGGTGTTCCATCAGGGCTTGGCCGAACATTTCAAGGATTCGCTCCCGCTCTTGCAAGAGAACTTCCGCATCGTCAAGCACGGCGGTTGCTGCCTTTGCGATGTCCCGCAGACGGTCCACCCGTATACGATTATCAAGCATATCTTGATTGCGCTCGACAAGTGGTTTGCCGGTTGGGAAAAACAGTTCACGATGGGTCAGCTCAAGACGCTTATGCGTGACGCAGGCTTCGAATGTGTTTATGCTTATGGCGACTGGATGCGCCCGAATCTTTACTACCGCATTCTGCGCGAACTCTGCTTCAAGTTCGGTATTGAACTCCCGAAGTATCCGCTCGATGGAACGGCCTACCAGAAGATTAAGGACAAGATTTTGGATAGCCTCCAGTCCGTGCCGGTGATGCACTACACGCAGCTTTGCATTGGCGTGATCGGTCGTAAGCCTTAGGTGATTGCTTGAAAATTCTCGTCGTAAATTACCGGGATCGCATGCATCCGGCTGCCGGCGGCGCCGAAAAGCATTTGCATCGCATTTTCGGAAAGATTGTAGAAATGGGCCACACGGTGGTCCTGTTTACGACGTCGTTTCCGGGCGCAAAGGAACGCGAAGTTGTCGATGGAATTCAGGTCATCCGCAAGGGTGGCGATTTGATGTTCCAGCTCACGGTAGCGCTGAATCTGAAGAAACTCGACTGCGAATTCAACTTTGATGTTGTTGTTGAAGATTTGAACAAGTTACCGGTCTTTGCCCACTGGTTCGTCCGCAAGCCGCTCCTGGTGCAGATGCATCACTTGTGGCGCAAGTCGATTTTTGCCGAAGCGATTTTCCCGATTGCGTTTATGGTTTGGTTCTTTGAGCGGATTATCCCGTTCTTTTACCGTACGCAGCCGTTTGTCGTGGTGAGTCCGAGTACAAAAAAAGAACTCGCCGAAATCGGCGTGGACGAAAGCCGAATTTCCGTGATTTATAACGGTTCTGAAAAGCCGAATTTCCCGGGATGCGCGGACCTCGCGACAGGTACTGCAGAATCTAGTGAGATGGCGGCGAATCCCGCAACGAGTGCGGTGAATCCGTATTTCATCTGGCTTTCTCGCGTGCATCGTTACAAGGGAATCTGGACGGCGCTTGAAGCGTTTGAGAAATTCTCGAAGTCACACCCTGAAGTCAAGCTGTATGTCGTGGGCGGTGGTCCGCTTTTGAAAAAGCTTCCGGCCTGGATTAAATCGCACGGCCTGGATGGCAAGGTGGAACTGACGGGTTTTGTGCCTGCTGCTCGCAAGTACGAACTGCTTTCGTCTTCGCTTGCGCTGTTGCAGACGAGCTACAAGGAAGGCTGGGGCCTTACGGTGATGGAAGCGGCGCAGCTCTGCAAGACGACGATTGCGTCGGATGTGCCGGGACTCTGCGATAGCGTCCGTGACGGCGAGACGGGAATTCTGTTCCCGTCGGGAGATGCGGCCGCGTGCGCTTCTGCCATGGAAAAAATTTATAGCGATGCTGAACTGCGCGCAAGTCTTGGCAAGAATGCCAAGCGTTATGCCGAATCGTTCAGCTGGGAAAATTCTGCCCGCGAAACATTGGAATTGTTGGAACGTACGGTTGATTGGAGCGTACGAAAATGATGTTGAATCCGAAGCTCAAATCGGTAATTGTTTTTTGCTTAAAGCTGGTGGTAACGCTCGTTCCTGCTTACTTTGTCTATCGTAACATTGTAAGCGACCCGGAATGGGATGTTGGCGACCTCTATAACTTGTTCAAGAAAAACAGCGTTTTCCCGCTTGTGCTTGCACTCCTTTGTCTCGCGGTTTCGAACTTTACCGCTTGCTTCCAGTGGAAGCTTTTGCTCGAAAAGCAGGGCGTTCGCCTCAAGTACGCTAGGCTCCTCAAGCTTTATCACGTGGGTCTGTTCTTCAACAACTTTATGCCGGGGAACGTCGGCGGTGATGTCAAGAAGGTTTACGACATCCGCGTGCAGGGCGGGCAAGATACGGTTGGCGCGGGCTTTACGGCAACGGTGTTTGACCGCTTGTTTGGACTTTTCTTTATCACGTTGTTTGCTCTTGGCGTGGGAGCCTTGTTCTTTATTCACGATCCGGAACAGCGTGCGTTCATGTGGCCGTCCGTCTGGATTTTCCTTGGCTTCTGTGTGATGTTTGCAGGGCTTTTGAGCCGTCGCATTGGCAAGTTCTTCTGCCGCATGGCAGGGAAGGTGCTGCCCGAGAAATTTGAGACGCGACTCCTCCGCATGTTTGACCGTTTCCAAAAGTTCCGTTCAAAAAAACTCTGGATTAACATCATTTGCCTTTCGATGGTCACGCAGTCGCTCCGCATCTTTGTGCACTTTTTCTGCGGGATTGCGGTGGGCGTGAACCTCTCGATGTCTTGGTACTTCTATTACATTCCGCTTGTCGCCATTGTGAGTGCGCTCCCGATTTCGATTGGCGGTTTTGGTCCACGTGAATTTTTGGCACAGTCGCTTTTTGCGCGTGCAGGCGTGCCTGGACTTGAATCGGTTGTGATTCAGTTGCTCGCTTATTTTGTAAGTTTGATTTTGAGCTTGTTTGGCGCGGTCGCTTTTTTGGTGGGGCAGAAGCCTACGCCGGTAGACTCCGCGAAAGGTCATCCTGGAGCGTAGCGACGGGATCAATAGTTTGCTATATCCGTTACTTATATCCATTATTATATGAACCAGCGTTAAAAAGGAACGCTAAAACAGTAGTGTCATCCTGAGCGTAGTCGAAGGATCTAGCTGCTTATATGAAAATATGGATGTAGAAAGTCTTTTGGTCGGATTGAACTCCGACCAACGTGCAGCGGTACTCCACGATCATGAAAAGAACGGACAACTTTTAATTCTAGCAGGGGCAGGCTCGGGAAAGACTTCGGTCTTGACCAAGCGAATCCAGTACCGGATTATGTCGGGCATTGAGCCGGAGAAAATCTTGGCGCTCACGTTCACGGCGAAGGCGGCTGCTGAAATGCGGGAACGTGTGCAAAAGCTCTTCCCGAATGCCGGAGTGCGGCTCTGCACGTTCCACTCGCTTGCACTGTTTATTCTTAAATCTAAGATTCCTGTTGGACATGATGAGGAATGGCGATCCCGGAATAAATCCGGGATGACAACAGGGGACGGGATGACGGCTGAGGTCGGGAGGATAAGTGCAGTGGGCGCTTGCAGATCTTGCCTTGCGTACGAACTTGTCGGATTCAAGAAAATGCCGGTCCCGACGGAATCGGCGGACAAGACTTTTATGCAGGAACTCGCGAAAGTCGGCGGTCGAAAATTCCGCTTCTCGCGCGAAGAACTTTTCTCGGATGCGCATCCCGCGAAGCTCCTCAAAAAACTTGAGCCATTGCGCAATCGCATTTTGGAATCGGGGCAAGTTGTCTTCGAAGACCTCATCTACCAGGTAATTAATCTGCTCGAAAATCATGAGTCGGCGCGTGCCTATTTCCAAAATCAATGGACCGAAATACTTGTCGATGAATATCAGGACATCAACCCGTCGCAGTATCGGCTTGTCAAGGCGCTACTAGGTGAACGCAAGTCGCTGTTTGTCGTGGGCGATGACGACCAGGCCATTTACGGATTCCGTGGGGCCGATATCGGGAATATCAACCGTTTCCGCGATGACTTCAAGGAGAGCTCTCTGATTCGCTTGGAATGGAATTATCGTTCGGTCGCGAATATTTTACATTTTTCGAATAGGATTTTTGAAAACAAGCCTATCCACTTGCGGAAGGTCTTGCGTGCGGGTAATATGAATGGTTCGGGTGGCTCGCCGATTTTTAAGGAAAACCGTGAACCCGAAATCTGGGTGAGTGAAGACCCTGTCGAAGAAATGCAAAAAATCATCACGAGCATCAAGTTGCTCCGCGAAAGTTATGACCTCCAATGGAAAAACTTTGCAATCCTCGTGCGCTATAATAGGCAACGCCTATATTACGAAGAAGCGCTTCGCGATGCGCATCTCCCGATCGCAGGGACGGTCGTGTCGGAGGCGGGTAACGTAGAGGGGGAGGGCGAAGTCCTTGAAAATGGAATCCATGTGGAAACGGTCCATGCGTCCAAGGGGCTCCAGTATGCGGTGGTCTATTATGCGGGAATGTCCGAGGGGCTTACGCCGGGTTCGTGCTTGGGCACGCGTAAGGAACGTCAAAAACAGCTCGATGAGGAACGCCGATTGTTTTACGTCGGGGTCACGCGGGCTGAATCTTTTTTGGTTTTGCTATATTGCAAACGTAGATATTGGAAAGGGCGCCTGACGAAACTCAAACGGTCTCGTTTTTTGCCCAGGGAAAATTCAAAAACAGAGTGTAATATGCCAGTTATGTTATTTAGGATATATGGAGCGGCAAGAATTTTTGCGTTTATGCTCGAATATATTTTCAAGATTGCATTCATGTACATTTTCCGTCGTAAAGACTTGGATCCTTGGCTTGAAGAAAAGGTGCAGGTCTTCTCCCGCTTCTGCATGAAGGTCTTGCGTGTGGATTTGACGATTGAAGACCAGGCGCAACTTGCGAAAGTGGACTGGACTCGCCCGGTGTTCGTGATGGGCAACCACCGTTCGTACCTGGATATCCCGCTCGCGTTCCTTGCCTTGCAGCGAACCGTGGGCTTTATCGCGAAGACTCAGTTGCAGCGCATCCCGATTCTGAACTTCTGGATGCACAAGCTCGGTTGCGTCTTTATCGACCGCGAAAAGGGCGGCGGCGCCGCGATTATCCAAAAGGCTATCCAGTCGGGCAAGATGCCGAGACTCTTCATTTTCCCGGAAGGTACCCGCAGCAAGCGCGATGGCATGGTCGCTTTCAAGAGCGGTTGCTTTAGACTTGCCGTCGAGGCAAACGCAATTATATTGCCGATGGTCACTCGTGGTTCCGACTTGCTTTGGGAACACCGCAAGGATTCCAAGCATCACCCGGTCAACATCAAGATTCTCGAACCGATAGATACGGTCGAATTCAAGAAAACTCACGGCGGCGATGCGATGGACCCGCGCCATGAACTGCTCCCGTACGTCCGCGGCAAGATGGAAGAAGCTTATGATCGGCGTCTTTGATTCTGGTTTTGGCGGACTTACCATTCTGCAGAAGCTTCGCCACACGCTCCCGCAGTACGATTACCTGTATTTGGGGGATAACGCTCGTGCACCGTATGGCTCCCGCAGTTTCGAGACGATTTACCGCTACACGCTCCAGTCCGTGCGTGAACTTTTCCACCGCGGATGCCCGCTGGTGATTCTCGCTTGCAACACGGCATCGGCAAAAGCGCTTCGCAGCATCCAGCAGCAGGTGCTCCCGGTTGAATTCCCGGACCGTCGCGTCTTGGGCATTGTCCGTCCGACCGCCGAAGAGATTGGAAACTTCTCGAAGACGGGGCATATTGGCATTTTCGCCACCGCGGGGACGGTCTCTTCGAACAGCTATGTCCTTGAAATCAGCCACTTTTTCCCGAACTTGAAGGTGACGCAGCACGCCTGCCCGATGTGGGTGCCTCTCGTGGAATACGGCGAACGCGGGACCGAGGGCGCCCGATTCTTCGTGAAAAAGGACGTGGACCAGCTGCTTGCGGCTGACCCTGAAATCGATACAGTTTTACTGGCCTGCACGCATTACCCGCTCCTCGAGGATGAAATTCGGGTCGCTCTTCCACCGCACGTCCGCTTGGTGGTCCAGGGCGATATCGTCGCCGACAAGACTTTGGACTACCTCAAGCGCCATGTGGACATGGAAAATCGGCTTTCGAAGGGCGGTTCCGTGCATTATTTGACGACTGATACCGCAGAATTCTTCAAAAAAGGCGCTTTTCGCTTTGGAATGGAGAATATTTCGGCGGAGTCGTTGACTTTTTAATAAGTAAATTGTATTTTGATAATTGTTACTGACGAACCGTACTCGGTCCGCTTGTACTCGTTTTAATTTTCGAACTTTAAACTATTTGAGTGGATTTATAAAATGCCGAAAACACAGATCAATCTCGAAGGTTGGCAAGACTACCGTGGCAACATGGCGGGTAGCCTGCTTTATGTCGAAACTAGCCATCAGTCCGAAATGCCTGTCCGTGACCAGCTGAATGAAAATGAAAAGGGTTTTCTTTACGAACCGAACTATGAAACCAGCACCTATGGTCTGATGAGCTGCTACAATGTGAAGGCTATCAACACGATCGTGAAGAGCAAGAGCCGTTACATTCTTTTCGGTACCCGTTACGAAGGCTTGAGCGATTCTGAAATGCGCAACAAGTACCTCATCATGGGTTATATGCGTATCGACAAGATCAAGGATGTGCGTACCCGTCACGTGCAGCGCTATATGGCAAACCCGGAAATGGAAGAACCGGAATGCATGCAGATGGAACACAACTGGGCTGTCTACGGTCCGATGCGTTTTGTCTCCCTCGACGATTCCTTCGTGGTGACCGATGAAATTCTCAAGGAATGGGGCTACAAGGGTCATGCATCCCGCCAGCTCAAGACCGTGTTCTCCAAGGAACACCTCGAAAAGATTCTCGCTCACTTGGATTCCAAGCAAGACATGATTGACGAGTATATCGCTACCGTCGATGAATACAAGGAAGCCCTCGCCGAAGAATAATTCTTCGAAATGCGAAGTCTAAAGTCCCCGCCTCGGCGGGGCTTTTTTGTATAAAAAGGAGATGCTTTATTTTTTCCGAGCGAGGAGCACGACCGCACCTTGGGCGGTCTGGAACAGTAGCGGAATGTAGCCTAGCAGCCCGGCGGACAGCACGACCGATGCCGGAATTCCAAGAATCCCCGTGAACAGAGCCACTTGAGTCCCTTCGCGGACACCGATGCCGTTGAGTGAAATCGGAACCATCGAAATAACGGTAGTGATGCTAGTGAATACGACTAGAATGCTGATGTCGATATCGACTCCGACCGCCCGGAAATAGGCATAGGCTATAAACAACGTCAATAACTGTAACCACAGCGAATCGAGTGACGAGAGCAAAATTTGCTTTTTATGCTTCCTATATATAGAGAGGCTGTTTTGCAATTTCGGGATAAAGGCAAGCCTGTCCGAAAAAAAATGGGGAATCGGGATTTTGTCCGAAAACAGGCAGAGCACGACAATGACCATGCAGGCGAGCAATGCAACAGTCATCGTGATGGTGTAGGCGATGGGAATTTCGGCTTGGTTCAGTGCAAAGGGGAGCGCTATGAAAAAGCAGAGGAACATAGCAAGTAGCCCTTGGATGCGGGCGAGCAATACAGCCGAAACGGATTGACTGGTCTGGTTAAATTTCTTTCCAAATGCTAGGGACTTCACGGCATCGCCGCCAAAACCGGTCGGGAGCAGGTTATTGAAAAAGTACCCCATGGCGGTGTAGGCGTAGTACGTCTTGAACGGAATTTCTGGACCTTGTACCGAAAGCCCTTTCCAGCGGTTTGCCTGGATTGCCATGACGAGCGTTGCCGCGACAAGCATTGCCAAAATCCACGGTGTCATACCGATATTCCAGTTGTCGATGACTTCGCTGAGCGGGATTTTGTAGAATATGTAGGCAAAACCACCAATGCTTACGAGAAGCTGGATAATTCGCTTGACAAAGAGCTTTGTGTCTGTCTTATCGGTTGCCATTGACTGCAAAAATAGCATTTTTGATTTTGAAAAATTTATATTTAAGAAAAAAGGTTTTTATGTATCGCAATAAGATTCGTTATGATGTTGCTACGCTTGTCCCGAAGGATGCTAGGAGCGTTCTTGAAATTGGGGCGGGCGCCGGAATGAATTACGTTATTTACCCCAAGGATTCTTACAAGGTCGCTATCGAACCCGAAGAGCGTACCGATGCACAGACGATTGACAAGGTCCCGGGGGGCTTCAACGAATACCATCATGGATTTTATGAGGAATATACCGAAGACCGCAAGTTTGACTTGGTGGTCATGTGCGATGTCTTGGAACATGTGAACGATCCGGTGGATTTAATCAATTTCTGCAAGAAACATTTGAATCCCGATGGTCATATTCTCGTTTCTTTGCCGAACTTTATTTGCATCGAGAACCTCCTCAAGATTATCATCACGAGAGATTTCCGCTATTTTAAACCGGATGAAGGTGAACATGCGCTTGGCGTTCTCGATATCAACCACAAGACGTTCTGGACAAAGAAGAGCTTTGTGCGCTTTGCGAAGGAAAACGGTCTTGAAGTGGAACGCGTCGTGGGTATCCGCAAACAGCTCAAGTTCATGCCGAACTTGTTGAGCCATTCGTATTTTATCCCGTTCCAGTACGGATTCCTGACGAAACTCAAAAAGTAAAATCTTTAATCTTTATTCTTTATATAAGGCGCCTAGTTGCGCCTTTATTTTTTGCGCGCAAGCTTCCCAAGTGAAATGGCTGACCCATTCCGCAATTTCATCATCGTGCTTGCCCTTGTCATCAATGGAATTCTCGAGTGCGCGAGCGATACTGGAGGCGTCTTGCGGGTCGAAATACTTGGCGACTTTGCCGCCCACTTCTGGGAGTGACGATGTGTTGGAGCAGACCACAGGTGTGCCGCAAGCAAGCGATTCGAGCACGGGGAGCCCAAAGCCCTCGTACAGCGAAGGCAATACAAAGAGGTCGGCGATGTTGTAGAAGTTCACGAGGTCTTCTTGTGAAACCATTCCCGCATGGATTGTGAATTCTTCAATGCCGAGATCTTTTTCGCAAGTCTCTTTGGAGCGACCGTCAAAGGCTTTTCCGACAAGCACGAGACGGCAGTTTTCACGCCCCTGCATTTGGGCAAAGCCCTCTAAAAGCATGTTCAAGTTCTTGTGAGGGAGCAAGTTACCGACATAGAGCAAAATCTTCTTGTCGCGCGGGATGTTGAATTTGTCGTATAGATAATCGATTTCGGCAGGTGATTTCTTGACAAATTCCTTGCCTACGCCGAGCGGGATGACCGTAATTTTGGATTCGTCCATCTTGTAGAATCGCAAAAGGTCGCGCTTGGTGCTTTCGGAAACGGTAATAATCTTGTCCGCGCGCTTGCTGACAAACCAGAAAATGAACTTGAAATAATAGTGGACGAGCTTGAACGGCAAAAATTCGGGATAGACGAGGTGGGTGAGGTCGTGAATGGTCACGAGCATCTTGCCTCGGTAGAATAGAGGTACATTGCAGTGCGGAACGTGCAAAATATCGGGGTTTTCACGATAAAGTGCCTGGTATGGGAATTTGAGCTGTTCTTTGTAGCCGTAAATGCTACTGATAAAGCGGATGTGCTTGGGAATGTTGCTATAAGGTTCCAGTTCCTTGGGGTCGCCGAGGGCGATGGAATAGCCGACATCCTTAAGCCAGTGCTGGATACAGGTGCCAATACCGGACTTGTTCACCATGCGTGCGTCGATGGCAATTTTTGGTGCTTTTTCAAGGTCTTTTTTGTCGGTATTGCTCATCTTTTGAGGGTCCTTTTCATGATACAAATAATTTGTACGATGTCAAAATACATTATTTTTAGCGCGTTTTACTAGGTAAGTGTATCATGATGATTAAAAAACGCCTTTGTAAACTGAAATATACAAAAATAGGTTGGATGAAAAATTGCCAAGAAAGGAATTAATAGATAATTTACAAATAGTCAAATCGTTAAACCGCCTTGTAGGAGAAAATAATGAGTGGTAAGATGACAAAATGGCTGGCTGGATCCCTGGTGGCAATGGGAGCGTTCGTTGCAGGATGCTCCGATACCAACTCTTCAGATCCGTTTGCCTCTACAGTAAACGATGGCGTCTATTTGAAAAATGACGCTAAGGGCATGTGGGCTCGAATTGATGCAAGCGGCAGTATTGCAAGCTACTTCGATTCCCTTTCAAAGGAGGAAGGTGCTCCTGTTATTGGAACTTCGACTCGTTCCAATATCCGTTGCGCAGCTCCGGCTCTTAAAATGGATGAGAACACCCGCTATCTCGACGAACTGGAATCCCTCTTTGACGAAGGTGAACAGGTCGAAGGTGTCTGCGGAAAGGCTATCAAGCTGAGCGACGGTCAGGTGGCTCCGCTTGGCGTGAATTTGATTGATTCTATGAGTGTTGGAACAGTCGAATTCTGGTTCCGCCCGAACGATGACTTCTTTGACAAGCAAGCAAGAACGCTTCTTGGCAATGATGGTGCTCGAATCCATTTCTTCTACAAGAAGGGCGAACTCTTCTTCCAGAAGAATCATCATAACCAACATTACTACGTGCAGGGCAAAGCCGTGCTGAAGGAAGATGACTGGAACTTGATCGCTGGCCAATGGGGAAATGGCTACATGAGCTTGTGGCTCAATGGCGAACTTGTCGGTTATTGGGAGCATGACAAGGGCTATGTGCCTGCTCAGCGTGATATTCCGTTCGAAAATCTCGTCGTGATTGGTTATAAGTCTAGTTGCTGCATGGAGGGGCCAGGGCAGTACGAGGCTATGACCACGTCGGGTTCTTTCGACCAGTTCCGTATCTCGAACATCAATCGTTATACCTTGCCGGATTCTGTGACGGCTAAGGATATTCCGGTTGATGAAAAGGATACAGTCGTCAAGGAAGATGTCACTAAGGATGAAGAAGTCAAGGAAGATACCGTTGCAACGGATACCGTAAAGAAGGACGATATCACTTGCAAGACTTCTTCTCTTATTATGGACGAGAAGACCCTTTATTTCGACGAACTGGAAGCGGAATATGACGAAGGTACGCTGGTAGAAGGCGTCTGCGGTAAGGCTATTTCCCTCAAGGATGGCGAAAGCATCCAGACGGGGATTAACCTGATTGACGAAATGCCTGCCGGCACAGTGGAATTCTGGTTCCGTCCGGGTGAAGATTTCGATGAAAAGTTTTCACACACTCTTCTTGGTAATGACGGTGCCAGAATTCACTTCTTCGTAAGATTTGATACCCTTTTCTTCCAGAAAAATCATTCCGATACGCATTACTTTACTTATGGCAAGATGACTCTCAAGAAGGATTGGAACCTGATTGCCGGTCAGTGGGGCGATGGCTTCATGAGCCTTTGGGTCAATGGCGAAATGATTGCAAGCGAGGCTCATGAGAAAGGTTATGAACCTGCTGCACGTGGTCGTGAAAACGAAAACCTCATTGTGATTGGCCGTAAGTCCGGTTGCTGCATGGAACGTCTTGCTCAGAGTGATCCTTTGACGACTTCTGGTGATTTCGACCAGCTCAGAATATCTTCTGTGGCGCGCTACGAAGTCAAGGTTGATGTCGCTCCGGCTGATACGACACAGGCTAAGTAAGCTATCATCAAATCTCTAAAAGGTCCCGGACTCGTCCGGGATTTTTTGTTTTCAAAATGCTAAATTGCAAGCATGGCGTTCGTTCATTTACAGACTCATTCTGAATTTTCGATTTTGCAGGCTTCGGCCCGACTTGATGATATTTTGGCGGCTGCTGCGGCAGAAAACGCACCTGCTGTTGCTTTGACGGACCATGGTGCCATGTTTGGTATTCTTGAAATCCAGACGCGTGGCAAGGAACTGAATAAAAAGCGCAAGGAACAGGGCCTCCCGCCGGTCAAGACGGTTTATGGCTGCCACATTTACGTGGATACGCCGAGTGCAAGCCAAAAAGATCCGACAACATTTGAACGATTGACGCTTCTCGTTGAGAACGAAAAGGGCTATTACAACCTGCTCCGCATTGTGAGTTACCGCTACGAAGACGGGGAGCGCTGGGCAGAAATCCCATCCGTGCCGCTCGAGACGATTAACGAATTTAAGGAAGGCATTATCGCCATTGCGGGCGATTATTTTAGCCGTTACGGCCAGAATGTGGCTTCGGGCAGGGATTCTCTTGCGCTCGAGTACATGGACCGCCTGAACGAGATTTTTGACCACGACCACCTGTACATCTCGGTTTGCGATAACGGAATTCCGCAGCAAAAGCGCGTGAACGATTTTAACGTGGAACTTGCAAAAAAGTACGGTCGTGAAGTCGTTGCCGTGGGCGATGTCCATTACATCAAGCCCGAAGATGCTACGTCGCATAAGATTTTGCGTTGCATCTCGCTCAAGGTCACGCTGAACGGTTTTGAAGACAAGCGCTTCCCGACGGAAAAGTTCTATTTCCGTACCGAAAAGGAAATGGTGGAGCTGTTTGGGCATATCCCGGGCGCCATCGAGAATACGGTCAAGATTGCCGAACGCTGTAACTTTACCGTGAAAACCGGTATCGGTGATGAATTCTGGCCGCGTTTCAAGATTCCTGATGAATTCCTCGCGTCTGAGGAATACCAGAACATCAAGGCCATCATGAAGGCGGAATACGATGCTGAATATCCTGTCGTGCGTGAACGTGAACTTAAGGGCATCATCAAGGACCGCAAAAAGAAGGTCAAGGCAAATTACTGCGCCGAAAAAGGCATAGCCGAAGAGGCGCTGACCGATGCGGACAATGCAGAAATCGATCGCCTTTCGCAGCCGGAATTCTTTGACGAAGACGATAACAAGGCTTGGAAAAAGAACATCCACCGTTGGTGTAAAGAGGGTGGCGATGCCGATATCTATATCATCCACCTTTGCAATGAACGCTTAAAGTGGCGATTCCCGGACGAAGATTTTAAGTTCCCGGCTCACGAAACAGACGTGGGCAAGCGCATGTACAAGGAGCTTAATTGTATCCGCAACATGAACGTCGCAGGCTACTTGCTCATTGTGTGGGACTTCATCAACTGGTCTCGTGAACACGGTATTCCTGTGGGACCGGGGCGTGGATCTGCTGCAGGTTCCCTGGTCACTTACATCATCGGTATTACCGACATTGACCCCTTGACGTTCGACCTCCTTTTTGAACGATTCCTGAACCCGGAACGTGTGTCCATGCCGGATATCGATACGGACTTTGCAGACCGTGACCGTGGCCGCGTGATCCAGTACGTGACGGACAAGTACGGCAAGGAGTGCGTAGGCCAAATTATTACCTACGGTATGCTCAAGTCGAAGGCGGTGATTACGGACGTGGCCCGCGTGCTCGGGATTCCGCCTGCCGAAGCGAAGGCCATTACGAAGCTCTTCCCGCAGCGCACGTTGAACTTTAGCTTAAAGCAGGCCTGGACGGGTAAAGACAAGAAGGGCAACAACCTCGAAGATGGTTACAGCCCGGAACCGTTGCAGGCGATGATTGGCAGCCGCGCGAGCTACCAGAACCTTTGGGATGTCGCAAAGCGACTTGAAGATTTGCCGCGCCAAACGGGCGTGCATGCTTGCGGCGTGGTGATTACGCCGACTCCGATTTACAACCTTGCTCCTCTGTACCGAGCCGCTCCGGAAGATACGCCGGTGGTGATGTACGATAAGCACTACGCCGAAGACATCGGACTTTTGAAGATGGACTTCCTTGGGCTTATCAACTTGTCCATCATTCAGGATACGGTGCGAATGGTCGAACAGAACCGCAACATCAAGCTTGTGATGAACAAGATTCCGATTGATGATAAGGCAACGTTCGAACTTTTGGGCAAGGGCCTTACGACGACAGTGTTCCAGTTCGAATCTCCGGGTATGCAGAAGTACCTGCGCGAACTGAAGCCGACCCGAATCTTTGACCTTATCGCTATGAACGCCCTGTACCGACCGGGGCCGATTGACCAAATTCCGCACTTCATTGCCCGTAAAAACGGCAAGGAAGAGATTGACTGCTACCATCCGGACTTGGAACAGGTGCTAGGCGAAACGTACGGCGTTATTGTGTACCAGGAACAGGTGATGAAGCTTGCCCAGATTTTGGGTGGCTACACGCTGGGCGGCGCTGACAACATTCGCCGTATCATGGCGAAGAAGATGCCCGATAAGATGGCAAAACTCGAGCCGGAGTTCTTTGAAAAGTGCGAAGCGAGAGGTTACGATCATGCGGTCATCGACAAGATTTGGAAGGCCGTGCTCCCGTTCTGCGGATACGCATTTAACAAGAGCCATGCCGCTGCTTACGCTTACGTGGCTTACCAGACGGCGTACCTCAAGACGCATTATGGCCCGGAATACATGGCGGCCTCCATGACCTCCAAGATGGGTAAGACCGAAGATACGGTGACCATCATTTTGGAATGTAAGCGCCTCGGCATTGAAGTTTTGTCTCCGAATATCAACTCGTCGTTGGGTGTTTTCTCTGCAAATAAAAAGGGTCAGATTCTTTATGGTCTTGCAGGTATCCGCAACGTGGGTATCGCGGTTGTCGAAGACGTGGTCGCGGAACGTGAACGCCGTGGCATCTACAAGGACATCTTTGATTTCTGCAAGCGCGTGACGGAATACCAGGCGGCACAGCCTGAAAAACGCCCGCCGCTCAATAAGAAAGTCTTGGAATGCTTGATCATGGCGGGCGCCTTGGACGATTTGCCGGGTAGCCGTGCTGTGCAGTGTGCAACGGTGGACCGTGCTTTGGAAGTCGCCATGCGCAGCCAGGAAGACAAAGCCAAGGGCCAGGTCTCGTTGTTTGACCTGGGTGGCCCTGCCGCCATTCCGAATACAGCCGAAGTTCTGGAAGAAGCCGAAGAATGGACGGCGATGGAAATGCTCAACAAGGAACGCAGCGTGCTTGGCTTGTTCCTTTCCGGGCATCCACTTGATGAATTCCGTCCGGAACTCACGGGCTTTACGAGCTGCTCGCTTTCGGAAGACGAAATCACCCGCTATGTGGGCGATACGGTCGTCGTGGGCGGTGTCGTTATCCGCATGCGCTCCATTGAAACAAAGCGTGGCGATACGATTGGCTCTGGCGCAATCCAGGATTTTCAGGGCGAAGTTGAAATGTTCTTCAAGAAGGACGTCTGGGAACGCTTGCGCGATACGGTTTCTATTGATGACCGCGTGCTTGTGAAGGGCGTCCTAGAACAGCAGCGCGACCGCGATGGCTACCAGATTATCGTTGAAGAAGTCATCCAGCTTGACCGCGTGCGTTGCGACATGGTGGATTACATACATGCGAACTTCACTGTCGGCATGCTTACAGACGAGTTCTTGGACAAGCTTGAAGTCGAAATGAAGGCCAATTTGGCCGATGAATACAGCCATGGTTGCCAAATGGTGTTCCATTTGGAGGCTGATTCCGGATTTGAGCATGTCGTTGTCCTGAAAAAATATAAAGTTGTATATACTCAGGAATTGTTGCAGTGGCTTAAAACAGATTTGGGCGCTCTGAAGGTTTGGGTATCGAATCGTGCAAAACGTTAACGAAGAAAATTCTCCTTATATCCTCTTCTGTGCAGGGGAGGATTCCGGCGACATGATTGGCGCCGAGATGGTATCGACTGCCGTGCAGCAGGGCTTCAAGGTCATTGGCTTGGGCGGTCCGTTGATGCAGGAGAAAGGCCTCCAGCCCTTGTGGGACTACAATGAACTCCCGGTTTCGGGTGTGGGCGATGTGGTGCCGAAGTATTTCTCGTTAAAGAACGTTTTTGAAGTCTTGAGCGATGCCGCAGAATCCAAGAAATGCCTTGGCATTGTGGCGATTGACTATCCCGGATTTAACATGAAGCTTGCGCGCCTTGCCAAAAAGTGGGGAAAGCCCATGCTTTATGTGGCGCCTCCGCAAGTCTGGGCATGGAAATCCAAGCGGGCGAGCCTCTTTAAGCAAGCTAATAATATCCGTTTGGCGGTATTCTTTGATATTGAAGCGAAGGCTTATCAGCAGATGGGCGTTGAAACGGTTCGTATCAAACACCCGATTGCGGGCTGGGTTTACGACCAGGTTGAACCGCGGTCTGATATGTTGCTTTTGCCGGGAAGCCGCCGTGATAGCGCCTTGCGCAATTTGCCGTCTTTTGTAAAGGTCGCCGAAAGGTATCGCAACACGTGGGCAGAACGCAATTCGGGACCGCTCCCGGACGTGATTGTAGTTGCATCGCGTGAGCATTTGGAAGTGCCGCTTCTGGTGGCGCTCGAAAAACTTTATGACGGGCGATTGCCGAGCTGGCTAAAAGTTGTTGTGGCGCCTAAGCTTATTAGCGAACGTTTGAATTTCTACTCGGCATATTCCGCGGCGCTTACCTCGTTTGGAACGAGTACGCTTGAAATGGCTTGTGTCGGGATTCCGTTTGCCGCTTGTACGATGCCGGATTTCCTCACGTACGCCATGGGCAAGTTTATGGTCAAGTCCGAATTCCTGTCGCTTCCGAATGCAATTTTTGGCTGTGGCGTGACTCCGGAATTCATCATTCGCCATAAGCTGAACGACCGCATGGCCGATGCGATTGTTGAAGCGCTTTTCCAACAAGATATTGGATCCGCAGACGAAATAGCCTTGCGTCTCCGCAAGGCTCTGGATGTCGGTAAGACTTCTAGCGAACTAGTGTCTGAATTTCTTGCTCAGTTCCTCAAGCGTTAAACGCATTAGCGTCGGACTCCCGAATGGGGACTTGAGCGGATCCTGCGTGATCATCAACTGACTGACGAGCGCCGTGATTTCTTCGGGCTTGAGCTTGTCGCCTGCCTGGTAAGCATTTGTCTTTGCCCAGGATTTCGCAATCGCTTCCTGGAACTTGACCATGTCATTCTTGGTGTCGTTTTCGTCGACATCGTTCAAAAAGTCGTGAACCGCTTTGGCGGCACGCGAAAGCGGGAGTGCGCTTGGAATCGAGCGGATCTGGTAGGTGTCGCCTCCAAACGGTTCGACAAAGAATCCGAGCTTGCGCAGTTGCTCATCGACGTTTCGGAAGATTTCTTTTTCTTGCTTGGAAAGGTCGATGAGTTCCGGGAACAGGAGTTCCTGGCTGTCCTGCATGATGTTGTTCTGGAGCGATTCCATGGCCTGTTCAAAGAGCACTCGCGTGTGGGCGGCGTGCTGGTCGATAATCAAGAGACCGTTGGAATCTTCACCTGCGATATACGTGTTTGCAATCTGGAAGAACGAGGGCGGCGCCCACGGCGTCTCGGGAGGCGGTGCGGGCTTGCTGTGGTCGGGTTCCAGCGAAATAATCTTGCCATATTCAGGGAGCGAAAAGAGGTCCTGAACGTCGTCGCTTACGTCGTATTTAGACTTTTTGTCCGAAAGCGAGTTTGCGGTACTTGCGGGTTTTGCGTACGGCTTATTTACAGAGGCTGCGTATGGCTTTGCCTGCTGGAACGGGTTTTCCCACGGCAAGTCGTTTTGCGGCTGTGCGGGCGTTTCTGGCATCGCGGGTTGCGCAGGCGTCGTCTGAGAAACCTGTGTCGGACCTCCCATAAACTCATCGCTCAAGTCGATGATGGGGGAGTGCGCTTCCAAATCCTTAGTAAACGTATCACGGATGGCATGTGTGACGACGAGGAACACCAAGTTCCCATTGGCGAAACGGACTTCGCGCTTTGCCGGGTGCACGTTGATGTCGAATTCCATGTCCGGCATGTCCAAGAACAGTACCGTTACGGGCTTGCACTGCGCTCCATACGGCTCGTATGCTTGCGAAACGGCCTTGCTTACCATCTTGTTTTCGATGGGGCGGTTCCTCATGAAAAGGAACTGGTGGTTGCGCTTGCCGTTCGTTTCGGTCGTGGGCGAGATATAGCCTGTTACATGGACGCCCGCTTCGGTGTAATCGACTGGGAGCAAACCCTTCGCGACCTTGGAGCCGATGGCTTCGGCGATGCGGCTGCGGAGTTCTCCAGGAACGCCTGTAAAGACTGTTCTATCGCCAACTTTATAGTCAAAGCGAATTTCCGGGTGCGAAATGGCTGTCTTCAATACAATGTCTAAAATGCGAGAACATTCGGACGTTTCGCTGCCGAGGAATGTGCGGCGCACGGGCGTGTTGTAGAACAGGTCTTCGACGAGGAATGTGGTGCCACGGCTTGCTTGGATGTCCTCTTTTTCGATAACTTCGCCACCCTTCACGACGATCCGGCCACTTTCGCCTTCTTGCGTGGCGCTCGTGATGGTCAGCTTGGAAACGGCTGCAATGGAGGCTACTGCTTCACCACGGAAACCGTTTGTATGGAGGTGGAATAAGTCGTCTGCATTTGTTAGTTTAGATGTAGTATGACGGAGGTAGCACAGGTCCAAATCGGCGGCACCCATGCCTTTACCGTTGTCTGTGACCTGGATTTTTTTCTTTCCACCTTGTTCAATCTGGACTTGAATTCGGGTTGCTCCGGCGTCAATTGCGTTCTCTATAAGTTCCTTGACAGCCGATGCAGGGCGCTCAATGACCTCGCCAGCAGCAATTTTATTGATGATTTCATCGGATAAAAGGTGAATTTCAGCCATTTTCGCTTTTATATGTAGCTCTTTGTATATACTTTTTAATATTTGATTGCTATATTATAAATATAGCTAATGAATTTTTATGAACAAGTGAGGTGAGTGAAATGGTTTCAAATCTATTCCTTCAGCTAGCACACATTGAATTACTGATGTCTTACCCGGTCAAGGACATTTTGACCTTGGTCAAACGAGATTCGCGATTCAACGTGAAACTTCTAAATGATTTGTACTTCGAAGATTCATACGTAGATGAAAGCGCTTACCGTTTCATAATGGACAACATCGTCGCGTGGTTGTACGAACGCGGTGAAAATCCTGATGAATTCATCGAACGCATCGTGAAGCGTTGCGCTGCATTTGAAGCAGTTCCCGCTCGTAGCGTTCTCCGCTCCTACTTGCCGTTCGTCTCTTCGTTCTACTCTGCTGAAGATGCTCGCGAACTCTGCTTGGAAATCATCCCGAAACGTTACCCGTTCCTTACGAAGGCAAACATCCTCCGTAACGACGTTATTGATGGCAATCGCAGGGTGGACTTCACGTTCCAGTTCGAGACTCCGGGTGTCCTCGCTGCGAACCCGATGCGTTGGATCCGCAGCATGATCAACATCGGACCTCTCCTCTTGAACACGCCTGCATACGAACACATTAGCTACCTCGCCACGCAGACCTCGTTTATAGAAGCTCTTGAAAATCGTGTCCCCGCCGAAATGAAGGAAGACGGTGGTGTCTATATCAAGGGTGAACTTGTTGGCCGCCATGCAACATTTGAAGATTGCATCAAGGAACACAACCTCGAATGGAAGAACGATGTTGAAAAGAGCATTGGTTGCGTCCGCTCTTTGACCGACATCCGCGACCCGAAGACCGGCGCTCTCCTCATCGAAAAGGATTGCTACTACGGCGCTCCGGCTTACGTTCTCGAGTTCAACTTCAAGGCAAACGTGAATGCTTCCGAACCGTTCCTCAAGCTCATGAGCTCTGTTGTGAAACAGGAATTTGCTGCCTGGGCTCCGATCCAGAAGGCTCACGAACAGCTCCTCGATGCCATGAACGATTCCGTCACAATCGTGTACTACAAGAGCGATGACTCCATCTCCGTGAACAGCAAGCACCTCATGCGTAACGTTCCGGCTCGAATCCTCCGCAACTTGCTCCGCGAATACACTGTGACTGGTCGTGAAGAATATGAAAACCGCGAATTCAAACGCGATCCGGCTATCTGCATGGACCCGCTCCGTCCGAACTTCGAGAGCAGGTTGAACCGCGTCATTGCCCATATCAATGGCTCTGACGATCCGGAACATCCGAGTGAAGGTGTCAAGAAGTACTTCGAAATCGAACGTCATCGTCGCGGTGGTTTCCGTTTCGTTCCGAAGTGCAAAATCATCTTCAGAGAAGAGTAAAATTACTTTGTTCTTATTGTTTTGCTGGTGATTGTAAAGTGAAATTTATGATTGGTAGTAAAAGGTAAGAACGGTAAATTTTATTAAGTGAAGAAATAAGAAAAACGAAAGAATCGGCCCCCTATCAATTTGGTATATTTAGAGTGTTGAGAATGGTTGGAAAGGTAAATCCTGAAACGACTTTATCATTGCTCCCCTCCTGATAGGTTCAAGGTTCTGGAAACCGCTCAATATTTTCTCCTTCTTAGGAAAGGGCTCTTCTAGAGCCCTTTCTCTTTTTTTATGCACTTTCATCCTGGCGCAAGCGCCAACCTTACGGCTCAGCCATGACCATACAAGTATGGTCACTGCACTCGCCTTTTAAGGTTGTGGCCGACGCTCTATTCTCACAACGTTCTGCTTTTAAATTATTGATTGTATATCAGTCACGCTATTTATGAAATAAAAAAGCCCGCATCATGTGATGCGGACCTCTCTAATAACTAATGACTATTGACTAGTGACTAACCAGTAATTAGCGGCGGCTTAGGGCCATTGACTAATGCTTGCGCATTAGCGGCGGCGGGCAGCCATCTCTTTAGTAAGGATGTCCATGACGGCACCGATTTCGGCAGGAGCCTTAAACACCGGGTTTGCGTACTTGCTTGCGATGTTTTCGAGCTTCTGTTCGTGGTAGCCGACCTTGAATTCCGTGAACTTGAGGCCGTGTGCCGTGCTGATGACGACGACGTTTTCATCCTTAGCAATCTTGCCTGCTGCAACGAGCTTTTCGAGAGCGCCGAGAGCGACACCCGTGTGCGGGCAGCAGTAGAGACCGATGCGGTCGCCGCGGTGGGCTGCGTTGGCGAGTTCTTCTTCAGAGACGCTTACGACCATGCCGTTTGTCTTCTGGATAGCGCGGACTGCCTTCGGGTAGCTGACCGGGTTACCGATCTGGATAGCAGATGCGAGAGTCTTCTTTGCCTGAACCGGAACGAGCTTGTCGAAGCCGCGTTCGTATGCCTGGTAGAACGGATTGGCGTTTTCTGCCTGAGCGACGATGATGCGCGGGATGCGGTCAATGAGGCCCATGGCCTTGCAGTCTTCGAAACCCTTGGCGAGTGCGCTCACGTTACCGAGGTTACCGCCCGGGATGATAACTGTATCCGGAACGGTCCAACCGAGTTCCTGGCAGATTTCCGGAGAAATCGTCTTCTGGCCTTCGACGCGGAGGCTGTTCATGGAGTTGGCGAGGTAAATGCGGTTGTCCTTCGTGACTTCCTGAACGATCTTCATGCAACCGTCAAAGTCGGTGTCGAGAGCGAGCACGATGCTGCCGTTAGAAATCGGCTGGATGAGCTGTGCGGTGCTGGTCTTGCCAGCCGGGAGGAACACGATGGAAGGAATGCCTGCCTTGGCGCAGTAGGCGCTGAGGGCTGCAGAAGTATCACCGGTAGAAGCGCAAGCGACGGCGTCAATCGGGTGGATGCCCTTCTTGATGATGTGATTCACCTGGCTCACGAGAACCGTCATGCCGAGGTCCTTGAAGGAACCCGTGTGGGAGTTGCCGCAAAGCTTCACCTTGAGGCTTCCGATGCCGAGTTCCTTGGCGAGCGGGGCTGCGTCAAAGAGCGGGCTCCAGCCTTCGCGCATGGTGACGATGTCTTCGACCGGAATATCCGGGAGTACCATTTCGCGCTTGCTCCAAATACCACTCATGTCTTCGGGCTTAAAGCTCATGCGGCGTTCGGCAAAGAGCTTCTTCCATTCTTCCGGGCTGCGGCTGGCGAGTGCTGCGCGGTCGTGTTCGACTTCGAGCAGGCTACCGTCCACCTTGCTGCGGTAAATGACGTCGGTCAGCGGGTAGGTATCGTCGCCGTTGATGTTTCTAAAATGAGCGTTAAACTGAGACATAATAATCCTCTTGAATTTTACGAGGCAAATATAGCAATTTAGTGGTTGGTCGTTGGTCATTGGTTATTAGTCTTTAGTTGTTAGTAGTTGGTTGTAGCGTCTAATTTCTCAATTGCGTTTTTGCTATATTATGGGCGAATTTTATTTATAAGCAATACTCGGAGTTCTGAGTGAAAAAGAAAACATTTATTCTATTCCCGCTTTTAGCGATGTTCTTGTCATCCTGCCTGTTTGATACGGATGACGATGGCTTGTCCAGCTGGCTTTCTGACCAGGGAATGCCTAGCAGTTATAAAGTCCAGATGGTGACCGTAAATGACTTGAAACCGACGTCCGCTGTATTGTACAAGGATTCGCTCCCTCGTTCTGCCGGTGTTTTCGGAACTTTCGGTGCTTCTGCGGGCATGGTGCACGATGCTGTTTTTGACTTTGCTGTGGACAGCGCTTTCTTGGCAGATTTGAAGGCGGCTGATTCTGCAAAATCTTATTTGTCGCTTTACCTTTTTGATGCTGTTTATTGGTCTAAGGTTTTGCCATCGACGGTATTGCCTATTGAAGATGAAGTCAATGTCAACATCAGCTGGACCCTTTCTGAAAAGCTGACGGATGCCGAACTTAATGCCTTGGAAACGGTTGTTGATTCGGAATGGATTGATGGTCTTAAGTCTTGGAAGACGAAGAAAACTGCAGACACGACGGTTTCTGTTTCCATTACCAAGAAAGATTCTGTCCTGGTTTTGGATTTGCCGAGCGCATTTATTGACGACGTTCGCAAGAACTCAGGCAATCGCCGTTTGCAGTTGCGTGTATCTGCTCCTGAAGCTCCGCATGCCTATCGTTTCTACGGTCCGTCTGTAGGCCTCTTGGTTTCTCCGATTTTGTACATGGTGGAAATGGAAAAGGATTCCTATAGGGGTTACCGTTCTTTGCGTGCTGCAACGCTCATTTCGAATCGTGAAGAATGTTCAGATTGCCTTGTCTTGCATGGTGGCGTCAAAGACTCTCTCTTGGTGGAATTCCCGTCTAAGCCGATCATGAAGGCGCTGTCTGATTTTTACGGTGATGAATTCCCTTATGATGCAGAAGATGTCCGCCAGTCCGTTGTCATGGCTCAGGTGACGTTCTACAGGGATGATTCTAAAGGTAGTAATGAGCTTGACATGCCTATAGCTGTTGAAGCTTACACTTATACTGGCGATAAAGATAGTCTTGTTTGCAGTAGGGATAACTATTCCAAGTACAACGATTCTTTAATCGCAGAAAAAGGACATCCGAATCTTGTGTTCCATGACGGGGACTCGCTTACTCTGCAGGTCACTACGGGGATGCGCGACTTTATCAATAGGGCTAGCGACGGACGTTCTTTCAAGATGAAGATGGTTTTGGATCGCTCACTTGTTTTGGACAAGGATGAGTATTTCTACGGTTCCAACTCCTACTACGTGAATAGTAAGGGAGACTCCGTTCGCGTATTCTTCCCTTATCCGGATTACGCTCGCTATGATTTTTCGTCGATCAAAAATACATCGACAACGCTTAAGCTGTGGCTTGCCTCGAAGCGCGGGGAGGAAGAATAATGAAAAAGTTTATTAGTGCTTTACTTTGTGTTTCGAGTTTTTCCTTTGCGTCGATGATTGGCCTTGAAGCTATGGGTCAGGAACAGATTGCGGGTGGCTCTGCCGCCATGGCAGGTCGTGGCTTTGCGGGTAATGCAAAGACCGGTGATGCCGAAGGCGTTTCTGTGGTGAACCCGGCTCGCCAGGCTTTTGATACCAAGGTTGTGTTGAACTTGAACTTCTTGCTTGATGTCTCGACTGCAGATCGTTCGAATTCCCATTTTACGAAGACGAATCTTTCGATGCCGTCCATGAACCTTTCGTTCCCGATGGGTGATTTTGGTGCGTTCGGTGTTTCGCTGTGGCAGCATTATGCCGCTTCGATGCGTGAAGATTTTGAAAATCAGGAAGAAAACCAAAAAGCGAAAATTGAATACCAGAGCAGTATTTATGAACTGGTGCCGACTTATGCAATTCGACTCCCGTTCTACCGCGCGATTTCGTTGGGCGCCTCGGCTCATTTTGTGATGGGCAGCTATACTCGTGAACTTACGCTTGGTCCGGACAACTCTGAAATTGATGAGGCGGATGCCTGGGCTACGAACAACACCGATGTTTCGGATTACGTGAATGGGGACTGGGAAATCAAGAACCATCCGGCGTACTACACTTTTGCTGCCCAGTACCGCGGTCGCATGGCTTCGTATTTCTTCTCGTTTACGACGCCTTACACGCTCCAAAATGAATTGGAATACAACTTCAGGTACAGTGAAACCGATACGCTTGTTCCGGCTAAGCACACTCGTGAAATCCGCGTTCCGGCGATGCTTGCAACGGGTGTCAACTACCGCTTCAACAAGCGCCACAACGTGATGGCTGATATTGCATGGCGTGCCTGGAATAAGGATATCGAGAATGCTGCTGGTAGCTGGAATTTGTCCAAGGTGACCAAGACGCAGAACGATTTCAATATCTCTCTTGGTTACCAGCGCGATGGTAGCGATATTTTCTATGAATCATACTGGAACCGCATTACGTATAGAGCCGGTGTCTGGTTCAAGAACTGGTATGTTCAAGATGTTTCTGAAATTGGTGGATCCATTGGTGCTGGTTTCCCGCTCGGTCGAAAGGGAACGATGCTGGATTTGTCCATTCAGGGGGGCGTTCGCCTGACAGACGATGACCGCAACTGGAGTGAATCCTATATTGGTATACGTCTCGGTTTGCTCGGTGTCGGAAGTTGGGGTAAAACCCGTGGTCAATAAGATTCAACAGAAGGAGATCGAAATGGCTACTAAGAAGAATGAAGAGGAAGTAAAGAAGACCGCTACTAAGAAGACGGCTTCTACAAAAGTTTCTGAAACGAAGACTGTAGCGAAGAAGGCTACAGCTGAAAAGAAGCAGACTGCTGCAAAGAAAGCTCCTGCCGAAAAGAAGGTTGTCGCCAAAAAGCCGAGCGCAACCGTTGAAAAGGTTGCTGCTAAGACGGCTCCGGCAAAGAAGACTGTAAAGGCTAAGGCCGAAAAGGCTGAAAAGCCGGCTACAAAGACTGCAACGAAGACTGCCAAGGTTTCTACAAAGACGGAAAAGTCTGTAGAAGCAGCTAAGAAGGTTGTGAAGACCGCTACGAAGGCAAAGAAGGTCGACGTTGAAGTTGTTGAAACTCCGAAGGCTAAGGTCGCTAAGTCCGCTGCTCCGGAAGCTCTGCCGCAATCCTTCGATGCTGAATACCTCGTGCTCATGCAGAAGGATCCGAACTGGATGCAGGCCTTCTGGGAAGTTTCTGAAGAACGCATCAAGGCTGCCAAGAAGGGCAAGGGCAAGCTCGTGCTTCGCTTGTTCGACATCTCGAACGACTTGACCGTGAAGCGCAACAAGAAGCTCAAGTTCCACGATATCGAAGTTCCGGCAGACGCCCGTAGTTGGTACGTGGAAAACAAGGCAACGCAGAACTGCGCTGCAGCGCTTGGCGTTGTTGCCGCTGGCAAATTCGAACCGCTGGTCGAAGCTGGTCCGATGCAGACGTTCACGCTCGAAGGTTCCGAAGTGAATACGGACAACGTATTTGTTCGCGCTTCCCTCGGCGGTGCTACTCTCGGTGGCTTTGGCAGCTCGGGACTTTCTTCGATGTCTGCAAAGACCTGGCTTGAATCGCTTTCGAGCTCTTCGGGCTCCATGTTCTCTGGCGCACTTTCCAGTGCCGCTCTCAAGAGCAACAAGCTTGAACTCCCGAAGGATTCTGTGAACTACGGCAAGGACTTCTTCTTGTGGGTGAAGACCCGCTTGATCGTCTACGGTGGTACGCGTCCGGATGCACACTTGCAGGTGCGTGGCGAACCGTTCCCGCTCAACCCGGATGGCACTTTCAGCTTTGAAGAAGACCTCCCGGACGTGACGAAGATTATCCCTGTCTTTGCAACCGATAAGGATGGCGATTTCCCGACGACAATCGTTCCGATCGTGGTAAAGCGCACGGAATAATGGCAAAGCCTGGTCGCTTACATCTTTTGCTTCACGCACATTTGCCTTTTGTGCGTGAACCCTCTTTTGACCGGTTCTTGGAAGAGAACTGGTTTTTTGAGGCTATGGCGGAGACTTATTTGCCCGTCATACAGATGCTCAACCGTCTGGAAGAAAAGGGCGTGCCGGGCACTCTCAATTTGAGCGTTTCTTCGGCGCTGCTCTCGATGCTTACGGATAAGCTATTGCTTACCCGTTTTTCGGTGCATTTGCACAAACAGCTTGAACTGATTGAACGCGAAAAAGTCCGCTTCCAGGGCAATTCCGAGCTTATGGAAGTGGTGGATTTTTATTACCGCAGGCAGCTTGCGCTCATCAATACGTGGGAGCGCGATTGCGGTTGCGAAATTATCCCTGCGTTAAAGCGCTTGGAGCAGATTGGAAAAATCAACTTGCTCACTTGCGTGGGGACGCATCCGTTTTTGCCCGCGTACCAGAACGATGTCGAAGCGATCCGTTTGCAGCTGAAGATTACAGTCCGCGCATTCGAAGACGCTTTTGGCAAAAAGCCTCGCGGGCTGTGGCTCCCGGAATGTGGCTATTTTGAAGGTCTGGACGCGATCCTTGCAGAATTCGGATTCAAGTATTTCTTCTTGGAAACGCATGGCGTGCTCTTGGCAAAGCCTGCACCGAAGTATGGCGTGTTCTCGCCAATCAAGACTCCGGCAGGGCTTTATTGCATGGGGCGTGAACAGAGCAGTTCCATGGAAGTATGGAGCCGCAAAACGGGCTACCCGGGGCATCCTGAATATCGCGAGTTCTTTAGGGATATTGCGCACGAACGTGAAAGCGAATATCTAGGCGATTATTTCTTATCGGCGGGCACGCCTATTGAAACGGGTCTCAAGTATTACCGCATCACGGGAAGCGAAAATAAGGAGATTTATCGCCCGTGGAATGCGCTCCGCTTGGTGGAAGACCATGCGCGACTTTTTGTCGCCAATCGCGAAGCGACTGTGTCGAATTTGCTTCCGAACATGGATGGCAATAAGGTTTCGATCCTTTGTCCGTACGATGCGGAACTTTTTGGACACTGGTGGTTTGAAGGTCCGCTGTTCATCGAGAAAATGTTTGAACGCGCGGCAAGCTCGAGCGTGGTCGAGATGGCATCTTTTGAAGAGTCGATGCGCGAACCTGCGGATACAGATGTTCACAATCCGATTTTCTCGTCTTGGGGCGAGGGCGGCTTTGGTGACGTTTGGATGAACGATGAAGTTGCTTTCCAGTACCCGATGTTTTTTAGAATGCGTAAGATGATGGACGATTTGAAGTCGCGCATTTCTAATGCAGGGAATGCTGTTGGGACTGCGCGCGGTTCAAAAAATGCGACTGCCAAGCGTTTCTTGGCGCAGATGGCGCGCGAACTCGTGCTGTTCCAGGCTTCGGACTGGGCGTTTATGATTCATAACAATTCGGCGGCGGATTACGCACGTGCCCGATTGAATGGTCATTACGAAAATCTCAGTGCACTTTATAAAGAAGCGGTCAAGGCAAATCCCGATACCAAGTTGCTCAAGATGCTAGAGCAGAAGAACAATTTGTTCCCATTCATAGGCGAGTGCCTGTAGTTTTTAAAAAGGAGATGCCCGCTGGAGTTTATCCCGGCCTCTGAGCCGGGACGGGCATGACATCTTCTAATAACTAATGACTATTGACTAGTAAATCACAATAAAACTTTTCGTTTTGCTTTTGTTCCCGACGCGGAAGCGGTAAATGCCTGGTGCCATCATCGCTTTGACTTGGTCTTCTTGCAGGCAGAATGTTGTTCCTTCATACTTTTGCTGAGTGACTAAATCACCGCGCCTGTTACGGATTTCAAAGAATTTCTTGTCGCTGGGGAGTGGACCGAAGCAGAGTGCGCCATGTTTCCAGGGAACGGGGAATGCATGCGGATCTGAAGTGCTTGTGGTGATGGGGATGCTTTCGGATTTTCCGAAACGGCTGAAAACCCAAGTGGTTGAATCGCATGTAGAAAAGAATGAAGCTAAGCTATCCAGTGTTTTGTTGCTACTGATTCTATGGATCGTTGCCTCTGAATCGTGGTAAGCAATGACTGTCGCTTTACCGACAAAATTAGAAAGGTCTACATCTTGGGTGTTTTGCTGTTTGCTGAAAAAATCAAAAGCGAGACTTTCTAGTTCAGGCTTTATTAAGTCGTCTAAACGGTATCTGGCGGAAGCCCATTGCGATTGATCTTCGTTAATCCATTCCTTCTTTTGCAGTTTCTTGCTGCGTGCTCCAGAAAACGAAAGTCGAACTGCATAGTCATGGAAAACGCTGTCGGCGTCAAGCTCGTGTGCTTTTAAAGAAGCTTCGAGCTGCGATTCAAAATTTTTATTGGGGTTCTTGGAAAAGTTTTCCCAGATGGACTTGTCAAGATTTTTTGAAACTTTGTAGTATAGATAAAGGAACAAAGTAGATGCTCCGTAATTCCGGAATGTTGCGGAGAGCGGGTTCCCTGTTTTGTCGAAAAAGGATGGCAAATATCTGAGATAATCGTCTACTTCGGGGTTGGTAATTTCTTCAAAGCCCGTGGCTGAAGCTTCGAACCAGAACGTAGAATTGGAATACATGTTGAGGTAGCTTAGCTGTACGGCATGGTAAAATTCGTGGAATGCTGTAAGACGTATCCCTTTTGCCCATTCATTTGTGTAGTAATAATCGTGGGTGCTGTTATACAGAGGAATATCAGCCTTGGAATAATAACAAGTGTCTTTATCGACGATTATAGACTCTTTTGAAATGTTGTAAGTCGCACCGTAATTGAAATCGTTGTCTAAGAAAATTTGTGAAGTTGCACCGTTGTTCATGGGAACCGTCACTGCAAAGCAGGCACCGCATGAGCTTGAACCTCCAAAGAAAATTTGTCCGTCTCGGACTTGGTCGACATCGATGATTTCGACGGGGTATAGACCGGCTTTAACATCTTGCTGAAAATGGTGGCTCTTGCTTGGACCTTTGGGCGCTTGCATCTTGATGTTGTTGACGTAAAGCTCCCATGCATCTTCAAAACTTGCTGCGGTAGAATCGGCAAACGCTTTGGTGGTGGCGTGGGGACCCGTCAAAACGTACATCACTTGGAAATGTGGCGTTTCGATTGTGTAGACGGAATCGTAATAACTTTCGGGACTACATTTTTCGCTGCTGTAAAGCGAGGCGGCATAATGCGGGTCTTTTTGATATTTTATCAGATTTTCGATGACTTTTGCGGTTCCGCAGCCATTTTCATAAGCATAAGCAATGCCTGACACACAAATTAATGTGATGGCGAGAGAAAAAAGAGGTGCCTGTAAGATGTTGTGAAATGGATTTAAACGCATTGCTTATACAACTCCTGCGTTTTTGAGAATTTGCTTTGCCTTGGCGGTGATTTCGGCGGGAACCGTCAGCTGTTTTTGATGGTGTGGCTTGATGCGGGCGTCGATAATCAAGGGCGCCTTGCATTTCCAATGCTTGTTTTCGACAACTTCGTCGAGACCGTAAATGTCTTGGGCGGGGGCGGAGCGCGTAAACGTGAGCCAGAGGAAATCGCTCAAGATGTTACTTGTGCCATTGTTTGCGTTAAGGGTGCCTTCGTCGATGATGGAAATCCAGGGGTAGTTTTCGCGGAATTCCCAGTGGGCGAGGGTTTCTTTGAACTCGCGGAATGTTTCGTTGCCGTTTTCGAGATGCGCCGGACCTTCGATCATGAGCACGCCGGGCATCACGATGGTCGCGTTCTTGAATCCTTGCGGGAGCGCAAGCGTTTTTAGATCGCTCGGTTTGTTGCGGAGTTCGCGAATTTTTGCGCCGGCGGCTGCAATCACGACTTTGGAACCGTGGTTGAGGCTTGTGCCGGTGTAGTCGAGCGTGTCGATCGTTGTCGCCGTCTGGAAATGCAAATCGCGGTCGAAGTGGACACGTTCGAGAACGTGTCCGAAGAACGCAGGGACGTTGTTTACATCGAGGCTCGCGGCGGTTTTATTTGCGACGGCTTTCGTGTCAGCAGAGTCTTCTTTTGCGGCAATAAGCAAATACTTGGTGAGGCTCGCCTGGTTGAATCCGAGCAGCGCATTTGCCGTTTTTAAAAGTTCCATGGGCTCGCGTTCTTCGGGGCTGGCGTAGGGGCGGAACGCCTCTGAACCGAGTGCTAGGCAAAGCGGGTGTACACCAGCATCATCGACCGCGTGAATCCCGTAAACGCCCGGGAGCGAAGCGGGGACCATCGGCTTTGTGATTTCGTGAATGAATTTGCCAAAGAGCGTATCTTCTTGGGGCGGGCGACCGACGACTGTGAACGGAAAAATGGCGTTCTTTTTGCAAAGCACTTTTTGGACTCTCATACAAGGAAAATCGTGTTTGCCGGAATAATAGCCGATGTGGTCTCCAAATGGACCTTCGGGCTTTAAACCGGGTTCGAGTTCTCCTAAAATACAAAAGTCGGCATCGCTAGAGACAAGGTAACCGTCATGTTCAAAGTAACGGAAGCGGCGGTTTCCGAGCATGCCTGCGAAAAGCAGTTCCGAGAGGTTCTCGGGCATGGGCATCACGGCTGCAAATGTGTGCGATGGAGGTCCGCCAATGAAAATGCTCACCTTGAGCGGGCGACCTTCTTCGAGTGCCTTCTGGTGGTGCCTTGCGATGTCGCGCTTGATCTGGTAATGCAAACCGCATTCTTCGTTCGGGACGTATTCATTGCCTGAAATCTGGATGCGGTACATGCCCACGTTCGTTTGCATGATGCTTGAATTTTCGCTCGGACGTGTGGCGACTTGCGGGAGCGTGATGAACGCTCCGCCGTCTAGCGGCCAGCTGACCAGCTGAGGCAAGTCGCTAAGGCTGCATTCTTCGAAGTCCTTGATGCTGCCGGAGCGTCTCGGCAAAGACTTTATTCCGGCGAATCCCGCCTTGAACAGTTGTAGCGGGTGCTTGAAAGCATTTTTGAAAAATTCGACCGGATTAGACTTGAATTGGACTGCGATTTTTGTCTGCTCAAAGCCATCTCGGAACAGAAAATTGAATCGTTCGTCGCTTCCGAAAATGTTGCAGGCGGCGCGAAACTTGCTCCCTTTGACATGTTCAAAAAGAAGTGCTGGACCGCCCTCTCTAAAATTTTCCCTCGCGATTTCGGCCATTTCCAAGTGTGGATCGACTTCGGCGTGAATACGTTTGAGCATTCCCGCTTTTTCCAAATCCAGCAGGGCCTGTTCGAGGGACTTGTACATGATGTTATCCGGCGGTTGCGGACTGGTCTAACGCTTCAAAAGCCTGCGTTTTCTTCTTTGCTTCAATAAATGCGATTTGTTCGCGAGCCATTTCTCTAGCCTTCATGGCGTAAACCAAGCTTGCGCTGTTCATGACAATTGCGAATGTATCTTCAGCAAAATCCTTGCATCCCTGGAACGAGAGGTCGTCAAAGCAGGTCGTCATTCCCTTGACGGAATCAAACTTGTGCGTGGCGGTAAAACCACGGAATGGGCCTTCACCAAGGCGTACTGCGATTTCGATGACGTTGTTCGTCTTGCCCGGTGTGACCGCTCCAATGATGCCAGTCCAACTTAATTTTCTGAAACCCGCCATAATGGTGTAGCGGATAAACTCGCCAGATTCAATGTTCTTGGGCAACGTGTAGTATAGAACGGCGTTCGTTCCGACGGACAAGGACATTGGCGCATAACGCAAAATATCAAGCGTGTCCGAAAGAGTGCCGTATTGCCAAGAAGTTTGACTGAATTTTACCATGCCGTATAATGTAGTAAAAGATGAAACGGAAAAACGGGAATATTATGTTTTTATACCGAAATTTTTTTAATTTTGCATAAAATTATGTTTTCTAAAAAGGACAGAGATGCGTCTAGGCTTTGTTGTACTTCACTATAATGTTGTCGCTGAAACAGAAAAGTGCGTCGCATCGATCCTGGAACGGATTGATACCGATGATTTTGAGATTGTCGTTGTCGATAATTGCTCTCCGAATAAGTCTGGGCCTCAAGTAAAGGCGCTGTTTGAAGGCAAAGCTCATGTGTCCGTCATTTTGAACGAAGAAAATCTAGGCTTTGCACGTGGGAACAATGTGGGTTTCCGCTTTTTGAAGAACGAAAAGAAGTGCGATTTTATCGTGATGCTGAACAACGATACGTACTTGATTCAGGATGATTTTTACAAGGTCATTCTGGATGAATATGAGCAAAGCCATTTTGCCGTTTTAGGCCCTGAAATCCATTGCCCGAACGGGATTAACGCAAACCCAGTCAAAGACAAGCTGATGACGGTTGCAGAACTCGAGCGCAAAAGGGCGCGCTGGCGCCGAATCCGCGTGAGAAACATTCTGCATTTGGGCTTTTTAGACACTTGGTACTCGTTCTTTGCTGATCGCCTGGGACCTGGGCCGAACAGCTACCAACCCGCTAATGACCGCCGCCAAGTCAATGTGGAATTGCACGGCTGCTGCCTTGTGTTTTCGCCCGACTATGTAGCCCGTTACGACGGCTTGAATTCGGGAACGTTCATGTACCAGGAAGAAGATATCCTGTATGCTGAAATGCTCCGTGACAAGATGCTCATGGTTTACAATCCGGCGTTGAAGATTTACCACATGGAAAACGCATCGACGAATTCGGTCTGCAAGGGATCCCGTAAAAAGAAAATATTTGTCTATACAAATTATCTAGCTTCGTCTGAAGTCTTGCTGAACGTTCTGAAAGATATTGAAAAGGTGCATTAATGTCTTCTGCTGAGAATGATCAGAAATTTTTGCTGAAAAGTTCCATCCTCAACATTATCGGCGCTGTGCTTAAGGTTTCCGGTCCGGCGTTGAATTTTGTGGTGGCGCGTTATTTTGGAAAAGAGGCTTTTGGTATTTATATATCCACCCAGCTTTGGGTGTCGATGATGAGCCGTGCAGCCGTGCTTGGTTTGGACAAGGGCTTGACTTGGTACGTTCCGCAGAATAAGCTTTACAACCGAGTAGCACATGACGGGATTGCTCAGTCGCTTCGCCTTGGTTTTTATTATGCGCTCCTTGTGTTTGCGGTGATTGTCGTGATGGCATTGACGGGCTCTTACACGATATTCTCGGGGCTTGAATCGCTTTCTTCGACGGAAATAATCCTGTACATCATGTCCATTGTCCCGTGGGTATTTAACTTGATTTTTGCGGGGGCGTCGGAAGGAAATCGTAAACCGCAGTATCGCATATTCATTAACGATTTCGCCGTTTTTACCTTTGCACCGCTTTTTGCCTTGATTATTTACTTTATTACGGGTGACAAGGTCTATTCGCTTCCGATCGGCTTGCTGTGCGCCAATTGCATTGCGGTCTTGATTTATATGCGCTTGATGCCGCGCCAGTTCCCTGGAATGAAGTGGCTTTCGTCCGAAAAGATTCCTAAGGCGCTGCTTTCGTTTTCGCTGCCGATTGGCTTTTCTGAATTTGTCGTCGCGTTCTTGTTGAGAGCTGACCTTTGGATGGTCCTCGTGTTGCTTGGTCCTGAATACGCTGGTGTCTATGCCATCATGGTGACGATTTCCAATGCGATTAAGACGGTGCGCCAGAATTTCAATTCCATCCTCTTCCCGGTTGTGGCGGGGATGGAGCCGGAACGAATGAAGCTGGGACTTCCGCATGTGTATTCTTATTGCGTGTCGTTGATTTCGACGATTCAGATTGGCATTGGATTCTTTATTGTGCTTTTCCCGGAAGAGACCTTGATGCTTGCCGGTAAATCATTTGTTCAAAACCCGGAAGTTCTTGGAATTCTCCTTTTTGCAGGACTCTTTGATGGCTCGTTCTGCTTTACAGGCATGGTGCTTAATGGAATGGGCAAGAGCAAGTTCTTGCTGAAGTTGAATGTCTATTCGCTTATTTTGGCGGTGTCCATGAACTTGTTGCTAATCCCGAAATTTGGCTTGGTCGGTGCTGCGATTTCGACACTCAGTTTCCAAATTTTCCAGGGCATTTGGATGAACGCCGAGCTTTTGAAAAACGGAATTTGGCCTTATCGCCGTGGGTTGTGGGTGCAGTTTGCGTGGGCGATTGCTCTGCTTATCCTGTTTGTGCTCCTGAATACTGGATTTGAACCTGAAATGTGGCAGAAAATCGCCATTTTTGTGGTGACTACCGCATCTCTCGTTTATCTGGTCATCAAGCGAGCTGCCGAAAAACCGCCAAAAAATGTATAGCCTTGCACATTGCGGAGCGTAATTTCGTAAATTATGGCAATGATTCCTAAAAAATTACATCTGATTTGGTTTTCTAAGAATAACGCCCCGCTTTCCCCGCTTTCGGAACTTTGCGTTTCTAGCTGGAAGAGGCATTGCCCCGACTACGAAATCGTAAAGTGGGATATTGATAAGTGCAAGGATATTATTGAAAGTATTCCGTACCTCCGTGAAGCGGAAAGCGTTTCTAAATGGGCTTTTATTAGCGATTACATCCGTCTTTATGCGGTTTACCACGAGGGTGGCATTTACTGCGATACAGACGTTTTCATGTACCAGAGTTTTGATCCGTTCCTGAACAACCGCTATTTTTCGAGCATTGAATTTACTTCGCACTATAAGAAAAACAGGTCCTGGAGATTCTTGAACGAAGACGGAACCAAGAAAGACCCGAACCAGATGGTAATTCCGGGGATTGCTTTGCAGGCAGCAATTTTCGGTGGCGAGGGGGGGCACCCGTTCCTTAAAAAGTGCATGGAATATTACGAGACGGAAAAGTTCATTTTGCCGAATGGCGAATTGAATATCAAGAATATTTCGCCGTGCGTTTATGCCCATGCCGCCCAGCAGTTTGGCTTTGTGTACAAGAACGAAATGCAAAAACTTTCCGAAGGGATTACGATTTATCCGGGCGATGTGTTCTTGCCGAGCATTAATGAATCCAAGGTCAAGCCTTTTGCAATTCACGTGACCAACGGCAGCTGGCGCCCGCTGTGGCAGCGTATCAAGGGCTTTCTCAGGAACGCCCCGCGTGGCTCTGTCGAAAGTAGACTCGCTGCTTACGAAAACAAGGAACCTCTTAAGATTCAAGGATAATTATGCCTTCCGTGAAATATCTTTTTGTGTTGACGAGCTCCCCGAAGGACTTTTTTTGCGAGCAGACGCTTGTGGCGATTGCTTCGCTGCGCGTCCATAACCCGAATGCATTTGTGACGTTGTTGACTGATGACAAGACGGCTGAAACTCTGACGGGACCGCGTGCGGTCTTGAAGGACGCTGTCGATGAACTCAAGGTCTTGACGCTTGATGAAAAGTTCACACCGATGCTTCGTTCTCGTTACCTCAAGACTGTGATGCGCAATGTGGTCGATGGCGACTTCTTGTACATGGATTCGGACATCGCGATTGTTGATGATTTGACGATTCCAGACGAATGGCGTGGTGGCATTTATGCCGTGCTCGACTTCCACACGAATCTCTCGAAGGCGATTAACCGTAAGAAGGTCTTGAACAACGCGAAGATGATGGGCTTTTCGCCAATCCTCAACGACGAGATTTTCAACGGGGGCGTGATGTTCGCCGCCGATACGCCTGAAGCCCGCGAGTTCTTCAAGACTTGGCACGAACTTTGGCTTTACTGCGTTTCCAAGAACTTCCCGTATGACATGGCTTCGCTTGCTGAAACCAATTACAAGTTCGGTTACGTGACGAAGAAGATGGATGGCGGCTGGAACTGCCAGCTTGCTTATGGCAATCGCTTCTTGCCGACGGCGAAGGTGTTGCACTTCTTCGGTTCGCGCATTATCGATACGCGTGGCCGCAAGGTGCCGGAGTCGATGAATATCTTTTTGCCGAAGATTTTGCGCAAGGATTTTTACACGAACTTGAAGAACCTCCCTGTGACGGTAAACGCGGACAAGTCCATTCACATCAACGAGTATTACGATGACGTGATTGCGCATGCGAAGGATGCGTTCATGTACCAGACGAACAAGGTCGGTGCTGCTGGCGCTTACATCATCCGCTCTTACGCGTTTGCAAAGTCTCTTGCTTGGCTGTACAAGAAAATGCCTTTCCTCGTGAAGCCTTTGGAAATCCTGGGCAAGCTTTTCTAAAGATTCTTGGAGTAAAACGACATGGAAAACGTTCACATTCCGATTATCCTTTCGAGCGATAACAATCAGATCAATGCCATGGCTGTTGTTATGACGTCTGCTATTGAGACGGCGGTCGAGGGGACGTATTACGATTTTTACTGTTTTCTTTCGGATAACGTGACTGAAGAAAATCGTAACCGTTTATCGCAATGTGCGGATACCCCGCGAAAGAATTGTTCCGTGACGCTGGTGGACATGTCGCCTTATTTCAAGGATAATGCAATCCAGTACAGTGGAAAGGTCGGGATGGTGCATTCCGTGACGACGCCTGCGCTTTACCGCTTAAAAGCGCCGTCGGTGTTGCCGCTTTTGGATAAGGTTCTGTACCTCGATACTGATACAATGGTGCGCACGGATTTGCGAGAACTTTTTGAAATGCCGATGGACGGAATTTACATGGCGGGCGTGCCTGTCGTTTGGGCGCAAATTAAAAAGAGCGATCGAAATCGCTGGCTCAAGCAAAGTGGAATTCCTGGCATGGACTTTTACGTGAACAGCGGTGTGCTTTTAATGAACCTCAAGGCGATGCGCGATGACGGTATTGAAAACAAGTGCCTGGCGCTTGTGGGCAAAAAGGAATTTGCGCCGCTTGATCCTGCCGACCAGCTGATTTTGAATTACGTGTGCTATGGCAAAATCGGCTTTATCCCGTGCCGCTACAACGTGACGATGAGCAACATCAAACATGCCAAGCGAATGACTGCGCTGTATTCTGCCAAAGAAGTTCGCGAAGCGTTTGACGACCCGTCCGTGATACATTGGACGGGTGCTGGCAAGCCCTGGAAATACTACGATGTGCTCTTAGCGCATGAATGGTGGCGCCGCTATATGCAGTCCCCGTTCAGGGATGTTCCGCTGAATCGCGGGGCAAAACCGGGAACGCTTGGCAATTGGTGGCGCCTCCTGAAGAAAGTTTTTAAGTAACTCTCTACAGCTTCATCACGCGCTTCATTTCGAGATTTTCGTAGCCTTCGGGACAATGCGTTGAAAGGTAGACGGTCGGGTTGTTGGCGATAAATTCGCGGACACGGTCGAGCGTTTCGCGGGCGGCAGCAATGTCTTCAAAGACAATGCTTAATTTGTTTGCCTTAAGGGCGGCATCGCAGTAGGTCACGTCACCATGCATCATGTAGAAGAGTCCTTCGTTTTCGGCGACGATGATGCTGTTGCCTTTGGTGTGTCCCTTCGCTTCAATGAAATAGATTCCGTCTGCGATTTTTTCGCATTTCGGGAAGTTGTGGTAAGGTCCGTCCTTGTAAGTGCTGCGCACGATGTTTGGACCTTCGAGCTTCATGGCATCGGCATCTTCGGGCGAGACAAAAACCTTTGCATTCGGGAAATACTGGATGGCTGCGGAATGGTCCGGATGCTTGTGCGTGATGAGAATTTTAGTGACCTGGTCGGGCCTGTAGCCGAGTTCCGCAAAGGCTTTGGTGTAGTCCTTTAGCTTTTCGCCCATGTAAAGCGGAGCGCCGAGCTTCTTTTCGGGTGCTGCGAAGTCATTGACGAATCCCGTATCGACGAGGATGACTTCGCTCCCGGTGTCGATGAGAAAGTTTTGCAGACTACTGCGGTAGATAATCTGCTCGTCAAACTTGTCCTTGCCTTCTTCACCGCCAAAGGCAAACGCCTGGTTCATGAAACCATGGTCAAACATGCGTACGGCTTTAATTTCCATATGCTTCCCCTTCTGAAAATGTATGCTTTTATACCAATATATACTCAAAAGGTCTTAAATCAAAATAAGGCAATATTCCAAATCGGATTTTTTGCGGAATGTGGCGGACTTGAGGGCTGGTAAGCAAAAAATATGGCTATTTGCAGGGGTTGCCCGGCGGTTGAAAGAAAAAATTTTCAGGTTTAGTCTTTGCAGATGGCGCAAGATTTCTATTTTTGTACGTGGAAAATCCTTTTCTATCCAGGAGTCTTATATGGGCGGCTTTTGTGGTGTTATTTCCAAAGAAGATTGCGTTTGCGATCTCTTTTACGGAACCGACTACCATTCTCACCTTGGCACTCACCGCGGCGGTATGGCTGTTTTGAAATCGGATGGTGTTTTCCATCGCTCGATTCACAACATCCAGAACACTCCGTTCCGCAGTAAGTTTGAACACGATTTAACCCATTTTTCCGGCAAGGTTGGCTTAGGCGTCATCTCTGACACGGACCCGCAGCCGCTCGTCATGACCTCCAAGCTGGGAACATTCGCGATTGTGACCGTTGGTCTCATCACGAACATCGAAGATATTAAGAACGAACTTTTCCGCAACAACTGCATGCAGCTCCAGTTCTCTACAACGAGTGGCATGGTCGGTCCGACCGAAGTTGTTTCAGCGCTTATCGCTACGCAGGATTCAATTATTGACGGTCTCAAGTACGTTCAAGACAAGGTGAAGGGAAGTTGCTCCGTGCTGATTATGGATAGCGCGGGGCGTTTTTATGCCTGCCGCGACAAGTGGGGCCGTACGGCAATCATCCTCGGTAAGAAGGATGGCGCCATGATCGCCTTGCAAGAAAGCTGTGCACTCCCGAATCTTGGTTACGAATACGTCCGTGATCTTGGTCCGGGTGAAGTGGTAGAGCTCACGCCGGATGGCGAAACAACGCTCGTTCCGCCACGCAAGAAGATGGCAATTTGTTCGTTCCTCTGGGTGTATTACGGTTACCCGGCATCGAGCTACGAAGGACGTAATGTTGAAATGACTCGCTATCGTTGCGGTTCTGCTCTTGCGAAGCGCACCCCGACCGAAGCCGATGCCGCTTGCGGTATTCCGGATTCCGGCACGTCTCACGCTTTGGGTTATGCTCATGAAGCAGGCATCAAGTTTGCCCGCCCGTTCGTGAAGTACACGCCGACTTGGGCTCGTTCCTTTATGCCGCAGGACCAGCGCCAGCGTGAACATGTCGCCTCGATGAAGCTCATCCCGATTCCGGGACTTATCAAGGACCGTCGCCTCGTTTTCTGCGATGACTCCATTGTTCGCGGAACGCAGCTCGGTAAGCAAGCCCAGAAACTTTATTCGATGGGTTGCAAGGAAACGCACATGCGTATCGCTTGCCCGCCGCTCGTTTATCCGTGCAAGTTCATCAACTTCTCCCGCTCCAAGAATGAATACGACCTCATCACGCGCCGTTACATTCGCGACCAGGAAGGTGAAAACGCCGATCTCGACAAGTACACCGATCCGAATGGCCAGCCGTACAAGGACATGGTCGAATACATCCGCAAAAAGCTGAACCTCACGTCGCTTGCGTTCCAGCGCATTGACGACTTGATCCAGGCTATCGGCCTCCCGGAAGAAGACCTTTGCACTTACTGCTGGACTGGCAAGGACTACGCCGAAACGGGTGACTGCTATCATTGCCCGTGCCATTGCCACGATAAGGAAAAGGATAAGGAATAATTCACTTTCTCGTCATCCTGACGGCGAAAATTGAAATTGAAAAATCCGACCTCATGAGAGGTCGGATTTTTTGCAGTTATGAAAAAGTCCCGCAACGTTGTGCGGGACTTTCTGTTTAAAGAATTATATTCATTTACTTCTGCATCATGTAGTATGCGTTGAGCCAGGCTTGCAGGCGTTCCCAGCCGCTGTCGTCGCTTTGGGCGATTGCGGATTGCTTGAGCGAGAATACGGTCAGGTTCTTGAGCTTGTGGTTTCCTGTGACGAAGCCCGGGAATATGATGAAGGCGTTTTTCATCTTGGTGTCTTCGACGGTCTTTCCGTCAATGGCGATAACGACATGGTTTGCCTTGATGTACAAGGCGTAGTGATGGCGTTCCCCGTCCAAGACATCGTGGCAGTAAGAGTTACCGAGTTCAGGAAACGAATCCGTATACGTCGTGTCTTTTGAGACTCTTCTGTAGAAGTTGGCGCAGAGCTGTTCCGGCTTTTCACCTGTTCTCAGTCGGTACGTGACGTCGTTTTCCTTGGAATCGAGGAACAAGGAATCGCTTTCTGCGATTTTGCTACCGTCTTCTTCGATCCAGAAACTGATGCCGAGGCTGTTGCTTGACGTGTCCGTGATGAATGTATTCATGAAATCACCTTCGGTGACGGACAAACCTGATTTGGATTCGGCAAACACTCTAGAAATTTCCGAAGTCTTGTAAACGGATTCGCTTGATGTGACTGAGAATTTGTATGTGCCTGCGTCAATGCTTGGAATTGCCGTGAAGTAAAGCGACGAGTCCGCATCGTTTTCGGCTTTAAAGACTGCGAGCGAGTCTCCGTTGTTGTCAATGAGAACCGGGTTCTTTACCTTCGTGGGGATCGTTACCGGAACAATCATGGATTCGAGCGTCTTGTTGCCGTTCAACTTCTTTGCGGCTTTCAAAGCTTCTTCAGGAACGTTGACTGTTACGAAATCTGAAGAGACTTCGAGTTTTTCGCCAGGGACAAAGTCCCACTTGACGTGCTTTGACGTTGTGTCGCGACCGGAGCCTCTGATGAGAATGATGTTCGTGAATTCAGCGGGCGGAATTTCGTCGATGGTAAGGGTTCCAGACTTGATGTCGCTTTCGCTCACGCCTGTGCAGCTGAGTGTACCCGTGATGCAGAGCGTGTCACCTTTGACGAGGTCATACGTGCTGAGGTCGAGTTCAAGGCTTGCGTTCTCTTCGAGCTTTGCTTCGGGGACGTTTATGGTCTGCAAGTCGGTCTTGTTTTCTTCGACTGTGATCGTCTGGTAGGCGGACTGCGTGTTCTCTGTGTTGCTAATCTGCAAGGCGTATTCGCCAGCAGAGACGCTGTCGATGGTGTATTTGCCATCTTTGTCCGTCGTGGCGGTCTTGATGGGGGCCATGCGCGTGGCGACGTGGTTTGCCGAGAGGAGGCTAACTCTTGCGCTTACGACAGGGGAGCCATTTCCGTCGATGACGATACTTGCGATGGTCGTGCCGGATTCAGTTTCCGTGAGCACGCCGGCGTGGTTTTCGTCGGAGCAGGCGGAGAAAATCGATGCGAGGGCAAAAATCCCTGCTGTATTTATAATCTTAAAATTCATCATGCCTTAACCTCCGGATCGAGGTTAGAGAACAAGTGCAGGTTCATCTGGTAAACGCCATTTGCCTTTTCGTTATCTTCGCTGATGATGCGTCTTGCCTTTGCCTTGAATTCCTGGAGTTCGGATTCAAGCTTCTTGTAGGCGTTGTTCGAGATGCTGAACGTGAGCGTACTCATGACGGTCGGCATCTTGGGGCGCGTGATGAGCGCCTGCTTTGAAAGTTCAAAACATTGCAGCTGGTACTGCTTGATGAGTTCCGCATTGTTGTACGGACCGCTGGAGATGGATTCCTTGGTCGGCTTCCAAAAACCGGATTCGTTCTTGCGGGCGAGTCCAAGCTTTTCGAGAAGGGCGAGCGAGTCCTTGAGCTTCCCTAGTGGAATTTTCGGGAAGATTCTCTTTTGTACGGGGTTTAAGTCATCTGTAACGTCCATAGCATCAAGAATAGCAAACATTGCGCTATGGTACCAATGGTTATAGTATTCGTATGTGTTCGAATCGAGGATATGCTGCGGATTCGGGTGCAGGTGCAGGAGTTCTTCCATGGCAGCGCTACGAGCTGTCTCGGTTTTTGCCTGGTCGAGCTTCACCATCGTTTCGAAGTACTTTGCGGCTTTCTTGTTGAGGCCGAGGACTTCGATAAACTTGGCTGTCATGCGGGGGCTGACCTTTTTCCCTCTGAGAACATCGGCAAAGTAGCTACGTGTCTTGGGGAGGCCGAGCATATTGCAGATTCCGGTACGGGTGAATTCCGGGTCGGACTGGACTCTAGCCGCCTGGTATTCTTCCAAGTACTTGCGGAAGTGCGTAAATTGGTAAATGTCGATATAGTTTTCCACGTGCTTAATATAATATTTATGAGAACTAAGATGAGAACATTTTTTGAGAAATAACATTAAAATGTGATTTTCCTCCTTTCTCTTGCCTTCCGTCCGTTTCTTACATTTTTGTTGCATTTGAAGATTGGGCGGGGAATGTTGCTTTTCCTGTGTGTTGGCTTTACGTTTTTTGTGCGTTCGGTCACGAAAGTTTCTATCTTTAGGCGCGAATTTTATGAGGTAACTCCTATGGGTAATGAGGCAGAAAAGCCGAATATCATTACGTCCTCGCTTGACTTTTTGGTCAATTGGGGGCGCTCCAATTCCTTGTGGCCGTTCCCTTACGGTACGGCTTGTTGTGCAATCGAATTCATGAGTACGGAAGTGGGTCGTTACGACCTTTCACGTATCGGTTCTGAATACGTGCGTTTTACGCCGCGTCAGTCCGATGTGCTGCTTGTTGCAGGTACGATTACTTATAAGCAGGCTCCGATCTTAAAGCGCATCTACGAACAGATGGCTGAACCTCGTTGGGTCATTGCCATGGGTGCATGCGCAAGCTCTGGCGGTTTCTATGACTGCTACTGCACGGTGCCCGGTATCGACCACATTATCCCGGTGGATGTGTATATCGGTGGTTGCCCTCCGCGTCCGGAAGCCTTCTTCGATGCCATGTTTGACTTGCAGAAGAAGGTCAAAGACGAATCCTTCATGAAGCAGCGTGCCGAAAGCATCAAGGAACAGCTTGAAATGATCAAGGCAAAGACTGCCGAAGCAAAGCGTGAAGCAGCTGCCTGCGCCCGCGAAAAGGTCGTGGATATCAAGGACTTCATGAAAGAAAAACAAGAAAATCTTGTAAAGAAAGCCCAGTTCTGGAAGGAGTAGAAGAATGACTGTTGAAGAAATCTTCGCCGCCCTTGAAGGAAAGTTTGACGTCAAGCGCGAACCGCTCGACAAGTGGGGTGTTACGGCTGTCGTTGCTGCTCCCTATCTGCATAACGCAGTCCAGTTCCTCAAGGAAGAATCCGGCATCAAGTTCGATATGCTCGTGGACATTGCCGGTATCGACTACTTGACTTACCCGAATCACGAAGGCCCTCGCTTTGCGGTCTCTTATGCTTTCAAGAGCATGAAGAATCCGGGTGCCCGCATCCGTCTTAAGGTGCTGGTGTCCGAAGAAAACCTCAAGGTCCCGACGATTAGCGACCTCTATGCCAATGCGAACTGGTACGAACGCGAAGTCTATGACCAGTTCGGTGTGATTTTTGAAGGTCATCCGGACCTCCGCCGCCTGTTGAACCACGTTGAATTTGTTGGCCATCCGCTCCGCAAGGATTACCCTGCCCAGAAGCGCCAGTGGCTTTCGACAAACGACTACCTGCTTCCGGAACTCGAAAAGCGTCTCGAAGAACTTGGCTACAAGGTCATCCAGCGCTCTAAGGAAGTGGAAACGAACGACAATGAATTTTTGGAAGGGAGTATCAAGGCATGATCGTATTAGATCCGAATGGCGAAAAGCTGAATTTGATGCCCTTGAACGTTGGGCCTAGCCACCCGGCGACTCACGGTTGCTTGCGCTTCTTGACCGCTATGGATGGTGAAACCATCGTGGCATCTGTCGAAGAAATCGGCTACCTGCACCGCGGGTTCGAAAAGATGGTCGAACGCGGCACTTGGCAGCAAGTTGTCCCGTACACGGACCGCTTGAACTACTGCTCTGCTATCATGAACAACATTGCGTTCTGCCGTGCAGTCGAAAATATGTTCCAGGTTGAAATCCCGGAACGCTGCAAGGTGCTCCGCGTGATTGTGAACGAACTTTCCCGTATCAACGACCACTTTGTGTGCGTTGCTGCTGCGTTCCAGGACTTGGGCGGTACGACTCCGTTCATGTACGCCTTCAATCCGCGTGAAGAAATCATGTGCATCTGGGAAAAGCTCACGGGTGCACGTCTTACGAACAGCTTTGCACGCATTGGTGGCCTCTACCGCGATAGCTATGAAGGTTTTGAACAGGACGTTCTCGCAGCCCTCAATTCAACCGAAAAGGCATTGAAGGACTTGCACGCCTGCTTGGATAGAAACCGCATCTTCCTCGACCGTACGGTGGGCATCGGCAAGATTTCTGCTGAAAAGGCTATCAGCTACGGCTGGACGGGCCCCTGCCTCCGTGCATCCGGTGTTGCCTCTGACCTCCGCAAGGACGAACCGTATTACGATTACGAAACCTACGACTGGGAAGTCGTGGTCGGCACTCAGGGCGACTGCAATGACCGTCTGCAGGTTCGTTTGGCTGAAATTGAAGAATCCGTGAAGATTGTGCGCCAGGCTTTGAAGCGCCTCGCTCCGGGTCCGGTCGATATCGTCGATCCGCGTATCCGCGTGCCGGCTCACAAGCTTGCTTATCAGGATATGGAAGGCCTTATCGGTCGCTTCAAGAGCGTTTACGAAGGCATCCGCGTTCCGGAAGGCGAATACTACTGCGGTTCCGAATGCGCTAACGGTGAACTTGGCTTCACGATTATTTCTGACGGCTCTGGCCATCCGTACCGCATCAAGGTGCGTCCGCCTTGCCTCACGCAGTTTGCTGCATTCCATGAACTCGTCGAAGGCGGTCTCTTGGCTGACTCCATGGCCGTGCTTTCGGGTCTCAACATTATTGCTGGAGAACTTGACCGATGAGAGAACATATTACTGGCGCTGTCCAATTTGTCTCGAACAATCATTTGAAGTTCGACCGTCCGGCACAGCCGATTGATGCATTGCCGGATCCGGGCCAGAAGTTTGGCTATGTGAACAAGCCTGTGCCGCAGCCGCCTACGGCTGAAGTGCTCGCCAAGCTCAATACGCCTGAAATCAAGGAACGCTGCGCTGATTTGCTCAGCCGCTATCCGGTCGGTCAGGCCGCACTTCTTGAAGTGCTTTGGCTTGTGCAGGGCGTGTTTGGCTGGGTGCCGCGTGAAGGTATCCGCTGGGCTGCAAACGTCTGCGGTTGCGCTCCGGCTCATGCTCTTGGCGTTGCTACGTTCTACACAATGTACAACCACGCTCCGAAGGGCAAGTTCCTCTTGCAGTTCTGCCGTAACATCAGCTGCACAATCAAGGGCGCTCCGAGCCTTATCGCTTATGTGGAACATGCTTTGAACATCAAGACGGGCGAAACGACTCCGGATGGTCTCTTTACGATCCTCCAGGTGGAATGCCTCGGTTCTTGCGGTAACGGCCCGATGATGCTCGTGAACGACGACTTCGCTACAGACGCTGATGGCGATGTGCTCACGATGAAGCCGGGTACAAAGCTTACGACCGACAGCATCGACCGCATCCTCAAGTGGTGCTATGCTCATGAAGACAACATTCCGAAGCACGATGTGCTCGGCGGTACGGTGAAGGGCCATTGCGGTCATCCGGGCGCTCCGGGTGCTATTGCAAAGCCGCAGGTTGCTGACTACGCTCCTCCTTCTCCGGTTTTGAATGTCAAGTCCGAAGCTGACGAAACGGGCGCTACCCTCACTTGGAAGGGCGCTCCGGAATTCACGAAGATTGTCGTCGAAAAGAAGAACGGCAATGACTGGGTCGCTGTGGGCGAGCCGGGCGTGAAGGACAAATCTTTTGTGGACCCGAACGGAAAGGTCGGCGACGAATACCGTATGATTGCGACCTCCGGTGAACGTGTTGCTAAACCCTCGGCTGTTGCTGTGACTAAGCAGAAGCCCGCACCGGAACAAAAGGCGGTTTAATTATGGCTGAATGTGTAAAAGTTTGTACGCAGAACTTTGGCAAGGGCGCCCAGGATATCGAAGTCTATAAGAAGCTGGGTGGCTACTCCAACATTTCTGAACGCTTGTTCAACATGAGCCAGTTTGAGCTCATCGATTACGTGCAACGTTCTAACCTCCGCGGACGCGGTGGTGCAGGCTTCCCGACTGGCATGAAGTGGAGCTTTGTGCCGCGTGGTACGGGCAAGCCGGTTTACATTGTCGTAAACGCTGACGAAGGCGAAGGCGGTACCTTTAAGGACCACTTCCTCATGCTCGAAGATCCGCACCGCTTGATTGAAGGCCTTATCATTGCCGCTTGGGCTCTTGGCTCTCGCGCGGCCTACATCTACTGCCGTGGCGAATTCCTCCCGTGCATCGAAGCCTTGAACAAGGCTTTGAACCAGGCTTACGCTGCTGGCTACCTCGGCGAAAACATTTGCGGCACGAAGTTCAGCTTTGATATCTTTGTGCATCGCGGTGCTGGCGCCTACATTTGCGGTGAAGAAACTGCTCTTATTAACTCTCTTGAAGGCCAGAAGGGCCAGCCGCGCTTGAAGCCGCCGTTCCCGGCTGTTTGTGGTGCCTGGAAGTCCCCGACTTGCGTGAACAACGTCGAAACCATCATGTCGCTTCCGTGGATTTTGAGCCACGACCCGAGCGACTACGCCAAGATGGGTACGCCGCGCGCCGGTGGTACGAAGGTGTTCTGCATTTCCGGTGACGTCAAAAATCCGGGCGTGTACGAAGCTCCTCTCGGCACTCCGATGATGACTATGATTAACGATTACGCCGGTGGCGTTGTGGGTGGCAAGCTCAAGGCTGTGCTCCCGGGCGGTTCCTCTTGCGCTCCGCTCACTGCAGAAGAAGCAGCAGTCGCCACGATGGACTATGAATGCCTCGCCTCGATGAAGACGATGTTTGGTTCTGGCGCTATGATCGTGATTAACGATACGCACAACATGGCAGACCTCTTGAATTGCCTCGGCAACTTCTACAGCCATGAATCTTGCGGCCAGTGCACGCCGTGCCGTGAAGGTACAGGCCTCTTGCACCGCATCTTGAACCAGATGGTGGCCGGCAACGGTCACGATGGCGATGTGGAACTCATGCAGAGCCTTTCTAGCGGATTTGGTGGCGTGACGATTTGCCCGCTCTCCATTTCTTTGGGTGGCCCGGTCTCGAGCTACACTGCAAAGTTCCGTGCGGACTTTGACGAATATATCGCTAAGAACCCCGAACACGCAAAACCGCGTATTCAAGAAACAAGTCGTCCTGGAATTTTCTGGTAATAATATGAGTAACTACTACAATATGCCGAAACTCCCGACCGAAGCAAGCCCGAAGGTGGAAATCTTCGTGGATGACAAGGCCGTGATGGTTCCTGGCGATACCAACCTCCTCGAAGCCCTGAAGGCTGTCGGGATTGAAACTCCTCACGTATGTTATCATCCGTATTTGCCGGTGTCGGGTAACTGCCGTCAGTGCCTGGTAGAGCAGGAAGGCCCGCGCGGTCGCATGCTCGTGATTTCGTGCTATACTCCTGTGACTCCGGGTATGAAGATTTATACACCGGCATCCAGCGCCCGCGTGAAAAACGCCCGCAAGGCCACACAGGAATTCATGCTGGTGAACCACCCGCTCGATTGCCCGATTTGCGACAAGGCCGGTGAATGCACCTTGCAGGAAAACTACATGGAAGCAGGCCAGAACGAAGGCCGCCTCCGTCCGGAATACGGCAAGAATTACCACGGCAATCCGGAACATCAGTTCATTGATGCGAAGGGGCAGCTCCGTGGCGGTAAGCATGTGGACATCGGTCCGCGCATTTTGCTCGACGAAGAACGTTGCGTGCAGTGCGACCGTTGCGTACGCTTTATGCGTAGCATCGCGAAGGACGAACAGCTCCAGCTTGCTGGCCGTGCCGACCATACTTACATTACTACCTTCCCGGGCGAAAAGCTCGACCATGAATACGACCTCTGCGTTACGGATGTATGCCCGACGGGCGCCATGACGGCAAAGTACTTCCGCTTCCAGAAGCGCGTTTGGCTCCTTGCCCACACGCCGACGATTTCGATGGACGATTCCCTCGGTGCAAACATCTGGCTTGACCACGCCGATGGCCGCATCTACCGCGTGATGCCGCGTTGCAACCCGGAAGTGAACCGCAGCTGGCTCTCTAACACGAGCCGTCTTGCGTTCCAGCAGTTCGACAAGAACCGTTTGCCGGCAATCGACGCTTCTGCACTCCAGCTGGTTGGCGGTAAGGTCGCCCTCGTTGCTGGTGGCGCTTGCACGAACGAAGACCTCGCCGCTCTCAAGATGCTCAAGGAAGCTCTCGGTGACCGCGCTGAACTCTTCGGTGGTTCCCTCCTCAAGGTTAACGCTCCGGACGGTATCGCCAAGAGCGGTGACCCGGTGGCAAACCGCGCAGGCATGCTGCTCATGGGTTTTGCAGATGTTGCAGAACTCCTCAAGCGCGCAGGAGAATTCAGCAACCTCATCACGGTGAACGCTGACCTCTACGGCGAAGACGCTGCTGCAGCTAAGGCTCTCGATAAGATTTCGAACCGCATCGCCCTTTCCGCTTTCGATGACGCTACTGCCAAGAAGGCGAAGGTCGCTTTCGGTATCCGCCACTGGAGCGAAGTCCAGGGTACGATGGTCAACAGCCTCAACATCTTGCAGAAGCTCTCTGCTGCTCCGACTTGCCCGGATGAAAAGCTTGCCCCGGCTTACGAAGTGATTTCCGCTTTGGCTGGCAACAAGTTCAATTCGGCTTGCGAAGCTTTCAAGAAGGCTCGTGAATACGTGCCGGCTTTCGCCGACATTACCTATGATGCCATCAAGAGCACAGGAAAGCTCCTGGGAGGTAACGCATAATGGATATTATTGAATCCAAAACCTGGATTGAATGGGCAATTACGATTGCGAAGTTCGCTTTCTGCTTCGTACCTGTCCTTTACATCCTCCTTTTAATCCCGATGGAACGTCGTGGCGCGGGCTTCATGCAAGACCGTCAGGGCCCGAACCGCTCCTACATCAAGATCCCGTACTTCGGCAAGATCCGCTTGCTCGGTTACGTGCAGAACATGTGCGACGGTACGAAGCTCTTCTTCAAGGAAATGTTTGCACCGGCTGGCGTGAACAAGCTCCTTTACTATGTAGCTCCGGCAATCCCGTTCGCTATCGTGTTCCTCTCTCCGTGCGTGATCCCGTGGTTTGGACCGATGATCTTTGACTGGGGTGGCGAAACGGTTCGCATTGCAGGTTCCATCATCGATTCCGATGTGGGCGTGCTCTTGCTCTTCGGTTTCTCCTCGATCTCGGCTTACGGTGCCATGCTCGCTGGTTGGGCTTCCAAGTCCAAGTACAGTTTCTTGGGCGCTCTCCGTACGAGCTCCATGACCATCAGCTACGAAGTCTGCCTCGGACTTTCGCTCATGGGCATTTTGCTCCTCGCCGGTTCTTTCAACCTCACGGACATTGTGCAGTGGCAGGAAAATCACGTGTGGGGCATCGTTGCCCAGCCGGTCGCATTCTTCTGCTTCCTCATTGCAAGCATTGCTGAAACGGGCCGTGCTCCGTTCGACGTCGCTGAAGGTGAACCTGAACTCGTTGCCGGTTACCATACGGAATATGGTGCTATGCAGTTCGGTCTCTTCTACATGGGCGAATACTCGCACATCTGCATCAACAGCTTCCTCATTGCAACACTGTTCCTTGGCGGTTATGCCGTTCCGTTTGTGACGACCGAAACGATGCAGGAACACATGGGTGGCTCCCTTGCCATTCTCTGTGGCGTGCTCGCTTTCATCGCTCTCGCTTTCCTCCACATGATTTACCGCTATTCCAGAAAGCTCAAGGCAACGAATCTTACAAACCGCTTTGAAATTCTCAAGGAATACAAGCTTTACAAGATTGTGGCCTGGGTCGCTGCCGCTGCATTTATTGCTCTCGGTGTTTGCGCCTGGTTCTTCTACAATCCTGAAAACTTCGTGGTGAACGGTCTCGCTGTCGGTAGCTTTGCAACCGCAGTCGGTACGGCACTCATCCACTTGCTCGTTCTTGTGGCAAAGAGCCTCATCTTCTGCTGGGTCTGGATTTGGGTCCGCTGGACGCTCCCGCGCTTCCGCTATGACCACGTGATGCACCTCGGCTGGAAGATTATCTTGAATATCGCCCTCATCAACCTCGTGGTGACTGCGGTCATTGCAAAACTTTTAGGGGGTAACTAATGCGCGTTATTAAGCAAAAACCGATGACCGTCATTGAACGCCTTTACATTTTCGAGGCGATTCGCGGTCTGTGGACAACCCTTAAGCATGCGGCTCGTGGCTTGTTCCGCTATGAAGAACTTCCGACGATTTCTTATCCGGAAGGTCAGCCCGAAATCCGCAATACCTACCGTGCCAAGCACCGCTTGATGCTTCGCCCGGATGGTACGCCTCGCTGCGTGGCCTGCGGCATGTGCGCTGCGGCTTGCCCTGCCCACTGCATCTTCATCGAGGCAACGCAGAGCGATGACCCGCGTATCGAAAAGCGCGTGATGCGCTTTGACATTGACCACTTGACTTGCGTGTTCTGCGGTCTTTGCGCAGAAGCTTGCCCGGTCGATGCCCTCCGCATGGATACGAAGCAAATCATTTTCGAACACCGTTCCCGCGAAGATTTCGTGGCTCACCTTTACGATCTCACCAACTGGGATCCGAAGGATTACCCGAATGACGAACAGAGCCAGATGGCTCCGGGCGGTACAAAGAATGCCGAGGCCCGCAAGGTCTGGGGCATGGAGGTCAAATAATGCTTGCATTGATTTATTTCATTGTCCTCGCAGTAATCGCAGTCGGCAGTGCCGTTTGCGTGCTCCTCTCTAGACACCCGCTTTATGGCGCCCTCTCGCTGGTCGCCTCGATGGTGTCTCTTGCCGGTATCTACGGTCTTCTCGGAAGCCCGTTCCTCGGCGTCGTGCAGATCATGGTCTACGCAGGTGCAATCATGATGCTCCTCACGTTCGTGATCATGGTCTTGAATGGCGCCCGTGACTCCCACACGCCGATGTTTGACAAGGTTTCGCTCTTTGTGATTCCTGCCGTCATCGTGCTTGCTGGTCTCGTGGGCTTTGCCCTCGTCCGCGCCCCGATCGCCTTTGATGCTGCAACGGTTCGCGGTTCTGTGGCAATCACTTCCAAGACTCTCTTTGATGTAGCTCAGAGCGGCCCTGGTTACTTCGTGCTTTTCGAAGTCCTCGGTGTGCTTCTGCTTTCTGCCATGGGTGCCGCAGTGCTTCTCGCCAAGAAGCGCCTTGGTTCTGTGGAATCCGAAAAAACGGAGGATAAACACTAATGGAACTCCAAGCTATATATGTTCAGATCTTGGCCCTGGTCATTTTCGCCATCGGCCTCATGGTCGCGGTCTCTCGCCGCAATGTGTTCTTTGTGCTGATGGGCGTTGAACTTGCCCTGAACGCCGTGAACCTCTCTTTCGTGGGCTTTGCAAAGACGCTCCCTGCGGAGGCAAGCATTGTGGGCCAGGTGGTTCCGCTGTTCTCCATCGCAGTCGCTGCCGCTGAAGCTTGCGTCGGCCTTGCTATGGTCATTCTCATTTTCCGCAACCGTGAAAGCGTTGACGCCGACACGTATTCTAACATGAAGGGGTAATAAGCAATGATTTCTCTTGGTTTGATACCTCTCTTCCCGTTGTTGGGATGCATTATCCTCGGTGCTATCGCCGTCATTTCTTCGGGCAGCAAGAAGGGCCCTGCTGAAGGTTTCGTTGGAACTCTCGCAGTCCTCTTCCCGGCTCTCTCCTTTGCAGGTGTTGCTCTCCTTTCGCTTAACATGCCGGAAGGCGGCGTTCGTGAAACGCTCTGCAACTGGATCGACATCCCGATGTTCCGCGTGGATATCGGATTCCTGTTCGATGGTCTTTCCCGCATCATGCTCTTGTTCGTGACGGGTATTGGCTCCCTCATCGCTCTCTACTCGATCGGTTACATGCACGGCGACCGCGGCTTTGCCCGTTACTTCGCCTACATCAACCTCTTCTTGTTCAGCATGATCGTGCTCGTGCTCTCGGACAACTTGCTCCTCACGTTCCTCGGTTGGGAAGGCGTGGGCCTCTGCTCCTACCTCCTCATCGGTTTCTGGAACAAGGATATCAAGAACTGCCATGCCGCTAACAAGGCTTTCATCGTGAACCGCGTGGGCGATATCGGCTTCTTGCTCGGTATGCTCTGCCTCGTGACGATTGGTGGCTCTGCTATCCTCAACTACGATGTGCTTTCGAACTTCATCAGCATGGTCATCAGCGGTAACCACGTTGACCTGGTTATCCCGGTTCTCTCTATCGCTGGTATCCTCTTCTTCATCGGTTGCACGGGTAAGTCTGCTCAGATTCCGCTCCTCACCTGGCTTCCGGATGCTATGGCGGGTCCGACTCCGGTTTCTGCCTTGATCCATGCCGCAACGATGGTGACTTCTGGTGTCTACTTGCTCGCCCGTCTCGGCAGCATGTTTGCCCTCCTCCCGGTGGTGCTTGACATTATCGTGGTGGTCGGTATGCTCACTGCTTTCTGGGCTGCAGTTGCAGGTCTCTTCCAGAACGACATCAAGAAGGTGCTTGCTTACTCTACCATTAGCCAGCTCGGTTACATGTTCATGGCTTCTGGTGTTTGCGCCTTTGACGCTTCTATCTTCCACGTGTTTACGCACGCCTTCTTCAAGGCTGCACTCTTCCTAGGCGCTGGTGCCGTGATTCACGCTCTCTCGGGCGAACAGGACATGCGCAAGATGGGTGGTCTTTTGAAGAAGACTCCGGTGACTGCCTGCGTGATGATTTTTGCGTTCCTCGCGATTGTAGGCTTCCCGGGCTTCTCTGGTTTCTGGTCCAAGGACCTGATTCTCGAAAAGATTTTCATGAGTGGCACGATGGGCCAGGCTGTTTACGTCGTGGGTCTCATTACGGCTGTGATTACCGCTGTCTACATGGGTCGCCTCATTATCCTTACGTTCTTCGGTAGCTACCGCGGTTCTAAGGAAAGTGAAGAACACATCCACGAAGCTCCGGCTGTCATGCTCATCCCGATGGTGATTCTCGCTTTCGGTGCTGTGTTTGCCGGTTACCTTTGGGCTGATTCCATCGGCATCAAGTTCTTTGCCGAAACGCTCGCTCCGGTCGTTGGCGCCGCTCAGGCTTACAACACTCCGGCTGTGGTTACTCACGTGAACCCGGTGGTCTTTGCCGCTCTCGGTACGGTGGCTGCACTTCTCGGTATGTTCATCGCTTACAAGATTTACGCCAATGCCCGTATCCCGGCTGCTAAGGGTAGCTCCGCTCCTGAAGGTGGCAAGGCTACGTGGACGTTCCTGTTCGATTCCATCCACAAGTACGTGGGTATCATCCCGGTTAACGTGCTTGCATGGATCTGCGATGTCGTTGTCGACAAGATTCTCGCGGCTGCCCAGTGGACGATTGGTGCAATCGCAACGATTCTCGGTGACGGTGCCGCCTCGTTCCAGGTGCGCAAGGTTCGCCTCCAGATTGCCCTTAGCATTCTTGGCCTGGTGGCGTTGTTGGCTATTGTTATTTTGACTGGAGGTACTCTCTAATGCTGTTACATCTCCTTGTCCTCGCCCCGTTCGTTGCCGCCATCCTCATGGTGATGACGTCCAAGGAAGACTCCAAGTCTTCTTCCCGCCTTGCCATTTTGATGGGTATTGGCTTTACGGCCATGTCTGTCGCCTTGATTGCAGGCGGTAGCGTTTCGACGGAAGCTATTGAATGGTTCCAGATTCCTGGCTGCAAGGGACCTGTCTACTACTACCTCACGAGTCACGGACTTGCCTCCTGGATGGTGTTCCTCTCCAGTGGCCTTTCTCTCGTGTCCTTGATTTCTGCTCGTGGAATCACTTGCAGAAGCTATCGCAACTTCGCTATCGGCATCTTCTCCTTGATGGGCGCCATGAACGGCACCTTCCTTGCGGCTGATGCAGTGCTCTTCTTCTTCTTCTTCGAAGCCATGGTGATTCCGGCTGCGGTTCTCATCGCTGGTTTCGGTGGCAAGGACAGAATGAAGGCTGCGATGACGTTTGCGATTTACACGTTGGTCGGTTCTGCTCCGATGATGGTCGCTCTCTGGTACATCTTGACGATTGCCGATAACTCGACGCTCATCTCGCTCGCCGTTGCTGTCCAGGGCCTCCCGGAAGGAACCCAGAACGTGCTTCTCGTGTGCTTCCTCTTGGCATTCCTTGTGAAGACTCCGATTTTCCCGTTCCACGGCTGGCAGGCGATCACTTACGCCGAAGCTCCGGCTCCGCTCTCTGCAATCCTCACGGGTGCAATGAGTAAGGCCGGCGTGTTTGGCTTTATCGTCTGGATCCTCCCGATTTTCCCGCTTTCGATGAATGCTGTCTCTGGCTTGATGTGGCTTGGCCTCTTCACGGCAGTTTACGGCGCTCTCATGGCTCTCCGCGCAACGGATGGCAAGAAGCTCCTCGCTTTCAGCTCCATGGGCCATTTGGGTCTCGCTGTGGCTGGCGTATTCAGCCTCTCCGAAGCTATGCTTCCGGCTGTGCTCGTGTTGCTCGTCGCTCACGGCATTTCGGCTGGCGCTCAGTTCTACCTCATGGGTATTGCAGAACGCATGGCGGGTACGCGCGAACTTGATAAGCTTGGCGGTCTTTCTTCCAAGAATCCGGTGTTCTCGACGCTCTTTGGCTTTGCCGGCGTGATGGCTCTCGCTGTTCCTGGTACGGCAGGCTTTGTCGGTGAATTCTCCGTGCTCCTCACTTTGTGGGACATGGGCCCGCTCCCGGCTCTCGTGGCAGGTTTCACCTTGATACTTTCCGCTGCATACATGCTCCGCTTTATCCAGAAGGTCATCTTCGGTAAGCAGGCTCGTGAATACGAAGAAGGCCGTCGCACGATGCCGCTCGAAGGCGTTAGCATCGGTGTGATGCTCTTGCTCCTCCTCGTGTTCGGTTTCCACCCGGCATACGTGACGGATACCCTCAACGAAGCTGATGTGAACGAAGATCCGGCTGCAGTTCAGGTGCTAAACAATGCCGCCCTCAATAACGGCGAAGCTCCGATGACGGCTGAAGAAATCCACCAGCTGGATTCGACGCTTGCCGCAGCAGGCTTCAAGGATGACGAACGCGCTTCGATCATCGCTCAGATGAAGGGCGACGCTTCCGCTGATGCAAAATCTGAAAAATCTGTGAAGGAGGCTTCCGATGCTAAGTAATCTTGTTTATCTCTTGCCGGTGATCTTCGTGGTCTTGGGCGGCATGGTGGCTCTCGCTGCTGAACCGTTCTTGCGCGACGAAAACAAGCACAAGGTTCTTCCTTGGGTGGCTGCTTTCTTCATTGCTCTTAGCGTTGCCGCTTTGTACTACGCAAAGACCGAAGCTCTCTTGAACCTTTACGCGATGGACCCGGTTCGCCGCGTGCTCTGCATGGCTATCCTCCTCTGCGGTTTCCTCGGTATTTCGGGCCTCCAGTGGACTCTTGGTCGTGAACAGTTCAAGGGCGGTGAAGCTTATGGCCTCATGATGCTTGCTACTAGCGGTGCTATGCTCATGACTCAGGCTATCGACTTTGTTGCCTTGTTCATTGCTATGGAACTCACGAGCTTCCCGATTTACGCTCTCGTGGGCATCCGCCGTAAGGACGTGAACGCTAACGAAGGCGTGTTCAAGTACTTCGTTTCGGGTGCTGTTTTCTGCGCCATCTTCCTCTACGGTGTTTCGCTCATTTACGGTGCAACGGGCTCGACGCATTTCTGCGGTCACGTGCTCGAAGGCCGTATGGCAATCTACAGCGTCGGTATGCTCTTTGTGATTGCTGGCCTCCTCTTCAAGGCTGGTGCAGCTCCGCTCCACTTCTGGGTGGCTGACGTCTATACGGGCGCCTCTGTCGCTGTGACGGGCTTTATGGCCGCTGTCGTGAAGGTCGGTGCTCTTGCCGCTCTCGGTACGGTCTGGGTAAGCGTTCTCGTGACGCGCTCCGGTGCCGAAGCTGTGTGGAACCTCGCCGAAAAGGTGACTGTCGCAAATCCGTCTAAGCCGCTCTTCTACGTGGTTTTGGTTGTCGCAATCCTTTCCATGGTGATTGGTGCATTTAGTGGCCTTGCTCAGAAGTCTGTGCGTCGCATCTTGGCTTTCTCTGCCGTGATGAACGCTGGCTTTATCGTGATTGGTCTCTTGGTCCCGAATTACCTCGGCAAGGGTGAAATCCAGATGGGCCCGATGTTCTACTTCCTCATCACTTATGCGATTGCCTCTGCAGGCGCCTTGACGGGTATTGCCTACATGTCGGGCAAGGATGATTGCAAGGAAAATCTCGAAGACCTCCAGGGTGCTGGTCGCCGTCGTCCGTTTGTGGCTCTTGGCGTTGCCGTTTGCCTTGCTTCTCTCGCTGGCCTTCCGCCGGTTGCAGGTTTCCTTGCCAAGTTCACGCTGTTCACCGAAGCCTTCAATGCTGACCTCGGCTGGCTTGCCGCTGTTGGCTTTGGCCTCTCCTTGGTGGCTGCGGTTTACTACCTCCGCATTGCCTACGTGCTCTTTGCCCCGGCAAAGGACGACAAGTGCTGTGGTGGCGACCATATCTGCTGCAAGTCGAACTACGCATACGTTTACTTGCTCCGCTTTGCTGTTGCCGTGTCCGCTATCGCACTCCTCGTGATTAGCGCTCGCCCGGCACTTGCATTGATCGGCTAGTAAATCACCATTACCAAATTGAAAAACGTCCCGGCTGAATAAGTCGGGATGTTTTTTTTGTATTTTGTTCTTAAAAAGGAACTAAATATGATTTGTCCGAAATGTGGTGAAAAGTACGAAGATGATATGCCTCGTTGCCTTTGGTGCGATGCTCCGAATCCGGATCATGCTGCTGTTATGGAACGTTTGAGGGCTGAAGAAAAAGCGGAACAGTTTACTTTACATGATAATTTGGAGGAACTAAAAGAAACCTCGGTAACGGCTTTTCATGAAATAAAAAATGCTTTGAATGAGAAGCCGTCAATAGTCCTTACAGAAGATTTTAAAGAAAAGTCAATGGAAGCAATGCCGAAAAAAAGAATTTCATTGACATTAGTGCTTAAGGAAATTCCGAAAATTTTGGTGTATGTCCTTATTGTTTTGCCTAATGTTGTCTTTTTGAATTTTTGGCTTGCAAAATTTTTTCAAACAGCATTCCCGTCCAATCCAATGCTTGGCTTTTTTGGAGCGGCATTACTATCTATTGCTCTTTGGTTAATTATAGTATTGCTATTTGTGAAAAAAAAATCTGATTTATATATCCGCATTTTAGTGTGGGTTAGCGAGTTTATGGTTGGTTTTACTGCTTTTGAAATAGTTAGGAAAATTTCAAATATGGTTTAAATGGTTTTGCTTGTATTTTTTTATTTTTCCAAGCGCAAAAAAAGGAATTATTATGGATAAGATTTATCGTTCTGGTATTGGTTTTGACGTTCACAAGCTGGTGGAAGGCCGTAAGTGCATTATCGGCGGCGTGGACATCCCGTACGAAAAGGGCTTGCTCGGCCACAGCGATGCCGATGTGCTTTTGCATGCGATTAGCGATGCTTTGCTCGGGGCTGCGGGTCTTGGCGACATCGGCACGTACTTCCCGGATACGGATCCGGCGTTCAAGGGCGCTGATAGCCTGGAACTTTTGCGCAAGGTTGGCGAAGAAGTCAAGAAGGCGGGCTACGAAATCATCAACATCGATAGCATCGTGATGTGCGAACGCCCGAAGGTGAACCCGCACAAGGAACAAATGAAGGCAAATATCGCTCGCGTGCTCGGTCTGGATGTGAAGCAGATTGGCATCAAGGGGACGACGACGGAAAAACTCGGCTTTACGGGTCGCGGCGAAGGCATTGCCAGCCAAGCTGTTGCGATGGTGCGCAGTCTGTAATTTTACTGGTGCTTTGACTTCGCTCAGGATGGCACGAGTGTATTCCCGACAAGGTTTTATTCCTGGTCGGGCTTTTTTTGTCCGTAATATATTTTGTATATTATAGCTTATAGGTAATTTGGCAGGAGTGTTTATGCACCAAAAGTTTTATACTGCGGTAGCCATGGGGGTTGCTGTTCTGGCTCAAGTTTCGTTTGCGGCGTGGAATGGCTCGGCGAGGGTGCCGAAAGTTGTGACCGAGAATGGTCAAAAATTTTATGAAATCACATCCCCTGAAGAATTGATTGGCTTCCTGGATTCGGTAACTACAGCGAATACAGGCAAAGAGAATATCAAGGCTTATTTGAAAAATGATATTGTTTTTGGTGCCGATACATCCAAGCTTAGTGATAAAAGATGGAAAAATCGCGATCGAGAAGAATATTTTGTAGGCGATTTCGATGGCCGTGGGCATACGGTCTATGGCGTAAATGCAGAACATGCTTTGTTTGGCTTGGTCGGCACGAGTGCGGGTTCTGTTCACGATTTTAATGTGGCGAATAGCTCGTTCGGTAGTGATTCGGCGGTGTCTGCAGCTGCGATTGCGGAACATTTGCATGCCCGCATCTGGAACGTGAATGTTTATAATACGGATGTCCGGGCGCTTTATTATGCGGGTGGCATTGCGGCCTACATGTCGAGCGTTTCTGAAGATGACGGACGTTATGCCATGATTCTCAATAGCAATGTTGTTGGCGGTTCTGTTAGTGCCAATGGTTACGTGGGCGGTATTGCAGGTTTTGCTGCAGGGCGAATCTTGGGCAGTACTAATTCAGCTCGTGTTTACTTTGCGAATGATTCGCTGAAAGAGAATGACCCTAATAGCGATGTCTACATTGGCGGTATTGCAGGTTACTCTAAAACGGGTCGTGGTACGGCTATCGCAAGTTGCGTCAACCATGGCGATGTTGAAATTGAATCTCCGTATATGCAGACGTATGCGGGTGGCATTGCGGGCTCTGTTCTTGGAAACATGGAAAATCTCCAGAACTATGGAAAAGTTACGGCTAAGGTGCTCTTTGCATCAGATACTGCAAAATCTTTTTGGTCTTCGATTGCTGTTGTCGGTGGCATTGCGGGGGCGCACTTGCTGCATGTGGATCAGTCTAGCGACAATCGCGATTTCTTGAATGCAGGGAATGTGCTTGGTGTTCTTGACAACAGGATTGAAAAGGGCAAACTCATGGTCGGCGGTATTGTGGGCGAGTCCGATAAGGCGAGCCTCACGAATGCGCTTAATCGTGGCTCTGTTACGGCTTATGGCTTTGGCAAGTTGACCGAAACGTATGTTGGTGGTGCTATTGGTTGGACCGAATTGCATGTTTACTCGAATGGCTTGACTAAACTCAGAAATCGCGGTGACGTCTATGGTAGTGGAACGTTCCGTACGCATGTGGGCGGTGTCGTCGGTTCGATGGAAGGACCTTTCTTGAAGGAACCGGGATTGCGCCAGTCGTTTAACTATGGCGATGTGACGGGTGTTGTTGCCGATACGTCGAGTGAATCCGAAGCTTTGAACGTGGGCGGTATTGCCGGATACTGCAACGCTGTCGTGGTTAGCGATGTCTACAACCGTGGAAAACTTTTAGCGAATGGCAAGCTTTCTTATGGCGATAGCTATGTTGGCGGTATCTTGGGACTCAGCCGCTATCCGTCCGCTTATGTGGCAAATGCGTATAGCGCGTCTCCGAGTCTTAAGGGTGATTCTGTGGGCGGTGTCGTTGGTTATGCTCTTGATATCGATGCTCCGCGTAATACTTACTTTGACAAGACTCTTGCTGGTGTTAAGGCGGCGGGCAAAAACTACAATGAAATAGATTATCCGGAGAGCGAAAAGAAAACTTCTGAATTGCAAAGCGATGAGATGCTTGCTCTCTTGAATACGGAAGCGGGCGCCGTTGCGGACCGCAAATTGTGGGTGCGCCGTGGCGGGTATCCGGTGCTTTCGTTTGATAGCTTGTACAAAAATGATTCGATTTACTTTGATGTACAACAATATGCGTTCCCAGCATCGAAGGTTGTAGATGATACTGTCGTTTACACGATTTCGACGGCGGACGAACTCTCGACTTTGCTTGAAGCGGGTACGTCTTTTGGCTACAAGAAGTTCAAGGTCCAGTTATCAAACGATATCGTGATGGGGGAGGATTCTGTGCACCTTTCGATGCGCAAGACCTCTATCGATACGAGCGGTCGTTGCTTTAAGATGAATTTTGATGGTCAGAATCACACGATTTATGGACTCAACATGACGCGTGCGATGTTCTTCTGCGTGGATACGAATTCGATTGTTGAAAACTTGACGATTGCGAATAGCCGTTTTGAAAACGATTATGGAACATCTGCGGCTGCGGTTGCAATTAAGAATGGCGGTTGCATTAGGAACGTGACGGTCCGCAAAAGCCTTGTGCGTGGCGGAGAATCTGTCGGTGGAATCGTGGCTTACAATCAGGGCATGTCGTATGGCGTTCTGATGAATTCCAAGAACGAGAATACGACTGTTATTTCTATGAATATTGCTGGTGGTATTGCTGGCGAATCTTATGGCGTGCTACAAAATTTGAACAATTCGGGTCGCGTTTACGGACGCGTTGCTGGCGGTATTGTGGGCTATGCCTATAAGGTTTCTAATGGCGATCCGGCGTATGTTGGTAAAAATACCAATTCGGGCATGGTTCTTGTTTCCGGGGAAAGTTCTGTTTCGGGTGGCGGCATTGCAGGTTACTCGCATAAGGCGACGGTAAGCAGCGTGTTCAATACGGGCTTGGTGGAAGGAGCTTCTGTGGCGGGGATCCTCTCTGTGGGTGGTATTATCGGTAGCCATGATTCGACGAGGGTTACGGATAGCGGTAACTGGGGACGCGTGCATGCACTTTCTGGAAAGACGGTTTACGCCGGTGGTATAGAAGGTCGTGCTTACGGGTATATCTATTACGTTCCGGCTCAGAAGATATATTCTGTGACAACTTCAGTGTCCAATTTGTTTAACTACGGTCCGGTAACGGTGAAGGTGGCTGCTGAGGAGGCTTATGCTGGCGGTATTGTCGGTAAGAGCAAGGGTGTTGTATTGCAGACCGTTTATAATAGGGGCGAAATTAAGAACGAGTCTCCGAAATCGGTAACGGGCGGGTTCATTGCTACAATGGATACTTCTATTATTTCGAATGCATATTCGTATGTGGATGTTTTGTCGGGGGATAAAGTTGCCAATGTGGCTTATGAAGTGACGGGCTCTAACGACTTGTCTGATATTTTCTATGGCGCAAATTTTGCGGATTATCAGGCTTTGGGGGCTGTGGCAGAAAATGCAATTCGTCGTGACACTTTGATTAAGGCGCTGAACTTTGAAAAGATGAAGTTTGCGTCAATTTCGCAGGAATCCTCGAGATACTTGTCGAACCCGTGGGTGGATAACGGATGCTTGCCGGTATTTGCTTACGATACGACCTCGGCTTGTGCAGAATCGGTGGTGAAGGATTCTTTTGGCGATTCGGATGAGCCGTATGTTGTGGGCTATAAGGAAACGGTTGTGCTTGCTGAGGCGGGCTCGGGTAGTGGCGAAGGTCCCGTGGCGATTCCGACTCCGGTGATGGCGAAGGTTGCTCCGTTGAATGTCCAGGTGGTTGCCCGTGACATTGCGGTTTCGGGGCTTTCTGAAAATCGACCGGTGCTCGTGATGGATATGCAGGGACGCTTGGTGAAGTCCGTCCGTGCGCATGGTCCGTCGGTGAATATTGCGGTCCCGAGGGCAGGGCGCTACATCGTCCGCAGTGGCTCGCTGGCAAGAATTGTGACTGTAAGGTAGTGCTGGATTGCTTAGATGGAGATGCCCGTTTGGTGGCGGGCATGACAAGAAGCATCCTACTAAAAATGTAAGCTTCCCCCCTTTGACGAATCAGAGGGGGATTTCTATTTTTTATATAGTTCTAAAAACAAAAAACAACTACGTTTCGAATCCGGACTAGCTGAAAGGCAGCGACGATGACCCCGGTAAGAGGCGCTTCTATAGGATTGACCTATGACTCTTATGATTCTCAAGATGATCGGTTGCCTTGCTCTCCTCATGTTTGGCATGAAGACGATGAGTGAAGGCTTGCAAAAGCTTACTGGTGGACATCTCCGTACTGTTCTTGGAACTATGACCAAGCATAGGCTTGGAGGACTTCTTACGGGTACTGCCGTTACTGCTGCTGTGCAGTCTTCGACTGCGACTACCGTCATGACTGTTAGTTTTGTGAATGCTGGCTTGCTTACTCTTAAGCAGGCCATTCCTGTTATTATGGGCGCAAATATCGGTACGACGGCAACGGCTTGGCTCATGTCCATCTTCGGATTCCAGTTCAACATGAGCAGCGTGGTGTGGCCGTTCTTTGCGCTTGGCATTGTGCTAACCTACGTCCGCAAAAACAGTGTCAAGAGCTTTGGCGAATTTGTGTTCGGCTTCTCGTTTATGTTCCTCGGGCTCACGACGCTCCGTGAAAACGCGGTGGCGATGGACCTTTCGCATAACCAGACGATTATTGATTTCTTTGCCTCGACGGGCGGCTACGGCATCTGGAGCACGCTTTTGTTCTTGCTCCTGGGCGGTATCCTTACGATGTGCGTGCAGTCTTCGGCGGCTATCATGGCGATTACGCTTATTCTTTGCTCTAGTGGCGTGCTCCCGATTTACCAGGGAATTGCGCTTGTGATGGGCGAAAACATCGGTACGACGGTGACCTCGAACCTGGCGGCGCTATCGGCAAGTACGCAGGCTAGGCGCGCGGCTTTGGCGCACATGCTCTTCAACGTGTTCGGTGTGGTGTGGGTGCTGATTTTGTTCCACCCGTTTGTGAACATGGTTTGCCATTTTGTTGGCTTTGACCCTAATTTTGTGCCGCAGACTCAAGAAGAAATTGCCCATGCAAGTGTGCGTGTGACGTATGCACTTTCTGGATTCCACACGGCATTTAACCTGTGCAACGTGCTCTTGTTGATTTGGTTCATTAAGCCGATGGAAAATCTCATTTGCAAGATTATCAAGGAAAAGGACGACGGCGAAGATTTCCGTATCAAGTTTATCAGCGGTGGCCTCATGAGTACGGCAGAACTTTCGCTCTTTGAAGCCCGCAAGGAAATTAACGTTTTTGCAGAACGCACTCTCAAGATGTTCCGCTTCTTGCCGGACCTCCTCAAGATGAAAAATGAAGAGGACTTTGTAAAGCTGTTCGCCCGCATCGAAAAGTACGAAGGTATCAGCGACAGATTTGAAATTGAAATTGGTGAATACTTGAACAAGGTCAGCGGCGGTCGCTTGAGTATCGAAAGTAAGACGATGTTGCAGTGCATGCAGAAGGAAATTTCTGAAATCGAAAGTATCGGCGATGCTTGCTACAACATGGCTCGCGCCATCAACCGCAAGTTCCATCTTGAGGAAGATTTTACCGAGGAACAGTACAGCCGCATAGAAAACATGATGAAACTTTGCGACCAGGCGCTAGTGCAGATGGTGGATGTTATCGAGGACAAGCCGCATACGAAGGCTTCGAATACGATGACGCTTGAATTTGAAATCAACGATTACCGCAAGATGCTCAAGGACTTGAATATCGAAGATATCAATGCGCAGCGCTACAGCTACCAGATTGGCGTGCATTACATGGATGTGGTGAACGACTGCGAAAAGCTGGGGGACTACGTGGTGAACGTCGTCGAAGCGCACGTGAACCACAGATTGCTCGGAAAGTAATCGGAATGGAGCCGCAGGGAATGCGGCTCTTTCAATATTTTTATATTTGCAATTTAGTAGGTGACCTTGGCCCTTTTTAGGGGCGAAAAATGGAGGGCTATATGAAAAAAATCATGGCGTTGGTTTTTGCCTTGTTCTTTGCGGTAGCAAATGCCGCTGAAACTTACGTGGCTTCGGAAAAGATCACGCAACAGGTTCTGTCAGGGGAACTTACCCAGACCGTGTATGCTGGCGATGAAATTAAGCCGATTACGATTCTATATGAAAATACTGGCCTTGCCGAAAATGTTGTTCCAGAATATTCATCGACGAACTTTTTGGAAAATTTTGGATTGTCGAAAAGGTGGACTAAGGGGCCCGCTTGTGAAATTGCGGGAGAGATGAGGGATGATATTTCCGCTGGTACGTACACTGCATTTATCGTCGTCCGGGACAATGAAGGCAAGTTCGCCAAGACAGAGTTCGAGTTCACTGTGCTGGAAAAAGAAGAAACGTTGTCTTTAAAATGGAATAAAAGTAGCGGTGACGTGAATCAGGAAGTCACTGCGGGTAAGTCTATTACACCTATCGTTTTCGATTACGAGGGAATAACAAGTTATAGCGTGAGTGGACTCCCGTCTGGACTTGTAAAGAATATTGATGAAAAAAAACATAAAATCATGATTGTCGGCTCTGTAAATAGCGATGTAATGTCTGGTGATTATGAATACAAAGTCACTGTTAAGAACGACCAAGGCGATGAAAAGAGCATGTCGGGAACGATTGTTGTGAAAAGTGGCAAGGCTCGCACATCAATAAAACTTGTTAGTGAAAAAGCAAGACAGGAAGTCCTGGCGGGCAATGAGATTGAGCCTGTCGTGTTCGAATTTGCAAATGTTCGTGACGATGAAAGTTTATCTTCATTTAAGTTCGAAGGATCGTTAAAAGGATCGTTTGCGTATAGTGTAGAAGGAAATAAGCTCACGTGCAGTGGAACTGTCGATGAGAATTTGAAGGGTGGATTATACACGATAAGAGTTATTGCAATTGGTGAAAATAACAATGATACCGCTTTTGCAAACGTTGATGTGATTCATAAGTCTGTCGTGACGAGTGTATCTGTTGTTGAAAATGAAACGCAGACGGTGACCGCCGGCGATTCGATCGAACCGATTGTTTTCAAGGTAGAACATGGCTCTAATCTTGAGCTTACGAATTTCCCGGGTGGTTACGGGCTTAAAAAAGATGGTAATACGGTGACTATTACAGGGCTGGTTGAAGAAAATGCTAAGGGTCCGTATGAAGTTGTGCTTACAGTCACTGGTGCCGACAACAATGCGAGTGCCAAGGCGACGATTAATGTAGCAGCTGGGGTTATGTCGTTCGATGTTATTGAAGGTAGCGATAATCAAACGGTTGTTGCTGGCCAAGAGATTGTTCCGATAGTTTATCAGTACAACCATGTGAAACTTATTAATGGTAAAAAAATCCTTGCTGATTTGAAAGTGGAACAAGATAAAGAAAAAAAGCAAGTTAAGATTTATGGAACTGTGGATCCTGAAATGGCGGCCTATGAATACGTTTATTGGTTCGAACTGACGGATTATTATGGAGAAACAAAGACTGTAACGGGCAAGATTAATGTCGTTGCATCTATTGACGATATTTCGTCTTCGTCGAGTTCGGCAACGAGTAGTAGCTCTGCCGTGCAGTCCAGCTCTAGCGTTGTGGCATCTTCGAGCTCGGAGGCGACATCTTCAAGTTCTGCAAAGTCTAGCAGCTCTGTCGAAGAATCTAGTTCCAGTGTGAAGTCTTCAAGCTCTAGCAAAAAGGATGATAAATCGTCCTCCAGCTCGGTTAAGTCTAGCGATTCGAAGTCTTCGTCTAGTTCAGCAAAGACTCAGTCTTCTAGCTCCGGCAAGAATGACAAGTCCTCTTCAAGTTCCGCGAAGTCCAGCAGTTCTGCCGTGCAGTCCAGCTCTAGCGAAAAGGCCGAATCCTCTTCGAGCGAAAAGACTACTAAGATTGTGACGGTGGCGATGAACGGCGTGAAGTTTGGCTATGCAAACAATGCGCTGACGATTGCGGTGCCCACATCTTCGATGGTGCGTGTGCAAGTGTTCGACTTGACCGGTCATTTGGTCGAAACGTTTGCAGAATCTGTGAATGGCGCAAAGAGCATTAGTCTCGCTCATTTGAACCGAGGCAATTATCTGGTGCGAGTCGAAAGCAATAGCATGGTTCGTACCGCAAGAATTGCCGTGAAATAAAGACTTGGCAATGCAAAAAAGGCTCCGCAGTGGCGGAGCCTTTTTACATGCGAGACTTGGACTGGATTCTTCGCGGCTATTCGCTGCTCAGAATGACGTAGAAGCCGAGAGTAGCGAGAATGCTTGCATAATAGTCGAAGTTAGAAGCGAGTATAGCAAGGCCGCAGACCCCGAAGCCGTATATAAATACGGCGAGTGGGTCGAGAACGTCGCTAGACGACGCTTCTAACGAGACTACGGGCGTGCGGCGAGTTCCTCGGGCGACCTCATGAGAATATCCCAGTCGCCGCGCTTGATGATTTTATAGGCATAGCCCTGTTCCGTGAGGAACAGTTGGCGGTTCATGGCGAATTCCTGTTCCTTGGAGTCCTGCGTCACGATGCTGTAGAAGTGTGCTGCACCGCCGTCGCTCTTCGGGCGCAACACGCGGCCGAGGCGCTGGGCTTCTTCCTGACGGCTTCCGAACGTACCCGAAATCTGGATAAGTACGTTGGCGTCCGGCAAGTCGATAGCGAAGTTACCGACCTTCGAAACCATGAGGTTCTTCTGCGCGCCCGAACGGAATGCTCCGTAGAGCTTTTCGCGTTCCTTGTTCGGAGTCTTGCCGGTAATGAGCGGAATCTGCAAGTCTTCGGAGAGCGCTTCGAGCTGGTCGATGTACTGGCCGATGATGAGTACGCGGTCATCCGGCTTGCTGAAGTACTTGAGCAAGCGTTCGACAATGTCCGTCTTTTCGGGGTTCGTGCTCGCAAGCGTAATCTTGTCGCGCACCGGAGCAAGAGCGTACTTCATCTTGAGTTCCGGATCCATCGGGATGCGGATTTCGTTACAGTCGGCAGTTGCAATCCAGCCTTGTGCTTCCAAGATGCGCCACGGAATATCGAACTTTTTCGGGCCAATCAAGCTGAACACTTCGGTTTCTTTGTGGTCTTCACGGACGAGCGTTGCCGTAAGGCCCAAGCGGCGAGTGGCCTGCATTTCGGTACTCAGGCGGAACACCGGAGCCGGGAGCAAGTGGACTTCGTCGTAAATCATGAGGCCCCACTTTTCCTGGCTGAAAAGCGGGAAGTTTGCAAGTTCCTTCTTGACCTCTTCTTCGGTCATTTCTGGTTCCTTGCCTTCCTTGTTTTCTTCGCCCTTCTTGGCGCGCTTGCGCTGCGTCAAAATCTGGTAAGTGGCAACCGTCACTGGACCGATTTCCTTGACTTCACCGGAGTATTCCTTGACCTGGTCGAGCGTGAGGTTTGTCTTGTCGCAGATTTCGCGGATCCACTGGCGGGAAGACGAAATGTTCGGAGTCAAAATCAAAGTTTTAGTTTGTACCAAAGCCATCGTGGCAAGGCCAATCACAGTCTTACCGGAACCGCAGGGGAGAACGATCACACCGGAACCGCCCTTTTCGCTACCGCTGGCGTAGAACACCTGTGCGGCGTCCTTCTGGTAATCGCGGAGCTTGAACGGCTTGCCGGAAACGGTTGTTTCGCGGAGCTGGATGGGGAGCGGGTCGCCAACGGTATAACCAGCCAAGTCTTCGACCGGGAAACCTGCGTTGGTAAGGACCATCTTCAAGTGACCACGGCGTTCCGGGTCAACAACGACGTGCGTGTCGTCAATGTGCTCGATAATAAAAGGTTCAACGTCCTTGAGCTTGCAAATTTCAAGGAACATTAATTTATCATCAGATTCCATCAACAAGCGGTCGTCTTCTTTTTTCAAACGAAGTAAACCGTAACGAGCCATGTAGTCTTCGATTTCGGTCACGACGGTCGGCGGCACGGGGTAACGGCTCTGGCTGTCCAAGCGTTCGAGGACTTCGGGAGCGCGCAGGCCTGTTGCGGCGGCGTTCCACAAGCTCAAATGAGAAATCTTATAAGTGTGCAGATGCTCCGGGCTTTTGACAAGCTCTGTAAAAGGAGCGATTGCATCACGTGCGGTAGTGTAATTAGGATTATCGACCTCGACCATAATTTCGAGGTTACTTTGTACAATGATTGCGCCATTCGGATTCATAGAGCGACAAATTTAGTTATTTAGGGCGCATTTCGCAAGACTCGCATTTTTGCTGAAAATCTTACAAAAAGGCTCTGGTATATAAAAGGAGAATCCCTCCCCATACGCGGATCATGACTACTAAGCAGCAGAGCTGCAAGTAGTCAAAGAGCTCGGAGGCGGGAATGACATGAAAAAAACTCCCCGGACTTGTGTCCGAGGAGTCTTTCGAGCCGCCCAGCAGATTTGAACTGCCGACCTGCTGATTACGAATCAGCTGCTCTACCAGCTGAGCTAGAGCGGCGAGCGAAGACAAAGATAGTAAAACAATGATTTCTTGTCAAGATTTACTGACAACCTTTATTTTTTTTTCTATGATTGGTCTACGAGAAAATTTTAAACATGGAAGCTTAACATATGGCTAACGAATCTAATAACAATAATTCTGAACTTAAAGCGTTCTTTGTCCACCATGGCACCAAGATCGCTGTAGCGTTTGTCGTCCTCTTCGCAATTATTGCTGGCATTGTCCAGTATAAGGAAGCTCGCAAGGTCGCTGCTGCCGAACAGAGCGAACTTATCGGCGTGGGTCTTACCTATCTCTATGCGAACGAAAAGGATAGCGCTCTCGTGGAATTCGAAGGCAAGATTGCTTCTGGCAAGCTTGAAGGTCTTGCTCTCGCTAAGGCATCCCTCCTCGCTGGTAACATCAAGTTCGAAAAGAAGGACTTTGATGGTGCTGCTCTCCTCTTCCAGAATGCTCTTGACAACGCTGGTTCCGTGGCTCTCGTCCGTTCGGCTGCCATGCATGGTCTTGCCGCTGTGAAGATGGAAAAGGGTGACTTCTCCGCTGCTGCAAACTTCCTCGAAAAGTACATTGCTGAATACGGCAAGCGCACTGGCGACAAGGAAGACCGCTATCAGAAGGACGAACCGGCTGACGAGGTCCCGATGGTTGCAGATGCCATGTGGAAGCTCACTCTCGTGTACCAGCAGCTTGGTGCAAGCGACAAGGCTAAGGCTACTGCCGAACGTCTCCTCCAGATTTATGGCGACAACCGCGCTTTTGCTGACAAGGCTCGCAAGTTCCTCGCCGCTCTCTAATCGCTGATTTTTTTGAATTTTGGCTCGTCTCCGTTTTGGGGACGGGCTTTTTTTATTGATTTCTCATCATAAAAATCAATTTACAAACGGGCGCGCTTTTAAAGAGTATATTGGTATTATACACAACCTAAAATGGGAGGGTGCACCATGAAAATGTTTTTATGGTCTTTAACAATGATTTTTTTGTCATTGTTATTCACTGCATGTGGAGATTCCCCGGAAAAGTTTGTGAACGATGTGGTTGATAGCGGAATCAAGTGCGAAACGCACGAGTACGACGAGGCGAAGTGCGATCAGCTCGCTGTAGAATTTCGTACGCGCAATCACAATTTTACTGAAGAAGAACAGAAACGCATCCAGAAACAGGTCGTTGAAAAGTTCTTTATTGAATTGAAAAAGCTAAACGACAAGAATGCAAAAGCTGTGCCTACGCTGTAGGCCTGTTGTTAAAGGGCTAATGCCCAGCCTACGGCGAACAATGCGTAGTAGGCGAGGACTCCAAAGATGTCGGCGGCTGTAGTAGGCGCTCCCCAGCGGAGCGTCTTTTTTGTGGGGATGAATCCGCAAAGCAGGCCCGCTATAAAACCGTAAAAGTGACCGAGGATGTCTGCGTTTTCGCCAAGACCGAGGAATACGGCAAGCGAGGCGGCGCCGCAGAGCGGCGCAAAGCGACGGAGCATGCCGTGCGTTTCGCGCGGCATGAGACGGAACTCGATGACGGCGAGGCAACCGATGGTTGCAAAAACGAAGCCGGAAAAGCCGAGCGAACGGAAGCTTGTTTGCACGGTAAGCGCTACGAAGAAGTTGGCAACGGCACTGGCGACCGCTAGGAAAGGCACGAGCTTTGCAAGTGGGATGCGGTAGTGCAATAGGCTCAAAGCGAGAAATCCCGATACGAGGTTACTCCCGAGATGGCGGCTGTCGGCATGGAGCGTCATGGCTGTAATCGTGCGCCACCATTCTCCGCGTAGAATTTTGGAGGCATCGGCAATGCCTGAATTGTGCATTTGAACGGAGATGTCAGAAAAATCTAAGAGCGTGCAAATGATGGGAATGGCAAGCACCCAGAGCGGGTGTAGCGTAAGCTTTAGCGGGAGGGGCGGATTCTCGTCGAGCGGTGGATTTTCGTGGTGGTAAAGACGAATTTGGAATTGTGCCATGCGGCGTTTTTCGGGCTCCACAAAAATCTGGAACGGACCTTCTTCGGAGCGTTCGATGCGGTGCGTAATGCCTTGCGACAAAAGCACGAGACTCTCGTCGCGGATTTGCCTGAAACCGCCTTCGCTCACGCGGACATCGGGCAGAATTTGTTGCTGTTCTTCGGACGGCGCGGATTGCTCGGCGCTTTGTTCAGTCGAAGGCTGTGTTGGCTGTGAAAAATCGATGCTTTGTACAATTGAAGGTTGCGCGGACTCTTGATTTGCAGAGGTTGAGCGCGATTCTTCGGCGGATGGCCTGCGGCGAATCATGGGCGACATAAAGTGTGGCATGGCAACCTTCCTGATTTTTGGAAACTTTTCCTTAAATGCAAACTCCGTGCCAAAAAAGGAAATTTACCTCAAACAAACCCAGAGAGCTAAAATTAGCTCAAATAGATTCGCTATCTATTCAAAAGATAACATACAAACGTTTCAAAAACAAATACTTAAGGACTTTTTTGAAACGCTGTCAGAGCAACTTTGCTGCCGAGGTGAGGGCGAACTTGCCGGTTGCCGTTTCACATTCGGCGCGGACGTAGGCAAAGCCGAGTGTCGCGACCGGAATGTCGGCGTGGTCGGGAGTCGCGATGAGGCTCCCGATCATGACTTCTTCTTCGGGGGCGAGCTTGCCGTTTGGCTGTATGCGGCGACCGTAAATGCGGACGTAGCGGAAACCGCCGCCGGTTTCTTTGTTGCTGCGGGCATGGAACGTGATACCGTTGTTGTCGCGTTCCCACCAGAGGGCCGGACCGTCCGTGATGTAGCAGTTGTCTGCGGCGAACGCTGTGTTGATGGTGGCGAGGGTGAGTGGGGACTTTTGTTTTGCTCCACTCTCATCTAGTTTAATCACCGTTCTTACATTTCCGAAAGTATGCGCACGGGTGTGCTTGAGCGAAATGAGCGGTAAGTCAACGGCGGTCATGCTGTTCAAATCACCGTGGGCGTCGTTCCCGCCGATGGGGAGCAGGTAATTGCCTTTGCCTAATTCATTTATCCAAAATTCTCTGCCAAGCTTGAATCCTTCATCGCGGATGCCGTTCCAGAATTGCAGTCCGCGAATAGAGTGCTTGTTTTTCAACTGCAAATCTTCGGGCTTCCAGTAACCGCGACGGAACACGAACTTTTCCAACATTCCCATTTGCTGGAACGGGTGCGCTGCGAAGCAGTGCGCTTCGGTCATGTTCAGGATTTGCTTGATGCTACGCGTTGGTCTGTTTTCAAGCCAATAGCGGCCGCAGTCGCCGAGCCCCGGGAGGTAACCTTCGGGGGCGAGGACAGTCATGTGTACATTCTCGCCTTTGCTGTTCCCGGCAGATACTTCTTCGCCTGCGAGCATGAGCGGCATGTCGTTGCCGTTTTCATCTTTCTTTGGGAGCGCTGCAATCTCTTCGCGCAATTTCTGGAATCTCGGTACAGGCGAGTCCGCTTCCTTGGTGTAATCTTCTTGTGTGAATGCAAAGTCGTAGGCGTGGTCCGTGCAGCTTACAAAGTCGAGCCCGACCGCTTTGGCGGCGAGCTGCAAAACTTCTGGTATGGCGCCGTATTCCACATGGTCTGCGGAGTAGTGCGTGTGACAGTGCATTTCGCCCGCGGCGTAGCCGGGGGCGATGGGCGGCATCTCGTTCAGGACTTTAAAGCGGAGCGGAACATGCTTGAGTCTTGGCAAGTTCCAGCGCTCAAACGTTTGCGATTTGCCTTCGCGTTCGACGGTCAATTTGCAATGGGCTTCGTATGTGCCTGTCGGAATTTTCCCAAGCGCAAGCGGAATGAATTTCATCTGTTCGCGGACTTCGATATTCAATTCTTTGCAAATGACGATGTCCGGCTGCGGCGCGTCTTGTAATTGCAACGCATCTTGTTGCGTTTCTTGTGCCTGCGCTTTTAAAACGATTTCCGCACTTTTTATGATTGTCGGGAAATGGTCTGCATCGCGCACGACAATCCAGAGGTAAGGTTCGATGCCTGGCACAAACTGGAACGGCGCATCGAAAATAATTTCGGGCCACGGCTTGTAAAGGAGCGACCAGGGTAGCTTGAACTTAAAATGCGTTTCTGCATAACGCAATTTTTCCCCCGGCCAAAAACTCATCAGTCACCTTTTGATTTTACGTTTGCAGGATCCGCGCTCTTTTTAGGCGCGTCTTGTGGTGCGGGCGCATTTTTCGGCGCATTTTCCGGAGCCGTACCAACAGAAGCTTTCATGACGCTCGTATCGATTTTTGCGGAATCTTGTGCAGCTGTTGAATCTTGCACTGCAGTTTTCCGTGAATCTGCAATTCCGGCGGAGTCTTGCACTGCGGATGTATCACGAACTACGCTCGTATCAATCTTTGCGCTATCCTGTGCGGCGACATTCACTGAATCGACCTTCACAGAATCTTTTTTCGTATCGTCGATAAATTTGACTTTGGGTTTCTTGTCTCCATCGTCATCGTCGTCGTCATCTTCATCGTCTTTGGGTTCCGGCTTGTTCCAGAAACCAAAAGAACCTCTGATTTGCAACTGAATTCCACCCAAGTTCCACTTTGCTTTTTCTTCCGGACCGTTCGGGACGATGTCCGAGAACTTCTTGTCCGACTTCACCGAAATGGAATTGAACCCAATATCGCCATAGAGTTTAAAGTTTTTCCAGCTTGCAAAAAGGTAACCCACGCTTACGCCAAAGCCTGCTCCAAGGAGTGGAGTTTCTGCACCGAGGTAACCCCAGGTCGTGTAGATTTCTGTGCCCGGTAACACCCAGTACCAACGGACGGCTATGCTAAAGAGCCCGCCCGTGCTGAGCGTGATGAAGTTCTTGGGGAGTGCCAAGCGGTATTCGAGGAACAGCGGAATGCCTTGCAGCGTGTATTCGTAACTGTGGGTGCCGCTCCTGCGGTCGGTCAAGACGACTGATTCATTGTCGTAGATAAATCCGATGCCCGCGCTTAAAAATTGGTCTTCCATGAATTGCCACTGGATACCTGCCGTAATCGGGAAGCAGAAGTTCACTTTTTGGAAATCCTGCTTGGCGACGTTTAGCGTTTCGGCGCTGGTAACGGCTTCTGCCCTAAATCCGTAATAAATGGTATCGATGGCTTCTTGGAAGTATTTTCGTTCTTCAAAGCTGATGAACGAAATCGACGGCTGTACAAATACAGAAAGGATGGAATTGTCGTGATCCAGTTTTTCTTCACTTGCAGCAAAGGCATTTGCAGAGAACAGCAAAGATGCCAAAAGTGAAAATATCTTTCCGGATTTCGATTTCATCCTGTTGCCTTATTCAGCCAGTTTCTTTTCTTCTTTCTGGAGGCGCTTCTTTTCAGATTCTTTCTTCAGGCGCTTTTCGTAGGATTCTTCGGCGCTAGCGATTTTGGCTTCAGCCTTTTTCACGCGCTTTTGAATGTCCTGATCATCGCTGGCTTCGTTCTGGGCGATGGCGAGGTACTGCCTTGCCGGTTCAAACTGGTCGAGGTCCGTGTAAGCGTCGGAGATGAGGAAGAGTACTTCCTGGCGGCGTTTTGCCTTGGGGTACGTTTCCAAAAATTCCTTGAAGTAGATGACGGCTGCCTGCGGCTTTTCCATGCGCAAGTAGAGGCGGCCCGTCTGGAATTCCTTTTCGGCAACGCGGTCGACGAGGAGGTTGTAGTAGTAGTTGACGGAGTCGCGGAGCGGGGTTTCCGGGTGGTTTGCCAAGTAGCGTTCAAAATCCTTCATGGCGGTTGTCGTGTTGGATTCGTCGCGGTCAATCTTGTATTCCATGTTGAACGAAGAGACTGCCTTGCGGAATTCGGCGGTTTCAGCAAACGGAGAACCCGGGAAGTTTACGATAAAGCTTCCGTATTCGCCACGGGCTTCAATCCACTGCTCCAGGTTGAAACGGCTTTCGGCAAGCAAGAACTGGGCTTGTTCCATGTATCCGGAACCGGCGCAGGTAGAAAGGATTTCTTCGAGTTTTTCGGTGGCTCTGCCGTATTTTTTTGCCTTGTAGAGTTCTTCGGCGGCTTCGTAGCGCGTTTTGCACCATTCCGTGTGGGTCATTTTTTTGTTGGAGGTCGAAGAACAACCCATCACAGTTGCCATATAAAGGAAAAAAGGAACGAACAGGGTATACTTGAAAACTTTTTTCATTTTTTTTCTTTGGTTAATTCTAACTTTCACGCTGTAAAGTAGAAAAAAACGACTCTAGAGAAAAATGATTTTAGTCCGCTATGTCTTGAAAGAGCTAATTGCCCCTTTTTTGGCGTCGCTCTTTGGCATTACTTTTTTGTTTGTAGTTGACTTTTTGGTCAAAATCTTGGACAATGTGTTGTCCAAGGGCTTGCCTACATCTACAGTTCTTGAAATTTTTGTGCTCAACTTGGCGTGGATGCTTTCGCTGTCGATCCCGATGGCGGTGCTTGTCGCAAGCCTCATGACGTTTGGTCGTATGTCTGGCGACCAGGAAATTACGGCGGTCAAGGCAGCAGGCATATCGCCTTTGTCGCTGATGCGCCCGGTGTTGCTTGTGGCGCTGCTTCTCTCGGTCTTGATGGTCGTGTTCAATAACTGGGTGCTCCCGGAGGCAAACCATAGGTCTGTGGAACTCATGAATGCGGTGTCGCGCAAGAAACCGCACGTGTTTATTGATGCCGGGCGCCTGATTACGCAGTTCCCCGGCGTGCAACTTTGGGTAAACCGAATTGACCCCGTGTCGGGAACCTTGTACGGGATCCAGATTTTCGAAATGGAAAAGAAGGGCGCTCCGCGTATTGTCTATGCCGATAGCGCCTCGATGGACTATGTGGACAACGGTGCGACTCTCATGCTTAGGCTTCGCAGTGGTGAAACGCATCTCGTTGATCCGGATGATGCCGATAACTACTTCCGCATCCGATTCTTCTCGCAGGATCTTGCGATGCAGAATGTGGATGACCGCTTGGAACGCCGCAGCCGCAGTTACCGCAGTGACCGCGAAATGCCTGTCGAAATGATGTGGGACGTGGTGACGGAAGCCCGTAAGAACTACGATACGGCAGCAGTGCAAGCCAAGACCCGCCGCTTGCCGACTCTCCTTCGCATCCGTGATTTTGTCGATGGCGATAGTGTTCTCTCGGCTGACGTCAAGGGACTTCCTTTGGGCGATTCGATGCAGATTGTGCAGAGCCTCCGTAAAGTTCGCGTGCAGGAAACGGCTTCGCTTCGTGCCACAGAACGTGCCTGGGGGCGCATGGAAGGCGAACTCAAGCGTGCCGCCCAGTACATGGTTGAAATCCACAAAAAGTTCAGCACCGCTTTTGCATGCTTTGTGTTCGTGCTGATCGGCGCTCCGCTTGGAATCATGGCGCGCAAGGGTGGCATTGGCACAGGCATTCTCTATAGCCTTGCGTTCTTTGTCATCTACTGGATTTGCCTTATCGGTGGCGAAAACCTTGCCGACCGCCTGGTGGTCTCTCCGGAACTTGCCATGTGGATTTCGAATATCATTATCGGCATATTCGGCATATTCCTGACGCGTGCGATGATTCGCGACCGCTTCTCGGGCGATTCCAAAATTTCCCGCTTCTTTAGGAAGATTGGTCGATTCTTTGGTAAAATCACGAAGAGGTTCGGATGAAATTTTCAAGATACCTTATCTGGAATTTTTTGAAGATGTTCCTCATCGTGGTCTGCGGTGCAGTCCTTATCTTTGTGGTAATTGACTTTGTCGGTAATATCAAGACCTGGTCAGCCCGAGAGATGAAGGCGGTGACCGATTACTACTTGAGCTACCTTCCGTATATTTTGTACTTGATTACCCCGGTCGCTCTGTTTATTGCGGTCCTAGCATCGGTGGGCAATATGGCACGCCACCTCGAAATGTGTGCGATGCAGAGCTCGGGCCAAAGTCCGTTCAAGACGCTAATGCCGATATTCTTCTTGGGCATCCTCATGTCGATTGGCTCGTACGAAATGAGTGAACATTGGCTCCCGGATGCTAACCACAAACGCTTTGAAATCATGGAAACCAACGCGCAAAAGCGTAAGAACCCGCGCATCAAGGAAAAACAGGACTTTACGTTTATTGATAGCGAAAAGAATAGCTGGTTCTTCAAGCATTACTCGGGCAAAAGTAAAGTCGGGCGAGATGTGGTTCTCCTGATCCGCGAGCAAGGGCGTCTGGTCGAACGTTACGATGTTCGTGCCATCCGCTGGATCGTAAAAGATTCTGTGACCGGTGATGGATTCTGGAGGTTCGAAAACGGGTTCCACCGCAAGTTCAAAAAGGATGGTTCCGTTCAGGTTTTCCCGGTCCGTTTTGCAAATATGAAGGGCAAGGTCAGCACGCACCCGAATGACTTGATTAACGAAAGGCAGCTTGCCGACGAAATGGACTCCAAGATGGTCAAGGCTCGTATCGATGTGCTTCGCCGTTCAGGTGAAGATACCCGTGCGATGGAGACGGCGCTCCAGTTTAAGTATTCCGCACACTGGATGAACCTGATTGTCCTTTTGATAGGGGCTGCGCTTTGCCACCGGTATAGCCGTTCTGGGGGGCTCTCCCAGAAATTTGGTGTTGGCTTGTTGCTTGTTTTTAGCTATTATATTCTAGAGAGGATTGGACTTAAAATGGGTGAAAACGGGGCTCTGTCGCCGTTCTGGGCGGCGTGGAACAGTCACTTTATTTATGCCAGTCTCGCATTTGTCATGTTATATAGATCATTCCGCTTGTAGAGGGTTGTATGTCCGTATCTGAGATATTGTTTGTTGTCGCTGGTGCGTTAATAGGTCTTGCTTTTCAGGGGGGCATGTTTCTTTTCCTTACCCCCTTTGCTGTCGTTGCGTTTTCACTTGCCATCATGAACCGTCCGAGTCTCCCGAATGGCACGACTGTTATTCCTGTGATCAAGAACAAGCGTTCGACGGCGCTTACTCCGGTTGTGTCTCCGGATATTCGTAACGAGTTTACGAACGATGTCAAGATGGATACCAATGAACCGAATTCCTCGCTCCGTGTGAACCAGATCTGGTCCCGTGCTAATGCGGATGTCGACAAGGCGTTTGGCGATATGTTGCGTTGCCTCAAGGTGTTGATGCCGCAGGCTAACACGATTACGATTTTTACGAATGGCGGTAGTGCAACCGAGTTCCGTTTGAGAACGTTCCAGAGCGATATCCCGAACTGTATCGATACGGGGGCTAAGATTACCGAGAACATGGGTATCTTGAGCCAGCTTTTGCGCCCGGAAGTCTCTCGCATTTTGGAAGGCGATTTGCTTGTCGGCAAGCGCCTCCCGTACTACATTGAAAATCGAATGATCCGCTCCTTGGTCGGTGTGCCGCTCTTGGACCGCGAAGAACGCCGCTTGGGAATCATCTTGGTGGACTCCTTGCACCCGAATGCGTTTACTGCTGCAGAAGCCCAGGCTCTTACGTTCATTTCGCATGCGATGTACATGGTCAGTTTCAAGAGCTATGCCTCGGCGCAGAACTACATCGAACAGCAACAGTTCAGTACGCTTTACCGCTACCAGCGCAAGTTCTTCCAGACGATGACGGTCAAGGATATTTACAAGCAGATGTTCGAATACGTGAAGGAAAATATCCCGTTTGACCGCTTGACGATTCTCGCTATGGATAGGCTGGATGAAGGTGTCGGTCGTGTGGTCTACTGCGTGGGTGTGGATTCCGAGCAGTTTGCCAATAAGAAATTTACGTTGTCCGATAAGGGCATCTTTGTTCTTGCTCTCATGAGGAACCGTCCGGTGTTCCGTTCGTTTACGTCGGGATATACCGATTACGTGCCTCGTTTGAACGATTCTGAAAAGCGCAATATGGAATTGCGTCAGTTGTTTGTAATGCCGGTGGCTTCGGAACCCGAAGCGAAAACGGCTGAACTTGCTATTTGCCTTGAAAGCCGTTACACGAACCGCTATCAGGATCACGAAAAGAAACTCCTCAAGGCATTTGCGGGTGTCGCAGGCTTTGCTTACGCCCGTGCCCGTCAGGTTGAAAAGGACAAGGACCTTGCTACACGCGACGGCCTTACTGGGCTCATGAACCACCGCTCTCTGCAAGAGACGCTGCGCACCGAAAAGATTCGCGCTGACCGCAAGAAGTATAATATTGGCGTCTTGATGATGGACATTGACCACTTCAAGAACGTGAACGATACGTATGGACACCCGGTTGGTGACGAAGTCATCAAGGGTATTGCTACGGCGATTAGCGGTGAAATCCGCAAGGAAATTGATGTCGTGGCTCGCTATGGCGGCGAAGAATTTGTGGTGGCGCTTATCGATACGACTCCGGAAGGCATGATTGAAACGGCAGAACGCATCCGCAAGGCGGTGGGCAAGCTCGAATTCAACGTGCACTTGACGGACCCGCTCCGCGTGACGGTTAGCATTGGCGCCTTCCTTGTGGAACCGGAATTTACGGACATGAAGAAGGCGGTGAACAATGCCGACCAGGCGCTCTACAAGGCGAAGGATGGCGGCCGCAATCAGGTCGTGCGTTTTGAAACCGTAGAATCTGAAGCCGTAACGGCGTAGTTTATGTTCACAGCTCTCGATTGGATTGTCTTAGTCGCTTACTTGCTCTTATCCTTGGCGATTGGGCTCTGGGTTTCTCGTGGCAACAAAAACCTCAAGGAATACATGTTCGGCGGCGGTTCGATGCCGTGGGTGGCTGTGGGGATTAGCCTCATTGCGACTTCCGTGAGTGCAACGACGTTTCTTGGCGCGCCTGCCGATGTCTTCGGCGATGACATGACTTTTTTGATGTTCCAGATCGGTGCGCTCCTTAGCATTTTTGTGGTGGGCTTTGTGTTTATCCCGAGGCTCCGCTCGTCGGGCATTTCGAGCGCTTATGAACTTTTCGAAGTGCGTTTTGGGAGCCGCTCGGTGCGCCGCTTGGCTGCGATTTTTTACTGCTTGCATTTGCTTTTGCGTACGGGCATTTTGCTTTACGCGCCTTCGCTTGTGCTTGCACAGATTTTGCACATTGACTTGAAACTTGCAATTATCGTCTCGGCGGCGATTGCCATTTTCTACACGTGGTTTGGCGGCATCAAGGCGGTCATCTGGACCGACGTGATGCAATTCTGCGTGTTCTTTGGCGGTGGCGTGCTTGTGCTTTTGATTATCGCAAGTCAGGTGGGTGGCTTTGGCGAAATGGCGACACTCGCTAGCGAAGCGGGCAAAACGCGCTGGTGGAATCCGTCGATGGACATTTCTGATGCACGCACGCTCATCTCGGCGGGTTTTGCGTATGCGATTCTCGAAATAGCCATTCGCGGTTGCGACCAGCAGTTTGTTCAGCGCTACCTCAGCTGCAAGGATGTGAAGGCGGCGAACCGCTCGAGCGTACTTTCGATGGTGCTTGGCTGCGCCGTTTCGATTCTCTTTTACTGGGTCGGAGCCGCGCTCTTTGTCTTTTACAAAAAGGCTCAGGTCGCTACGCTTCCGGAAAACCTTGGTCAAAATGACGTGTTCCCGTATTTCATCGTGAACGGCCTTCCGTCTGGTGTGACGGGCTTGATTGTCGCCGCCATTTGCGCGGCTGCGATGAGTAGCCTTTCTAGTGCCATCAATTCTCTCAGCAATACGTCCGAGCGCGACTTCCTTGGTTGGGGCGAATCGACGGGAATGGGCGGGCTTAAGCGTGCAAAAATCTGGACGGTTGTCTGGGGCGTGCTCGGCGTGTTCTTTGCGCTCTTTGCAGCAACGCAGCAGGGAAGCCTCCTCAAGAACGCCATCTTCTTTACGGGACTTTTCACGGGACCGCTTCTTGGCATGTTTCTCCTTGCGTTCTTTGCCGACAAAATTTTTGGAGCCGCTGAAAAAGCGTTACGCGCGTGGGTTGTGATTGTCGCCGTGCTTTGCGGCATGGCTAGCCTCGTTTTGTTCCAGGGAATCCCTGCGTTTGGCGTGAAAGCCGTATTCGACGGCGTCTTTAGCTGGCCGTGGTTGCCCTTCATCAGCATGACCACCACCATCGTCGTAGCGCTTGTCGTGAACTTCGTGGCGAATGCTGTTTGCGCAAAACGCAAATAAGAATGGATTAATCGCGTCATCCTGAGCTGAGTCGATATATGAAACTTGGCACTTTAGTGCCTTAGTTGAATTAGGTTCGTAGGAGCAGGATCCGGTAATTTTATTGGTTTTCTGCGGCGAAGAATTATTTTGCCTTTAGTTTTTGTTATATTCGAAGTGTAACAAAATAAAAGGATTTTATATGAAGTGCAAATACTTGCTTTTGGGGGCTGCTGTTCTTTTTGCGGCTTGTGGTGATGATAGTTCTTCGGGACCTGCTACCGAAAATACTCCGAATTCTTCTGCGGTTGCCCCGCTTTCAAGTTCTGATAATGGCTCTGCTTCTGTAGCTTCTAGTTCGTCCATTGCAGATAATGGACAGTCAAGCTCTGCCGAAAATAATGTTGCCAGCAGCTCTTCGGTTGCATCGAGTAGCTCGAAAAAGGTTGTTTCGAACTATGATCCTGCAACGGGATTGCTGACCGATGAACGCGATGGCAATGTCTATAAGACCGCTAAGGTTGGGAACCAGATTTGGATGGCTCAGAATCTGCGTTTGGAAAATCCCAATACTTTAGACGATTGCTCTAGCAACTATTACGATTACACTATAAAAGATGAAGCTGTTTTGCAAAAGTACGGTCATCACTATGGCTGGATGACCGCGATGCAGATTTCATGCAAGTACGAAGAACAGTTGGCTAAATCGGAAATTCAACAGCCCCATCAAGGACTTTGCCCAACAGGATGGCATATTCCTTCAATTGATGAATGGCAAGAACTTTTTAATGCCGCTCCGTTAACAGAGCTCCTTTCGACTGACTGGAAAATGCGTTATTTTGTTGGCACGGATGATTATGGCTTGTCGTTGAACGCCGCTAATGAAGATGAAGAAAATATCCCAGAGTTCCTGGCGCTTGATGAAGCTAATTCAACAAAAAATTATGCGGTTGTGCTTTATTGTGAAGAACCGTCTAAACCGATAAAGGTCGAAGCGAAGAGCAAAACATCAATATTTACATATCTCCGTTGCGTAATGGACTAACTATCATACTTTCTGAATTATTGTTATCGTCAAGATAGGGCAATTCCAAATGGATTTGCCTTTTGTTGTTTTGGTGTAAAACTTTTTTCTGTGTTGGTCTCTCGCTGCAAAAAATTTTAATTTAAAAACAGATTTTTTATGGAGGGTCATTTGATGATCTCAAAATTGCTCAATATCATCTATCTCGTACTGCTGATCGTCTGCGTGTGCGTTCTCATTCGCGTCGTGAAGGCGGAACCAGCTGCAGTTCCTGTAGCTGCATCTAATGGCACAACGGTGTTTGAAGTCCCGAAAATCGAAGTTTCGGCGTCCGAAACCAAGAAATTTGCCGCTGACAAGTTCGAAATGGGCTTTAGCCTCGAAATCCGCGGCAAGGACAAAGAATCGGTTTCCAAGCGCTTGGCAGAACGCCGTTCCGTGATTTTCGAAAACGTGAAATCGCTTGAAATTCCGCAATCCAACGTAGAACAGAACAGCGTCGAAATGCACAAGGAATGGTCTTATCGCAATAGCAAGCGCGAACTCGTCGGTTATGTGGCGACACAGAGCTTTGTGATTACGGTGAATCGTAAGATTGATGCCGCCGCTCTCGTGCAGGCGCTTTCTTCGGAACCGGATGTCGAAATCCAGCGCACGTCCGCCCAGCTCAAGGATGTGGATGCTGTGCAGTCTACAGTCATCAAGGCGGCGGGTAAAAAGGCTACCGCCAAGGCTAATGATTATGCCGAAGGCGTTGGTGCCAAGCTTGGCCGCGTTCTTCAAATCAATGGCGAAGGTGGCGGAATTATTTACAACCAGTACAATCGCGTCTATCGCGCCAAGGGTGTCATGCTTGCGGCAAACGCTATGATGGACGGTGCCACCGCTCCCGACGAAACGGCTATTGCCGACTCCGTCGAGGTAAGCGCTTCGGTTCGCGTCGTTTATGAACTAAAGTAGTTCTAACAGGCTTTTTTCGTATTCCTGAGCCGCCTTTTCGAGGGCGGCTTTTGTCATATCCGGGCTGCAACCGTAGAATCCGAGAGGCTTAAACCACTTCATCCCGGCGGCGTTTGCCGTCATTTCGAATGGAATGAGCATCTCGTCTGCGGTGTAGCGGTTGAGTCCTTCGTGAGTGTAATGTTCGGCGGCGGCGCCTGCCGTAAATACGACGCGTACGGGCATACCCTTCAAGAAGTTGTCGGCGCTGTACACAATCGGACTCATGACCTGATCTTGCCAGTCACGCAAACTTGCGGGGGAGTTATACCAATATATAGGGAACTGCCACACAATCGCCTTGGACTCCCTCAACAATTTCTTTTCGGCTTCCAAGTCGAAGTAGCCATTAACTCGGTTTTTGTCAAGGTGGTGAAATACAAAATTGGGATTTTTTCTGTTGATATCCACTAAGTGTTTGTTAAACATTGAGTTAGAAATGTTCGGATGCGATAGAAGAATTGTGATTTGATTGTTCATTATTTTTTCTTGTTGATAAGTTGATGATATATTATAAAAAAATTACATCTAACATGCAAAAAGTCTTTCAAAAAAGGCTAAGATTTATTATACTTGTATTGATGTCGACCTACATCTTGTGGGTGTGGTTCGACCTCGGACACAAGATATAGTAAAATCAGAAAAATTTGACTATATTTGAGGAATCGGGAATTGAAGGTTTTTTTTAGATGATTTTTACTGTGAAAAAGCGCGACGGCCGCGAAATGCCGTTCAACATTGAGAAGATTGCTGATGCCGTAATTAAGGCTTTTAGAGCCTCTGGCGAGTTGGATGAACAGATTAAGGCCTCCCAAGCTCAAATGAATTTGCTTGGAAACGACGACCTTCTGACAAACGTTGCTCTTAAGGTTGCTGCCGAAGCTGTTGGCCATCTTGAAGCCGAGAATAAGACCAAGCCGGACATCGAAGAAATCCAGGATGCTGTTGAAAAAGCTTTGACCGAAGGCGGTTACGCTGATACCGCCAAGAGCTATATCTTGTATCGTGCCGAACGTACCCGCGTACGTGAAGTTAACACCCGTCTCATGCAGACGCTTCACGACATTACGTTCAGCTCTGCCAAGGAATCCGACCTCAAGCGCGAAAACGCCAATATCGACGGCGATACCGCCATGGGTACCATGCTCAAGTACGGGAGCGAATCCGCTAAGCACTTCTACACGATGATGATGCTCAAGCCGGAACATAGCCGTGCCCACATGGATGGTGACATTCACATCCATGACCTCGATTTCTATTCTCTTACGATGACTTGCTGCCAGATTGACCTCATTAAGTTGTTCAAGAACGGCTTCAACACAGGTCACGGTCACTTGCGCGAACCGAAGGATATCCGCAGCTACGCCGCTTTGGCCGCTATCGCCATTCAGAGTAACCAGAACGACCAGCACGGTGGACAGTCCGTGCCGAACTTCGATTACGCCATGGCTAACGGTGTGCGCATCACGTACCGCAAGGCTTACCTTTCGAACATGGTCAAGGCTCTCATGCTCTTGACGGGCAAAACCGAAGAAGAAGTCCTGCCGGTGGTGAAAAAGCTCCACGGCGAAATGGCTGAAATGGGCATGGTCGCAACGCTCGTGCCGAATGAAAAGTTCCAGACAACTGAAGTCCACGAACTTTCCAAAACTTATGACGTCGAAACGGTAAAGAACGCCCAGAAGTTTGCCGAAAAGATGGCTTATGAAGAAACCGACAAGGCGACGTTCCAGGCAATGGAAGCTTTTGTCCACAACTTGAACTCCATGCACAGCCGCGCTGGTGCCCAGACTCCGTTCTCTAGCATCAACTATGGTATGTGCACCGAACCCGAAGCCCGCATGGTCATGAAGAACTTGCTCCTCACGACCGAAGAAGGCCTCGGCGGTGGCGAAACGGCTATCTTCCCGATCCAGATTTTCCGCGTCAAGGATGGCATCAACCTCAATCCGGGCGAACCGAACTACGACTTGTTCAAGCTCGCTTGCCGCGTGAGTGCCAAGCGCCTGTTCCCGAACTTCAGCTTCCAGGACGCTCCGTACAACCTGCAGTACTACAAGCCGGGCCATCCGGAAACCGAAATTTCGTACATGGGCTGCCGTACCCGCGTGATTGGCAACCATTACGACCCGAGCCGCGAAATCTCTTACGGTCGTGGCAACTTGAGCTTTACCTCGATCAACCTCCCGCGTATCGCTATCAAGATGAAGTCCGTGGACCTGTTCTTCAAGGAACTCGACCGCATGATGCAACTCGTGAGCGATCAGCTCATGGAACGTTTTGCCGTGCAGAGCCGCCGCAAGGTCAAGAACTTCCCGTTCCTCATGGGACAGGGCGTGTGGATTGATTCCGACAAGCTCGGCTGGGAAGATACCGTGGGCGAAGTCATCAAGCACGGTACGCTCTCGATTGGCTTTATCGGCCTTGCCGAAACGTTGGTGATGCTTACGGGCAAGCACCACGGTGAATCCGAAGCTTCTCAGGAACTCGGCCTCAAGATTATCGGCCACATGCGCGAATTCTGCGACAAGGAATCCGAACGCCTTGGCCTCAATTTCAGCTTGCTTGCAACGCCGGCTGAAGGCCTCTCGGGCCGTTTTGTGCGCATGGACAAGAAGAAGTTTGGCATTATCCCGGGCGTTACCGACCGCGATTACTACACCAACTCTTTCCACGTGCCGGTCTACTACAAGATTTCTGCTTTCAAGAAGCTCTCGCTCGAAGCTCCGTACCATGCGCTCACCAACGCTGGCCACATCAGCTACATCGAACTCGATGGCGACCCGACGCAGAACCTGGACGCTTTCGAAAAGATCGTGAAGTACATGGCAAAGGTCGGTATCGGTTACGGCTCCATCAACCATCCGGTGGACCGCGATCCGGTTTGCGGATTTGTGGGTGTGATTGGCGATGTTTGCCCGCGTTGCGGACGTAGCGAAGGCCACGCTATCTCTTGCGAAAAGCTCGAAGAACTTAGAAAGAAATTCCCTGGAATGCCCGCTTTCAGAGGGATCAGATGATTTTACAAGGAGTGCAAAAAATGTCTGAAAAAGAAATGTCTCAGTATGGTGAAGGTGTCGGATTCGAACGCATCCGCCGCATTACAGGTTACCTCGTCGGTACAGTCGACCGCTTCAACAACGCCAAGCGCGCTGAAGTCAACGATCGCGTGAAGCACGGCGTATAAGATGGATGAATATCCTCCACTGCGGATTGCAGGGATTGAGCCCGAATCTTTCGTGGACGGTCCCGGAATCCGCTTGACTGTGTTTACCCAGGGCTGTCATCACAACTGCCCAGGTTGCCAGAATCCGCAGACTCATGATTTTGAGGGCGGGCACTTTATCGAGCGCGAAGCGATCATCACGATGATCAAGGATAATCCGCTGCTCGATGGCGTGACGTTTAGCGGAGGCGATCCGATGGACCAGGCGGCGGCTCTTATTCCGCTTGCCCGCGAAATCAAGGAACGCGGTCTCAATCTCGTGATTTTCACGGGATACACGTACGAACAGCTGATGAAGCTTACGCCCGAAAAGCCGGAGCTTTTTGAACTGCTCACGTTTGCGGACATCCTCATCGACGGTCCGTTTGTCATGGCGAAAAAGTCCCTGGATATCAAGTTCAGAGGTTCTTGGAACCAGCGCATTATCGATGTGCAAAAAAGCCTTGTCGAAGGCCATGTGGTCATCCACCAGATTCAACTGGACGAGATGGCGGAACACCCCGACAGGGAATACAATACGTAAGTGCAAAGTGCGTAAAGGCGCTTTGCTTTGAGAATGTCATGCCGGACTCCGTTCTCTTTGACCACTTAGAACTTTAGTTCTTATGTGGTCATGATCCGCGAATGGGGACGGCATCGCCTTTTTTAGGGGTAAATTCCCTCAATCAGCAAATTTTTAGCTTGAAATAGAGCAATTTCATCAATTATAAGTTATCTTTTTAGCATAGAAGAGTTTAGCTCTTGTTCTCTGTGTGAAATCTAGACAATTTCCTTGAACGAGAATAAGGCGAACGCTCACGCAGGCATGCCGTATTTGCGGTGTGTTTCAGTTTGCTGTACCGACTTTTGAGTCGGTCTTTGGTCGTATGACCAATGGGCAACAGCCCTTTCGGGGCGTGGGTCGTTTGTGTTTATTGTTCAAAGGCAGTCTAGAGCCCCACACAGATAAATGCAACGATCTGCGTCCTTTTTTGTATTCTCAAAAATCGACGAAAATATTGCTTGGCAGGGGAGAAACTCCATAGGTGTAAACGATGGAGATTATTATGGCTAGGGGAATTTTTGCTTTAGTTCTCTTTTTTGCATTTCCAACTCTTGCTGCTCATGTGGCTGTTCTTGAGACAGTCTCTGCTGCAAATATTATTACGCTCGAAGAAAAACAATATTTGACAGATGTATTACGGTCGGAGGCTGTCAAGGCACTCCCTGCAGAACAGAACTTTATTGTCGAAATAGGTCGAAATATTTCTGCCGATTATGTGGCTCAGGCTCATGTGGGACAGTTTGCAAACAACTTGACGATTACAGTGGAACTTTATGAGACTGCTGGTAATAGACTGTTGGGAAGCTTTAGTTCCAAGGCTCCGAATGTTGAATCTCTTGAGACTGAGGTTCGTCAAAAGTCACGAGATTTGTTTATGCAAATAACGACAAGTACGTTTGGAACAGTCAATTTACAGCCTTCGTTGCCTTATAAGGGAGGTCTTGAGAAAGACCTAGTCATTAAAATTGATGGAAAAAGCGACAAGGATGGTCGTAAATACGCCCGAGGCTCGTGGAAACTGACTCCGGGAGTACATGAAGTTGAATTTCTTCATCGTTGTTACGAACCTCAGAAATTCAATGTGAATGTGTTGAGTGGCAAGACAATAACGTTGAATGGTTCCATGAATGTTGCTATGGGTAAAGTTTCTCTCAGGACCCTTTTCAATGAAAATTTTCGTGAGGTTCCTGTATTTGTAAATGATTCCTTGGTTGGGCGAACGGATTATTCGGGGCGGATTCCAATTTGTTCGAAAATTGAAGTTGGTGAAGACGGAGCTCGCGAAAAAGTTGAACTAGATTGGAAAGGTAAGGATAAAGTCAAAATAATACATGTGTTGCGGGTAGATTCTTTGACCGCAGCAAAGCAGATTGCCGCTGAAGATGCTTCTCGAGCGGCTTCGACTACGGAAAAAAGTTTTTCGATTACAAAGCCGATTTCCATTGCGATGATGGCTTTGGGTGTAGCTGGAGTTGCTATTGGTATTTATGAAAATTCTGTCGGGAATGATGAACGTAAAAAGTATGACGAAGCGACGTTTAAAAATAAGCGGGATTTCGACAAGCAATGGGATAAGGTCGAATCGGCAAGAACGAAACGCAACGTTTTTTATGGTGTCGGTTTTGGAATGCTCGGCGCTGGTGCTGTGATGTTCTTTGTGTTCTAGGTGGGGATGATTATGAAAATTGAAAAGAATAATTCTTGTAAATGTCATTCCCGCGAAGGCGGGAATCTCCCTCTTGTGTTGCGGTCTTTGGGGCATGTGATGATTGCGTCCTTGGTAATGCTTCTCTTTGCATCTTGTAGCGATTTTGGTGACCGTGACAATCCTCTTGACCCTGGTGCATCTAATTACGTTATAGAAGACGATGACACAAAATCGTCTTCATCGTGTTCGACGCGCTCGTCTTCTTCCGTCATGCCGGACTCTGTTCCGGCATCGCCATCTAGTTCAAGCAAAAAAGCTTCATCGAGCAGTAAAAAGGTGGAGTCGTCTTCCTCTGTTATTCCCGCTTTAAGTTCCGAACAATGGTCATCTAGTAGTGAACAATCATCTTCAAGTAGCGCACGATCATCATCAAGTAGTGAAAACGCAGAATCATCATCAAGTTCTGAACACACGTCTTCAAGTAGCGAAAATTTATGGACATGTGGCGAGTCTACGGTAACGCGTGGCGATCGAGAATACAAAACGGTTGTGATTAAAGAACAATGCTGGACAAAGGAAAATTTGCGATATCTCCCAAGTACTGGTAATACGATGTGTTACGGAAACGACGACTCAAATTGTGACAAGTACGGTCGGCTTTATGATTACGAAGCGGCTTCGCTTGCATGCCCGACAGGTTGGCGCCTCCCGACAAGTGCCGAATATGATGCCTTGGCCGAATATTCTATGGAAGGCGCTACGCTTTATGATGCCGGAGCGCACTTTAAGGCAATAGAGGGTTGGACTCCTGAAAATGGAGATGATTTCCTGGAATTTACAGCGCTTCCTGGCGGCAAGTGTAACGAGGAACAGACTTGCTTGAATATCGGAAAATTAGGGTATTGGTGGACCTCGACTGAAAAAGTCAAAAATACAAGCCACTTGGCACTCTCCCTCAATGGGGATGGCGACTCTTATTCTGCAACAGCCAAGATGGATAACGACCAATACATTTCAGTCCGCTGCGTCAAAAAATAAAGTTTAAAGAAGGAGAAAACTATGAAATGCATGAACTCCGTTAAAAATACGTCATTGCAAGAGTTTTTAGTGATTATTGCAATCTCTCTTTGCGCAATCATCTTAGCCTCTTGTGGCGACGATGATTCATCGACTAGTTCTGCGTCTTATAATATGGACGTTGTTTCAGATGTGTCAAAACTACCCAAGTGCACGAAATCTAATGAGGGGGAAATGGCGTGGGTCAAAGGCGAAACTTCTGCCCGAGTTTGTGTTGACGAAAAGTGGTATTCTACAGTTGGTTCTGATTCTACCGATACGTTTTCTTGCTCAACGAAAGAGCTTAAGGATAAAAGCGGAGTGAAGATAATCTGCAATGGGGATTCTGTAGGTGTTGTATTTAATGGTAAAGATGGCTCCGATGGCAAAAATGGAACAGATGGTAAGAATGGTAAAGATGGATCTAATGGAACGAATGGTCAAGACGGCGTTGGTTGCTCTATCTCAAAAATAGATGAACAGAAAGTTCGTGTGATTTGTGGTAAGGATTCCACAATTCTTTTTGTTGGTTCTGAATCTGATGAATCAGAATCTTCACAGAACCCTGTTGTTATAGACTCTGAAAAAGTTGCAGTGTCGTTAAACGAAGTCTCTGGTGTTTCGCAAAAAGGACCGTTCCTTTCTGGCTCTAGAGTCCTTATCCGTGAAATGGAAGATGGTCGTACTTTGACGCAGACGGGTAATAGTTTTAATGGAAAGATTTTGAACGACAAGGGTGAATTCAAAATCAAGGCACGAATGCTTGTGAGCCAATATGTGATGCTTGAAGCTTCTGGCTATTATCGTAATGAAATAACGGGTGAAAATTCTAACTCTGAATTAACTTTGTTTGCGATTACGGATGTGAATGACCGCAATACGGTGAATATAAACTTGCTCACACATCTTGAATATGAACGTGTAATTTATCTAGTCACGCAAAAGAAAATGAAAGTGCAGGCTGCCAAGAAACAGGCTCAGAAAGAAGTTCTTGCTTTGCTTGATGTTGATGCTACGGATTTCAGTAATTCCGAAGATTTGAATATTGCGGGTGGCAGTGATGAAGATGGAGCCTTGCTTGCGTTCTCGATTATTTTGCAAGGTAACAGGAGCGTTTCTCAGTTGTCTGAACTTTTGCAGAAAATTGCAAATGACATGGAAGAAGACGGAAAATGGGATAATACGTCTATGCGTGCGTCTTTAGCGGATTGGGCTGCACAAAAAGAACTTGATGGAAAAATGGAGAGTATCCGCAAAAATGTGACGAATTGGCAACTTTCTACGATTGTCCCTAATTTTGAAAAGCATATCCATAATTTTGGGACTACAGAATATGGCTTAGGAAAATGTTCTTCTGAAAATGAAGGTAAAATATTGCAGAATTCAAATAAATTGAGTCAAACAAAAGGTTCGTTTTTCATTTGCAAATCAGGAAAGTGGACTACAGCTTCGTCTATTGAATATGATACTTATCAGTGGGCTGCTGGTAAGGATGGAGATTGTAAGACGGGTGATGTAAATTCTAAGAACTGCTATGTGTATGAAAATAAAATGTGGCGTAGCGGTAATTCAAATGACTGTACATTGAAACTGCGTGGATGTACAGCATTGAGACAAGATACGGTTGGTCTTGGTAGTGATAAAGTATGGTATAAATGCGATGCGAAAACTTGGCGTGTTGCTACCAATATTGAAAAAGATACGGCTACATGGGGCGCAGGAAAATTTGATGGTGAAGTACGTGCCGGTCAAGTGAATAAGAGTATCTATTACATCTATGAAATCAGCAAAAAAACGTGGCGAAATGCAACCACAATCGAAAAAGATACTTACGATTATAAAAACAATAAGGATTGGGCTGTTGGAAAAAATGGCGAAATCAAGAAGGGTTCTGTTACTGATACTATTTATGTATTTGATAAAACGGCTTGGCGCGTTGCGGATGATATTGAGAAAAATCTTGGTGGTTGCGTGACTGCAATAAAAGATTCTGTGGGAAAGGTTGGTAGTACTTATTACATCTGTAAATCAGAAAAATGGGTTGCTGCGACTCAGTTTGAGTATGATACTTATCGTTGGACTGCTGGAAAAGATGGTGATAGTAAGTACGGTTCTGTAAATATCAATAACTGCTATGTATTTGAAGATAACGTTTGGCGTAGTGGAGTTTCTTCGGATTGCTCGCTTGGATTGAGCGGTTGTACTGCATCGCGTCAAGATATTGTGGGTAAGGGGAGTGATAGGGTTTACCATATATGCGACAAAAGGAACTGGCGAAATGCGACTACATATGAAAAAGATACATATGGTTGGAATAAAAAGGAAGATGCTACCGTACGAAAAGGAAATGTGACGGATACATTTTATGTATATGAAAATGAAATGTTTAGAATTGCGAATTCAAGAGAAATCTACATTAAAGAAGGATGTACGGACTATAATGAAGGTAACGTAAATGTAAAATCAGATACATCCGATTACGTTTGTAAACAAGGTGTATGGCAAATACACAAAAATGTTCTTATAGATGAAAGAGATGGTCTATCTTATCAAACTGTTCGTATCGGTACACAGATTTGGATGTCTCAGGATTTAAATTATGCTGATTCTAATACGACTGAAAATTTAAAAGGAGCCTCTTGGTGCGGCTTGATTTACGGTGGTAATACAAGAGGATGGGGGTATGAAGATTGTGATTCTCGCGTGTATTATTGGAATGCGGCTATGGATGTCTCGTCTAGGTATCAAGAAGAAATGTATAATGGCGAAAATAGAAAAGGTGTATGTCCAAATGGATGGCATTTGCCATCTAAAGAAGAATGGAATACTCTGATAAACTTTGCTGGTGGAGCAACCGAGGCTTTATTCCGTTTGAAAGATTGGGGCGTTGATGACACTTATGGTCGTCAATCAGTTGATGAATATGGATTTAGTGCGTGGGATAATGAAAAAGGATACTATGTTCTTGAAGATCAAGGCTCTCCTGATTGTGAAACAACGCATGATATCTATTGTAAAAATATTGATAAAATTCAGTTTGGGGGAACTGAAGGTGCGTATTATTGGACGTCATCTCAGTCTGGCGCGTCCAAGGCTACTGTAATAAACCTTACTTATTGTGATTTTGACGAAGTAAGACTGGTTGATTATGAAAAGAATCATGTGTTATCTGTCCGTTGTGTCAAGGACGAAGAATAGTGCATGACAAGATTAGTCGTTGAGCGAACTTTCTTCAGACGAAGCGAGTATTGTTTGACAAATGATAATTAGTTATATTTGTTAATAACAGTTCCCACCGCGCCTCTTAACAATGCGTACCACGGTGGGACTTCGCATTCTTTGGGGTCGAAACTGCGAAAATGACCCTTTGGCTCTGTTAGGCCAGGCCGTATAGCTGCGAACATGCTGCGGACCGCCGAACGACCTTTTCAGCGTAAAAACATCGGTCATGCAGCCGAAAAACAGCGATGAACCGAATAATAGCATTTTGTTGTATCAGGATAAAGATGGCAAGACTAATGTCTCGGTACGTTTTGCCGATGAACTCCCTAGGGAGGCTACTATAAAGAAATTCTTTATAGTTCAACTAGGAGGGGCGAAAAGATATAAAAATTTTGAGTTTTTTTGTGGGAAACGCCCCATCGCTTGTAAATCCCTCTCAAAATGAAGTATATTGAAGAAGCTGTTTTTTGAAGAGTTTTTTAAGCGTAGATAAAATGACGTTGCGTACTAGTTTCATCAAGGCGTCCGCTATCGGACTTGCTGTAGCCTGCACTTCTTTGTTTGCAAAGGCCACCGACACGCCGAATCAGTATCAGCAGGATGAGTGGTCTCCCGAATATGGTAGTAGCACCTGGATGTACGAGAACTCGGCAGGATTATTTGAAACGGGTCCGCTCGACGACTACCGCGCCGCTAAGCGTCTTTTCTTGAACCGTCGGTTCTTGGATGCCGTATACGCTTTTGGTAAAATCCAGACCAAGTACCCATCATTCCGCTTGGCGGACGAGGCTGCTTTCTACATGGCAAAGTCCTTCGAAAACCTCCGTATGCACAAGGCTGCTAAGTCTGTCTATGAAGACGCTATCAAGCGTTATCCGCAGAGCGATCAACTTGCCAAGTACCACTTCCAGTTGATGAACATCGACTATAAGGAAGGCAAGTACAAGGAAGGTATGGACAAGTATCAATTCATTGCCAAGAATTTCGGCAAAAGCGATGCGAAGATTGACGCTGACTACATTGCTGGCCAGATCAAGTTCGAACAGGGCCTCTATCAGGAATCCATTGACCTGCTCTCCTCCATTCTTCCGGGTAACGCCAATTATTTCTATGCTCGCTATACCATGGGCTTTGCTTACAGTCGTATGAACATGGCTGACGAAGCTGAAAACAGCTTCCGTGCTATTACGGAACAGCCGGTTTCCAACAAATCCGAACGCGACATTCAGAATGCTGCTAAGGTCAAGCTCGGCCACATATTCTTCTCTGTTGAAAAGCCGGACTTCGTTGCGGCTGCTCAGATGTATGTCCAGGTGCAGAAGGATTCTCCGGTGTTCGACGAGGCTATGCTCGGTATTGCATGGTGCTTTCTCAAGGCTCGCAAACTGGATGACGCTATGAAAGTGGCAAAGTGGATCATCAACAACTTTCCGGAATCATTCATCGCTTCCGAAGCGTATTTCGTGATTGGCTTCTGCTACTACATAAAGGAAGACTGGCGGAACGCTATCGAACCTTTGAGCGAAGCTGAAAAACGCACGGAAAAGCCGATGGTGTCTGTTGCTTCTCGCGATAGTGCTCGTCAGGCATACGATGCAATGCAGAGCCAGTTCGACTCCGTTCAGGTTCTGGCATTGGATCTAGCTCGCCAGTTGCCGACTCCACGTGTGGAAAGCAAGCGTAAAGCTTTGCGCCCGACATTCGACAAGGTTCACCAGGCTGTTGAAGATTACGCGTCGTTTATGCAGAGATCGATTCAGAGTGTCCACTTTGAATATAACCGCAAGCGCGTTTTGGATGACGCTGGCTTTTATCTAGCATGTGTTCGTTCTGGATCTGCTTGTGCACCAGAAGAGATCGGTCCTCCAGAGATCGTGTTTTGAATCGACGATTTTACTATTGCAGCATAACCATAGCAGTTTCTTATCTCGTCATCCCTCTTTCTTGATTATATTTACCTCATGGTTATGAATATGTTTGGGAAGATTGTTTTGGCTGCGGCTGCTGTGTCGTCAGCTATGGTGGCATCGGCGTTTGCGGCGGGCAAGGTCGCTTGCGTTGGCAATAGCATCACGTATGGTTACGGGATTGAGTCCTGGCCCGATCAGACGAGTTATCCGCATCATTTGCAGGGGATGCTTCGCGAAAATGCGCCGAGCGATACGGTCGAAAATTTTGGCGTGAGCGGGCTTACGGTCCGCAAGGACGATCAGGCTTCTTACTGGAAAGGTTACCGCTTTGCGCCGGCGATAGAATTCGCTGCAGATACGGTTATCATCGAGCTGGGAACGAACGATTCGAAATCGTACACGACTTGGAATACTCCGGAGCAGGATGCGGCGGTGGACTCTGCGATTACGGCGGATTTTGAAGCGCTGATTGACACGTTCCAGGTGAAGTCGAAACCGCATGTTTTTATTTGCTTGGCGCCTTATGTGAACAACGTTGAATGGAATATCCTTGATACGGCTGTCGTAAAGCGCGTGAATCCGGCTATTTTGCGGGCTGGGCTTGAAAAGGGTGTGAACGTGATTGACTTGCATTCACGTTTTAGCGCCCTTGAAAATCCGAGCTGGTATTTGGAAGATATGGTGCATCCGTCTGTTGAGGGCGCAAAGCACTTGGCTGAAATTGTGTATGCGCATTTGCAGATGGATACGTTGCTTGTAACGCAGGATGGCTCAACGCTCAAAGCTCCGAAGGGCTTTGGTTACCAGTGGTACAAGGATGGGAAACTGCTTGATGGCGAAACGCTTGAAACGCTTGCTATTTCGGGTGATGGCGAGTACAAGGTTTCTGTGAAGGTGGACGAAAGGACGCTTTCGCGAATTGTGACGGCTCCGTTGAAAGTCGAAAAGACGACTGCCTTGAAGCCGGGGGCTCGTGTCGTTCGCGAAAATTCGGCGGGAGCTGCGAACATGGCTAAATCGGTGCAACGCTTTGACGCTCAAGGTCGTGCTTTAAATGCTCGAGGACCGTCGCATCAGAAAATTTACACTAAACGCTAGGATTTTCTGACAAGGAATGGCGATGCCGGCACATGGCCGGCATGACATGCTGAAAAGGGAACGACCGGAGTCGTTCCCTGCGTGTTTGAGAGATGGACCTGTTCTCGTAGCACCGCTAGAGCTTGTTTTGGTGTGGGGCTTTTATAGCTCAATCCGATGCCAGAGCAAAATTCCTTTTTCTATAAAAATAGATGTGTGTGCCCTAAATGTCGAGGGAAAACTGGTGTCGTGGGAACAAAGCGTCCTCGGCAGACAACGATTTAGGGGATGTTTTTAGGGCTTTTTTACCGAATATCGGCTTTACAATATATTTTTAGAGTATGAAATCCAGTGCAGAAAAATTGCAGCCTGAAGAGCGTCTCGGTTCTATCCCTCCGAAGCGCATGTTGGTTTTTGAATTTGAAGATTACCGCGCTTATTTGCGGCACTATTTTGAGTGTGCGCAAGCCTTGAACCGCCGTTATTCGCTGCGGAGTTTCTCGGACAAGTTGGGATTTTCGTCCAAGGATTTTATTTCGCGTGTGATGAAGGGCGAAAAGAGCCTCACTCCGGCAAGCATTGCGAAAATTGTCGGTGGCTTGCAATTCGATGAAAGCGAGGCTGCATATTTCGAGGCGATGGTACTGTTCTGCCAGGCGTCCAATGACGATGAGCGTGAAAACTACAAGAAGCGCATGGAAGAAATCACGGCGACTTACCGTTTCACGCAGCAGATGCTTTTGACCCGCGCGTACCAGTATGAAGTTTATTCGCATTGGTACTATTCCGCGATCCGCTCGATTATCGGGATGATTGGTTTTGATGGTGACTACGATGCTCTCGGGGCGCGCTTGATGCCGCCGATTTCTGGAGAGCAGGCGCGGCAGGCGGTGGATTTGCTGGAACGCGTCGGGCTGATCAAGAAGGACGCCAAGGGTAACTGGATTTTGAACAATCCGGCGATTAGCACAGGCGACAAGGTCATCCAGCAGGCGTTTATCAATTACCATAAGGAATTTATTGATTTGGCGAAGGAGTCCATCTCGACGATTCCCGGCAGCGAACGCAACCTCAGCAGTGTGACTCTCGGCATTTCGGAGGCATCTTACAAGAAAATTGTCAAGTGCATCAATGAGTTCCGCAAAAAAATTTCTATGATTGCTAATGAGGACGAGGACGGTGGCCGCGTTTTCCAGATGAATATCCAGATTTTCCCGTTGTCCAAGTGAGGAAGCAATGAAACGAAATACTCGATTGGCTAAATCGGCGGTTTCTGCATTGTTCGCGTTGCAGGCGTTGCTTGCAATGGTTTTCCTCGTATCTTGCTCCGACAATAAGGTGGCGGGCGGGAACAGTTCCGAAGTTGGTTCCCCGGAATTGATGGGCACGCTTGCGTTTATGGACGGTTCGCAAGTTTCCGCGAAAGTTGCGTCTTACGCCCGAGTTTACTGCGTCCCGGCGGATTTCGATCCTGCAAAAGAAGATAGCACGTCGTACTACACAACGACTGCGGATTCGATGGGGCATTTTGCATTTGATAATTTGCCTGAGGGCGTTTACAACTTGGAAGCGTTTTATGAAGTGCCGGATGGAGAGGTTTTTGTGCTTCGCGAATCGGGCTTGAAAATTGCGACTGATCAGGCTCAATCCGTAGATTTGGAATTGGGGCAAGGTCACGATATCAAGATTTATTTGCAAAACCCTAAGGACTCGGTAGCAAGCCTTTCTATCGTGGGTTCAACGTATAAGGCGACCGCCAAGATTACAACGGACGGAAATAATCGTTATGCGACTTTTACCGGAGTGCCGGCCTCGTACTATGATTCGGTGCAAGTGAGTACTTCGGAGGGCACTAATAGCATCAAGGCCGTTCTTGTTGAAAATACGGATGCAAAGCAGGCCTTTTACTATGATAGTTCTGCCCGCACTTTGGAAATCCCGCTCAATACATCGGCGACTGGCATAGACCTGCGCGATACTATTGAAGGGTTTCCGCTGTATGTCCGCTTGAACGATTTGAATGCGGATGACCGCAAGTCGCTTGTCAAGAATCTTTATTCGCTAAAAGTTTATTTAGAGCCAGCTTCGTTCTGGACAACATTCAAGGTCGTTTGTGGCAAGGACTCTATTCCGACGGGGCTGTGGGTTCGCTTGTCGACGCTTTACCCGCAACGCGAAACGCAGAAGCTCGTTTTCGCGTGGAATGCTGGGGCTGCGGAACTCTCGGATAATGTCGCCGGTTCAAGTGATGCTGGTACTGCCGGAAATGCGCAGGCCTTGATGCGTGCTGCAGATCCGTTCTCTTTCACAGATGGCTTTGTGGCTGCGTGGAACTTTGATGAATCTGAATTCCCGGATTCATCAGTCTTGACTTCTGGCGATAATCCGTTCAAGGGGCGCGTCACTGACGTTACCGCAGGCGATGGGATTATTGGCGGTGCGTTTGTATTTAACGGAAAATCTTCCATTATTGAAATTCAGGAATCCGCAGATTACTGGGGCTTTGCGTTGAAGGATACATCTAGCTTTACATCGTCGTTCTGGGTGAATGTTGAAGATACTTCGACGTCTCGATTCATCTGGGGCAAGTCCGAATCGGAATACCACTTCAAGTATCAGGCTGGCGATAGCGACCGGTCGAGCTGGATGTTCAAGGAACTCGATGAATCGGATTTGGATCATTGGTATGAGGCGAGCATCGCGATTGCGCCGGAAACCGATTACAAGCAGTGGGTGCATTTTACGGTCGTCAAGTCGGGCGATTCGACTGCGATTTACAGGAATGGCAAGCTTGAAGAAACCTTGATTGGCCGCAACAATACGGATGATAAGCGAATGTCTGATGGTCCGTTTATCATTGGCGCCCGCAAGCAATCCAGCGGGAAGGTGGACCGTGTTTTCAAGGGTTCGCTTGATGAACTTTACTTTATGAATAAGGCGAAAGGTTCTGAATGGGCGAGACTCATTTACTTGAACCAAAAGCCAACCGGCTACTGGCCAAAATAGATTTGGTCGTTAGTCATTAGTTATTAGTCAATAATGATGAAAATCGTCGCATGCCTGTGCTGAAATGCCCGCGCATTTTGCGACTCGTCATCCTCGGAGCTAACCCAGCTTTTCAGTAAGTCTTGTATATCGTCTTGTGCTGCGGTTGTTGCGCACGGCTTGATAGAACGCTCCCGGTGCAGACAAAATCCACACATGGCCTTTCGCACGCGTGATGGCGGTGTAGATGAGGTTCCTTTGCAGCATAATGCTGTGGCTTGAATCTAGCACGACGATGACGGCGGGGTATTCGCTACCCTGGCTCTTGTGGATGGTGCAGGCGTACGCAAGGATAAGTTCATCGGCTTCATCGGGCTCGTAATCGACAGTCTTGTCATCGTAAAAGACTGTGATTTTTTTCGTGTCTTTCCCGATTTTGTAGATGATGCCGACGTCTCCGTTAAACACGTTCTTGTCGTAGTTGTTGCGGATTTGCATCACGCGGTCGCCGGTACTCCAGTTGCCGCTTGCAATCTTGATGCGTTCCTTGCCGGGGTTCAGGAGGTCTTGCAAGAAGTTGTTTAGCTCGTAAATGCCGAGCGGTCCTTTGCGCATCGGTGTGAGGAGCTGCATCTCTTGCGTATCGATGTCAATTTTTTCCTTGATGCCGCGCGTGACGAGGCGGGCGATGATGTCTTTAGCTTCATCGGCCGACTCGTAAGGCAAAAAGTGAAAGTTCGTGCCTTCGATGGGCGAGGGGCTAATGCCCTGATTGATTTTCGATGCTTTGTCGGCGATGTCGTTTCCGCCGGCTTGGCGGAAAATGTGCTGAAGGCGGGTGCTCGGAATCTTGGGGCAACGCAACAAGTCGTTCAGCACATTGCCAGCTCCCACGCTGGGGAGCTGGTCGGCATCGCCCACGAGAACAATTCTCGCATTGAGTGGCGTCGCTTCGAGGAGCGACGCGGCAAGCCACGTATCGACCATACTGAATTCATCGACGATGAGCAAATTGCATTGGAGCTTGTTGTCTCCATCGCGGTGAAATTTACCCGAAATCGGGTCCACTTCAAGCAGACGGTGGATCGTGCGGGCTTTCTCGCCGCAGCATTCGCCCATGCGCTTGGCTGCGCGCCCTGTCGGGGCCGTGAGGCTTACGCACTCTTCCATTTGGCGGGCGAGGTACAGAATCCCCTTGAGGATTGTTGTCTTACCTGTGCCGGGGCCACCGGTGATGATGGAAATCTTTCGCGAGAGCGCCATCTGGATAGCGCGTTTTTGGATTGGGTCAAAGCTGAACTTGTGTTCGCGTTCCCACTGCGCCAGGGCGTCTTCGAAGCCTTCTGTTGAAAGCTCGTTGTATCGCAAACGGAGCTTGATGTTGTCTGCGATGCGCTGCTCGGCATTGTAGAGTGGCGGAAAATAGCAGTCGTCGCCTTCACGCGTAATACGCCCGCTTTCGCTTGCTTTTTCGAATTCATCGAGGAGCGTGTTGATGGCGCTTTCGTCGTCCTGCATTAAACGCAAGTTGCGGAATGTGCGTTCCAAAAGAACGTTCTTCGGCAAAAACACATGTCCATCGCTAACCGACGCTTCTTGCAATGTGTAAAGCAATGCTGCCTGAAAACGTTCGGGGCTGTCTTTCGGGAATCCGACTTTCTGCGCGATTTCGTCAGCTTTCAAGAATCCGATGCCCCAGACTTCTTCGCAGAGCATGTACGGGTTCTGTGTGATGCGTTCAATTGTCGCTTGCCCGAACTTGTTCCAAAGACGCTTGGCTACACTGCCGACAATTTCGTGCTTGTACAAGAACAGCATCGTTTCGCGGCTGTGTCGTGCTTCTTGCCAACGTGCCAAAAAAGTTTCCACCTTGCGGGCGGGGAAGCCTTTGATTTTTACTTCGCGGAATTTGTCCGGATCGTTGTCGAGAATGTCGGCGGTTGCATCGCCAAAAGCTTCCACAATGCGTTCGGCAATCTTTTGCCCCACACCCGGGAATTGACCGCTTGCCAAGTATTCAAGGATATCGTTGTCTTCGGTGGCGAGGTATTCAAAAGAAGTCGCCTGGAACTGTTTACCGTATTTCGGATGCGAACCCCAGTCGCCTTCTACAGAGATGGTTTCGCCAGGCTGCAAAGCGGGGAAAGTACCCGTGACGACAACGACTTTCTTGCTTTCGATATCGTTCAGGCGCATCACGGTAAAGCCATTTTGCTGGCTATGGAACGTGATGCTTTTTATTGAACCTTTAACTTGCACGAATTGCTACTGAGCCTTCGGAATTTTACCTTCGTCCAGTTCCGGTCTCCAAACATCGGCATCGAAACCAGGCATCTTGGTAAGCTCCTTGCCACGGACGCAGAGGAAAAATCCGAGGATAGCGGCATCGTGGAGTGCAATCACGAGTGCTGTCTTGTAGTCGAGACCAAATCCGAGCGGAGCGCCCTTGAGGTTTTCCGGGCTCACCCAGAGAATGTAATCGGCTGTAATGAACGTCATGAACATGCACGGGATAAGCGCAATCCAGAAGTTCTTCTTTTTACTGCGGAGATAAACGGTTGCCACGCAGAGGCTGCAAACGGCCATGAGCTGGTTGCTCCAGCTGAAGTAGTTCCACAAGATATTGAAACCTTCGGGGTTCAAGTTGCTCCAGAAGATAATCACAGCGCAGAGAGCGAACATCGGAATCGTGAGAATCAAACGGTTACGCACGGAGGTCTGTTCAAGGCCCGTAAGTTCAGCAATCGTAAGGCGGAGGCTGCGGAGGCTTGTGTCGCCACTTGTAATAGCAAGGATAATTACGCCCACGACCACGAGAATCGAAATTGGAGCCCAAGGAATCACGGTCGAAACGAGAACGCTCAAAACCTTCACGCCCGAAGCGCCTGTCAAAAGTTCCGGCATCTGGTGATAAATGAACATGCCACCTGCGGCCCAAATCATACCAATCAAACCTTCAATAATCATCATGCCGTAGAACGTCTGGCGACCGGTCTTTTCGGTCACTTCCGTACGGGCGACAAGCGGGCTTTGCGTGCTGTGGAAACCGCTGATGATGCCGCAAGCAATCGTCACGAAGAGCATCGGGATGATCGGCTGGCCAGCCGGATGCTTGTGGAAGTTGCTCATGATGTCTGCAAAGCAGAATTCATCGAGGACGTTCAAGTTCGGGATGATGCCCACGAAAATAGCGAGGGAGGCGAGAATCAAGAGGGCGCCAAAAACCGGGTAGATGCGGCCGATAATCTTGTCAATCGGGAAGAAGGTGCTGATGAAGTAGTAGGCAAAAATGACGGCGACGGCAATCCAGAAAAGAGTCGGCGAAACGTGGCTGCCTGCGAGAATCGGCGTATTCACGAGTGCTGCCGGAGTGTTGGTGAACACGGCGCCAACGAGAATGAGCGCGACCGAGATAAGTGTCATCACAAGCTTTGCCGGACCCTTGCCCAAGAACTTACGGGAGAGTGCCGGAACGTTGTAACCGTTGTTGCGCATGCTGATCATGCCGCTGAAGTAGTCGTGCACTGCGCCGCCGAGGACGTTTCCGAGCGGGAGCAAGATGAACACGATGGCGCCAAACTTGATGCCAAGAATCACGCCGATCACAGGGCCAATGCCTGCAATGTTCAAAAGCTGAATGAGAACGTTTTTCCAGTGCGGCATCGGGACTCGGTCAACGCCATCCGGGTTTGCGAGTGCCGGAGTCTTGCGGTCGTCTGGTCCGAACACGCGTTCGACGAACTTGCCGTAGGTGAAATATCCAAGGATGAGGATTGCAACACCGATTAGGAATGTTATCATTTTTTGTGCCTTCTTTAGTTTTTAATTAAAACTGAACCATGGCTCCGATGGAAACGGCTATGTAGGTTTGCCAATAGTAGCTGATATCGAGTTCGTGGAAATCGACAGTTCCACTATTCTTTGTATGGACTGATTTATACCAGTTTTCGTAAATGCGTAAAGCAGAAGTGAGCCCAAAGTTATCTGTGATGAAATAACGTATTTGAGTCACAAGTGCAATTGCAGAACCGTTCAGCTCGGAATCGAAAAATCCTTTGGCATTGGAAACGTTATCTTTTATAGTCAATTTTGAGAAAGAATACCCGAGACCGACACCTACCTGGAAAAAGTCAGGATAGAAAAAGTTGTATGTCCCTTCAAGTCCGAATCTCCAAAAGCGCATGTCCTGTTCGTTTTGGGGGGCGGGCAAAGTCGGGATGGAACCTTGCATGGTCCAGTATTGGAAAGAGGCGGCAAGGGTAAATTCGCGAATGTTTACACCGATATTGTAGTCCGGAGAAACGATAACTTTGGTATTGGGCAAATGGACGGTTTCATCGATACCGTCGTCTTTCAAGACCATGGCGCGGTCAAAAAGGTCACCGCGATTGGCTATAACATTAAAACCGATGCTAGCGAAATAAGTGCGTGGCCAGTAGGTAAAATCACTGTCTTCGGGTTGTGCAAAAATAGCGGAACACAACAAGGTTAAAGCTAATAAAAATTTCTTCATCTTTTATCCTCCAAGAGTTTTTGACATCCCACAATCCGAGTGTCGCAAAGATAGAAATTTTGAAGTCGCTTGTTGTGAACCGCTGTGGCTTACGCGAATTATTCAGCGTATTTGAACATGGCGTCGATGCACTTCTTTGCCTTGACGCGTACGCCTTCGTCGAGCGAGATGTGTTCTGCCTTTTCGGGGTGGCGGAGAGCTTCCAAGATGTTTTCGAGCGAGTTCGACTTCATGTACTTGCACATGCAGCAACTACCGATAAAGTTCATATCGGGGTGTTCGTAGTGCATACGGGCATTGAGACCGCATTCCGTGAGGAGCAAGATGCAGCTGTCTTTGGGCTGTTGATTGATGTAGCTCACCATCTGACCTGTGCTTCCGACGTAGTCACTGAGCATGGCGACGGACGGGTTGCATTCCGGGTGGCTGATCACCTTGAGATTCGGGTTTTGGCTACGGAAGAATTGGATCAAATCCGGGTCGTAGTTTTCGTGAACGTAGCAGCAGCCGTTATAGAGCTTGATATCCTTCTTGACACCGCGACGCTTCATTTCGTCGATGATGTTCTGACCCATGAGGGCATCCGGTACAAAGAAAATCTTGTCGGACGGAATCGTTTCGACGATGTGCATCACGTTACCGCTAGTCACGCAGACGTCGCAGGCTGCCTTCACGTCGGCAGTCGTGTTGATGTAGCAGACAAACGTGTAGTCCGGATTCTGCTTGCGGAGTTCTTCGACGTCCTTGCCGGTAATGGAATCGGCGAGGCTGCAACCCGTGAGCGGGCCTGGGATAATCACATCCTTCTGCGGGTTCAAAATCTTGGCAGTTTCGCCCATGAAACGCACGGCAGAGAAGAGAATGGTCTTTTGCTGGACGGTGGTGGCGTCCTTGCTGAGCTTAAAGCTATCGCCAGTGAAGTCGGCAACGCCCAAAAGAATTTCAGGAGCGCAGTAGCTGTGGGCGAGGATAACGGTATCCTGCTGCTTTTTGAGCTCGTTGATTTCGTTGATGAGCGGGAGCATCTTTTCCACCTTTTCCATGGTGTAAGTGCAAAGGGCTGCGCCCGGCTTGACGGACTTGAGACGATTGTAAAGTTCTTCTGCTGTCATTGTGTTACCTAGATTATTGCCTAGTTAAAAGATAGTAAATTAATACCCGGCCCATTCAGCGCTGATGGAGGGGCTTGCCTTGCGGATGTTCGATTCTTCGGGTGTCTCTTCCTTGCAGGCGATGTCGCCACTTGCAATCCGTTCCTTGATTTCGTCGAACGTCTTGGGTGGCACGGAATCGGGGGAGTTGTCGCCGAGCACTTTGCAGGGGGCGGCTTCGGATTCTTTTGCCTTGTCCTTGACGGGCGTGTATTCGCGGAGTGCGGGGACGCTGTAGAACTTGTCTTCTTCGGGACACCAGGCGGTGAGAGCCTTGCCGTAGACGCATCCGGAATCGAGACCGATAAATCCGGGAATGTTCACGAAGCCCATCTTGGCCCAATGTCCAAAGATGACGAGCTTGTTCCACTTGACCTGTTCAAACCAGGGCTTGTCATTCCAGTAGCGGATGGAAAGGAGCACTTCGGGGCTCATGTCTTCGAGACGCGTCTTGCCCGGTTCTAGGCCTGCGTGCACGAGGAGGGCGTGCGGTGTGTCGCGCCAGAGCGGCCAGTTCTTCACGGTATTGCGGATGTAAACCCATTCGTCAAGCGAGAGCGCCTTGAAACGCTTCTTCTGCTTTTCGGTCCAGTTGCTCTTGGGCGTTTCCATCATGCGGATGAGATGTTCTTCGTGATTCCCGCGGACGGTCAGAATGCCAAGTTCCTCGACAATGCGCATGGCGCGCATCATATCGGGACCTTTGTTGATGATATCGCCGGTCTGGTAAATGGTATCGCTACCGCGCACAAAGCCGAATTGGTCGATAATCGCAGAGAGTTCGTCTGCGCAACCATGAACATCACCGATATATAAAGTACGTTTCATTATTAGTAGACTGTAGGAAGTGCGGCGATGCCGTTATAAGTGTACAGCTTGTCTTAACTTGTTGAGCTCGTTGGGCGTGAGTTCGCGGAATTCGCCTGCGGGCAAGTCGCCGAGCTGAATCTGGCAGTAGCTTACGCGCTTGAGGTCGCGGATTTCGTAACCGACAGCTCGCATCATGCGGCGGATTTCACGGTTCTTGCCTTCGATAAGCACAAGTTCTGCAAATCCGTTTTCGAGATAGACGTCTGTTGCAAATGCGATTTCTTCTCGGGCGTCCGGATCTTCCGGGTCGCGGATGTCCACGCCATCGACCAAGCGCTGGGCGGCAGATTCGCTGAGCGGACGCGTTGTCCACACGTAGTAGCTGCGCGGCACTTCAAAACTCGGGTGCGTGAGGCGGTAAAGCAATTCGCCGTCGTCGGTAAACAGCAAGAGACCGCGGCTCTGCAAGTCAAGTCGTCCAACGTACTTGAAATTATGGTATCCCGGCGGCAAGTAATCGTAAACCGTGCGGCGGCCCTGCGGGTCGTCCTTGGTGCAAACGCAACCAGCCGGCTTGTGGAGCATGATGACTTTTGTTTTCCTGTTTGTCGGGAGCTTCAGCAACTTTCCGTCAACCGTCACCTGGTCCTTGGTTTCATCCACTTGATGGCTGAGGTCAGAGATCGTTTCTCCGTTCACCTGTACGCGACCGTCGGCGACGAGTTCGTCTGCGGCACGGCGGCTAGCAAAACCACTGAGAGAAATGTACTTGTTTATACGCATAATCTTTTTGCTCTGTCATCCTGGAGCCTCGTAGAGGCGATAGGATCCATCAAGCATCTCCTTTATTTGTCAATGGTCATTAGTCATTGGTCTATGGTCAATAGCTATCGCAAACAACAAACAACAAATAACTAATAACTAATAACTAATAACTAATGACTAACTACTAATAACTATCAACTAACTTTTCAAAAATGCCGGGCGCTTCTTTGGTTTGGGTTCCGGTTCTTTTTCAGGCGGGTAGAGCAAACCGAAGCGGAGCCCTGCCGTACTGATCTTGAACGTTTCTACACGGAGCTTTTCGAGGAGCGAACGCAACCAGAAAAGTCCGCAAATGATAACTTCGTGACGACCGTTTCCAAGTCCCGGGAGCATCGCGCGGAGTTCTTTCGAAAGGTTCGTGATGCGCGTGGTGACCGCTTCAAGGTCGGCGAGGCTCATTTCGAGACCTTCAATCGCCTTGTAGTCAAACGTTTGGCTGTTTAAGAAGACCATCGCAAGTGCGGTGCCTGTACCACCGATAAGGTAGACGGGCTTTTTCGTCATGCCCTTGAAGGATAAATCCTTGAAAGTTTCCTTGATAAACTTCTTGTATTCCGGGCCGGGAATCGGGCCCATCGCCTTGAACATCTTGAGCGCGCCAACGGGAATCGAGAAAGTCGTTTCGCCGTTGCTGAGTTCTGTGGATCCGCCACCGATGTCAATCGTGACGTTTCCTTCGCCGTGCCATTCCTTGACGGAGCGGTAGGTGAGCTTGCCTTCTTCTTCGCCGGTGATGACGCGTGGCTTGACCCATACTGCTTTTTCGACAGCTTCGATCACTTCGTCCGGATTTGTCGCCTTGCGCATGGCTTCGGTCATGGCGACTGCTTTGAGATCTGCGCCGAGAGCGTGTAAGTCCATGCGGAACTTGGTCATGATGTTGACGAGTTCCTGGATGCGTTCGGGCGTGATTTTCCCGTGTTCGTAAATGTCTTCGCCAAGGCGGCAGACTTCGACCTTCTGGAGTTTTGGCACGAGAATTTTGCGTGGAGCTGCAGGCGCTTCGCTTGATGCGGCGGGTGTTTCAGTCGTTTCGGGTGCAACCGCTGCTGCGGCGGGTACGTCTTCGAACGCTGCGATTAGCAAAATGCAGCTGTGACTCCCGATGTCGATTGTTGCCTGTAGTTTATTTTCCACTTTCGGCCTCGTCCGTTTTTTCTTCTTGCTGATTCATCTTCTTCAGCATAATGTTCTTCATCTTTTCGGCGAGGGCGCCTGGATTTGTGAGGAACTGCTTGGCGTGAGCGATTGCTTCTTCGACGACGGATTCCGGGTACTTGGAACTCCATGCGGCGACGATGTCGCCAGTCGTGCTGCCGAGCGGTTTCTTTTCGCGGATTTCCTGGCCCATCTTGAGAGCGAGCAAAAGTCCGAGTTCGAATGCTTTCGGTTCTGCTTCGGCTTCAATCATCTTTTCGATGCGGGCGATGCGTTCTTCAAAGGGAATGTTCTGCGAATTGGTCAAATCATTTTCTGAAATCATGCTAACAAAAATAGTAAACGGAGGGCGGACCGCCAATATAAAAAAAAGACCCGCAGAGGTCTGCGGGTCAAAATCGTTGGGTCAAAAAGAAGATTACTTCTTTGCCGGAGCTTTCTTTGCTGCAGTAGCCGGCTTCTTTGTAGCAGTAGCGGGCTTCTTAGCAGCAGTAGGCTTCTTAGCGGCAGCCGGCTTCTTAGCAGCAGCAGGCTTCTTAGCGGCAGCCGGCTTCTTAGCAGCGGTCGGCTTCTTAGCAGCGGCCGGCTTCTTAGCAGCAGCCGGCTTCTTAGCAGCAGCAGGCTTCTTAGCAGCAGCCGGCTTCTTAGCAGCGGCCGGCTTCTTAGCGGCAGCGGGTTTCTTGGCAGCGGCCGGCTTCTTAGCAGCAGCGGGTTTCTTTGTTGCCTTTTTAGTAGCGGTTGTTTCGTTAGCCATTTTTTTTCTTCCTTTTTTGTTATTTATTTGTTGATACCTGAAAAATAACTTCTTTTTCACAAATAATCAACAATTATTTTATAAAAATTCAATTTTTTCTTGAAAAAATTTGTTATGGAAAATCGGTCGGATTGAAATTGTATGTAAAGAAAAAATCGACCTCTTCTGAGATCGATTCTGCCAGTAATAAAATTAATTATGTTGTTTGAATTTTAGGTTTTAGTTCGTTCGAAATTAAGCTCTTGCCTTGACACTTTCGATGTATTTCTTAACTCCTTGAACACCAACAGAATACATGTCTACGAACTTTGTGGCAAACGGCGGAATTTTGTTCGGGTGCATGCCGAGAGCATCGTGCATCACGAGAACATGACCGTCTGTGAACTTGCCTCCACCGATGCCAATGGTGGGAATGCTGATTTCGTCGGTGATTTTTTTGCCGAGTTCTTCGGGAATGTGCTCGAGAACGGTTTCGAAGCAAAGTCCTTCTACAAACTTGGCCGCTTCTTCAATGGCGCGAGCTTCTTCTTCGGTGCGGCCTTTCTGCTTGAAGTTTTCTGCGGTCTGCGGTAAAAGTCCAAGATGCCCGCAGACGGGAATTCCTTTTTCGTGCAAGAATTCGAGAACGCCAGCGGGTGTGCCTTCAATTTTTACGCTAGAGGCTCCCACATCCATGAGACGGCGGGCGTTGTCGTAAGCGGTTTGCGGATCTTTGTCGCTCAAGTAGGGCATGTCGGCGACTACGTGAGTGTTTGGGGCGCCACGGCAGACGGCTGCTGTGAAGATGAGCATTTCGGTCATGCCGATTTCACGGGTGCTCTTGTAACCGAGCATTGTGTTTGCAAGGCTATCGCCTACGAGAATCTGGTCAATTCCGGCGGCTTCTGCAATATTTGCGAAAGCGAAGTCGTAGGCGGTGATCATGGAAATCATTTCGTGCTTGGATTTTTTTGCTTTGATATCTTCTGGTGTTAACATGATGACCTCTTCACTTAAACTTTTTCAACTATGGGCAAATATACAAATAGTGTAAAGTTATGGCTATTTAGTAGCTAGTTGTTGGTTGTTAGTCATTGGTTATGGTTAATCGCTAATGACCATTGGCTACTGACCAAACAGCTTTCGTGTCTCGTTCAGGAATTTTATGGAGTGGATTTCTTTTAAAAATCCGATGTGGTGGCGCAGGTAGGTGAGGAGCGCGTTTTCGGTGAATTCGGGATGCTCGATTTTGTCGCCTGTTTGCAGCGCCCAAAGCCCATTGAGCGTTTCTAATCGTGCACGCGGGTGCTCGACACCGAGGCATGCTTGGCATACGAATCCGCCTGTTTCGGGGAAAAAGTCTGCGGCTGGCTTTTCGAGAGTGCGACCGCAGCGGCTGCAAGTGGTGAGGTCAAGATTGTAGCCCCACATGTCGCAGGTGTCCAGTAGCCACTGCGCAAAGATGCGCGACTTTTCGGTGGTAACCTCATCCAATTCGCGGATGGCTTGCTCCAATCGCTCAAATTCTTCTTGCAGGGGGACGCCTTGCGGTGCGTAACGCAAAATCATTTCGGTCATGACCTGCGCTTTTGCAAGGCTGAGTAAATCGTTGCGCAAGTTCTTCCGCCAGTCCAAAAGCGTTGCTTCCTTGATGAACTGCAAATCGGTATTCGGATTTTGGCGAAAAACGACTTCGCTTAACGCGAGCGGATCAAGGGCTCCCCGGAACGGAGATTCCTTTTTCTTTCCGCCCTTCACGATAAACGAGACAATCCCGCTTTCTTCCGTAAGTGCCTTGACGATAAAGCTAGAATCGCTGTACGGAAAGCGGTGCAGAACTATAGCGCGAGTTTTGATCATAAGTTCGCGGCTTTTATGCCGTGATTACTTCGCTGGGAACGGAGGCCAGCCCATTTCTTGTCCGCCAACGACGTGCAGGTGGATATGGAATACGGTTTGACCGGCATCAGCCTTGCAGTTGAACACAAAGCGTGCACCGCCTTCTTCGAGGCCGAAGTCCTTGGCGATGAGCTGTGCGCGGTAAAGCATCTTACCCACGAGTTCGCAATCTTCCGGCTTCATGTCCATGATGGTTGCAATGTGGCGCTTCGGCACGACCAAAAAGTGTACCGGAGCCTGCGGGGCGATGTCATAGAAGGCGAACACATCGTCGTCTTCGTAGATTTTCTTGGAAGGGATTTCACCCTTGATGATTTTGCAGAAAAGACAATTTTCACTCATAGTATGTATAATAGTAGTAAAAGGAGATTAGGAATTTTCGCGTTGTTTTAAGATTTCTTCCACTTTGCGGTCTAGTAAGTCGTCGAATCGCTTTTGTTGTAACGAACGCCCGTTTGCTATGATGACCTGCATAACTTTTATGTATGAGGCGAAAATCACGGTGGTCAATACAACTAGGGCGAGTCTTCCGGGGAAGAATAAGGACGAGAGGCACGCTGGGATTGAGAGAAACGTAGTGACAATGATGAATGCGAAAATCCATTCTGGAAGAACGGCCGGCTTAATCCCGTATTTCTCGAGCGTCGCGTTTTGCTTATGGAACAAGTCCTTGAAAATATATGCGTCAATGAAAGGACCTAATACGATACCGAGTAAGACTGCTTTTAGTGGGGTGAGCTCAGTGGTGGTGTATTGGTTCTGTTCCTTTACGGCGTAGTAAATCCATATACTGAATTTGTAGGCGTATAAAAGAAAGACTATGAGAAAGAATGCTATAGCGAGACTGGAAAAACAAAAAGCAAAGGATTCTACAGTAGTAAAGGATCCTTTTGTGTAATTTTTGAGCAATTGGATTAAGACTTCGATGGAAACCCAAGCAATTATTGTAAAAACAAGGAATATGAAAGACCATATAATGGCGCTTCTGCCGCGTCGGACGTTCTCTGGCTCGTCTAGAAAGAATGCGCTTTGCGTATTATTGCAAATCATAATAACCTCTAGTAGGTAATTTAGAAATAAAGCCTATTCAAAGTACAAATTATTTCGTTATTGTTTGTTCGATTTTCGTATCTTTAATCCGTAATGGTTTTCTTTGGTAAAATAGCGGCGGCGGTTTTTGCGTGGGGCGCTTATGCGGTGCTTAGGCTTGTGGGCTGGAAGCGTAAAACTGTTTTTGCGAACGTAAAGCATGTGGCGGGCGCTTTGTCTAATGCATTGAACGTGACTAATGCGCCAACTATCGCTCCCGTCAACTACGATGAGCTCTTGATAAACTTGACTCGTCATGTGGGCGAACTGCTGTTCTGCTTTGGAACGTTCAAGCGATTGCCCGCGGACTTCTCGAAGTACCCGTGTCGTGTGGATGGCTGGGATTTTGCTCTTGACGAGGCTGCCATTCCGGTGCTTGAAAAAATGCGGAGTGGCGGAATCTTTTTGACGGCGCATTACGGCAATTATGAAGCGATGGGACCGTGGCTTTGCCGCCTTGGAATTCCGCTTGTCGCAAGTTATATACCCGTGAAGCCCAAGTGGCTTAATAACATTCTTGAACGCAAAATCCGTGCGGTCGATGGCCGGAGTTATTCGGTGGATGCCCGGACGCCACGCGACTTTATACGCATATTGAACGAGGGCAAACTTTTCTGCTTGCTCTCTGATCAGGACTCCCGCATTCCGAGCGCACTCCCGGGAACTTTTCTCGGTCGCCCCGCGAATGTGAATCCGTTGCCGGATTTTCTGCTCAAGCATCGTCCGCAAACACCCGTATTTATTTGCTGGATGGAGGAGCGCGGCGCATCTCCGGAAGATGCATCTCTGAAATGCGCATCTTTAAAAAAAGTTCGCGTGCTCCATGCGATTGAGGTGGAAGGCCCGCGGATTCTCGAAAAATTCAACAAGTGGCTTGAAGAACGCATCTACGAAAATCCGAATCTCTGGTACAGCTTCACGCATCGTCGATTCTACAGCCAGTCGCCAGAAATTTATAACAAATAAGGGTCCTCGGCGCATCTTGTTACAAAGATTACTATCGTTACTTTTATGACCTTTGTCCCACACGAAAAGAAACCGTTACTTGCCCGAATTCTGGATTGGCTGAACGAGCCTAAAGAATGGCCTGCTTGGGTGCAGTTCGTTTTGTTGCCGCGACCGCTCGGGCGCAATAATTTTTTCGCGGCCCGTGTTGTTTTGTTGTTTGCAATGTCGTTTTTTACTTTGCAGGCTTTTGCTGGTGGCTATGAATCCTGGATTGCGCAATTCTTGCACAACTTGAATTTGCCCGTTCACGAAACGGGGCACATCGTTTTTAGAATCTTCGGAAAGCCCGTACTGACATCGCTTGGCGGCTCGCTTTTCCAGACCATTATGCCGCTCGTGTTTTGCTTTGCGCTGTGGGTTAAGCCCCGCGATTTGTTCGGAGCCTCCATTGCTCTTTGGTGGGCGTTCGAAAACTTGATAGACGTGGCGCCTTACATCGAAGATGCTCTCCCCATGAAGCTTACGCTTATTAGCGGTGGCACCGGCGCCGAAGCCCCTTACGGATTTCACGACTGGAATTTTATCCTCTCAGAAACGGGCTTGCTTTTGAAATGCGATGAAATTGCCTCCGCTGTTTATGCGGTGGGTTATATTGGTATGGCGCTTTGCGTCGTGTGGGGCGCCTGGAGTTTGATATATTATTTTGTGTTCCAACGTCAAAATAGCGGGCTTTTGGACTAGCTTAAAAAATCGTAAAAATGGCGTTTTGGGACCAAAAAGTGTGTTCTAAATCAGCATTTATAATAAAAATTGGGACCCAAATTACAATTTTTCCCTAAATAAGATATATTATAAAACTACAAGATTAGCATGTTGAGGGGCGCAGTATTATGAACACATCCCGCCATACAAAAATCCGGAGCGTAACGGTCCTCGTCGTTGCTGCTTTGTTGCTCGAACTGACGACCGCTGTGCAGTACATTTCTACACGCCGTGCCATTACCGCACAAATTAAGGAAATGGCTAAGCAAGACCTTACTTCTGCGAACCGGACCTTTGAAGTCAAGGAATTAGTCGAGGCCGCCATTGCGGCTGTGCTGCCCGAAGTAGAACGTCTAATCGATACACAACAGCAAGATTCATTGCACATGGCGTTGCAACGAGTGGTTGCGAACCATCCTGAAATTGTCGGCGTTGATTTTGCTTACCGAGTGGGGAGCGACGGTCTTCGCGATGGATACTTTACTTTTAGAGATGATGCGACCAACGAAATTAAGGACACCGTTATTGGGTTTGATTATACGGAACGCACTTGGTACCGCGAGGGCTTGCATGGCAACGGTTCTTGGAGCGAACCGTACATGAGCCGCTATTACGTGGCGCTGATGTCTACATTCTCGCGGCCAGTCCACGATCCTCAAGGACGTGTCGTTGCCGTTATTGGCGCCGATGTCCCAATGCGCGAACTCTCTTCGATGGCAGTGCAGTTGTACGATAACCAGCAGCGCTCTCTCATTCCGGTCATAATCTTCCAGCTGATTGGACTTGTGGTGCTTGGCTTTATCATGTATCGTAGCATTCTCAGCGTTCGTAAGCTGAGCAAAGTCAGTGCCGAAAAAGATTTGATGAATAGGGAACTCGGCATTGCAAACGCTATCCAGACGGCGATGCTTCCGCCACCGCTGCCCGAAAGCGAATTCCTGAATATCGTTGGTAGTCAGGTCCCGGCAAAACAGGTGGGTGGCGATTTTTATGATTATTTTGTGCGTGATGGAAAGCTGTTCTTCAATATCGGTGACGTCTGCGGCAAGGGAATCCCGGCGGCACTTGTCATGTCGATGACGCAGGCCGTGTTCCGCACGATTGCAACTAAAGTCGATGATCCATCTCACATTGTGATGGGAATGAACACGATGGCCAGTCGTGGAAATACGACGGGAATGTTTGCAACGCTTTTTGTTGGTGTGCTAGACCTTGCAACGGGGCGCCTGAGCTACTGCAATGCCGGCCATGAAAAGCCCATTATCATTACTGGACGTAATATGCGATATCTCGATGTTACCGCAAATATCCCTATCGGGGTCATGGAAGAAAAAAATTACAATGTCCAGGAATCGGTCATCGCTGCGGGCGATATGATTTTGCTTTATACGGATGGCCTCACCGAAGCCATGAACGCAAATGGAAAGCTGTTTGGATTGAAGCGAGTCGAAAGCGCAATTTGTGGCGACGGTGGAATGAATGCTGATGACAAAAATCGCGAGTTACCTGCGTTTGCGGGACCGCAGCAATTGCTGGATACCATGTCGCATGCAGTGTCCGAGTTTGTGAATGGCGCAGAGCAGAGCGACGACCTTACCATGCTTGTGATAAAGTACAAAGGGTAGGGGCGGGTTAATAGCAAAAACACCTAAAATAGGTTGACTATTTTAGGTGTTTCTAGTTTTAAGGAGTTTTGTTTATTTCAAAGCTTTCAAATTTCCCATATATTTTTGAATCGTCTCCTTTTATCCACTTTGTCGTGTTGTTGTTACGGCTCCATCTACAACCACAATTAGGACACGTTATCATAAAATTTAGAATTGTAGCCCCATCACTTAATTTACCAAATTTTTTGCAACAAGGGCATTCTAAAGCGGTTGAGACTAATTGATTCATTTCTTGTAATATTCTGACTTCTTTATCTTGTGCCTTTTTTAGTTCTATTTTTTCGTTCTTTTTATAAATTGACTGGCATTTATGTTCCATAAATTTCCGAAATTCAGATTCGTCATATTTTTTGAATATGTATTTGCTTTTTACAAAATTTTCGAGAAATTTAGTCTGGGGCAATTCAAATGGAAATTTGATTATTGTTAATGACCAAGCCCATTGTAGTAAAATTCTCTGTATTATTAGTTTGGAAAATACAGATTGTGGTGATATTCCGATTACAGAATTTTCAGAAGAATATGTTCCATATTGGGGCAACTGCCGTCCAAATATGGAAAGCATTGTATCTATAGTTTGTTTTTGATTTTGTTCTTCTTTGAGATAAGGCGTTTCTTGAGGGTAGATTAGAATGGAAATTTCATTATTGTTGCCATGATTATTTTTTAGTTGATGCTTGTATGATTCAGAAGGATTCGATGTTGCAAAAAAGAAACGTAATTTTTTGTTGCTGCATTCGAGAATGATTTCAAATTCGTTTATTGACGTTGTTGGCTTAATAATATCCCAACAAAAATTATATTCACTTTTAAAATTGTCGATGCAGCGTTTAACATAATAAATTTCATTTGTTAATAGTAGCTTTTGTTCTTCTTGTTTTTCTTTTTTAGAAAGTGCCTTTGAACATGAATTTAGAATAACCTTTTGGACCTTTGGCAAATATAGGTAGTGTTGATTATTCATTAGAATGTTGGTTGTAATGAACTGATTTATATCTACTTCTATATTAGGAATTCTCTTTAAATTTCTAAAGAGTTGTGAATTCCAAAAAGAATGGATTACCATTTGAATATGTTCGAGAAAAGCAATGGTCTTTTTAAGTTGTTCTCTACTTTTATCGACCTTTTCACTGCTGTAATTTGTTAGATATTTATTAACTTCATATAACATTCCATTGTAGTCAAGATTGTTTACAACTTCGTAATATTTCTGGATTTCTCCATAGCCATCATCAACACTTTTTAATTCATGAAGACGTTGATTAATCAAGGTATTTAGTATTTGACAAAGTGTATATAGCAGCCTATTTTCGTATGTTTCCCATTTGTCTTCACGAACTAACGATAATAAACGTTGTGGGTGTACACCCACAAAAGATTTGTTTCTCCAGTCCTCAGAATGACTAGCTAGATAATCTAGTGCTCGTGAAGCAAATTTTTTTACACGACTGGTTGGCTGTTTGATTTCGTCTTCTTTTAAGTCTAAAATTGGTCGAGAAATGATTTCTTTCATGTGAACTAGAGGATCCTTATGGGATACTTTTTCCGGATCGCTTTGTAAATATTTTTCTAGTCGATTTCGATCCATTTTTTGGGGGTCATCACATAATGCGAAAAATCCTTCTTCATCATTCACTAAAAGCGTGAAAGCACTGATTATTTCTTGCGGAATTGGAGTGGAATCTTTTATTTCGTTTTCAGAAAAATGAAACAGAAGATCTTCTCTGTTTAGGGGTTGGCTTTTTTTAGAGAAGATTCCTCCGCATGCCGGATGTTCTAAATCCGTTTCTTTTTGTAAGAAAACATCAAACATTAATTTCCTCGATCTTTAGCAGTGATGTCTTGATCTAGAAGCTTGATTGTTTGTGAATTTTCGTTCAGACCTATTCCTGTAAGAATTTCATCGCGAAGATTTTCTAGAGATTCCTTTTGTACACCGAATAATCCTGTTATTTTTCCTTTACGGACAATTTTTGTTGCGATTAAGTGGTCTAGAGCCATTGTTTGTGTTCCTCCGGCCGCACAAACTACGGGTACAAAGTTTTCTATTTGTCGTTCTAGGCGATTTCCAAAAGATACATCAAACTCTTTCTTTAATATATCTTTTAGTGTTTCTAGCTTGTTTTTTACCCAATCTGATTGATTTTTCCCATCTTGGCTATTTTGAGCATTGACAAAAGCTTCTCTTAAATCCGAGGCCGACCAGTGTGCGGCCCCTCTTTGAACTTCATGGTATTGATGTCGTTGAGTATTTCTTTCCATAACCATAACATGGGCTCGGTCGTATGTCTTATCTGCAAATTCCATGGTTGTTTCATCATGGTTTGCGGTTCCAATAAACCATACATTGGATGGAACTATGATTTTTTCTTTATTGAGATACTTTGGCCAAAGTTCTTTCTTTTCCATGATTTCATTGGAAATGCCTGAAAGTAAGTCAACTTCAAATTTATCACTTACAGAATTAGCTTGTTCCATTGCAGAAATAAAATCGGCAAAATATTGTTCTGGATGAGACAAGTTCATTTCGTCTAGAATGATAAAGAATAGTTTTTCTTTGAATGATGGTGTAGATGCAGTGTAAAGTCCTTTAGAGAATGGTTTTTCGTAGAATTTCTTTTCAAAAGCATTGTAATATCCAAGTAAATCCTGGTTGTCACGCCAACCAGCTTGCACTGGAACAATACAACTGCATTTTTCTTGATTGTTGGTTGTTGCTGAGTTTTCAATATTGTCTCCAACGATTGATGCGAATGCTTGTGCAAGTTTTGTTTTACCAGTACCACTAATACCCTGGAGTAAAATGAGACGGCTCATAGCGAGGCCTCCAACGAATAGCTGCAGGGTTTCTGGGGTATAGAATAAATGGGGGGTATATTGTGTTAGTCGGTAACCAATTGCATTGATAAATGTTTTGAGGTTTTTATCAGAGTGCGTGAAATTACTGTATTCTATACTGCAATTATTATCGATACTCTTGAATTCTGCGAATATTTCCTTATTTGCGTCTTTGGATGTCAGTTCGTCAAGCTTGTTTTGAAGTTGTTCTTGTGCTGCTTCTAATGCTTTTTTATGTGTTTCTAGAGTTCTGTTTAATGCTATTAAACCTTCATTATCAACAATCTTTTTTCTTAACTGACGTTTTTCTGCTTCTAGTTGATTTTTTTCTATAATAAGTGAATCACATTCGTCTTTACATTTCTGAAGTTCTTCTTCAAGGGCTTGTTGGTATTCCGCACTACCTGTTTGTTGAATGTCGAGTTGAAGTTTTGCGTTTTCTTCTCGGTATTTTTCAATCAAATGTTTGATTTCTGAAGCTGATTTTCCTCCCAATTCAGCTCGAATATCGTTAAACTGATTTAATTGCTCTTGTAGCTTTTTCTTGGAATCAAGAATTCTGTTTAGTTCATCTTGATGTTCCGTTTCTTTTTGTTGTAATTGTTCTTTGTAATAGTTTTCCAAATTTGTCTTGGCGTCGTCGTAAGCAGATTTTTTTTCTTTGTATGATTCAAGTTCTATTTGGCATTTCTCTTGGTCCTTTTCAAGATTTTTTTTTACTTCAATATACCTAGCTCGTTCGCTTTCTAGGTTGGCTTTTATGGATTCAATTTCTTTGTTGAATTTGTCTACCGATTCTTTTTCCCATTTTAATGCTTTGGCTTGAAAACCGGCATCAGCTTCAGCTTCTTTTTTCGATACGTTTATTTCTCTTGTTCCGATTTCTGTATTTTTAGTTTTTAGCTCATTTTCCCAGGCAAAAAGCTTGGATTCTTTTGTATTTTGTGTGGATTCTTGCTTTTTAAGACTTTCTTGGAATTCTTTAAGATCTGCTTCTTTTTGTTCTTGCTTACTTTTCTGATTGTCCAGTGTTTTTTTGAAATTTCCAAGTTCGGCTGTGTTGGTGTCGAATGTTTTTTTCGATTCTTTATATGCTTCTATTGCACTTTTTAGATCATTGAGTAGCTGTTCGAAGTTTTTCTTTTCATCATCTGACAATTTATTTCCTATATCAGAAATTGTTTTGATGTCTGATTGAACATTTTCAATTTTTGTCTGTACGTCTAGATTGGCGTCTTTGGGTGCTGAATCAACAATAGTTTTTGCATTGGTGAAGATGTCTTTCAATCCTGCGAGAGAGATTGTCTTGTTGTTGCCATTATCCTTTTTTGCTTTATTTTTTTTACCCATTAGTAAACCTCATTTAAAATTTTAAGTTGATTTTCGATAGTTTTAAAGAATTCTTGTAATGATTCTTTATCGGAAAGATTTTTATCGGTATAATAATCTCGAATACGCTTTCGTTCATCGCTAAAATGTCCATAAGCATTTCGTATTTGGGTCATGTCCATAATAAATTTTATGGATTCTGTGAATAGTCCTTTTTTTACGAGCTGGGATATAAATAGGGAATCTATTTGATGTGGCTTTAAGTGTGTCATGAGATGTCTAAGAATTAAGGATTTTAAGGAGGCTTCCTTTCTTTTCATCTCTTGCCAAACTTTTTTGTTTATGAATTGATTAATTATTTCAAGATCAAGTTTTAGATTTTTTCGATTTAGTCCAACCCCTAGTTCAAAAGAACGTTCTTTTTTTTGATTGTATTTTTCATTTTCGGTAAGTTTCTTTATGAGTTCCGACTCACAATCTACGTCTCTATCTCTAAGGAGGCCTTCGTACATAGTCTGCATTCGTATTAGAATAACATCGTCTTTTTCGTCATCGTTGTCTGCTTCAAGGACTTCTTTTTTTAGACTTAAAAACCTGCATATTTCGTCAATAACGCGTTCGCTGAATCTTGGATACTCTGCTTTAATGGCTTCCTTAAAATCTAAAGAAATTTCGATTTCTTTTAATCCTAATCGAATTGCAACTCTTTCGTCTATATCCATGCTTCTCGTTAGTTCCGTTTCAAGAAATTGCATGGGAATATTCGTAGTCGGTTCAAGAAGATCTATACATTCAAAGTGCTCGTCATCTGCGATTTTGGTAACTTTTACTAAAAGATAATCACAGGAATTTGATTCTCCAATCCGTTTCGTGATGGAAAGGATCTTTTCTGGAGGATTGATGTATTCTGATTTAATTCCATTATAGTCTGATAATGCTATGTCACTGTCATTGGATTCATATTCATCCCACATCTCAAAAATATCTTGTTCGCTAATATCGGGTAACTCGTTTGTAATTGGATTGATTTTGAATGGTCGGATTTCAAAGGGCTTTCCTTTGGATCCTCCCTTTATTAATGGATAACCATTTTCGTTTACATCGTAGTTCAATGACATTAATGCGTTTCGATGTACAGGATGCGGTATTAAACGTCCTGTTATTTTTGATTGCAATATGGTAATTCTTATTTTTTTTATTTCTACAACTTGCGACTCAACACTTTCTCTTAAATGCCAACCATTAATTGTTTTTGAAACTATGTTTTTTAATTCATATGTAAGAATATATTGGATTAAGCCTTCGTCGAGATTGGTCAAATTATGTAGTTCTGAAGTTGTTTTGTCTCCAACACCTAAAATTTTGACAATCAGCTCTGAAAAGTAGTTGCTAGGAATTGCGGCTTGTTCAAGTATAACATCCCATGCTACTACGGGTAATGCAAAATACAGTCTCGATAGGTTTTCTTTTTCTAGGAAATCGGCATTGCAAAATAAAGATCCTACATTCATTTTAGACCTCCGAATCAGCAAGACTGATAAAAGCATTCAATGCTGAAACTTTTTCACAAGCTTTACTTGTGCTAAACATTTTTCGGCTTCCGACAACAACCAATAGTTTTTTCTGACGTGAAAAGGCTACATTGAGACGATTATTCATGGTCAAAAAACCGAAAATTCCTTGATTATTGTTACGAACAACTGAAAAAAATACGATATCAAATTGCTTGCCTTGGAATGCATCGATAGATCCGATTTCTAGTTGTTTTTGTTTAATAGCTTCACTAAGGTTCAAGTCTTCTTTAGCCATTTGCTCTATAAGTTTAACTTGTGCACTATAGGAGGCGATAACTCCGATGGATTCTTTTGTTTCTTGAATTAGCTCTTTTAATCGTGTTATAATACGTTCTGCTTCAGCTCTGTTTTCTTTACTGGTTCGACCAGATTCTTTTCCGTCTACATCTTCCCATGCAGCACACATACATTCTCCGTTCCTTTTTTTATAGCGGGAACTGAAATGTATGCAGTCGTTGGATTTTTTTCCTGTTTTGATTTTATTATCCCCGTAAAAATTGGTGCTGATAAAATCGCCTAGTTTTTGAGGCATACGGTATTGGCAATCCAATGTTACTGTTCTGTTAATTCCGTCATTACAGTCTGTTTTGAGATAATTCCATAATGCTTCAAATAGGGATTTATCCATATATTGCTGTAAGTTATCGGGTAATTTTTCATCATCACTTTGTTGCATTTGTTCAAGGATGTCTTGGTCTACGAGTTGAGGCAATTGTTTGTGGTCTCCGACTAAGATGACTTTTTTTCGAGCTAGAGTGATTGGAATAAATAGGTCTAAAGGATTGGCTCTTGCTGCCTCATCTACAATTACATAATCGAAACCAAAATTTTCGTCACCAAGTAGATTTACGAAAGCGTCGCTTTTGGACTGTTGTGTTGTTGCGGCGAACGTTACCGCGTATTTCATCATAGCGTTACGAATTGACTTGAATTCGACTGATTTACGATACTCGTTCAATATCTGCATTAAATGAATGTCGTTATGTTTGATTCGTTCTTCGATGTTTGGAATGAGTGTTTTTTCAATATATTTCTGAAGAGCTCTAAATAATGTTTTGTCAGAAGACCGAATTGAGTTAGAATTGGTTTGGTTTATGCTTTTATTACGAAATTCATTTAACCAATCATAATCTTCTTTGCTTGGAATTGAAACGATAAAACTCTTTATATGATCGTATTCCTGTTCTAGTGTTGGACAGTTGAGAAACTCTTTTCTGAGATCGTAATAATCTAGTAGTTTTTTTATGTTTGCCGCTCCATCGTCTTCAAAACTAGTCGGTGTGATGCGAATCCCCATAAGTAGTTTGTAAAATGTATCGTTTTTCTCACTTGCTGAAAATTTTTTTTTCCATTGTTGAATGTCTAAAATTTCGTCAGTTGAAAGAAAACTGTCCTTTTCTGCCAATGTTAAAATTTCACTAAGCAACGATCGTATTTCATAAGCGTTTTCCGCGTCTTTTACGCAATGCAACATGAAAATGATGTGCTCATAATCATTGTATTTGTCATCGACTTTTAAATTTTCGATTTGTTTGTCAACGACTTTTGCGGTTTCTTCTTGCCATGATTTTAAGCCTTCGAAAATCTGTTCCTTATCTTTTTTAGCTCCGTAAAAACGAAAAACGGGTAACCCCCATATTTTGCTCCCTGTAGCCACATTATCTACCGCAACGTGTTGGAAGCTTGTTAGGAGAATGCTTGGAACTGCTTTTTTGTGTTTTGCATCTTCACTTTGTAATACATTTTGCAAGGCTCTGATAACGCTTGTTTTGCCTGTTCCCGGAGGTCCTTGAATTAAGGCAATGTCAGGCGAACTTAGGCAAATTTTAAGAGCTCGTAGTTGAGCTTCATTAGGCTCGTTATTCCCAAAAGCTTTGCGTAATATTATGTCGCTTGGTATCCTTTTCGGTTGTGTAGAGCTAAATGTAAAAGGTGCGGACTCGTTTAATAAATCTGTGATGGCCGGTATGGGAATGTTTCTAGAACGAATGGCTTCAAGTGCTTCTTTTCTTCTTTTAGCCTGAACTGCCCAAGGTTTGAAGTCTATTTTAATTAAAGCGTTGTTTAATTTTTCGTGTGGAATTTTGTCTTTTTCTGCCCAATCCCATAGCATGGTTCGTTGTTCACTGTTGAAATAGACGTTTTTTATGGGTAAATCTCTTTTGTTAGATGAAGAACTTACAGAAATGTAGTAGTCTTCTTTGAGTGCTTCATAGACGTTTTTGAATTTTTCTATGTTTTCAGAACTATTTTGTATTGTTGCATAGATTTTCCCGTCATTGCGCTTTGTGATTTTATCTGCACGCAAAATACCTGATGTTTCTTGTTGTTCTAGAAGAAATTTTTCATCAATATCATTATATTTTTTCCAAAGGTTTATGATGGAACTAGGGTCGGATGAACTGAGTGCAAATTGTGCTTTGAATATGGGGTTTGCTTCTATAGCATCTTTTTCACTTACAAAATTTATGTTAGCAATGCCTTTTTGAATGTTTAGGGCTTTTTGAGGCGATTTTTTGAAACCTTCAATTACAAAACAATTTTGAGTTCCGTTTCTATTGGTAATCTTTTTTTCGTTAATAATGGCAATCCAGTTACGACCTAGCCAGGATCCATCGAGTCCGTTGTTGCCGTTTATGATGCGTAGGAATACAGATTGCCCGTTATTAAGTTTGAATAAAAATTCTGTATTAAGCCATTCGATTAACTGTTCTGTTTTTTTAACGTATAAATTTTTAGGTAATCTCTCCAATAAGTTTTCTGTTACAACAATATCGTATTCTTGATCTGATTCACCGAGGATAGTCGGAGCTCCAAAAGACCAATGTATTAGTGTTGCTGTGATGAAATCATTATTTTCTGTTAGTGATTCTATGATATAAAGAGAGCTGTCTCGGAATAAGTCGTTGTCGATCTTTGGCCATAATCTTATATTGCGAGATTTAATATTTACAAAGTATCCACCCGATGTGTATTCTAATACATCATATTTATTAATTACAGCGTCATTATCAAAGTCAACATCCATGTAACTAGATTCGGATGTGCAACTAGAGGCTATATTGTATAGTTCTAAATTAACCATTGGTTCCTCTATATTTGAATCTTATGATTCCTGTTGCTTCGTGTAATTCTTCTTCATTGTTGTCGATTTTAAATGTGTATGAGGGAAAAATTAGATAGTTATCAATGCCATCTTGTGCTGAGAAACGTATTGGCATTTCTGGAGGAAGAATTGCTGTTTTTGCCTTTGCCGTGATTCTTTCAATGACCCATTTTGTAGGTATTTCTTCTGAAGTTAACTGCTTAACAATGATTTTATGATCTGTATTGTTGAACGACATTTCTACTTTTAGCATTTGATATTCTTTAAAGGGAATTTCGATAATCGCTGAATTATTTTGCGTGATGATAGTCTGTTTCCCGCATAATTCTACGTAGTTTCCATGCTGAACATATGCTTGGATGACGACGCATGCTTTAAGAGAAGTGTTATCACAGAACGGACACTGCTTATTTGCTTTATGCCTTAAATAGTGGGCTCCACATGATGCACAAATGACAAAACTATTTTCACCATGCTGTAATGCTTCGATCCATTCGAATAAAGCTGGTCTTTCCCTAGGACTTTGTTTTTTTTCGAAAGTTTGTTTGAACAGCTCTTTTAATTCCGAAGTTTCCATTGTGTCAATTGGATATGCTGTTGATGGAGGATTATTATCACCTTGTTCATCATCAATAAAGGGCAATTCGGCAAATTTAGCTTTTGCTTCCATTTGAGACAGATTTAGAGAATTGGCTTCGGTTACCAGTAGTCCGTTAAATGGGAATACTTGACGTAAGGTGTAAAATGCAAGAACCGCAAAACTCCATGTATCTGTAATAGCATTGTTTGAGGATAATCCTTTTACAACTTCGGGTGCTCCATAATTAGGGTAATAGATCATTCCTTCAAATTCGGAGGCTATCATGAGATTGTCACAGTCAATTAACTGAATTTCGTTATAGTTTGTATCACTAGATACAAAAACGTTATTTGGATTGAGATCTCCGTAACAATAACCTGAGGAGTGAATTTTGTCTAAAATTTCTGCAGTCTTACGTAAAATTGTGTACATTCGTCGAATGCCGCCCATTCGGTTAATGTATTCTAGGGGATTTTCATTATTTTTTCGAAAGAGACTGTTTATGGATACCATGTCTTCCATAAGTTCCATAACGTAGCCATATATGATATGGTCGTTACGTTCTATAGGTGCGATTTCGCATAAAGGTTTTGCTAGATAGGCTGGAAAATCTCGCCTGCACCTTAAATTGTTATAGCGCCTATAAATAGATTTGATTTTGTTTAAAGAGTTGTCTCTTGAAATGCTTAATTTGACAAGAAGATTCTTTCGTTGTGTTTTAAATACGGCGCCCTGACCACCTTCACCAATGCAGTCTTTTAGTTCGAAAATTTCGGAATTTTCTGTTTCAACTTGTGTTATTTGTTCTTTTTCTAAGAATTCTGTTGTCAAACCCATTTTTTACCTGCGTTCGATGGCGACTATGGTTTTATCGTCTGTGTGATGTGGCGTTGGCCAATTGATTAATTCTTTGGTTAGTTTTTTTTGTCCTGCTCTTTTTGATTGAATAAAGAACATGTCGAAAATAGAGATGAATTTATCTTCAGATTGTGGTAGAATGTCTTCACTAATTCCGTCCGTCATTATTAGTAACCGATCTCCCTGATTGGATAAATCAATTTTGCTTGTACGCCAATATGGGAGTATGTAACTATCGCTCATGGCCATTGTTTCGTTGGCGAAACCTTCTTTTGTTTCGGTAAATTTGGTTATTTGTTTGTTGTGTCTTATCAATGTCATTCCGTCGCCTAGTTGTGCCACCCATCCTTTTCCCTTAGAGTTTAGCATAGCGAATTGACAAGTGCATCCGCACGAATCAACCCCAAATTTTCTTACATGCATGAGCCATTTGCTTTGCAAAAGCCTTAGAAAATCATCGAAATTATGTGGTTTGACTTTACTCCATTCTTTAAAACAATTTGGAAAAATTTGGCAAAGTATTTTTGCTCCAAATTCGCTATGTTTATGTGAACCGAGTCCATCACAGACCATGACTAAAAGATATTTCCCGATAAAACCGACAAATGCGGAATCTTGATTTGGTAAATTATTTCTGATATGACCTGGCCCGCGAACGGATGCACTTAACAGTTTCCATTTGAAACGTGTTAGGAATTCGGAAAGCATGTTTATTCCTTATTATTCGAAAAAATCATCAGCATCTTTAGCAATTTTTAAGCCAACGTTATTGGCTATTTTTATGACTTCGGCTTCGGTAATTTCCCCAGGATTTGGAGATTGAGACACTTCTTCCACTGTTATTGTGACGCATTTGAAAAATTCCCGAATTTCGTTTGCATTATTTGCTTTAAATACAGGAATTTTTTTGTTATTTGTAAATTTTTCTAGCATGGGTTCGTCTGCATCGGCTCCAATAGCGAGCGCTAAACGTGTTGCTTTTTTTCCTCGCTCGCTAGTAAGAAGCTTGTTTAGAGGATCTAGCCATTTATCGTTAGGATGACCATCTGATGCTAGGACCAAGAATGGACGGTAGGCTCGAGATGGGTATGTTTCACGATGCTCAAGCATGCCTAAAATTTTAGTCAATGCGAGACCTAGTGGTGTGTTTCCATTTGCTTGCATTGCGTATATCGCATTTAGAAATGATGGGCTATCTGCGATTTCGCTTGCTGATTTAGGTTCGATAATTGTTGTTGCGGAATTATTGCCGAATGAAATAATGGAAACATAAATTTCGGTTTCAAGATTTGATGCTGTAGCCCCTTTAAATGACTTAATCATATCTATAAGCGATTTCTTTAACGAATCTAGCTTTCCATCAACGGACATGCTGCCGCTAGTGTCGGCTAAAACGATGACTGGTAGTGGGCGAGCTTGAGTATTTGTGACTTGATCGAATGCGCTCATATAATTCTCCTGATTGTTAAGGAATATATACATTTTTTTGTTGTTATGGTAACGGAAATGCATAATTTGTGAGCCAAAATGATAGGATCGCTCTTCGAAAGATGCTCTCGTGGATAAATATTTTAAGACATTCTAGATTATCAAGAATCTTCCGAACATTGCGGTCTATTGCTTATTAGCCTTTCTCTATCACCTAATCATAAACACTGCATAAAGCGGAACGGACGTGATTCCGTTCTCGATGTCGAAATTCTTAGCGAAATTTGCTTGTTTTCACAAAAAAGCCGCCAAAAATGGCGGCTTGAGGTGTTTTTGTCGTGTCTAAAATTTGTTATTCCACGTATTTCTTGATGAGCCTGATCATCAGTTCAGCGAGGCTTTCCACTTGGTAATTGCCAACGGTTGCCTTGATGTGTGAATTGCCGATGCCGCTGTCGTCGGTGAGGAATACGTATGTGCCGCCTGTTGCCAAGTCGAAGAATCTCAACATAAATTCAGTTTCTTTGTCTACACCGCTTGCCGCTACAGGGATAAGCTTGATGCCTTTTTTGGCGAAGAGGCGGATAGACTTCTGGAGACTTTTGATGATGTCTTCTTCGTAGTGGGCGGGGGCGTCAAGGATGAGGAATGCGATGCGTGCACGAGCGCCTTCGTCCCAAGAGAGATTTTGCAATGAGGCTTCAAGCGCTGTGTGAACGGCTTCGGGGTAGTCGCCGCCGCCATTTGCGCTTTGGCGTGATACAAATTCCTGGGTCTTTGCGACGTCATCGGTAAAGTCATCGTGGCGCGTGAGGTAATTGTCGCCAACGTCGCGATAGAAGAGTGCTGCTGTGCGTAAGCCAACATTGCTTTCCGAACTCGCATGGTCGATAATGTAATTGAGGTCGGATTTGAGGAACCTGATTTCGTCGCTCATAGAACCTGTGGCGTCAACGATGAATGCGATGTCAGCTGTTGTTTTGGTGGGTTGGGCATCTTTGTCTACAACGGTATTGATGTTGAGCTTGCGGTTATTCCTAGATGAAATTTTAAGTTGCCCATTGATTACAACTCCGTCAACAATTAGCCAAAAATCATTTTTTTGGTTTTGGTATTTATTGAATAAATTAATCCAGCAATAAGCGTAACCCGCATTATCTGTTTTGGTTGTGAATTCTACTTGTCTGCCGTTGAGGAGCGTCACGGGAACGTTCGCGATGGCAACGTCGTTTCCATCTACGACTTTTACCGCAACGAGTTGCTGGGGGTAGAATTTCCAGTAGCTCATCTTTCCGTTGTAATCATTGTCGTTGATGATGTTGGTCCAGAATTTCCAATGTTCCAGATCGTTCCATTCACCGGCGGTGAGCAATCCTGATGCTTGCTCATCGGAATGTCTTGCTCTTCTTTTGCGCCTTGTAACAGGTTCATCATCGTCCCAAGAACTGCTTTCGTCGCTGTCAGAAGCGAGGTATACTGTTTTTGATGAAACTGAACGTTCTGAACTTTTTCTAGGAGTAGCTTTGGCTACGACTGATGATTTCTTGGCGTACGTTTTGGAACCTGATGTGGAGAGCATGGATGCGGAACCTCCGAGCAGTCCTGCCAAACCGTCGCTAACTCCAGCTGAACCGGCGGCCCCTTCGGAAAAGCCCGCAGATTTCCCACGTCTTCCCCCAAGAACTGTTTTCCCGGTTGTGTGTAAGCCATCTACGGTTTTCAAGACTTTACTGATGTCTTTTGAAAATTTGGCATCCGCCATTGAATAAGATGGCGATGTTTTTGACGATGCTGCCAAATATTTTACCGATCCTTTATCGAGGAGTGAAGATGCTTTTGCTTTGGGCTCTCCTTTGGTTTTATGTTCGTGTGATATTGATGGAGAAACGGTCATAACCGTTTCGACTCTGGTTTCATCGTCTTCTGAGATTTCTGTGGTTTCTTTATTGGTGTTGTCGCTGCAGTTGATGAACATGAAAGCGCATGCGATTACTGTTGATAAAAAGAATTTGTTTTTCATGATGTACTCCTTTTTTTTATTAAACTAGCACATTCCATGTGGCTAAAACCAACGAACAAAAGCCTAATATGGATAAATGTTTTTTACGAATAAAAGGAAACGATGTTATATTTCAAGTATGTCTAGGTTGTGTCATATTTTGCACTATACTTCTGTCACGTTTTTGTGCTGTATTTCTTTGTTTACAAATAAAGGTGCTTATGCAGCGGGGCTTAATGGTGTATTTGATGCGGGTTGGACAACGGCGTACCAGTCGCAGGATTCCTTGACGCACATGCATCAGCGTTTGCAATCACTCGGAATGGAATATATCGTATTGCAATATGCTGCAGTTGAAGCGACTCATTTGTATTACCCTTCGCAACTCGATTTTTTGCAGAATACGCAGTACAAGAATAATCAGCTTTTCCCAAAGAGTATAGAGGCTGCAAAAATTGCAGGAACCAAAATTTGGCTTGGGCTTTATTACAATGGAAATGATTGGTTTGCTCCACCGACGATTACACAACTTGATACTTTGTCTGCGAGAAACGTTCACGTTTTAAATGAGCTTTATGAATTGTATGGGCATGAGACTGTAATTGAGGGCGTATATATCCCGCAAGAAATTGCGCGTTATTATTGGGATGGACTCCGCGATGATGCGACCGTAGAATCGCTAGTGACTCATTTTTTGAAACCGCTTGTGGATGCTGCGAAGGTAATTGGCTGGAAGGTTATGACGGCTCCGTTCTACAACCAGAATTTGGAATCTCCCGAAAAATTGCAATTGTTTTTCGAAAAACTTTTTGCAGCGGGATTCAAGCCTGATGTGATTGCGGTTCAAGATGGCATTGGGGCAAGTGATGCAGGGAAGGCTCATGCAGATATTGCGACAGTCGGAAAATACGAACGTGTGGTGGCCCAAGCTTGTGCAAAATATGGAATTGAATTCTGGGTCGATGCGGAATTGTTCCGCACGGATGATTCTAAAGCACTTGCGGATAGTGCGCGAATTTCGGCGCAACTGGATACAGCGCGTGCTTCGGGTGTTGTGAATGTCATCGGTTATGATTTGGCTGTTCTTGGGAACGCTGGGCTAGATTCGTTAGAAAAGTGGAAATCGCAGACTGTCGGGCTTAAAAAGTCGCGCAATCCCAACAAGAATCCGCAAAAACTATTGAAGTTTTACAAGCTGAACGGAGCGCGAGTCTATCTTGACCGTCATTAAAATTTTATAATTCAAGAAAAAAAGGAGCGTCTATGCGCAAAAATCTCGGAGTGAAAACGTATCTGTACCCGCAGCCGACTTTGGTCATCGCCACCTATAACGAGGATGGCTCGACGAACGCCATGGTGGCCGCTTGGGGTTCTATCAGCGACAACAATCAGGTTGCAATTTACGTGGCGAAAACCCACAAGACCATCCCGAACATTCTTGCTCGCAAGGCTTTTACCGTGAGCATGGCGACTGCAGATCTCATCAAGGCTATCGACTATTTGGGCATTACCAGTGGTAATCGCGTGGCTGATAAATTTGCGAAGGCTGGCTTTACATCCGTCAAGAGCGATAATGTCGATGCCCCGCTTGTTGCTGAATTGCCGCTTGCGCTCGAATGCAAGCTCGTGAGCTACGACGAAGAATCCGAACTCCTGCTCGGTGAAATCGTGAACGTCACTGCCGACGAATCCGTGCTTGATCAAGACGGAAAACTTTCCGTCGAAAAGCTTGCTCCGGTGTGCTACGATTCCGCGGGTCACGGCTACTACGTGATGGAACGCCGCGTGGGTAACGCATTCAGCGATGGAAAGAGCATCTAAGAGTTGCTTGCAATAAAATGCTTATACAAAAAAAGGTGACCACAAATGGCCACCTTTTTTGATAATAAAGTAAGAATCCGTTACGGAACGTCGTTTGGCAAAATGCCGTACTTACGTACTGTTGCCAGGTCGACGATTTCAGATTTTCCTGTGGAAAAGTTCTTGGCTTCGACTTCTGCGTTATAGGTCTTTATGGCTGAGTTGATTGCGTCTGCTGCCGTTGCCTTGCTGTTCGAAATCATGGTTGTTTCAATGAAGTCGTAGACTTTTGAATCTTTTTCAGAGTGCCAACCGACAAAAGAGTGTCCAGGAATGATAACCAATACAGCCTGGAATCCCATAGCTTCAAGAATTGAGGCGAATAATGTACTTGTTTCGATACAGATGCCTTGCTTTTTGCGGAGCGTTTCGACGGGGTATTGAATTTTTTGTCCGACGCTACCGAGGCTTTCGTTTTGCACGTATTTAATCTTTCTCTTCTGCAAAACGCTGAATAGAGCAGAAACGACTCGTCTTGAGCTTTGGGCAATGCTTGTGTCTGCTGTGTATTTCTGATAAACTTTAAGTGTGGTGTCAGGCAATGTGCGAGAAATTTCAGTCAAAATATGAGAGATGGAATCTGCATTGGGAGTTACCCAGACGGAGTACCACCAGTTGATGTTTTTTACGCCTTCAATTTCAGTACCAAAAACTTGCATCGGGTGGATGGTCACTGGCGAAGAACCGTTGAAGAAGAGTATCTGGTGGTCGTTTTCGAGTGCGTAAGCGCGAATTTCGTATTGAGCCTTTTCAGAGCTTGTTAATTTAGCAAGCGCCTTGTTGTCAAATTTGAATTTCGGAGAGAACTTGGCTGATGTATCGGGGTTGACAAAGCTAGTGACGCTAGCGGTGTCGGTAAATCCTGGAATCCATGCCTGCACCATGATTTTCTTGTAGTTGCAGGGGGCGGCATTCTTGGTGGATTTGAGACATTGATTTCGAACGCTAACAGAAAGGGGGACGAAATTGCTGTCCTTGCCGCTTTTGAATGTCTTATACATCAAGGGGTATTGATTGGCGAAGGAACCATAGATATTTTCTTTGGCGTAATAGATAAATCCGTCAAGGGAACGGATGGTTGTCTGTGAATAAATGTCGCTGTAGACGCTGTCGTAGAGTTTGGTATAGAGATCTTCGTAGTCGGCATCTCTGAGGCTGTCCAACAAAGCGTTGCGAACAGAATCCATCCATTTGGATGCGAACGTGTTATCGAAAAGGGCGTTATAAACCGTATCGATGTAGGGCTTGGCATAAAGTGTATCCCAAAGAGATCCTGTGATTTCTTCACGGATGACGTTTGCAAGAGAGTCTATGTTGACTTCTGCGTCTTTTCCGTTTTTGCCGTCTACGCCATTTTCTCCCGAGCAGGCGCACAGCACGATAGCAAATGCTATAATGCCTTTAAAAAGTTTATTCATGAGTTTCTCCTTATATTGATTTTAAATTTTTAGTACAAGTACCATTCCCATTCGAGATCGTACTTGGTGGCGTTATAATCGCTTTGTTCGACTTTGGAATTATTGGCGAGTTTTCCAATATTGGTTTTTGTATAGCATTTCCCTGATGACATGTCGTCATTGCTAAATGCGTCTTTATCTATAACCTTTGGGCAAACCTTTATATCCTGAGTTCCATTAGGGACGAAAATTGTGGTTGTTGCTGTTCCGCTCCAAGAACCTTGATCTTGCAGAGAAAGTAAAGTCCCTGTTGATTCTGAATCAGATTGTCCGCCTGAAGCGATAAAATAGATGGTAAAACTGATAGTTGGATCGCCGTCGGAGTATGCACCTCCTGCTGAAATTCCATCCCAAGCAGAAGTTAATTGCTTATAGTATGTAAGCGTAAACTTCATCGTTTTATATTGGGTGAGGTAATTGTACGAAGTTGAGCCTGAATTGCTGCTCTTGTAACTGGAACTAGAGTAATAGTAGTTGTAATAACTAGACGAACTTTTGGCGGTGTTGCACTGGTAGCCATAATTGGAGCAGCACCAAGATGCGGAATGGTTGCTAGTTCCATAATAGCAATCGTTTTGCTCTCGTTGCTTTATTTGTTCTTCTCTTTGATATTCTTGGTCTTCTGCGTATTGTCTTTCTGCTGCGCTGACGTATTCGTTTACGGACTCCATGGGGCTTTCGTCGGCACAGGCAATAAAAAGGAGTGATGTGATGAAAAGTAAATTGAATTTATTTGTCATTTTAAGCTCCTTTTAGAATGCTGCTTCCATTTTGAGATGCCAACTATTGCCGTTTTCGTAGGCTTGCTCTACACCGTCTTTGTAGGCGCGGAAGTTCCCTGCGAACCATTGGACTTCAAGTGAAAAATGGCGTGTTAATTCTATGCCCAATCCCAAAAGATGGATGAATTCCCAATCAGAGGATGCTGCTACATCATCATAACTGTCGTCATACCACCAATAGTCGAGGACATCAAGCTCAAGCCATTGATAGATGGGCTTGCGAATATGGAAATTGGCGCTGATGAAAAGTGAAATTGGGGATGAACCCAAGGGAATGCCAAAGCGGAAACCAAGCGGAATTTCTGCCATTATTGTATTGAAACCGAGAGATGCGATAGAAAAATTGTATTCCTTAGCCCTTTGTGAAATACCGTAATCGCCGGTATGGTATACAACATTAATCCCGGAATTAAATGATATAAAACGATTAAGGTAATGCCTAAATACAAAGCCTGCGTTTAGACCGAATTCGCTATCGCTACCGTAGTCTATTAAATTGCTTCCATAATAATCGTAACTTTTAGGCGATTCATATGCAAGTGTAAATCCTAAGTAGTTGCTTGATTTCTTTTTGGAACGTATTTCTAGGTTGTTTGGGGTGACTTCGTTGGACGTTGACCCAAAATTATTGTTTTGCGCGGAGACGATTCTTGTGTCTTGGGACTTGTTGACGGGAGCTTCTTCAATTGATTTTTCTTCAACGGGCTTTTCTTTAGCAATCGCTTCATCTTTGTTTGCTTGGACTGCGTTGATGCTGTCGAGGAGGGCTGTGCAATGGCAGCTATTTTCAACTTTTTGGCAAGTTTGATCTGTATTATTTTGACAAGTTGTGCAAAGTTCAATGCACATGTTTTGTGCAAAAAGCGAAACCGTTAGTAAAAGAACTAACGCGAAAATCGCTTGAATGTTGTTTCTCATTTTAACTCCTTGAGACGAGGCTGCTATACAGAATTCAAGGTGCCAAATGCCCCAAAAATCGGTTGCAGGTACTCGTTATGTAGCGTAAAAATAAGAAAATGTTTACATTGATTCAAGGTTTTTGCGAAAAAAGCGTTGCCACCCAGTCAACGTCTGATGTTACGGTAAGCGTCTGTAATCCGCATGCTGCTGCGGCGGCGGTGTTGACAGGGCTATCGTCGAGGAATATCGTCTCGGCGGGGGAGGCTCCGAGTTCGCGAATGGCAGTCTTGAAAATCTCGGGGTCGGGCTTTTGCAAATGGAGCTCCTGGCTCAAGAAAATCTTGTAGAAAAAGTCTTCGAGCTTGTTGCCGTTCGCATTGAACCAATTTTGGCAACAGCATTCCCAATGCAGTTCGTTTGTATTGCTCAAAAGCGAAACGCTTGCAACACCTTCCATTTTGCGCAGTTTGCGGAGTGCTTGTAATTTGCGGTCGGCAACGCTCAAGCAAATGGAATTCCAGGCGTCTTCGATATCGTGTGGCGTTGTTAGGCTTGCTGCGCATTTGGTGTTAGAATCGGCAACGCACTTGCTTGCGACTTGCTGGCAGAATTCTGTGGTCGTCACAAACCCAAGCTGGTAATCTTCCATCAGTTTGTAGACAAAACTGCCCGGCTCAAGTTCGGTGGGCGGCAAGCCGAGTGCGACAAATCGTTCGTAAGCGTTTTTCATGCGGATATCCAAAAGAACTCCGCCTAAATCAAAAATGTAGTTCTTGAGCATGTCGCAAAGATAGAAATTTAAGATGGCGATTTTTCGCTCAATTCTAATTGCGATAGCGTGGCGGCAACAGTTGAAACGCCTCCGATAAATGCGGCGATAAATGATCCGCAGATGAGGTAAAGAGGTAACGAATATACGGCGCCGTTTGCAAATGTGACGAACTTTAATTTATGGGTTTCCTTGCGGCTGTCTTTCGGCGATAAACGCCAGCGCTCGTAAGTGTAGTCCATGAATCCAAAGCCAAAGTAATATGCGTTGATGATGAAAATTAGGACAAGCGATGCGATGCTCCCCGCGACAGGAATAAAATTCAAAAGCAGGCAAAGGGCGGTCAAGACAAGCTGCTTTGCAGTATTGCGGATGGCAATCACGATGGCGCGACAAATGTCTTTGAGCGTTTGCTTCATGTCAAACGGAAATTCTTTCCCGGTAAGGATGGTTTCTGTTTTTTCGGAGAGGAACGTGTAAATGGGCGACATGAGAATATTGACGATTGTTCCGCCGATAAAAATGAATAGCGCAAAGAAAACAATGGGGAGAATAATCTTGATGGCGACCATGCCGGCGTGAATCCAGCCGTTCATGTTTTCGGTGCTGCGCTCGATGATGCCGTTGATCCAGTCGCTAATGCCGACGCCCGAGAAAATGAACGCGACCACGACAATGATGTTCAAAATGGCGGGAATGAGCAAATATTTAGTGAGCTTGTTTGCACGTATGAGACGGAATGCCTTAATGTATGTGGCAAACCCGGTCTTGAATTGCTTTGCGACTGATAAGTTTTGTTGTTCCATTATTTTAAATATAAGAAAGCCTACGATTGGGGAAATCGCAAGCTTGATGATTAGAGTGTGGTTTGTTATGAAAAGAACTTATTTTACGGAAACGCTCTTCATTGCAGAGCCGAGCTTTACCATATAAATACCGGTGCTATGGAACTTGTTCTTGATGGCGCTCTGGATATCGCTTGTGGCATTTACGTTTCCGAGGAATTTGCCCTGCATATCGAAAACCTGTGCGCTAGTGATTGTGTTTGTTTTCGGTGCAAATTGGGGAAGGGCCGTGGAGCTTGCTTCGCCTGTGTAGACCTTGGCGTAGGCGAAGTCGAGTGTGCCGGAGGCGTTCCCGTTTTCGGGGTATTGGCCCGCTTCGCCGAGAACTTTTGCTTCGTACATGGAGTTGCCGAGTTCAAGACCTAAGCTCTTCCAGCCGTCAAAGTGGGCGGTAATATCGATGGTGCCGCAGGCGCGTTTGGTCTTGCGCACGCTGAAATATTGCGTGAAGGGAGTGTTTTCGCCTTCGATGGATCCGCGCTGGACTTTGTCGACGTAGACTTCATAGACCGCACCGTCAACGGTGATGGTGCCGCGCAGACCGCATTCGTCACAGTTTGCTGTAGATTTGCCGATCCAGTTCGGACGATACGGGCTCCAGGTGTCGACGATGTACCATTCGATGAGCGGGTCTTGCGACCAGCCATAAACGCCGATGTAGGAGTACGTCACGTTGGAGTAGCTTTTGAAAGACGGGTCGGTCAGCTTGAAGTCGGCGTAAAGGTGTCCGAGGTCAGTGTACTTGAGCCCGCTGTTCATGCCGTAGCGGATGCCTTCGCGGCAGAGGTAATCGTTCACGTTGTTGAATTCGCAGGAGAATGAGCCGTCGGTGTAGAACGTGGCGGAGTTGTTGCCGATGTCGGCCCAAAGTTCGTAACTATAGTTACCGATATCGTTGATGTCGTTGGAAGTGACGACCGTGCTTTCGCCGCTGTGGGTTGCTGTGTTGCAAAAATCCTGGGAATAGGCTTCTGTGGCAAATGCAACGGCAAGACTCAAAACGAAAAATTTTGAATTTTTCATAAAACATCCCTTTTCTATACTCCAAAGGTAACTTTTAATGGGGTGGTTGGGGAATCCATCGTAAACTAAAATTTCAAAAGTGTTGCAGGTGTTTTAATGCGCCGCACCCGTCTTTGGGCGGTTTCCGGACGGCTTTTTTGAGCCTTGCCCCCAAGTGTCGAAAATTTGACACTTTCTTTTGCTATATTCGGTAGAACCCCGAGAGGGGTGTCTGGCAGCGGTAGTTGCCAGGCTTGTGTCACTGAGGGCCGTGCGGGCTGTGCTATCCAATGAGGGGTGTACGGTTCGGTGGACCCCAAATCCGGAAACGGAATCTACAAGTAGGAATCTCAAATGGATTTTTCTGCGATTATTGCTGAAGAGCTGAATCTTGAAGTGTGGCGCGTATCTAAGGCGCTCGAACTTATGGACCAGGGGGGCACGATCCCCTTTATCGCCCGTTACCGTAAGGACCAAACGGGTACATTGAACGAAATTGAACTCCGCGACATCAGCCACCGTCGCGACTACCTCCAGGAACTTGTGGACCGCAAGGAAACGATCCTCAAGAGCATCGAGGAACAGGGCAAGCTCACGCCGGAACTCAAGGCTCAGATTGAAGCTTGCAAGGACAAGACTCTTCTCGAAGATATTTACGCTCCGTTCAAGCCGAAGAAGCGTACTCGCGCAACGATTGCAAAGGAACTTGGTCTGGAACCGCTCGCCCGCCTGATGTGGGCTCAGGAAAATACCGGAAACACGGCAGAAGAAATTGCACGCATTTATTTGTCCGAAGAAAAGGGACTTGCCGACCCACGTGCCGCCCTCAAGGGTGCTGCAGACATCCTCGCCGAAGAAGTTGCAGACAACGCCGAATACCGTCAGTACCTCCGCAACAAGGTCGAAAAGACTGGCGTCATGGTTTCCAAGGTCAAGAAGGATTTCGAAAAGCAAGAAACCAAGTTCAAGGACTACTACGACTTTAGCGAACCGGTCTCCAAGATCCCGAGCCACCGTATGCTCGCTCTCCGCCGTGGCGAAAAGGAAAAGGTGCTTCGCCTCTCCATCGAAGTCCCGAACGAAGAAATGATCGGTTATCTCCAGAATCAGGTCATCAAGCACGACTCTGTCTGGAAGCCGTACCTCGAAGATATGTGCAAGGACGCTTGGGAACGCCTGCTCCAGCCGAGCATGGAAAGCGAAGTGCGCCTCCTCCTCAAGGACAGCGCCGAAGAAGAAGCTTTCAAGGTGTTCTCCAAGAATCTCCAGGACGTTTTGCTCGCCGCTCCGGCAGGCCACAAGGCTGTGCTCGCCCTCGACCCGGGTTTCCGTACGGGTTGCAAGGTCGCTGTGCTCGACAAGAACGGCAAGTTCATGGATCACGGCATCATCAAGCCGCATGAACCGTGGAACGACAAGGCCGGTGCCGCAGTTTATCTGATGAGCCTCATCGACAAGTATCAGATTGACCTCATCGCAATCGGTAACGGTACGGCAAGCCGCGAAACGGACGCTTTCTGTGGCGAAATGGCTCTCAAGTTCAAGGGCAAGGTTCCGCCGCGCGTTATCGTCTCCGAAGCCGGTGCATCTGTCTATAGCGCAAGCATGATTGCTATCGCCGAATTCCCGAAGGAAGACGTGACGACCCGTGGTGCTATTTCCATTGGCCGCCGCTTGCAGGACCCGCTCGCTGAACTTGTCAAGGTCGATCCGCAGTCCATTGGCGTGGGCCAGTACCAGCACGACGTGAACCAGCGCGAACTCAAGAAGCGCTTGGACGAAGTCGTGGAAAGCTGCGTGAACATGGTCGGTGTTGACGTGAACAGCGCTTCTGCTCCGCTCCTCTCTCACGTGGCAGGCCTCAGCAACACGCTCTCTGAAGCTATTGTGAAGTACCGTGAAGAAAATGGCGCTTATGCAAGCCGTGAAGATTTGAAGAAGGTCAAGGGCTTTGGTCCGAAGGCTTTCGAACAGGCCGCAGGCTTTATGCGTATCCCGGGTGCAGAAAACCCGCTCGACGATTCCGCCGTGCATCCTGAAAACTACGCCCTCGTCGAAAAGATGGCTGAAAAGGTCGGTGTTCCGGTCAAGGAAATGGTCGGCAATGCAGACGCCGTGAAGGGCATCAAGCTCGACGAATTCCTCTCCGACGAAGTCGGTCGTGCTACTTTGGAAGATATCCTCAAGGAACTCCAGAAGCCGAGCCGCGACCCGCGTAAGGAATTCCGTTATGCTAAGTTCGATGACCGCATCAAGACCATCAACGACCTCGTGACGGGTAGCTGGATGGAAGGTGTCGTGACCAACGTTGCTAACTTCGGTGCTTTCGTGGACATCGGCGTGCATCAGGACGGTCTCGTTCACATTTCTGAAATCAGCGACAAGTATGTGACGGACGCTAAGGACGTGCTTACGGTCGGTGACGTGGTGAAGGTTCGCGTGGTTGCAGTCGATGCTAACCAGAAGCGCATCAGCCTTTCCATGAAGCAGGAACAGACGGACGGTGTTGCCGGTGCTGGCGTGAGCGGTCCTCGCGGTCAGCGCGTGGGTGGCCCGCGTGGTAACTTCGGTCATCGCGACGGTGGTGCTCGCCCGCAGGGTGGCATTCAGGGACATGCAACGATTGCCGACCTCAAGAACAAAATTGCCGGTAAGGAACGCCCGGGCATGCAGCCGCAGAAGAAGCCGAATGCAGCCCAGCCCGCCAAGCTGAACGCTCTTCTTAAATCTATGAAGAAGGGCTTCTAGCCGAGAGTCGCGGCTTTCATTGTCATGCCCGCCGCCGAGCGGGCATCCCCCTTTCAAAACAAACAAAAACAGCACTCGATAGAATCGAGTGCTGTTTTTGTGTTCAATCTTACAAGATAAGCAAAGCTTCGTACCATCGCGGGGTTCCGCGATAACTTTGCCTAAATGCTCGAATTACGAGAACTTGATCACGCCGGCCGGGCAGCTGTCTGCAGCGTCCTTGATTTCGTTTTCGTATGCGCTGAAGTCAACGCCTTCCTTAACGACCATCTTTTCCGGAACGGAGAAGACTGCATCGCAAGTTGCTTCGCAAGCGCCGCAGGAGACGCATTCGTCGCTAGATTCATCGAGCCAAACTTTCGTAATTGCCATAAAATACCTCTTATATTGGTTAGGTTTTCCCAAAAGATATAAAAAAATTACGCCTGAAGAGTGAAAAAGTGAAAGAAATTGGGAAAAAAAGGTTTAACCAATAAGTCGTGCTTTTTTCTTTTAAAAATTAATCCTTAGCGGTAAGCCTAGAGTTCCTTTTTCTACATTTGCGGTAAATTTTTCGGGCTAATCCGGGCAATGGTGCTCGCTTTTCGCCTGAGAATTATGAGGACATCGTAAGCGATGAAAAAAGTGGTTGTAAAAATTGGTGGCAGCTTGGCAATCGACGAAGCCAAGTTGGCCGATTTTGTGGCGGCAGTCAGCAAGCTTCCGGCTATGGGCTGCCAAGTGGCCGTGGTACACGGCGGTGGCAAGGACATCAACGAGAACATCTCCTTGCTCCGAGAACAACCCACCTTTATCGACGGTCTCCGAGTCACGACGCCTTCTATCATGAAGATGGTCGAAATGACGCTCTCGGGACACGTCAACAAGAAGCTCGTGCGAATGCTCCTCGAAAACAATTGCAACGCTGTCGGCCTCAGTGGCGTCGATGGCAAGTTGTTTGAAGTGGTCAAGAAGCAGGGCAAGGTGGATCTTGGCCTCGTGGGCGAAGTCAAGAAGGTCAATCCGCAGATTGTGGAAACGCTTTGGTCTGCTGGCTTTGTCCCGGTCGTAAGCCCGATCTCTATCGGTCCGGACGAAAACGGCAAGGCTGTGAGCTGGAACGTGAATGCCGATACTGCCGCAAGCGAACTGGCTGTGGCACTCCACGCTGACCAGTTCGTGCTGGTGAGCGATGTCCCGGGCGTGATGGACGATACCAAGACCGTCATTCCGGAACTCACGGAAGATGCAAGCGAAGCCCTCATTGCTTCTGGCGTCATCAACGGCGGCATGATCCCGAAGGTCCGCGAAAGCTTCAAGAGCATTGAACGTGGCCTCAAGAGCATTCACATTGTCGGCTGGAAGGATGCCGACCACTTTGTAAAACAAATTAATGGAGAACTGAACTATGGCACAATCCTTGGCTAATTCCGTTTTTGAAGAAGACAAGCAGTTTATCGCCCCGCTTTATGGCAAGGCCAATATTGAATTTGTCCGTGGCGAAGGTTCTTACTTGTTCGACAAGAACGGCAAGAAGTATCTTGACTTTGTCGCTGGCATCGCCGTGAACGCTCTCGGCCACCAGAACGCCGCAATCAAGAAGGCTGTCGAAGAACAGATGGACAGCTTCTTCCACATTTCGAACCTTTATCCGAACTACCCGCAGGTGAACCTCGCCAAGGCTCTCCTCGCTGCAACGGGTTTCGACAAGGCATTCTTCTGCAACTCCGGTACCGAAGCTAACGAAGGCTGCATCAAGTTTGCTCGTAAGTATTTCGATCGCAAGGGTGAAAAGAACCGCCAGAAGATCGTGACGTTCATCAACAGCTTCCACGGTCGTACGTTTGCAGCCCTTTCTGCAACGGGTCAGCCGGCTATCCGCGAAGGCTTTGGCTCCATGCCGGGTGACTTTGTTCACGTTCCTTGGAACGATGTCGCAGCCCTCAAGGCCGAAGTCAACAGCGACACTTGCGCTATCATGCTTGAATCTCTCGCTGCTGAAGGTGGCGTGATGACCGTTTCCGATGAAATGGTCGCTGCAATCAACAGCTTGAAGAAAGAATTCGGCTGCCTCGTGATTGTCGACGAAGTCCAGGCAGGTATGGGCCGTCTCGGAACATTCCTTGGCCTCCAGAAGCATGGCATTGATGCTGACCTCGTGTCGCTTGCCAAGGCTCTTGGCGGCGGTCTCCCGCTCGGTGCAGTGCTCCTCCGCCAGAAGGTCGCTGACCAGCTTAAGGCGGGTGATCACGGCACGACGTTTGGTGGTAACCCGGTTGCTTGCGCAGTGGGTCTCGCTGTCGTGAACCAGATTGCAAAGCCGGAATTCCTCGCCAATGTCGAAGCTCGCTCCGCTCAGCTCAAGGCTGGCCTCGAAGCGATTGCTGCTAAGTTCCCGGCAGTGAAGGGCGTGCGTGGTGAAGGCCTTATTCTCGGCCTCGCTCTCGACGAATCCCTCCCGGTCGGTAACGTGATTGCTGCCGCTCGTGACGAAGGCATGATGGTTCTCAGCGCTAAGGGCAACGTGCTCCGTTTGCTCCCGCCGCTGAACGTCTCCGCCGCTGAATGCGACGAAGCTTTGACGAAGCTTGGCGCGGCTTTCGCTGCGGCAACGAAGTAATCCGCGCGGTCTTCTCGAAAAAATTGAAAAAAGACCTGGATTTAGTTCCAGGTCTTTTTGTATGCTTTGTGTATTACTAATTGTAAAAATTCATTTTATTTCAAAAAAATGTGAAATAAATCGCTCAAAAAAGCGTGTTAATATAATGGACGGGGAGCGGTTTTCTGTCTATGATCCCGACATTATCGGGAATTTAACAACGAAAAAAATATGGAAAATAATATTGTGGCTGAAATAAAAAATAGCCATGGTGAAATGATTGGCGAGGCAAAGACTTTCGAAGAATACAAAGGGGCTGGCGTCTTTGCGGATCTTCTTCTCGACAGAACTTTCAAGAAGGCTTTCAATCCTGACTCGCAGAACAAAGTATGTTTGATTGCGCTTTTGAACGCTGTACTTGAAGGAGAAATTGCATCGCCGATTGTGGATGTGCAGTCTCGTAACAAGGAATACAGCGACGGTTCGAATGAAAATCGGACTTCCATCTTCGACTTGCACTGCATCGATTCGGCTCAGCGGAGATTCATCATCGAAGTGCAGATTCTTTTTCAGAAAAACATTGTCAATCGTTCGATTTATTATGCTTCGCAGACGGTCGTTGCTCAGGGGCAACGCGGCAAAAAGTACAATTACGAATTGAACCCTGTTGTTACAGTTGTGATCATGGAATTTAATGTGTTTGCCGATGACCGCTACATCCGTCGGGCAAAACTTCGAGAAATTAATGGGTCTTGCATCAGCGATACTCTTTATTTTGCATATGTAGAACTCCCGAAGTTCAACAAGCCTTTGGACGAACTAGAAACGACGCTCGACAAGGCGCTTTATGCTCTTAAGAATATGAAAAACATGACGCAGATGCCCAAGCAGTATGTGAATACGGTGTTCGAACTCTTGTTTTCGACAGCGAAATTGGCTAAATTATCGAAAGAGGAACAGAAGATGATTGACGAAGCTCAGAAAGCCAAGTGGGATAAATATGCAATCCATAAAGCGGCTATTGATAGCGGCTTGCAGCAAGGTCTCGAACAAGGTCTCGAACATGGTCTCGCACAGGGTCTCGAACAAGGTCTTGCAAAAGGTCTTGCAAAAGGCGCCGATCAAAAAGCTCGCGAAATTGCGAAAAAAATGCTGTTGAAAAAGAAGCCCGTCGAAGAAATTATTGAATTCACGGAGCTTTCTGAAGTTGATGTTTTAGCAATTCAGGCTGATTTAGATAAAACCTGAAATGCTTACTCGCCATCTCGAAAAACTTGAAAAAAAGATCTGGATTTAGTTTCAGGTCTTTTTGTATGCTATGGCGCATCGCCGCTTTCCGCGCGCATTCCTATAGCAAATCCTTCTTACCGCCTACTGTCTACTTCTAACTACCTACTATCTTCCTTCCCGTGACGCTTTCTTTTGCAAGTACATCTGCTTGTCGGCTGACGCAATGACTTCGTCTTCGGTTTGGACGCCCGATGTGCGCACCGCAAAACCATAGGCCGCGCTTTCCGTAATTCCCTGAACCTGAGTTTGCCTAGACTCCTCAACGAAACGGTTCAAGAAAGCTTCGCATTTGGTGCGGTTGAACTTGGGGATAATCACCAAAAATTCATCCCCTCCGGTGCGGATGGCTTCGGCGTTTTCGGGGAGAATCTTCTTTAGAATCTCGGCAAAGTTTCGTATGTATTCATCACCATTGCTGTGTCCGTAGTTGTCGTTAATTTCCTTGAGGTGGTTTAGGTCAAACATCACGTAACTGCATGGGAGCTTGCGCTTCACATCGTCGGGGTGCATCACAAGGTAGTTTCTGTTGAAAAGTCCCGTCATGGCGTCGTTGAAACTCAGCTTTTCGAACATTTTATGCGATGTGTTTTCGCTGACCTGAACACCGACAAAAAGGCAGACAATTACGAAGACCACGCTGACGATATCCACGCGGATCCCTTCGACAAACGGAGCTGCCGAGCCTGCAATAAAGGGCAGAATAAAGTAGATGATAAAGAAGATAAAAGTCCGTAGTCCAAACTGCTTGCGGTAATAAATGATGATTCCCGTCATGAGAATGCCCCAAACGCCTGTGGCAAGCCAAGAAACGATTGTCTCGTTTGAAGTCCAGTCGCGGGTAATGTCGCCTGTAGAGATGTCTACGCCGACGTTCAGCAAAAAGTCAAGGACGCAAAGCGCATAAATCATGTAGTGTATGTTTTTGTGCAGTTCGCATTTCTTGTTTTCGAGTAATGCAATGACGTATTGAGATAAATAGTATATGCACAGCGCGCTTGAAGCAAAGCTGACTAAATCGACAATGGTATAAACTGGGGCCGAAAGTTCACCGTCGCAAAAGTGGATGATGGCGTACGTGATAATCACGCCGTGGTAGGCGATTATCATGCCTGTGAAGTTGTACTGAAGCCTGTCGTTACGCCAATGCCCGACCCAGAGGAGAACCAAAATGAGGAACAATATGGAAAGGCTGAACAAGTCTATACAGATGTTTACCGCCTGGATAATATCGTTCATGGCTCCCTCCATTAAAAAATGTGTAATAAATCGCTAGTATAAATATAATCTATGAATATGGGATGTTTTAAACAGAAGTCGAAATAATTGAAAAACGTGATTAAATTCAGCCTTCATTTAAACTATTGGAGGCTTTATGCGTTTTTTGGACTGTGCGCTAGACTATTTAAAGAAGGATGCTGATGAACTCGCGCCTTTGACGGTACGCACGTATTATTGGAATTTAAAGAAAATAGCGCTTTTTGAGCCGGGGCTCGAATGCAAAGATGTGACTTCCGAAACGGTGCGGAATTACAAGCGTCATTTGGAAACGCTCCATCATAAGGAGGCGACTGTGGTCAAGGCGCTCTCGGTGTTCCGTATTTTTTGCAACAAGATGAAGGCTGATGGAGTGATTCAGGGTGACCCATTTGAAAATGTGAAAGTGGGGCGGGCTTACTCGCGCCGTGGATTTTTGACGGTGCGTGAACTGAAACAACTTTATTTGAATTACATGGATTCGCGTTATGCTTTGACGCGGGCAGAAGATGACGTGATGCGCGTGTTCCTGTTCAGCTGTTTTACGGGACTCCGTTACGGAGACTTGCGCTCGCTGGATGCCTCAGAAATTTTTGACTGGAAAATCCGTAAGCAAATGCACAAGACTGGCGAGGCGGTGTACATCCCGATTCCTGTGCAGGCACGACTGTTGCTCCCGAACCCGCTTACGTCTGGACGCGTGTTTCATGTCGTGGATAATTCGACGTTCAACCGCACACTACGCAAGGGGGCGAAAAAACTAGGGCATTACAAGCATATCCATTGCCACCTGGCGCGGCATACATTTGCAACAACATGCATCACGATAGGAATCCCGCTACCAGCAACGAGCAAACTTCTCGGCCACCGCAATTTGGACACAACGCTCATTTATGCAAAATACGTTGATACGTTTTTGGACAAAGAAATGAAAAAGTTTAATAGACTGAAATGATGGCTGCAAAAAACGGCCCGCTTATTTGCGGGTCGCTTTTGAAATTTAACTGGATTCTTCGAGGCTATTCGCCTCTCAGAATGACGTATGATTCCAAGGAAAGGAGTCTAGAGGGAAACCTCGGGTTTCCCTTTACGACTTATCAAAACATTCCTAGCCGCAGTAAAGGATAGGAGTCTAGGGGAAAAACTTAGGTTTTCCCCTACGTCTTATTAGTCGGAGCCTGTCTTGCGACCGGGGCGAGTTCACCATGCTTTCTGAACAAGTGCTTCACCAGCGTGCCGAATCCACGGAGAACGCGGTAACGTTCACGCGGGTTCTTGAGCGCCATGATGCCCTGACTAATGATGTAGCTTGGACGCAGGTAGAATTCACGGCGGGCCTTGTCGCAGAAGTCCACGAGAGCCTGGCTTGTGAGTTCGCCGCGCTGGATCGTGGTACGGTGGAAACCGTCTTTGTCGAGCCACTGGCTGTAATCCTTCGACTTCAAAGCGCCACTGGCGAGAGCTTCCTTGTAAGCTTCGGTGCCAGGGTATGCCATGATGGGGTAGAACTGGGCTGTGTTCGGGTTCAGCTTCTTGGCGTAGTCGAGCGTCATGCGGAGAGTTTCCGGCGTGTCGCCCGGGTTACCGACCATGAAGCATCCGTGAACGAGGAGTCCTGCCTTGCGGGCATTCTTCGTAAATTCAATAGCCTTGTCTGTGTTCTTCACGCCCTTGTGGATCTTTTCGAGAACCTCGGGGGAGGCGCTTTCGAAGCCCACGCACATTTCGCGGCCACCGGCCTTCTTCATGAGCTTGAGCAAATCGAGCGGCACATCGGCGCGGGCGTTGCAGCTCCAAGTAATCTTGAGACCTCGTTCAAGAATCAAGTTGCAAATCTGGCGCACGTGTTCGTGGCTTGCCGTAAACGTATCGTCTTCAAAGAAAACTTCGCCTAAATCTTCGAAGTTTTCCTTGATGTACTGGAGTTCGTCGACAACGTCCTTCGGATCGCGGCGGCGGAACTTGTGACCGTTGAGCGTCTGCGGAATCACGCAGTAGCTGCAGTGGTTCGGGCAACCGCGGCCACTGAGAATCACGATAAGCGGGTTCAGGTTTGCGCCGTAGAAATACTTCTTGTAGCAGCTGTAAAGGTGCTTGCGGTAGACCTTCGAGACCCACGGGATTTCGTTCAGGTTTTCAATCTTCGGGCCTTCGGGCTGGAAGTCCACCTTGCCTTCGGCGGTGCGGTAAGCAAGACCTGCGAACTGACCGACAGGAGCGCCATCGCCACGGAGAGCGCGGACAAGGTTCCTACAGGTGTAGTCGGCTTCGCCAATCACCACGTAGTCCAAAGACGGTTCCATTTCCATGGATTCGAGCGGCTCTGCAGTCGCGTGCGTACCCATGATGGCGACCTTCACGTTCGGCATTTCTTGCTTGATCGCATGTACTACCTTGAGGTCGTTCAAAATACTCGGGGTGCTAGTGCTGCAAATAACGAGTTCCGGACCGAATTTCTTGATGCCTTCGAGCGTTTGCGGAAGATCGAGTTCCATGGCGGGACTGTCGATCAGCTGGATTTCGTTACCGTCGGCTTCGCAAACGCCGGCAGCATAGCTCAAAAACATGGGCCAGTAAAGCGTACTGGACTTCGTAACACATGGGGATCTAGATTCCCGACTGAACATCGGGTGGAAGGGGGGATTTAAAAAAGTAACGTTCATGACGCTCACAAAATACATAATCTCAATGGATTATGCTACATTATAATGCAATGAAAAAGCGTTTTTTTACAATTTTTGCGTGTATAGTGATGGGGGGCACGGTAATATCGGCCTCTGCAGCGCCTAAGTCTAACAATGTGGCGCTAGATACGGTCCGCACGACGTTTGATGACGGGCGTGTGGCTCGAATTTACACGGTCAAAAAGGGGACTGACATTCGCGAAGGGGTGGCGCTTTCTTACCACCCGAACGGGAAGTTGGCAGTCGAAGCTCCATACAGAAACGGCAAACTGGATGGCGTTTTCCGCTCGTTTGATGAAAACGGAAAACTACATGAAACGATTGGCTACCTGGATGGAGAAGAAGAAGGCTTTAGCATTATCTATTACGAAAACGGCAAAAAGAAAAGCCGCGAATCTTATCGTCGCGGCGTGCTCAATGGCGTGTCCGAAGAGTGGTTTGAGAATGGTAAGCTCCGTCGCCAAATCCCTTACGAGAATGGACAAATTCATGGTGTCGTCAAGTTCTACGATGAGATGGGACTTTTAGCCGAAGACATCAACTTTGTCCGTGGTATCCGCAATGGAACTTACCACCGCTACACCTTTGGCAAGGTTACTTTAGAAGCGGAATTCCAGAATAACCGCTGCGTCAAAAATTGTGATTTTTAGTCATTGGTCAATGGTCGTTGGTCATTAGTTATATAAGTGCGCTGAAAGCGCCAAACTTAAAACTGATTACTAACGACTAACAACTAACGACTAACAACTAATGACTGCCCTCACTTTTTCTTTGGCTTCATGGCGTTCCAGACCATGTAACCGATGAAGAGCACGCCGAAGCCAAGCAATGCGATGGCGAGTTCGGAGTTGTACTTCTCGATGATGTCCTTTTGTCCGTGGGCAAAGTAGCCGAGCAGCGCTAAGACGCAGTTCCAGATGGCGGCGCCGAGGAACGTGTAGAGCGTGAACGGAGCGAGCTTCATCTTGGCAAGACCTGCCGGGATAGAAATGAGCTGGCGGATCACCGTGATGAGGCGGCCGACGAATGTCGAAATGGCGCCATGTTCGCGGAAGTAGTTTTCTGCTTTTTCGACCTTTTCGACATCGAGCAGCAAGAAGTGACCGAGACGGCTATCGGCGAACTTGTAGATAATCGGGCGACCGAGAATCTTCGCGAGGTAGTAGTTGATGTAAGCGCCGATGAGTGCACCAAATGTTGCAAACAAGACGATGAGCGCAATGTTCAGACCCGAGCCAGGCTGTAAAGCCTTGTAAGCGGCGGGCGGCACGACAAGTTCAGACGGGAACGGAATGAACGAACTTTCGATCGCCATCAAAAGCGTAATGGTGCCGTAGTTCAAGTTGTCATTGTACCAGTCGATAATTTGATTGTAAATCCCTGTCGATTTTGCGGTGTCGGCAGCAGTGCTTGCGACTGCGCCTGCGTCTACAGAAAGCGTATCGGCAGCAAAGGTAAATGCGGTAAGGAGGAGAGCTAAAGCAATGGTTGTTTTAAAGACTGTGTTTTTCATTGGGACAAATTTAGAAAATTAAAAATAGAAGTAAAGTCCAACGCCAAGGAGGGCAGCGCCTGTACCTAACAAAATGCCTCCAGCAATGGCTTTGTTATCGCCTTGGTCCACGAGTTTCTTGTTCTTTTTGACTTTGTCCTGATAGTTCTTGCCTTTGGACGCTCCCGGAATCTTGAGCTCTTTCTTGATGTCTTCGGCATCGCTATAATCTAAATGGGCAAAGTACATGAGCAAGGAGCCGATGAGAACTGTTCCCGCGGCGCCTCCAATCATGGCTTCGCCAAGTGTTTGCATCTTCTTGTCGTGCAGCCATTTGTTTTGCATTTCGATTTCATCGAAGTTTGTCAGCTTTTCGAGATTGATGCTCAAGTCAATTTGCGGAACGGGGGCTGCAAAGAAATTGATGAGCGTGTCGCGGTAGCCTGCTTTGCGAATGACGAGGCTGTCTGCGCCCATGTTATAAACGGAAATCTTATCGGGCGTTTGGGCGATGGCTTTGGAACGCTTGGTAATTGGCGCACTCGCTTTGTAGACATTGGCGCCTTCAGGGAACGTGAGTATTCGGATTTCTGGGGTAATGCGCTTGAGCTTCAGCGAAACGTGTACGGTGTCACCGGGGAGCGGAACGATATTTGTACTTGATCCCCACAAATGTCTATCGACGTTCCAGTAAGCGAAAACAGTGAATTTTGTAGTATCTGTGGTCACGAAGGTGCAGGGCGATTTGCAAATCGCATCTTTTTCGGCGCGAGAAATTGTAGCGCCATCCGGGTCTGTTTCGATGTGGATATAGGACCTGTCTTTTTTGGATTTGATAATGTCTTTGCCCTGCGCATCCAAAAGCTGATTCTTTAATTTGTTGTTCGTAATGGCGTCGCTAAAGGCTGCGTTTCTGGAAAGGTTTATGCTCGCCCGATGCAACATCGGGAGCGAATCTTCGTAGAAAGCGTGGGTGAGGTTTAATGTTAAACTATCGGTTTTTATGTCTGGAACGATTTCGCCAAAGTAGATGGACTTGTAGCCGTATGAGGCAAGTTCGCTTTGAATGCAGATGTTGTCATCGCATTTTTTGATATCGCTTTTGCGGATGATTTGCGGGTTCTCTCCAGCTTCCATCAAAAGACGTGTTGTAAGTGCAGTGAACTGGTCTGCGACGCTTTGTTCGATGCCATCGGCATTGTAAGCGATAAGGACTGTCTTAACGGGTTGTTTTTCGCTAGAGGAGCTTGGTGCTGTAGCGTGTTCAATCGAGGAACTGGAAATAGAAGAGCTTGAGGAACTCTTAACGGTGTGGCTGGAGCTAGACTTTGGTTCTGGTGCTGATGTTTGGGATGAACTTGTTGGTTTGACTACGACTTTTGTTTTAACCTTCATCAAGTCGTTGCCTTTTTCGTCTATAATTTTTTTGAATTGCTTTTTGGCAATTTTTACAATAGTAAACTTGTTCTGGATGTATCCGCCAAGGCTTACTGTATCGTTTTCGATGCCCATGAGTTGGGCGCGCTGCTTTGTTCCGGAAAGGAGCTCGACGTCAACGAAAATCCCTTCGGGGTTTGCGAAGGCTGCGGTCAATGCGATTGCAATTAGTAAGAAAATCTTTTTCATATTCTACCTAAAATGAAAGGACGAATCCTGCGGTTAATATGGCTAAACCTGTTCCGAGAAAAACTTTTGAAACTGTTTTGGCGGTCTTTGCGCTTTCACGATGGTCCGTAAAGTCTCGGGCGTGGGCTTCGTATTTTTCAGTCGAAAAGCGCGTGTTTTCCATGGCTTTTTTGTGGTCTTCTGCTTTGCCGATGTTGTAAAGCGAAACGATGGCTGAAATTCCGCTGATGGCAAAGGGCGCGATGGATGCCCATTTGAGGTAGCCACCGAGAATGCGCCTGTTTCTGTGTTTTATTAAATCCTGTTTTCGGGCGATTTCGTCATCGTCATAAGTTTGTCGGAGTGCAACGATGATGAATGAGGTGTCTTTTTTCGATAGCGCAATATTGACGGTCGTGTCCGCGTAATCCGGGTGGAAAAAAGAAACGGTAATGGTGTCTTTTCCATCGGGGACGGGGATAAATGCGGGCGAAACATAATGGGGCTTGCTTGCAAAGTCGGGTAGCGCTTTGCCAATGAACAAGTCTACTGTTGACGGATTTGTCGAAATCTGCAAATAGCGTGTTTTGGGGGAACTTTGTGTCGTGTCTTGTTCTGCAAAGGCATTCCCACAAAATGCAAATAGTAAAATGATAAAGGCTATGGAGGTCTTAAACATTATAGATCCTCCTCTGAACTTGCAAATGGCCCATAAATTTTTGTCTCGGAACCATTGACTTTGATTTTCCAATAAACATCGGGGACGCGGTTGTGTGCGTAATCTTCGGCGGTTATGATGAGGTTACATTCTTTTTTGCAAGTGTTTGCAAATGATAGTACGTTGTCTTCAAATTTAGTTTCAAGAGTGTCGTTGTTGATGATTGCCTGATTTTTTGAAACGTTGACTCCAGAACCGTTGTCGAGAATAAAGAACTGTATTTTTGAAGCGGTTGGGAGTTCTGTTTTGGCGGGTTGCATGTTGGGCTTGACTTTATCGAGCAGGAATAAAGTGTCCAATACGTTTTTGGTGCTCGCCGCCAAATCGAACGTAGTTGATTCGCAACCGTATTCCTTTCGAATGGTATCGCAAATGACAAACTTTATATTAGACCCCGGATCTAGGGTACTGCGGATGACCGTATTGGAGTTTACTCCTCGAATTTTAAAAAGCGTATCGCCTGTGGATGAAATGAAAGCCCCTGTCAAAATGGATTTTTCAGGATACTGGTTGAATTTGCACGAAACAGGAATTTCGACGACGGAATATCCGTTGTTCTTTAGCTTTGTGGAAAAACTGAAAATTTCACTAAATGCATGTTCTGTGACTTTATTTTCATTTTTAATGTCCGCTTGAACACTCCAATATATAGTGGAGTTGTCTATGCTATGGTTGATAGGGTCTCCTTGGTCATTGATTTCTGCATCCAGTTCGCCCATCAAATTGACAGAACCTGCGCAATCTAGTTCTCCTAAGGGCGAGTCCCAAACCGCTAGTCGATCGTAACTGGCGTAAACGATGCATCTTGAAGTTTCCCAAGGGTCAATTCCCGAAATGCTCCATGAAAGCTCAATTCCGTTTTCATTTTTTCCATCGACTTGGTTGTAATTGTTGGCGGGAGACTGTAGTGTTATTGTAGTTGGTGTGTTTACGTAAATTTGAGCATGGGATACGAGTGTGTCGCCTAGATGGTCGACTGTTTCGAACGAAATTTCGTGGATTCCCGCTTTGTCAAAGCTATAATAGACAGATGATGAGGTGTTGACTTCGTTGTTGTCGATGGTCCATCTGTGGGAGTTGTAGTATGGTGTTGCGTCGTCTGTTGATATAAATGCTCCGTTAATTGAGTAGACTCCGCAAATGCGAATCTTTTCATTGATTTTAACGAAGAATTTATCCGAAGACGTGTACTGCGACTTGTAAGGTTCTCCCCGCAAATTTTCAGGGACAACGAAAATGGATTGCGAAATTTCAGGAATATCCGATGAATTGATTTCGGAATCAGAACAAGAAACAATCGCTAGTAAAAATGCAGGAATCGCTAGGAGTCGGAGAATTTTGCTATTCATTATTCTTCCTCCTTTGTATCGGCAGGCTTAACACGGAGTGTCCATGTCTTGCTCTGTTTCAGACCGTTTTTGTAAATGACAGTTGATTCGATGGTCTGTTCGGCATCGAAAAAACTGGCTTCTAGTTCTGCAGTAAATGTGTTGCTTTTGTATTCTGAAACGGAGACGATGACTTCGCCTTTGGTCACGTTGTAGAATTGTAAAAAGTCCAGTTCAAAGTCATACGGGTTGTTTTCGTGAATGAACAACTTGATGATTTCATTGCTTGCAATGGTTGTATCGCTATTTGTTGTAAACCATAGGATGCTTGGGACTATGTAGAACGATTTCTTTATTGTGTTTTGGCTCCCGTCGGTAGCTTCGATCGTGAGAATCCTATAAGCCCAGCTTCTGTCCGTTTCCTTGAGGATAACGGTCAAAATGCTGTCGTTGTAGAATCTCTCTAGAATTTGTTCGTTCTCAAGTGAAACTTTCGTTTTCGATGTTACGATTTGTCCGCCGCCATCGTTTATGATAAACTGGAGTGTGTCGGCAAAGGAGAGTGTGTCGTGTGCAGAAACGGAAACGATTGTTGGGGGAATGGTGTCTATCAGCTTGGAATTTTTCATGATGGTAACGAAACCATCGTGAATGTCTACATTTTTTTGGAAAGTCCCGAAATCAGGATGGTCTGAATGAAACTCTAGCTGGTAGCTTCCTGCTGGGATGGCTCCGAGCGAAATTTCATTTTTCGATGTTGAAATGTTGAAATTGTAACTGAATTGTTTGTCGTTATTGTTGTTGTCTAAAAGCGTAAGTTGAACCGGTACGATACTTGCGTTTCCTATATCGATTGTTGCTTGCAGGGAGCCTTCTCCCGGAAGCCCTTTGGTGAAAAAGAAGGACTCGATTTTTTCGTCGGATGTGAGACCGTATTCGTTAATCGCCTGTACGGTCCAGTTGTATTTCTTGAAGGGGTTGAGCTTGTTGTGGTATATAAAGTGCGGCTCGTTTAAAATGGTATCGATACTATTGAATTTCGATTCTGTATTCGCGTAATTTTGTTCGCTCAACGTGAAATGGTAGCGATGTGCAAGTTTGATCTTTTCTGTCTTTGCACTCCATGTAAAGTAAATAGACTCATAGGGATCGATGGCTTGAGTGCCTTCTGCCGGTGTGAATTCTGCATCGTTCAAAATCGGCTTGTCTGCAATCCAGACATTTAAGGTGTCATAGTGCATGTCACCAAAATAATCTTTCAAGACGAACGTGAATTCATGATGACCGGGTTCGTTGATTTGCTTTTTGAAATTGTATTCTGAAGAGCAGTACTTGCCATCCATGAGCCAGTGGAAGTCCTGGACTTTGATGGACTTGCTGGGGCTAACGGTTGTTAAAAAGTAGATGGTATCGCTAATGTGGAATGTGTCTGCTTTAGTAATGTTCGAAAAGTCGCCCATGGATTTGGCGAGAGTTGCTTCGACTATGATGTCTGTCGTTTCAGCTTCGTCAAAGATGTAGTCATCGGAATTGAAACAGGCTTGGAGTAAGCAGGCGAGCGATGCTACGATGAAACTTTTTATGAATTTCATTTAGCCTCCAGCGTATCGACAACGTAAAAATTCCTGTAGGTTGATGTATCCGCATCGCCATAGATGTCGTTTACAATAATGCGGAATTTATGTTCGCCAGCCTTGAAACCGGATTGCTTGACTTGCAGGAGTGTTCCGACATCGTATTTTTTATCATCAATTTCTAAAATGTGGAATAGCGTGTCGCCAGAACTAAAGTCGCGGTCAAAGCTGTACCATTCAAAAAGAAATGCCGAGAATTCTGAACCGTAAAGCGTGTCGCCATCTGCTGGGATTGTGGACTCTGAAAGCTCGGGCGGCGTGTTGATGGCTATTGTAAAATCATAAATCTGCTGGTTGCCGTCATTGTCCATCGCGATGAGCTTATTGGGAATTGCGCCTTCATTTTTGCTCGGGTAAAAAGAGTAAACGGGTTCGCGACTTAACAGGCTGTCTTTCCCATCGTTGGTGTAAAACCATTCGAATGAAATATCGTTCTGGATTTTTTCAGGGGTGACGCTAGCCTTGATTGTCGCTGTATCGGACGGATTCACTTTGAGCTGGGTCGAGTAAGAATCCGTTTTTTGTTGGACCATGATGCTGATGGATTCTACGGGTTGCAGTGCGTGCGGGTAGCCGGGGGCATCAAGGCATCCGGTAAAAATTACGCCTAAAAAGGTGGCGATAACAAAAAAAGGCAAATTGGAGCGAGTGAACAAATTCATTTGGTTTAAATCTAACTATATTCGTGAACATGAGTGCGCAAAATTTTGAATATAAAAACGCAATGACGCGTTTGGAAGAAATTCTCTCGAAAATCGACAATTCCGAGATGGAAATTGATGAACTTGCTGTTGAGGTTCAAGAGGCTACGCAGCTTTTGCGCAAGTGCCGCCAGATTTTGATTGCGACTGAAAAGAACGTTCAGGACGCCCTTGCTGAATTGGATGGTTGATGAATACCGAAAATTTTGATAAAACGGTGCCTGCTATCGAGGTAAACGGGCTTACGGTCAAGTTCCCGATTCGCGGGGGCGTTTTTAGCAAGGTCAAGGATTATTTCACTGCCGTAGATAACGTTTCGTTCACGCTCCCGCAAGGGAAGATTCTTTCGATTGTGGGGGAGTCTGGCTGCGGAAAGTCGACTCTTGTGAAGTCTTTAGTCGGGCTGGTGCCGATTTCTAGCGGTAAAGTTAATTTGTTTGGACTGCCGGTGAATAGCGGCAAGGCGGGGACCGGGAAAGATGCTGTGCGCGTCTCGGACCTAGTGCAGATGATTTTTCAGGATCCGTTCAGCAGCTTGAACCCGCGACAGACGGTGACGGAAATCTTGACGGCGCCTGTGATTGCCCGTGGCGTTCCGTATGACGAGGCTTGCGCCCGTGCGGTAGAACTTTTGGAACGCGTATCGCTCCCGGCGGGGGCAATGGACAAGTTCCCGCATGAATTCTCGGGCGGTCAGCGTCAGCGCTTGTGCATTGCGCGCAGCTTGATGGTGCGTCCGAAGGTGCTGCTCTGTGACGAGGTGACGAGTGCCTTGGACGTGTCTGTGCAGGCGCAAATTTTGCATTTGCTCGATGATTTGCGTAATGAACTCGGGCTTAGCATCCTCTTTATCAGCCACGATATGCAGGTGGTCCGTGCTTTGAGCGACGAAGTCCTGGTCATGTACTTTGGGCATGCCGTAGAGCACGGCCCCGCCGATATAGTCCTCACGAATCCGCAAAACGACTACACGAAAAAATTGCTCGCAAGCGTCCCGACTATTAGACGGGAATAATCTGTTGTGCTAAAATGGAAGTGTACTAGGTTATTTTTGCAAAAATGTGCTACTAAAATTCAGAATTGTTGCTTTTTATAGCATGATTTTTAAATAAACTAATCTGATTTGAGCGAAAATTCGGTTTTGCCGAGGTGTGATATGCTACAAAAAGCAGTAAATGACTTGTTTAGTAGCATAAGATCTTGAAATTTTAACAAATTTGATGTAGATAAAGTAAAAATTGTGCTACTAAAGCCATAAAAATTGAAATTTAGTAGTATAAAATTGCAAAAAAAAGCGGGCTCAAAGCCCGCGCTCATACCTACTTCACTTTCGAGATGTTCTCGAGTGCGTCTTGCATGTACTTGGCGTAGAGCTTCGAGAGCGCTTCGGCTGCAGAATGTGCGTCGCGCTTGCTCATGCTCTGGCGCTCGTCGTAGCGCTTTTCCCACAGCGGAGCATCTTCACCGACCTTGCGGAACGTGAGCTGCACAGCGAGGTGAGCTTCTTGCGAGCTGCCTTCGTCGATTTCTTCAATGGCATCGACATTGCCGAGCAATTCAAAGTCCGGCTTGCCCATCGGCTTCAAGTCCACGGACTTGAACATGTTGCTCTTGACCAGGTATTCGCCTGCGACTTGCGTGAGCATCTGTTCCGGGCGTGTTGCCCAGAGGTCCAGACTGTAGAAGCTGAAGTCGTAAGGGGATTCTCTATAGACGATGTTCGTACGCTGGTATGACGGGTCAATCGTAAATTTTTTGACGTGCACGCGGGCATCGCTAGTAGCGCCTGCGACCGAGATGGATTCAGCCGAAACGGTGTAATAGCGGGAAGGTTCGGTCGAACCGCCAACGCAACCCGTGAGCGTGAAAACAGAAAGGAGTGCGGCGACTGCCAAAAAACGATTTGCTTTAAACATTTTGGTTTCTCCTTTTTAGCGACCGCTCTTGCCTTCGGAACGGATAAGTACAGACGGGTTGTTCTTGATTTTCTGTGAAAATTCTTCGAGGTTTTCAAGAATCGTGTTGAGTTCATCCATGGCGTTTCCGACCTGGTCTTCGTTCTTGTAAACGATGGCATCCACACGCTGGGCAAGCTTGTTCATCGATTCGGCGGTCTGCATCAAGTTCTCGTTCAAGCCCTTGGTGTCGATCGCTTCGAGCTTTTCCTTAAGTACCGTAAGATTCTGTTCGGTCTTTGCGGCGAGCTTTGCTTCTTCGATTTCAGCAAGAATTTTCTGCAGCGAAGCAGCGGACTTGCTCATGTTGCTGAGCGGTTTTCCGAGGTTTGATGTCACGTAGCTCAAGTTTGCGGTTGTCTTTTCGAGATTCTGGAGTGTGCGTGAAATGCTTTCGGCATTTTCAGGATTCAGTACACGGACCAGCCCGTCAACAATCGGATTGACTTTGCCAAAGAGGTCGCCCATCTGGCCTGTAATCTGGTCGAACATCGAGGCCGCTGCCGGGACGAGACCTCCTTCAGGAACGTTCGGTTCATTGAAACTTCCGCCGGAGAGGATAACCTGCTTTTCGCCGGTGAGGTTCATGCCTGCGGTAAGTCCTGCACGAGTGCCAATCTTGATTGGTGTTCCTTGCGTCACCTTGAACGCAACGACGACCTGGTTTAGGTCCTGTTCGTTGATTGTGATGCTTGTGACACTACCGACGGCGATACCGTTCAACTTCACCTTGGCATCGACAAAAAGTCCGTTCACGTCCGTGTCGAAAATGGTGTAGTAGTTGTCGTATTGCTCGCTCAGGTAACGCTTGAGCACGTAACCCAGGAACACGCAAATAAGTACTCCGCAAAAGAGCATAAATGCGCCAAGTTTTATTCTTTCGGATCGGGTGGTTTCCATTATTTCTCCAACTCAATCAATAAAATCAAAGTGGTAAAAGTCTTCGGCATTGTATTCTTTGGGGCACTGCCTATTGAAGAAATGCCTGAGGATGGGATCGTCGGATTCCATGCCTTCTTTCAAAGTCGCATCTTTCAGGACGTAGCCGTCCTTGAGGTACACAAATCGGTCGCAGACAATCTTGATGCTCTCGAGTTCGTGGCTCACAATCACCATCGAAACGCCGAGCGTGTCGCGCAGTTCGAGGAGCAGTTCGTCGAGCGAACGGGCGGTCACCGGATCAAGGCCTGTGGACGGTTCATCACAGAACAGAAGTTCCGGCTTGAGCGCAATCGCGCGGGCAAGGGCTGCACGCTTTTTCATACCGCCAGAAATCTCGCCGGGGAACTTGTGGAATGCGTGGAGCAGGTGCACCTTCTCGAGGCGGTCTGCGACAATCGCTTCCATCTGGCTCTTGGGCATGTAGGGCATGCTACGTTTGAGCGGGAGCATCGCGTTTTCGGCGACGGTCAAGTCCGCAAGCAGAGCGCCACTCTGGAAGAGCACACCGGTGCGCATACGCGTTTCGCTGTCGAGACCTTCTTGCGGGCCGAACGACTTTCCGAAGTACGTAATCGTACCCGCATCGGACTTGATGAACTTGAGCACGTTGTTTAAAAGCGTCGACTTACCGCAACCGGAACTGCCGAGCACCATGCGGATTTCGCCCTTCTTGACACCGAACGAAATATCCTTGAGGATAGTCTCGTTGCCGTAGCTCGCTTTCAGATGGTCAACTTTTAGAATTTCGTCCATATTGACCTCTAGTAGAAAATGAAGGCGAAAAGGGTATCCGAAATCACGATCGTGCAAATAGCTGCAACGACGCTGGACGTGGTTGCCTTACCGACCGCTTCTGCACCGCCGTGGGCATTGAGTCCCTTGTTGCAGGCGATAAGCGTTACAATCCAGCCAAATACAAGCGCCTTGATAGTGCTCTTGAGGAACGTCATCGGGTCGATGCCGTCGCGAAGCCCCATCATGTAGTTCGAGAAAGAAATATCGCAGAAGAAATACGCAATGAGGAACCCGGCAAAACTACCGACGATGGATGCGCTAAACGAGAGGATCGGCGTCGTGATGCTCAAGGCAATGAAACGCGGGACCACGAGGTACTGCACTGGCGGGATGGCCATGGACTTCAATGCCTTGACTTCTTCGCAGACGCTCATGTTTGCAATTTCTGCCGCCATGGCGCTACCGGAACGCCCTGCCAAAATAATCGTCGTGAGGAGCGGGCCAATTTCTGCAAAAATGAGGAACCCAAGCCCCGAAGCGAGGTAAGAGCCGCCACCGACCGCATTCAGCATCACCGAACTCTGGAGAGCCATCGTAAGGCAGATAAGTCCCACGAACAAGAAGCAAATGCCCATGGCTTCACTGCCCGACTTGAACATCTGCTTGGTGATACCGCCAAAGTGGATTTTACCCTTGTCGAACGGTCCGACGATGGTCCAGTAAATTGCCGTAAAGAGCAAAACGAGGACTTCGAAGACTTCCTTGAGCAGCGAAAAACCGGCACCACCCATCATTTCGAGGATGTTGTTGGTCTCGCGCTGCGGCTTCTCGGGCGGAACCATCTTGCGGAGGTTCTGCAAATGCTGCTTGATTTCGGGCGAAAAATGCTCAAGAACGAGCTTGTTGCCCGTCTTTTCGGAAAGTTCCGCTAAAAGTGCAAAAAAGGCATCGGCGCTATAGTCCATCGAGGCAAGGCTTGATCCGTCTAGATGAAGCTCCCCTTTGGTGAGGGCGCTCCTGCAACTCGAAAGCAGCTTTTTGCTGTTCGCAGCAGTGAGAGCGCTAGGCAAAACTATCGATGTCGTTTCCATTGGGCGACAATTTAGAAAAAATATGCAATTTGAATATGGTAATAATGACAGACTATTAGATATACGTGATGAAATGCAAAAATACGGTAAAGTCATCAGTATGTCTTTGCTTTGTCATGCCCGACGTGAACGGGCATCTCCCTCTCGTGAGAGCCTCGTAAAAATTCTATTTTTGCAATTATGGTAGAATTCCGCAGAAACAATCGCTCGAAACAAGACCGCTTTAACCGCGGCAATTCTCGTCCGAATCGCAATAATGACCGCCGCGACTCTAGTCGTGAACCGCGTGGTGAATGTTTGACGCTCCGCATCGAAAAAATGGTGCAGGGGGGCGAGGGCATGGCGCGCTTGGAAGACGGTCGCGTGTGCTTTGTGGCAGGAGCGCTCCCGGGCGAACTCTGCAAGGTGCGCCTCACGTTCCAGAAAAAGGATTTTACCAAGGGCCGCGTTGTCGAAGTTCTGGAAGCTAGCCCCGATCGCGTGAAGCCGCTTTGCCCGCTGTATGGCAAGTGCGGTGGTTGCAGCTTGCAACATCTCGCCTCTGAAAGGCAAGCGGATTATCTTGAAAAAGTCGAACGCGAAAATTTCAAGCGCCTCGCTCATGCGGAACTGCCCAAAGATTTTGTCATTCACACAGGGAATGCCTGGGGTTATCGAAACCGTGCCCGAGTCGTGTTCCGTGGCAATTCCGGTTATGGTGCTGCAGATCGCGATGGTGCAGCAAAACGCGCTGTCTTTGGTTTCCGTGGTGAAGAAAGCAATAACATCGTCCCGTTTGAAAAATGCCCTGTGCTCACGGATGGCTTGAATGAATTCTTGCGTGGGCCTGCCGCGACGCTTCTCGCGGGCGATTCTAATCGTAATTCGAGCGGTCGCGACGACTTTCACAGGTATTCTCGCGATATCGATGTAAACATCTTCGATAACGGTGCGGGCGAAATCTCGTTCTATTACCCAGGAATGCACAAGTCCGAATTCGATGCTCATGCCGTGAGCCTTGTTGAGATTGCAGGCCGCAAAATCGAAGCGGATGCGTCCGTATTTTTCCAGAGCAATTTGGGACTTTTGCCGGAACTCGTTGAATCGGTCCGCAAGGCTGTGGATGAAGGCTTGGCGAGTGGCAAGTCCTCTGACGCTTGGCTGATTGACTTGTTTAGCGGGGTTGGTTTCTTTGCCTGTATTTTGCAGGACAAGTTTAAGAAGATTACGACTGTCGAACGCGAAGAAGGTTGCCTTAAACATGCGAAAGTTAATTTGTCTGTCCCTGCGGCGTTCCCCGAAGATTCCGCGGCATCTCAAGATTGCGTGGCTTCTCGCACCCCTGAAATTGAAAACGTCTCGGCTCCTGCAGAAGATTGGCTCGTCGAAAACGTCGTCGATGTCCCCGCAACCCTCATCGTAGACCCGCCGAGAACGGGGCTCCCCAAAGAAGCTTTGACCGCCATCGTGAAAAGCTCTGTCAACCGCCTGATTTACGTTTCTTGCGACCCGGTGACGCTTGCACGCGACTTTGCCAAGTTCTCCGAGGCCGGATTTACCCTTTCTCACGCCGAAGGCTTTGCTTTTTACCCTCAAACGCCCCATCTTGAGATGATGTTTGTACTTGACAGATAGTTTTTTGCTATTTTGGAAAGTGCTGTTGGGCAAAAAAGAGAGGGATACAATGAAAAAAAAACAGAAAGTCGTTATGCTTGCAACTTTAGCCTTGGGTGGGCTTTTTGCAGGTTGCTCAAAATCCGAACCCATTATTGCCTGTGGTCGTGAATGGAATCCGGCTGTGGGGTATGTTGCCGATACGGGTAGCGTATTCAGAATGGCTGATGAACTCATCATCCAGTTGCGCTATGGAACGGGTTTCGACTTTAATACATTGAAGTTTGCCTTTTACGAAGGAACGCTCACTAAAAAGGGTGAAAAACTTTGGGAACACGATTTCCATGTTTCCAATAAAATGGAAGCTTTTACGCTTGAAGCTCGCTCGCGTCGCGGTGGCTATGCAACTGCCCGTGAAATGACGAAGCTCAAGGCGCCGGGAACTGTCGTTGTCGAAGTCTCTTCTGAAAGGGGCTTGATCGCCGAAAAACAGTTGTCTATTGTCAATCAATAATTGGTTATCTTGATGAATAAAATAAAATTCTTGAGTGGAATGTTTGTCGCTGCAATGCTTACCGCTTGTGGCGAATCTGAAGTATCTGTTGACTATAAATTAAGCGCTCCTGTCACGCTCGAAATGTACACCGAAAGCTATTATGCGACGTTGGACTTGAAGGGCGAAGAAAAGATGGGGACGATTACAGCGACGTATGCCGATTTGAACTACTCTTCAAAAGGCGATACGACGTTTGTCAAGCGCAATTACGTGATTGACAAGTCTCGCGGATACCTCAAGAATTTTATGCCGACGGAACTCGCTTGGCGCATCAAGGAAGTGAACCTTGCCGCAGTAGACCGCAATGTGACGAGCCTTACCGGCATTGACGATGGCTATGATACGCTGCTGGCTCATGTCCCGATGCCGAGCCGCTGGCGCGATCAACTTTTGAATCCTGAATTCAAACCGCACCTCAAGCGCTTGGAAAAGCACCGCTGGGAAATGGACCACTTGCTCAAGGGTGTTGTGCCGGTCAAGGGCAATGTGACTGAACTCCTCAAGCAGCAGGGACGCTTGAACTTTGCGCTTATCAAGGTGGATTCTGTGGTGACGAAGGGCTTTACGAATCGCGACCACCGCAAGTGCTTGGACTACGTCGTCTATCTGCATGAAACTGAAAGTTTCCCGTATTTCATCTGGGAACAGCACGTGGGCAGCAAAATCGTGCCGGACAAGTTTAAGGCTTATACCTCTGGACTCAAAGGCGAATACCGCACCGAGTTCGAAGTCATGATTGAACCGGAAACAGGTCTCCCGTGTCAGGAACGTGAAGTCAAAGTCGGAACGCACACGATGATCCACCCCGAAACAAAGGATACTGTCACGTTCATGAGCCACATCTCGTACGAAAGACTTTACAACACCAAGCGTGATATCCCCGACGCCGCTGAATAAATTGCAATGTCATGCCTGCCACCGAGCAGGCATCTCCATTCAATGTCATGGCTACATTCTAATAACCATTGACTAATAACTAAGTTCTGCTTATTATTTTTTGTACCTTTATTTTATGCGTTTGACAATCCCTCTCTTCCTTCTCCCTGTTGCGATGAATTTCATCGGTTGCGCGACTCATGTCTCGTCTCAGCAGACCATGGCTGAAGACCGCAATCTCGTTTACGAAGATACGTATAAGGCATACCGTGAAGCCGAAGAAAAGTATTTGAACTTGTTGTTCAATATCGAGCGCATGCCCGAAGAAGAAGAACTCTGGGTGATGAAGCGCGAACGCATGCTTGAACTCATGCAGCTCAAGGAACTCATGTTGAACGCTCGCGTGGAACTCGATGGCGCCATCCAGGAATGGGAACGCCACTTGATTGATGTCCAGGCAGAAGTGAAATCCCGCGAAATCAAGAAATACAATCCGAATTTTAAGGGTCGCGAAGCCGAACGCACCAGCCCCGGTCAGCTCCTCCCTGGCGAAAAAAATACCAAGAGTTTCAACTACTAAAAACGGCGGCTCTAAGCCGCCTTTTTATGTGTTATGCCTGCCGCTGAGCAGGCTTCTCCTTTATTGCCAGGAATTAACAAACCCCATCCCAATAGAAAACTTGATTCTCGTGGGACAGATGTTCTTGTGCAACAGCGGCAAGTCAATCGGTTTCAGCTTCGTTCCTCCGCGCAAATCCTTGTCCTCACCGATGCGGCTTAAACCACGTGCCAGCGTGAGCGAAATGTCGAACGGAATGTTATCCCAAATTTTGTTACTCATGCGGAAGCTTAAGCCAACAGAACGATCCCAAAACTCATGCTTTGTAAGCTTGCTTGTCCAGAACTTGCCATCCCAAGCGGCACCAATCTGAGCAAACAGGTCTACATACAAACTGCGAGTCGAGAAAATCCAAAGGTTGTTTCGCCAGTCGTCGTAAATCGGGTAGAGGTAATGGAGTTCCGCCATTGCCGTCTTTATACCTGCAAGCGTATAGTCTTCATTGCTGCGCAAGTACGGGTAACCATCGAGGAACACTGGAGTCAGGTAGTATGAATCGAGTGTATCGACTACGTCGTCGGTGTTCCAGAAGAACGTCGTGAGCTTACCGCCAGCGGCAAGTCTTGCATGGAGGAACGGCGTTTGCACACTTCCGTAAAGGTTCAAGCCGAACTGGTGCAACGTGAAGTTTCTGTAATGGCTTTCGATTCTGCCGTTTTCGGTGACGTAAAGTGAACCGGGGCGGCTAAGGTCGCTGTTGGCGTACTGGTAATAGGCAAAGAGGCCGTTCCCCTGTCCAGAAATTCCTGAACCGCTTTCGCCTTCGTGATCGCCGTAAAGTCCGAGACCGATTGTTGCGCTAAAGCGTTTCTGGTAGGTCCATTCGATTCTCTCGTCGTAGAAGTTGACATTTGCCCAGTCGTAACTGATGGCCGCTTGCAATGTATCGATGCTCTTGAAAATGCTATAGCCTGCGGTACCTGTAATGGCTTGTGTGGCGTAAGCGTAATGAGTTGTTCCGATACTATCGCCGCCGTGGGCTCCAACGTCTTCGTAACGGACGGTGTCCTTGTTGGTGTAGTTCGCGTAGCTGTACGAAACTCCAAGATCGAGTGGTGTGCTATGGTTATCCCACGCAATAAAGAATTCCTTTTCTTGCTTGGGATTGAGACCGTCGCCGTTGATGTAGTTGATGCCCTTGCCGAGTTCAAGTAACAGCCCTAGCTGCACTGTGTTTTTCTTGAGCGGGTCGCTGATGACAACGGCAACTCCGAGTTTTGCTTTCATTTCTCCTTCGCCAAAAACCGTCAAGCTCGGGGCGTTTTCAGAAATGCTAAAAATCGGGACGAACAGCGGTGTGTTCGGAATAGGCTTGTAGTTGCGTTCGGCTCCTGCAAATTCACGGTCAATGAGTTCGAGTCCTTTATGTGGCTTTTGCGGGAGTGTCCCGTGCAAGATGATTTCACGCAGTGTCGTGTCTTTGACGGCAACTTTGATGGTGTCGCGTTGTTCCACCTGAATCACGTCTTTGTGCAAAACGACTTGCGTGCATTTCGTGGAATCTGTGGCTTGGGTCGTGTCGGCACATGCGACTTGGATGGTATCGGCTTTTTGCAAAACGCTATCACGGACGGTCACGACAACGCTATCGCGGAATATGGGTTCTGCTTCTTTTGCGTAAGGCAATTTGTAAAGCGAGAAACCGTCCTTGTCATACTGCGTAAAGAAAATCGTATCGTTTGCGAGTGTCGGCGTGAATGCGCCACCGATCACGTTTGTGAGCGCACGTTCCTTGCCGGTTTTCAAGTCCTTTTCGATCAAGTTGAAAATGTTGTTGCGGTTGCTGGCGAAGATAATCTTGTCGTTGTCAATCCAGTTGACATCACGTTCGTCATAACCAGTGGTACTTACAACCTTGAAGTTTGCTCCGTTTGTGTCGATTACGGCAATCCCGCGTTGCACATCGTCAAAAAAGCTAAATGCGATGCGTTTCCCGTCTGGGCTGAACTTCGGACTGTATATATTATAGTAGAGGAGCGAAGAATCTGGAATGAAAACGTCAATGGGCTCTTCGGAGGATGCTTTTTTCAAATCGCTCGAGAAAGGAATTTTGCTCAATCTGAAACGAGTGCTAAATGCGTCGCGTCTTGCAAAGACGATGGAAGTCCCTTGCTTGTTGAATGACGGGTAAACGGCATCAACAAGGTACGTGAGGGCGACTTCGTTCTTGTTCGTATCGCTCACGGCTACGTCAAAGTGGGCGTGACCATCCTTGTCGCGATTCTGGTAGCTGATGTAAGTGAGGATTGGACCGTGCGTGCTGTCGTCGAAAATGTCGATGCCCTTGTCGAACCAGGGCTTTTTAGCCTTGAAGCCGGACTTTGCAAAATCGGCGATGTTGATAAGGGTACTGTCTGCGCCTTCAACCTCGATATCGCCAACTTCAACTTTTGTAGAATCGGTGCTTTTAGATTCTGCGACTTTCGCGGAATCCGCCGTAGTACTGTCGCTCGTCTTTAATGTATCTTCCAGCGGAATCTTGAACACGCTGCCGTCAAACCACGGACCGCCAAAATTCGAAATGCCATAAAGGTTTTTGCCGCTTACGACAGGGAAGTCCTGCCAGAACGCGTCCTTCGTAATCTTGATGCCTTCGACGAGCGTGCCGAGAGAATCTTTTTGCGCTTGGTAATACTCAGTAATTTCTTTTTTCCAATCGTCGTATAGTTGCTGCTCGCTGATGCCAAGTACACTTTTAATCGCTCCGTTGAGCGTGGCGCGGTAGGGCTTCCCGAGTTCGTGCCAAATTTTTGGAATGGCATCGTCGCCGTAATGTTTGGCGATGTAAAGCACGAGCGAAAAGCCTTGCGTGTAGGGCCCGAGTTCGGCGAGTAGCGAATTGTCCGAAAAGTCGTGCATGTACGGGAGCGTCATGAGGCTGTCGTTCAAGGCGGCTGTGCGGAGAAGCATGTCGCGGTGCGTGTCCCAGGCATCAAATCCCATGCGTGAAGATTCGTATTGAGCGGTTCCTTCTGCAAGCCAAAGCGGCTGCAACGTAAACGGAATCATCGTGAGAAAATCGCTTCTCGTGCGTTCGTTATAATAGTCCGTATAGCTGAACTGGAAACCGTAAAGATTCGGGACAATCTTAGCTCCGCTTTCAATGCTCACAAGATGGCTAAATTCATGCGTTACGACGTCTGAAATCCAGCCGTGACTGCTACGGATTTTAAAATCCCAGTTGGTGAGCCAGAGGTTCAGTGCATTTTCGCTCGGGATGGCGCTGCCGTTGCTATAAAGGGCATTGTTCAAAACAGCATTGATGCGTGGGAGCGGCTTGCTGTAGCGGCTTGTGACGGAATCGTAAACGGCTTCGGCGTAAGCGGAAACTTTAGCGGCGTGAGTTGAATATTCAACAGGGTAGATGAACTGGAAATGTTCCGTGCCTGCGGTTTTCCACTTGATATCGCTCTGGTTGCCGTAAAAGCCGGCGGCGCATGCTGTTCCCGCTAACAATGCGGAACAGATTGCAAAAATGCTCTTTATCTTAATCTTCATGGTTGTAATTTAGAATTTTGTATGTGCTTAGAAAAAAAATATACAGAAAAACCGCATGATTGCTCATGCGGTTGCTTGGAGGAGATGAGGATTTATTATTACGATAATAAAGATACGTAATAAGCCTATCACAAAAATGTTGGAATGCTGGATTCTGTGATAAGTCTGTATCAATTGTACTTGTTGCGCTATTCTTCCTATTGTCTACTTCCTACTGCCTACTACGAAAAAAAGCTACGCATTTCTGCGTAGCCTTCTTTGAGGGGGTTTTAAGGAAAGAAACTATTTTCCGACGCCGAGAGCCTTGTCGAGGCCTTCGATCAACTTGCCGTTTTCAATCACGGAGAAGTTGCCGGTGTAGCCCCAGTGCGTCCAAGGAATCTGGAGCGTGTCGCAGATTTCGCGCATAGCCGTGAGGTAGTTGATGCGGGATTCTGCGGTAGAGCGGAGGTTCAATGCGCCGAATTCGTTGATGATCACCGGCACGTTGTTGGTGGCTGCCCACTTCTTGGCTTTGAGAATCTGTTCCAAGATGGCTTCCTTGCTTCCGGTCTTGTAGTAGTTCTTGATAGCGGTCTTCACGTAAGCCTTTGTGCTCTTGTTGACACCGAAGTCGCCAGAAACCGTAGACCACTTTGCCGGATCGTAGGGGAACGGAATGTCGTGAATGGTGGCGTAGTCTGTCCAGGAACCGCCCTGATGCGTGAAGGCGAACGGTTCGTAGGTGTGGATCACGTAGATGATGTTGTCATCGGTGAACGGAGTGCGCTTGGCGAGGAGCGTGATGGAGTACCACTGTGCATCACCGAAGAGGATGGTGTGCTTGGTATCAACCGAGCGGATGGCGTCAATCATGGCCTGGGCTGCGGTTGTCCATGTTGCTGCAGTGACCTTTCCATCGCTCATGTCCGGTTCATTCAGGAGTTCGAAGAACAAGTCTTCGCGTGGGCTTTCGGCGTAGTGGGCTGCAACGTGCTTCCACACTTCTGCCATCATCTTGATGTAGTTGGCGTCCTTGGCGCTGGTGGCGTTGTAGCTGTTGTCATATTCGTGATAGTCGATGACGAGAGACATGTTATACTTGGCTGTCCATTCTACAAAGGAGTCGAGAACCAGGAACAAGGTGTCGTCATCGAACTTGAGCTCGGTATCGGTGCCGGCGATAAATGCATCGCGGTTTGTGGCATAGAGGTCAAGGTCAATCGGCAAACGGAGGCTCTTGAAACCATTTTCTGCGAGAATCTGGACATCCTTTTCGCCCAATTCAAAGGACTTGAACTTGCCATCGGCATTTTCGAGCCAGTTGGTAAAGTTGACGCCCTTGTTGAGGTACTTCATGGCCTTTTCCTGCAACGGGTTTGTCACCGTAATTTCGGCTTCGGTAAATTCGACCGTCGGAATCACCGGATCCATGATTTCCATATCCGGCTGGTCCTTTTCAACTTCAGAGGAGTCCTGCAAATAGATGTTGTCGATGAAGAGTGAGTCGGTCATGACTTTGCTCTTGCTTCCCTTTGCTTGGAAGCTGATTGCATTAATGTGCTTGGCGTCGAACGGGACTTCCTTGCCCCAGCCGCCCTGTACGAGGTCCTTGAAGCGGACAACTGCCTGCTTCCAAGTGCGAGATGCCGGGAACTTGGCGAGATGCACGTCATAGTCTTCGACGTCAGTAATTTCGACATGCACTTCGTGGGCGCCGCCCTTGTACCAGTAGGTAAGGCCGCCAAAACGTCCGTTGGCTTCGTCCGGTGCGACTTGAACGCCCCAGCCCACGTACGGATCGTATTCGTATTCGCCTCTGTCAAGTGTGTAGTTGACTTGCAAAGCGTAGTTGGAACCGTTGTTGACGCGACCTGGGATGATGTTTTCTTCTTCGTTCAGCGGAGTTGTGATGATGGATGCGCCTCCGTTGTCGTTATCGTTGTAGGTGTACCAGTAATCGTTGATTTTGCTCAAGTTGTCACCGTCTTCGAAGTCGTCGACCAAAATGCCGAGACCTGCCGGCTGGGTAATCGGACCTTCTGCAGGGAGGGTGGACGGGTCTACAACTACTGCGGAGCTAGACGTCGGATCAATGACTGCATCGCTAGAGGTCGGAGTCATGTTGCTACTGGAACCCGGAGTCGGATTGAAAATTCCTCCGTTCGGGTCGGTTACCTGCGGTAGTGTGGGATTTTCGTCGCTACAGGCGGTCAGAGCGATCACGGTTGCGATTCCGATAATGCTCATTTTGGGATAGAAATTCTTGAGTTGCATAAAACCCTCTTAAAGTAATTTTTCTTTTTTACCAAAGATATATTTGGGGCTTTGATTTATGCTATGTAAAATGATATATCGGAATAAAAAGTGTAATAAGTGTTTTGGTCGAAAACTCCACTTTCTATACGAAAAACGTTAAAAAATATTTCATTTAACTGACATGGTGCTTTTGACAAACGTTAATCTTTTTATCTTTGGTTTTGGATGCGCTATTTTTCGGAAATTTACCACGAATCGACCCAGTATATTCCCCATGGAAGTGGGGATCCCGTCATCATGCACTGGGAAAAGCAAGCGTATGCCGATAAGCGCTACGAGGGGTGCAATCGTTACCCTCTGACGGCCGCTTTCATGCCTCTTTTGGCGCCGGTTTCGGCGGATTACCTGAATCCGGTTTGCGTCTATGCCGTGGTGCATGGGGGCGAGGTTCCCGATGGCGTTTATTACGTGGACCGCGAAGAATCGAAGCTCGTCAAGCTCGGTGGTGCTGATGCTCGCAAGGCGATTCTTGCATCGTTTCCGGAACAGGAATTTATAACCGAAGCGCAGACGATTTTCATTTACACAGGGCTCTTGGAACGTGCTGTTTGGCGATTCCGCGAGGCGGCATATCGACAAGTGCAAATGGACGTGGGCTCTGCTTGTGCAAACACGATTCTTTTGGCAAAGTCGCGTGGGCAAAAAGTCTTTGCGCTTGGCGGGTTTGTCGATGATTCTATTGCGGTTGCGCTTAAGCTTGGGGCGACCGAAATGCCGATGGCGGCGATTGCTGTTTTCCCTGAAAAGAGCATGGTTGCGTTCAATTCCGTCGATGATGGCGTTGGTGAACTCGCGTATTCGAACCATGCGGAAATGAGTGCGTATGTGGGCGAGGCGGAGAGCAATTTTGAAATTTCGCGTTACCCATCACGATTCATGCTGCAGAACCATCTCGAAAATATTGATGACTTGAACCTTTGTATGAAGGTGCGCCGTTTGAATGTGCAGGCGCTCCCGGGCGATGAATTTCCGCTGACGCCGTCGAAGTTTACGAATGAGTATTATTTGCGTGAACTGTGGTATTTGCGCACTGATAAAAAAGTCGCTGCGCCTTTTGTTCACGGAACGCTAGACTTGGATGATTTCTCGTCGTTGTTGCGCTGGCTGGAACTCGCGCAGTTGAACGCTTTTGGCGCCGGGCTTATAAAAATTTGGGTGGTGGTTTTTGATGTGATGTTCGTGTATGCAGGCGTGTACCGCTACATCCCTGTTCGAAAGTCCATCTACATGCAAAGCGGTTCTGCCAATCCGAAAAAGTTTAACAAGTGCTTTGCCGTTCCTGAACAAGTTCAAAATTCCATGTTCGCTGTGGTGCTGACTTCGAACTTGAATGAATCTTGCCAGGTGCTTGGAAACCGCGGCTATCGCTATATGAATCTAAACGCAGGTGTGCTCGCCGAATCGCTTTACGTCTCCGCGCGCTTGCTCAACAAGACCGCCCGCGAAGAACATTTCTTCTACCACGACGAACTCAAAAAGCTTCTTGATATTCCCGAAACCGAAAGCATCATCTCGACCGTGCTCATCGGGAAAAGCCCCGCGAGATAGCGGGTTTTATCCGAACACATTCAACAATACAGGTGTCACGAACACAGTCATCACGCCTGCGACGCCAATGGACAAGCTGCTCATGGCGCCCTGAACTTCACCAATTTCCATCGCCTTTGTCGTTCCAAGTGCGTGGCTTGCGGTTCCAATGGCAACGCCTTGTGCAACCGGATTCCCGATGCGGAAAAATCTGCAAACGAGTGGTGCTGTCACGGCGCCTGTAATTCCCGTAATGACTATTGCCACAATCGTGATTGACGGAATACCGCCAATCTGCTCTGAAACTACGGAACCCATAGGAATAGTGATGGACTTCGGAATGAGCGAAAGCATCAGAGTCTTGCTGATGTTGAAAATCTTGGCGCAAGCGATCACGCAAGCGATGCTTGTGATGCAACCCACGAGAATCCCTGTTAAAATTGGGAGCCAGTTGTTTTTGAGTGCCTGGATGTGTCTGTACAAAGGAACGGCGAGCAAAACAGTTACAGGTCCGAGAAAGAACGAAATGTAATCGCCACCTACTTTGTATGTTTCGTATTTGATTCCCGTGACGGTCAAAAATCCGATGATGAGAATGGTGGCGATGAGGATTGGATTGAGGAGCGGATTACGCCACTTGTTGCGGATGGTGACGCCAAGCTCAAAAGCGATGATAGTAAGAATAATTCCAAACATAGCGCGTTAAAATCAATTTTTGTTTTTGTTCTTTTTGCTTAAAAGTTGAACGGTCCAGCCGGTCGTTACCATGGTCACGACCGTAATCACGATGCAGAGGAACAGTAACAGTGGCCACTGGCTTTTAACGTCATCGCCGACGAGCATAAGTCCAATTGCTGGCGGCAAGAAGAAGAACGAAAGGCGTTTCAAGAAGAAATCGCTCACTTCGCGAATCTGGTCGAGTTTCACGATTTTTAGGCAAAGTAACAAGAGCAGGATGAGCATTCCGAGAATGTTGCCGGGGACGGGAATGCCCGTGTAATCATGAATGAGGTCGCCTGCGTAGCAAATCCCCAAAATCAGGGCTAGTTGTAAAAATACTCGCATGCGCCCAAAGATAGAAAATAAGGGCTCACGCCAAAGGTGTTTTTTTTAATGCAAAAAGTAGATTATGCGGGCGGGGCCCCAGCTCGGAGTTGCGAAGGCCGCACGGGCCCCTCCCTGCACCCTCCCCATCCTTGGCCGACGCTTTTATTCTCTCAACGATTTGTTTCTGTTTCTATAGTTATTTAAACTTCTCGCTTATACTAGAGCAAGTGCTTTTTATATAAGACTTGAAATGCTTTCTAATAGCTATATTTTGCGGTATGAAAATTGTATTTATGGGAACGCCCGCGTTTGCGGCTCAATTCTTGGAGCACCTTGTTGCTTCCGATAACGAAGTTTTAGCTGTTGTCACACAGCCCGATCGCCCGGCAGGCCGTGGCCGCGTGCTTACGCCTCCGCCTGTGAAAGAGGCTGCGCTCAAGCACAATTTGCCGGTCTTGCAGCCGACGGACTTGAAGTCTCCTGAATTCGAAGCAGACCTCCGCAAGTACGATGCCGACCTTTATGTCGTCGTGGCGTATTCCATCTTGCCCAAGAATATTTTGGGCATCACGAAGTTTGGTGCCGTGAACGTTCACGGTAGTTTGCTCCCGAAGTACCGCGGAGCCGCTCCGGTGCAGCGTGCTATTGCCGATGGCCTCAAGGAAACTGGCGTGACTGTTTTCCGCCTGGACGAAAAGATGGACCATGGTCCGATTCTTGCACAGCGCACGGTCGTGATTGACCATCAGGACACAACCGCAAGCTTGCTCGACAAAATGGTCGCTCCGGGTTGCGATGCCTTGGACGATGCTTTGAACCAGCTCAAGAACGGTTGCGAAAAGGATTTGACGCAAGACCACGCTCAGGCAAGTGGTGCTCCGAAAATCAAGAAAGAAGAAGGCTTGATCGATTTCAATTTGCCGGCACGCACGATTCACGATCGCATCCGCGCGTTTAATCCGTGGCCGGGTGGCTATGGAAAGCTCGGTGGCCGCATGGTGTACTTGCGCCAGACGGATACTCCCGAAAACGGTCCGAAGCTTGCTCCGGGTGTTGTCGAATTCAAGGACAATCGACTTTTTATTGGCACTGGCGAAGGCGTTCTCGAAGTGATTGAAATCCAGGCCGAAGGCAAAAAGCCGATGCCTGTAGCAGACTTTATGCGAGGCATTCAAAAGCGCGAGGGACTTCAATTTTGCTAACGGAACGTGAAGAAGCCTATCGAGTCCTTTTGCTTTGGCTAAAAGACGGCTCGTTCATCAAGGAAAGCGGACTTTCTCCTTTTGCGATGGAACTTGCTCTGGGCGTTTGCCGCAGGCACTTGTACCTTGAATATTTCGTCAAGTCGCTCACAAAGAAATTGCCATCGCTCGAAGCCCGCGTGATTCTTGAAATGGGCCTCTTCCAGATGTTCTTTATGGACGTGCCGGATTACGCTGCAATCAATGATTGCGTGGAACTTGCGAAGTCTGTAAATCTCGGCGAGAGTACTGCGCGGCTTGTGAACGCGGTGCTTCGCACTGCTCGCCGTCAAGGCGAGCCTGCGCTTCCACCGCAGCGCGTTCGCCGCGTGAGTGTCGAGAATTCCGTGCCCGAATGGCTTGTGCGTCGTTGGTTCGATGTGTACGGAGGCGACCGCGCCGAAGCTTTGGCGAAGGCGACGCTGGAACGCCCGACCGAATGGATCCGCGTGAACTTGCAAAAGACGAGCGCTCCGGTGCTTGCCGAAAAAATCGGTATTACGGGCGCCTCGATTCTCTACGACCGCTTTATTGAAATCCCGCGTGACGTGGGCGTGAAGCTTTTGCTTGCGCTTCCGGAATTTGTGAAAGGCGAATTCTCGTTCCAGAATCCGTCTGCATTCGAAGTCGTGAAACTCCTCGACTTGAAGCCTGGCTTGAAAGTCTGGGACGCTTGCGCTGCTCCCGGCGGCAAGACCGCACTCATGGCCGAAATGGATAGCTCGCTTGAAATTCTCGCGAGCGATTCGTCCGCCTCGCGTCTCGAAAAAATGCAAGACCTGATGAACCGCCTCGGCCTTACAAACATCAAGACCGAAGTCATCGACCTTGCGCCTGCTCAAGATTCCGCGACTTCTCCGCAGCATTCGTCTAAGTTCGACCGCATTCTTCTCGATGTCCCGTGCAGCAACATGGGTGTGATCGCTCGCCGTCCGGAATCCGTCTACCGCATGACTCCAGAATCCATTAATGAAGTTGCCGAACTCCAGTTCAAGATTCTCGAAAATGCATCTGCCGCACTCGCTCCTGGCGGGCGCCTCGTGTATGCCACATGCAGCCCCGATCCGACGGAAACAACGCGAGTCATCGCACGCTTCGTCAAGGCTCATCCTGAATTTGTGAAAGTTGGCGAACCCGTTTTGCCAGGCCTCAAGGATTCCCGCCTCGACGGCTTTTTCGCACAAGCTTTGGAATACAAAAAATGAAAAAACTCATTACGATTCTAGCTTTAAGTTTGGTATCGCTTTTACATGCTGAAGATCCGCTTGCGTTTAGAAACGACTCTGCGGCTGTTGCAAACGATATCTCGTTTTCACATTTGTCCGTGTTCATCGAAGGTGGCGAAATCTACCCGATGGGGCGCTTGATGGATGCTGTGAAAAATGCCTTGTATGGCGGTGTCGGTGTCCGCTACACTTATTGGGAAAATGTTGATGGAATCGTGATGTTCCAATACACGTATTTCAAGCCGAATACCGATATTTACTATGATGGCGTTCACCAGTTTATGGGACGTGTCGGTGTGGACTGGAAATGGAATGTTATCAGTCCCGTTATTCTTGGAGGCGGTTTCGCTTGTAACTGGACTCGTGCCGATACCGAAAAAATGGATTATAAAAAACGCGGTGGAACTTTGACCGATAACGAAACAGAATTTGGATGGTATGCAAGGATTAGTTTGCCTGTGTTTAAGTTTAAAGAATACAGTGCGGGTTTCCACATATCATGGGAACAGCTGTGGACTCTTCCCAAACGCTCTAATATGTTATCTGCTGGACTCACTCTTGAAAGGAGCATCTGGTAATGAACTCCTTTGTAAATAAGATATTTTCTGTTTTGGCAATATCCGCTTGTTTTGCTTTCGCATCCGTTGATGCCGAAATGGAAGGCATGGAAGTTGTTTCTCGCGATGACGGTACGTTCTTAATTGCGGGTCCGACATATTATTTTGACCGCACTCTTGGCGCAGGCGGAATTCATTCCGAAAGTGAATTGTGGACTCCGCGTAAGTTGCGCTATCGTCTGCTTTTTAATCGCATGTCCGTTTTGCCGAGCTGGACTCCAATCGCTACGCCATCCTTCTGGATGAAGACGGGTAATGAATTGGGTGATTTAATTTATCATGACTTCCTCACGGATGCTGAAGATCGCCCCATTAATAGAACTCCGATTTTGGAAGGCGGTTTCCGTACGCCGTTGTTCCATGGCTTATGGGCGACGTTCCGTTTATTCCAGGATGACCATTATGCCTTCTATACGGCACGCAAATATCGTATGGATCAAGTTGACGGATCGTTCTCGTTCTTTGGCGAAAACTGGCCGTTTTTCAGTTCGGCTTATGGTGGAATCGGTTATACGAATGACTTTATAGATGCATCCATTCTCGCCGGCAAGGAATACTTGTGGATCTTTACCGAAAGCTCCAGATGGATCCCTGTGGAGTACAAGCCGAGAATTGAAGCACGTGCAGAAATCGGTAATTTCTCGACCACGCTTGTTTATGAAAATGCGGAATATCAGGACAAACGAAAGAAGGAAACTGGTGAACGCAAAGAAGTGAACGGCTCTGTTGTCTATAGCTGTAGCGAAACGTGTAAACGTGGTATGTTGCAGCTTTCTGCAGGTCTTGCATTCCGTTTTGTTAATGATGAGGGTACTGTTTATACAGGTCTTGCTGACGATCGAGTCTTGTGGCCATTCCTTGAAATGGGCGTTCGCCCGATGGACAACCTCAAGTTCGATGTGATGTTTGGCGTGAATGATAGAGATTGGCTTGTTCAAGATAGCGTTGAATATTTGATACCTGCTCTCGAAAAAATGAATATTACAGTCGGTGCCAAGAATATTGCCGGAACGCGCTTGAATCCGATTGCCGATACGCATGAATATTTCGACGGCGATACCATTTCACTGACTGCAGCGGGTCGAATGAACTTGTTGCAAGGCTACGTCCGTTTTGAAGATTCTCTGACGAATTTCTTCGGCTTTGGTCTTCGTGGAAGTTTTTGGGCTGAATATGGTGCTGAAACTTTTGACGCAGAATCATTTGTCAAAGACAAAATCTTTACGTACCGTCATGGCGATGTCTCTCGCATAAATTCATGGATTAAAGGCGTAACGGGTGAATTTTGGTTAAAGCTCTGGCTTAAAGATTTCTTCAACTTTACAGCGCTCACGGGCTTTGAACGTATTGACGGCGATGAAAAACGTTTTGAGGTCAATCCTGCGGAATTTTATGTTTCGTTCAATGCGGATTGGCTTATTAACAAGACGTTCCGTATTTCACATTCATTGCGTTATAGAAGTGATGCTGAGTGGAATCTCCGTACCAGGAATCCGTATGTCGTAAAGGGAGACTGGTTCTGGGACGCTACGTTTGAACAGCGTTTCCCGAAATGGGGAATGTCTTTAGCAGGCTCGATTATCCAAGCTTTAGGTGAAGAAGTTATAGAAGCACCGAATGGCGGGCATAGCCGCATCCGATTCTTCTGCACTGCAAAGAAGAGCTTTTAACTAGCACTAATTATTCCGACCTGTCATGTCTGCCTCCGAGCAGGCATCTCCTAAAGACATTTCTTTAGTGCTTTTAAGCTGAATGAATTAGCGAAAGTCTCCAAGGCTTTCGCTTTTTCAATCCATTCAAATACGGTCGGCTTGTCACTATTGGCTGTTGGCTTTGGCAAATGTGCTGATTTTGCTTTTGTTGAAAGTTGCACGTGCAATACATCGCATTCGATTTTATGCACCGTGATGCTATGGCGGAATGTTCCGCAATGCTTTAACGATTCGACATCGTCGGCGTTGATGTAATCTTCTGCTTTGGCGGGGAGTGCAACGGTTGCATGGCGAGCACTTTCAAAATGCGGTAGCGCCAGTTGCTTGTCCAAGAATTTTTGCCCGCCGTTTACGGCTAAAATTTTTTCGTCCGCACTCTCGATAACGAGCACTGTCCCGTGCCAGCTTTTTTCGGTGCGTTTTTTTGCGGGTGGAAATTCTGCTGTGCGACCATCCAAGAATGCGCGGCATTCTTTATGGAGCGGGCATGTTTCGCAGAGCGGAGACTTTGTCTTGCAAACTGTTCGTCCAAGCTCCATCAGAGCTTCGTTGTGCATGTAGGCCTTCGGAGAATCCGCCACTTTCCGCGCATATTCCCAATAAATCTCGCTTGCTCTCACGTCATTGCACTTCGTGCCATGACTGCTGCGTTTCTCCAATGCGTGTGCAAGCTCCCGCGCTGTCGAAACTTGCACGTCATTGCGAGCCTCCTGTAAGGAGGCGTGGCAATCTATAATTTTTCCTTTGTCAGTCGGCAAAAAATCAAGCTCGTACAATCGGCTAAAAATCCTAACGAGATTCCCGTCCAGAATCGCTTCTCTCTGGTGGTAGGCGAGGCTTAAAATGGCGCCCGCCGTGTACGCTCCAATTCCCGGCAACGCTTCCAATTCCTTGCGCGTCTCGGGCATCTTGCAGGGTCCTTTGCTTTGTCGAAGGCCTGCGACGATTTTCGCCGTCTTCAATATATTCCTAGCGCGGCTATAATACCCAAGCCCCTGCCAATACTTAAAGACCTCGGCTTCTTCTGCCTGGGCTAGCGTTTCCACATTTGGGAACTGCTTCATCCATCGTATAAAATAATCCCTGACCGTCGAAACCTGCGTTTGCTGCAACATCGTTTCGCTAATCCATACCGCATACGGATCACGGGGCGCATCCAAGTCCGCAGGCCTCCACGGCAATTCTGCCGCGTTCGCCCTGAACCACTCGCGCAAACGTTTTAACGAATCTGGAGTCATTAGTTGTTCGGTTAAATCCCGTACACTTCTCGTTTGAGCTTTCTAAAGAACTCGAACTGCGTTTTGGTCGAGCTTGCAAGCGTGTAGCGTTCGCTGCGCTTGTGGCAGTCGATGCGCATCTGTTCGTAGAGTTCCGGCTTCTCAAGCTTGATGGTTCGGCATTCTTCGAGCGTTTCCAACCACTTTGTTTCATCAATTGGCAAAATGCGTCCGCAACTGTCGTCCTGCACAATGTCGTGCGGACCGCCGTAATTGCTTACAATTGCGGGTGTGCCTGTAGACATCGCTTCCACGACTACGTTTCCGAACGTGTCTGTCGTGCTTGGGAACAAGAAAAAGTCCGCATCCGCATAAAGGCTTGCGAGCATCTCGCCGCCCTGTTCGCCTGCAAAGCAAACACTCGGATTGTCTTTGAACTGCTTCTTGATTTCTTCGAGATACCAACCGTAGCCCACGTACATGAGTTCCACGTCGTCGTGCTTGGCTGAGAACTTGCTCCACACGGAGTTCAAAAATTCCAGATTCTTTTCTTTGGAAATTCTACCGATAAATGCAAATCGCACGGGTCTCTTGGTGCGTTCGTTGCCGAACTTTTCCCATGCACCTTTACCGCGCAATGTCGGCGAAAAACGATCGAGCGGGAGTCCGCGGGGGAGAATCTGCACCTGGTTTGCAGGGACCTTCAAGTCCTTTTGCAGAATGTCTGCATAGTCATCGCAAGGGCTAATGACCGGGCGCGCCATCCAGTAGAAAATGCGCATGAGCCAGAGCACGTACGTGTGCATCCACTTCGCTTTTACAAGCGTTTTTGCGTAAGTCGGCACGTCGGTGCGGTAGTGGCTAAAGACCTTGATGCCTGCAATCCATGCACATAGGCAAACGACCCAAGCGCCAGGGCTCGGGGTTTCCAGTTCAATCATGTCAATCGGGTAGCGCTTGAGCAATCTCAGTGCCGGTGAAATGCGCGGAATGGCAAGTTCGCTATTCGCGTACCCGAGCTGTTCCATGCTGAACAGGCGCGGCAACAAAATGCAGTAGCTGTTTTCAATGACACCGCATGGGCGGGTGTTGAATGCACTGCCGGCGAGGTAAGCCTTCATGCCGTGTGCACGCATGTACGGAATCACGTTCCTCAAGTTGTTCGCAATGCCGTTCGTCTCGTCCAGATTGTCCGAGTAAAACAGAATGCGCACATCGTCCGGATCTCTCTTTTGGCGTTCTTTCTTCAAATAAAAACGCAACTTCAAGAGTTTCGGCAAATTTATAATTGGCGTAAAAAACACTAGAGGTGGGATCCAGCAAGTGCGGATGTTTCCGGGCGGTCTGTGGTCAAACGAGAAAATCTTGCGGAAGGTGCTCGTGACCTTTCGACCAAAAATTGCCGGGCGAGAATCGAGCTTGTCGCTAGCCTTGAGCTTTGTTGAACTTGACGCAGTCGTCATACTTCACTCCTTTGCCACCGAACAAGTCTAAAGCACTACCAATGGTAAGGTCAATCTTGCCATTCGAAATTTCTTTGCAATGAATCAGGTCTTCAAGCGATTTTGCACCACCTGCATACGTCACAGGAATCGGGCTATTCTCGGCGAGGAACTTGATGAGTTCGTCGTCCATGCCCTGCTGCTTGCCTTCGACATCGGCTGCGTGAATCAAGAATTCATCACAGCTCTTGGCGAGGTCTTCGAGTGTTTCCTTGTTGATTTCGATATCGATAATCGTCTGCCAGCGGTTAGTGGCAATCTTCCATTGCGGCTTGCCATCGACCATGCCGGTGCGCTTGCAGCTCAAGTCCAAAATCAGGTGTTCCTTGCCGACCGTCTTTACAAGTTCGTCAAGGCGCGAACGGTCGAGTTTTCCGTCCGGAAAAATCCAGCTCGTCACAATCACGTGCGAAGCGCCTGCCTGGATGTACTCCAAAGCGTTCTGGGCGTTGATGCCACCGCCAACTTGCATGCCCCCTGGATACGCCGAAAGCGCGTCCTTTGCCGCGCTCTCGTTTCCCTTGCCAAGCATAATCACGTGTCCGCCCTTGATGCCGTCTTTCTTGTAGAGTTCGGCAAACCATGCGGATGATCTGTCTGTTTCAAAATTTGTCTTGAGTCCCGCTCCGCTGTCGGAGAGTGAACTGCCGACGATCTGCTTTACCTTGCCATCGTGCAAGTCAATGCACGGTCTAAACTTCGTCATTAGTCCTTGACCCCTGTAATAGCCCAGTCAATTTTCTTGCCAAGTCCGTTCTGGCTTCTACCGCGGTAGAACAAAACTTCGCCACCTGCGGCAATCTTCATAGCCTTCTTTGCAAACCAGCCGTCAATCTTGTCCAAAAGCGATGCCTTTTGCAAAACCTTGTTCACGGGGAACACCATAGCCGGGACGCCGTTCTTCCATTCAAATGAGAGCGTTGTTGTCGGGAATTTTTTGCCGTTGTATTCGGAGCCGCCTTCCTTGACCTTTGTCGGGATGGCGACCTTCATGCCCTGCGGTCCGTTGTATAAGGCGTAACCCATCAACTTACCATCTTTCGTGAGGGTGATGCGGCCTGCGTGCATCGGGGATTTGTCGCTTGTGCTAAAGTTGATGGTGCGGGCTGCCATATCTGTTGCCTGTGCGGTTTGCCAAATTTGGTCCATGTAGGCGTAACCCTTGACTGTCAAAGTGTCTTCGTTGTAGGCAATTTTACCCGTAACGCGTCCGTAAGGAATGTGGATGAACTGGCCCATCTTTTCTTTGCCGTAAGTCCAGACTCCATTTCCCGGGACCATGCCCTGGACTGCGCTTTCGAATGTCACGTCGAGGAGGAATTTTCCGCCCTTGTCGGCGCTATAAAGAACGCGATGGCCTTTACCCGGCTTGTTCTCGAGCTTGTATTCGCCCTTGATATCGATAGTTGCCTTTTCCTTGCTTGCAACGAGACGTTCTGGCGGGTATTGGCGGCCAACAGAGTAGGTCTTTCCCTTGAAATTCCAGAAGTTCAAGTCGCAGCCGATTTTACGGCCGGAGCCAGGCACGTTAAGGAGGGAGTAGTTTACAAAAGCTCGTGTGCCGTTGTCGAATACGAACTGGTAACTCCAGGTTTCGTTAAATTCTTTAGAAATGGGATTGTGCGGCATAAAGTCGCTAACAGTGAGGGCTCTATCGCCACCCTGCGGACCAACAACTTCTGCGGCGTGTGTTGTCGCAGACAAAGCAAACAGGGCACATATCCCCAAAGCAATATTTTTTATTTGTAATCTCATACTCGAAAAAATAAAAAAAAGCTGTTCATGTGGAACAGCTTTGTTGTAGAAATTCGCTAAACGGCGGTTATTGCGGAATGAATTGCCGATAAATGGAACAAGTTACAGACGCAAATCGCGACCCATGCCCATCTTGAGTTCTACGCGGCGGCGGACCACCATTTCGTTGAACAAATCCGAGAGGCAATCTTCCATGCAAATCATGGGCTTCCAGCCGAGATTCATGATCTTGGTGGGGTCGCCAATCAAGAGTGGAATGTCGTTGCAACGGTCGTAACCCGGGTCAAAACGGAAGTCCACGCTCACGCCGGAGATGTCCACGAGCATTTCCACGAGTTCACGGAACGTGTAGGACTTTCCACAGCAAATGTTGAACGCTTCGCCGGATTCGGCGGTGTTCAAAATCTGGATGGCAGCGCGGGCAACGTCACGCACGTCAACCACGTCACGGCTTACGTCGAGGCTTCCCGAATAAATGACCGGTTCTGCTCCGTAATACTTTATCTTCACCAACTGGTAGGCGATGGAAGGGATTACAAAGCGGCGGCTGTGGTGCGGACCTGTAAAGTGGAACGGACGAGCAAACACGATATGCAGACCGTTTGCATTGCGGAACTGGTTTCCCAATATTTCCATGCATGCCTTGGACGTGGCATACGGAGTGAGCGGGTTAGGAGGGTCTGTTTCCTTGTGCAAGTAAGTCAGTTGCTGTTCCGTCCTGCCATAGATTTCGCTACTGCTGAGGAGCAAGACTTTTGCCTTCGGCACAACCTGTCGCACTGCTTCGAGGAGCGTTTGTGTACCCAACAAGTTGATGTTGAGCGTTTCGTAAGGCTTCTTGTAGCTGAGCCCCACAGAGGATTGGCTTGCCAGATGGTAAATGTGCGTCGGGGAAACTTTCTGAATCATTTCCAGCACATTTCTGAAGTCCAGCAAATCACCGGTCAGGTACTGTACTCCTTCGACCTTTTGCCACGGCTGCGGAAGTTCATCACTGAAGCTGTACAGCTCGTGATTGGTGCCGCTTAAGTTAGATAGAATACTGTACCCAAGTGATCCCGTTCCCCCGGTAACCAATATACTCATCTAAACCTCACTTGCCTGGATGGCTTTCCAGGCATTTGCAATAATACCCTTATCAATATTACAAACTTTTTCGACCTTTCCAATCTTTGTAGGCAAAATATAAACTCTAGTGCCCTTTTCTGCCTTCTTGTCGACTGCCATTGCAGCCCAAGCCGCTTCGACATCCGTGTTGTATGTCTTCGGGAATCCGAGATCGTCGAGCAATTTGTTTTGGCGCTGTTCGTCTTCTTTCGAGAGCTTTCCGAGGAGCACTGCAGCGCGTGCGGCCACTCGCATGCCCAAAGAAACGGCGATGCCGTGGCTGTAGAGCTCGTAATGCGTAAGCTTTTCAATGGCGTGACCGAACGTGTGACCGTAATTGAGGATGGCGCGGAGGCCTGCTTCCTTTTCGTCGATGCCGACCACTTCGGCCTTGATTTGGCAACTGCGGAAAATCATGTGCTTCAACACGTCAAAGTTGTGAGCCTTGATCTTTTCAACGTTATTTTCAAGGTAGGTGAAGAATTCTTCATCGTAAATCACGCCGTACTTGACGATTTCGGCAAGACCTGCTAAGTATTCGGTGGGGGGGAGCGTGTTCAGCACAGAAATGTCGCAGACAACCGCTTTCGGCTGGTAGAAAGCGCCAATCATGTTCTTGCCTTCGGCATGGTTCACGGCGACTTTACCGCCAACGGAACTGTCGACCATCGACAAGAGCGTTGTCGGGAACTGCACAAACGGAATGCCGCGCTGGTACGTGGCGGCACCAAAGCCAGCCATGTCACCTACGACACCGCCGCTGAACTGCAAAAGGCAGCTCTTGCGGGTGTAACCGCGGTGCAACATGAAACTGTAAAGTTGGTTCAAGTTGTGGAGCGTCTTGTGGCCTTCGCCTGCCTGGAACTTGAAAATCGGGCAACGGCCTGCCTGACCGCGGAGTTCCGAAAGCTTCGTGTTCTGTTCCTTGGCAATCGTCGTGTCCGTGCAAATCAAGAATTCGTAAGTCGGGGCAAGACGTAAGCCTTCAAGCATAATTGCGGCGTCCGGCACAATGTTCTTGCCGATGAAAATCGGGTAGCGGCCACCTTCGCTCGGGTGCACGTCAAGTGCATGGCTTTCCCAGAACTTGAGCATGTGCATAATGCGTTCCGTGACGTGCGTTTCGGAATAGTCGTTCGAGCTTTCGACGCTAAAGTCCGCATTGGCGTAATTCTTTTCGCGGTCTTTCAGCATCTGCTTGATCTTTTCGAGGCGTTCTTCGTCCGAAAGGTTTGCAAGGAGCGGGCGCGTGTTCTTGCGGCCAATGCGTTCCGAAAGCACTTCGGGCTTTGCCCACAGGCGGATAATCGTTCCGTTTTCGCGGATGACCTTCAAGTTTTCGGCCTGCGTGAGAGCACCACCGCCGAGAGATACAACGAGAGGCTTTTCGCTCTGTGCAATTTCGGCAATCACGTCGCGTTCCATCTTGCGGAAAGCGGCTTCGCCTTCTTGTTCAAAAATTTCGCTAATGGACTTGCCGGCGCGTTCTACAATGACGTTATCCGTATCGACAAACGGGCGTCCGAGGCGGTCTGCGAGGGCGCGACCTGTACGGCTCTTGCCGCTGGCCATGAATCCGGTAAAGTAGAGATGCTTCTTCATTTTAGCCCTGCATTCCTTTGCGCATAATCGCAGTAAGTTCTTCGTTTGTTTTGTTTTCGGTTTCCTTCGGGAACCACTTTTTAAAGCTTTCGAGGCCCTGGTGTACGAGCATGCCTTCTCCGGTCACAATCTTGCAACCTTTGGCTTCTGCCATCTGCAAAAGCTTGGTGTGTGGCGGTGTGTAGACAATGTCGCAGACAACCTGACCCTTGTGCAGACATTCGTCTGTAATGGGGGAGGCATCAATGTTTGGGCTCATGCCGACCGAGGTCGCGTTGATGATGATGTCAAAGTTTGCGGAAATATTTGCAAATTCACCAAACGTCGTGACCTGAACGGTCTTGAAATTCTTGTCGCTTGCATTGCCGGACTGGAAAAACTTGTTCAAAGAACCCGCAAGAGCTTCGCCTTTTTCCTTGGTGCGGCAAACAATAGTAAGCTCGTTTCTTTGTTCCACAAGCGTAAAAGCAATCGACTGGGCGGCACCTCCGTTTCCGAGGAGTGCAATCTTCTTGCTAGACGGATTTACGCCATTCTCTTCGAGATTTCGCACGCAACCGTAAGGGTCTGTCGTCGTTCCGCAGAGAGTCCCACCGACAACGCCATCTTTCCAGTACAGCGTGTTCACGCTACCGGTGAACTTCGAAATTTCTGAAAGTTCATCCACCAGGCGGGCAGTTCCGTCTGCATTGAAGAATTCCGTCTTGTAGGGGATGGTGACGTTTGCACCATGGAACTTCATCGCCTTGAAGCCTTGAATCGCTTGGGCGAAATTTTCTGGTTCGGGTGCGTAGGGGAGATAAGCCGCATTGATGCCAAGGGCGTCAAAAAGGGCGTTGTGCATAGCGGGCGATTTGCTGTGAGCAACCGGATGCCCGAAAATGCAAAGAGTTTCCGTCTTTCCGTTTATGGAAGCCAAAGTAACCTCGTATGTCCTTCCCACCTGTGGGGAAAAACTCTAAATAATACACTACAAAGATATATTATTCTTGCGAGAAAGAATGAAAAAAGATGTTTGTTATTGGTTGTTAGTCATTGGTCATTAGTCGCTGGTCTTTAGTCTAAACAACCCCTAGACACAATTTCTATATTTGTGCCCGATGAAATTACCTATCGTTTGCATAATTGGACGTCCGAACGTCGGAAAGTCCTCCCTCTTCAATCGCATTCTTGGCCGCCGTGCCGCCGTGGTGAGCGACCGCGATGGTGTTACCCGCGACCGTCATTACCAGAATGCGATTTACAAGGGTCACGAATTTACAGTCGTCGATACGGGTGGATTCTTGCCCGATGATTCTATCGACGTCTTGGCGGACAGCGTCCGAACCCAGATTTTTAACGCCGTGAACGAAGCCGACCTCGTGCTTTTCATGGTCGATATCCGCGTGGGCATCACCAAGCTCGACCAGCAGTTTGCACGCCTCATCCGCAAGCTCGACAAGAAGGTCATCCTCGTCGCGAACAAGAGCGAATTGCAGGGCGACCGCCAGGAAAGCTACGAATTCCTCAAACTCGGCTTTGGTCAGCCGCGTACCGTCAGTGCCTTGACCGGCTACGCTTGCCTCTCGCTCTTGGACGAAGTGGTCTCCGTGCTCCCGACTCCGGTGCGTGGCGAACGCCGCGAAGAACGCCCGGTGCGTTTTGCCATTCTCGGTCGCCCGAATGCAGGCAAGAGTACGCTCCTCAACCGCCTGTTGAACGAAGATCGCGCTGTGGTCTCCGACATCCCGGGTACAACCCGCGACTCTATCGACTGTGACTTTGTCGTTGACGGACAAAAGTTTGTCGTTACCGATACCGCAGGCCTCCGCAAAAAGGCTCGCGTCGAAGACGAAGTGGAAGTCTTCAGCAACATGCGTACGCTCGAAAGCATCCGCCGTTCTGACTTGTCTGTGCTCGTCGTCGATTGCACGCGCGGCATGGAAATCCAGGACTACCGCATCATCACGGAAATCCGCAAGGCGGGCAAGGGCCTCGTCGTCGTGCTGAACAAATGGGATATCCTCCCGAACAAGAACGACAAGTCTTTTGATCACATGGTCAAGGAACTCCTCGAACGCGAACCGATGCTTGAATTTGTACCGATTCTCTCGATCAGTGCCAAGGAAGGCCAGCGCGTAGGCCGCGTGATTCAGGCTATCCAGACCGTCTATGCCAACTGCCGCCGTGTGCTTGGCCGTGACCGCGTTGCCGAAAGCTTTGCGAACTTCTTGCAGGAGAAAGCTCCTCCGAGCCACAATGGACGAGTCGTTATGCTTACCCGTGCCTGCCAGATCATGGTGGAACCGCCGGTCATCGACATCGAAACCCGCACGCCGGAACTTGTCGACGAATCGTACAAGCGCTACTTGCTCAAAAAGTTTTATGACGAATTCCAGTTGCAGGGCGCTCCGCTCCGCTTGAATTTCGATAGAAAGTTAACCCTCAGAAAGGATGAAGAACTTGAACAGTTTACTGAGTCTTCCAATAGCGTACTTGCTGGGGTCGATCCCCAGCGCCATATGGATCGCAAAACTCGCGAAAGGTAAGGACTTTGACATTCGTGATTACGGCTCCAAAAATGCGGGCCTCACGAATACATTCCGTGTGCTCGGCTGGAAGCCTGCTCTCCCGGTCGTGTTCATGGATCTTTTGAAGGGTTTCTTTGGACCGTTCATCGCCCAGAAAATGTGCGAAGCACAGGTCGCCGCTGGCGGCGCCGATTACAGCGCATGGGTCCCGCTTGTTGCAGGTCTCCTCGTGATTCTCGGCCACAGCTTCACTTGCTTTGCAGGCTTCCGCGGTGGTAAGGGCGTGCTTGCTGCACTTGGCGTGTTCCTTGCGATTTCGCCCTTGACGGTTCTTTGCGCATTTGCCCTCTGGATTATCCTCACGGTCACCACGAAGTACGTCTCCGTCGGTAGCATCTTCGGGTGCGGACTTCTCGGCGCACTTTCCATCTTTGGCTATGTCTGCCCAGAATACTACTTCGAAAGCATCAACCTTGGCCAGATGATTCTCGCCGTGATTGTCGCCGTGTTCGTCATTGTGAAGCACAAGTCGAACATCAAGCGCCTCCTCAACGGCACCGAGAACGGCTTCGGCTCTAAGCGCAAAACAAATGCGTAGGTTGAGTGTCGCGGCCAAGCTTGCTTGGACATGACCGAGACCAGCATTTGGGACTAGAGCGTAGCGATAGTCCCAGTAAGGACTTGTCATTCCCGCCTTGAGCGGGAATCCCCTTCTCGTCCCACGTCATTCCGAGGCGATAGCCGAGGAATCCAGTAAATTTCTCGATTGAATGTGACTAGACACATTTAATTATTGTAGATTATATGCGGCAATGATTTTTGGCAATGTTGAGCATTGCCTACGAACCATTAACTATTGACCAATGACTAATGACCATTGACTAAGGAACGATATTATGAAAGTTACAGTTTTAGGTACCGGTGGCTGGGGCCTGACCCTCGGTCAAGTTGTTTACGAAAACAAGAACGAACTCACTTTTTGGACCAATTCCCAAGCAGAAGTTGACCTTCTCTCCACCGAACACCAGTACAAGGATAAGCTTCCTGGCGTTATTTTCCCGGCTGATTTTAAGTACACGACCGACATGCACGCCGCTCTTGAAGGCTGTGACATGGTCCTTATCGTTGTTCCGTCTCAGTTTATGGCTGGCGTTGCCGCAAATCTTGGCTCTTGGACCCCTGCAAAGGGCAAGGAACCGATTGTCGTTTGCGCCACAAAGGGTATTCTCGAAGGTACTGACCAGCTCATGAGCGAAGTTATCCTCGAAAAGGTGCCTTGGCTGACTGAAGACAAGATGGTTGCCTTTAGCGGTCCGTCTCATGCCGAAGAAGTGAGCCGCCACGTGCTCACCGCTATTGTCGCAGCTTGCGTGAACGAAGACTCTGCAAAGGTTGTACAGCAGGCAATGAGCTGCTCTTACCTCCGCGTCTATACTTCGACTGATATTGTCGGTGTGGAACTCTGCGGTTCCGTGAAGAACGTGATTGCAATTGCTTCCGGCGTGCTCTATGGCCTCGAAGCTAGTGGCAAGTTCAAGATTGGTGACAATACCCGCGCTGCCATCCTTACGCGTGGTCAGGCTGAAATGTGCCGCTTGGGCAAGGCTCTCGGTGCAAAGCCCGAAACGTTTGCCGGTCTCGCCGGCATGGGCGACCTCATCGTGACTTGCCTTTCCCAGCACAGCCGTAACCGCTACGTGGGCGAACACATTGGTAAGGGCGAAACGCTCGAACAGGTGCTTGCTGGCATGAAGATGATTGCCGAAGGTGTCCCGACTTGCCGTAGTACGCGCGCTCTTGCGAAGAAACTTGGCGTTGAAATGCCGATTGTCGAAGCCGTTTATCAGATGTTGTTCGAAAACCGCAAGGTCGAAGACGTGGTCAAGGAAATCTGGGGCCGCGAACTCAAGGCTGAAAACTGGGCTTAGTTAATACAAAATAATTTAAAGTCAAACCCGCGATCGTTCGACCGCGGGCTTTTTATTATTTATCATCCCGCCTACGAGCGGAAAAACCCTTCTCAAAACAGAAAAACGTAAAATCCCGCAAAAAATGTAAATTGTAAATAAAATTTTACTTTACGAAATTAAGCTCTAATTTCGTTCTCTTGTATTCAATCTCCAAAATTCCCAAAATGCCCAATTTACTCAAATTTTGGCAAATATTGCTAAAAGTTTACTTGTTTATTGTGTAATATTTTTATAAGAAAACGAACGTAAAATTGCAAACTTATTCCAACTTGAAATAATTTTTTGTAAGCAAAACTTAACTTTCTCGAAAAATTAATGTAAACTTTGTTTTGTGAAAGTTTTTCACAAAGATTGGAGAAAATTCAACAAGGGAGCATATTATGCAATACAAGAACCTCAGTGTTGCGGGTTGTGCCGCACTCATGTTTGGTCTCATCGCATGTTCTGGCGAAGATGGAACAGACGGTGTTAATGGAACTAACGGCTTGAATGGTACAAGCTGCGAAGTCAAGTCATTGAAAGATGACAGTGGCTATAAGGTGCTTTGCGGAGGGGATTCTGTAGGCGTCTTGTTACACGGTAAGAATGGTGCAACGGGTAAGCAGGGTGTTACTGGTGCTACCGGTGCAACGGGTAAAACTGGTAAAACAGGTGCTACCGGTGCTACAGGTAAGGACGGCGCTAGCTGTACTGTAGAAGCTATTACCGATGGCTATTCTGTGCTTTGCGGTGGCAAGCAAGTTGGTGTCTTGAAAAACGGTGTTGCCGGTGAATCTTGCACGACTTCTGAAGCAACTGACGGCATTAAGATTACTTGCGGATCTACCGAAACCATTCTTAGAAATAAGAAGTGCTCTGTCACGGAAACCGCAGCCAAGGATGGCACAAAGGGCCTTCAGATGGAGTGCGATGACGGAACCTCCGGTGTCGTGTGGGACGGTAAGAATGGTGCCGATGGTACCAATGGTACCGACGGTATCAACGGTGAAGATGGTACCAGCTGTACTGCTCAGACCATCAAGGACGAAAAGAACGGTAAGGAAGGTATCCAGATGTTCTGCGGTGAAACGCTTGTTGGTACCGTATGGAATGGCGAAGACGGTAACGATGGTGTAAGCTGCACAAGTGTGGACAAAGGAACCGGAATGGTGGAAGTGACTTGCGGTGACGCGGATCCGATCACCATCTTCAAGGCTATGTGCGGTGAAGATTTCTACGATCCTGCCAATAAGTTCTGCGTCTTTGGCAAGCTTTATGACAAGTGCGATGGAAAGGCATATGTCCTTAATGAAGAAACCTGTATCGATAATAAGATCGTTCCGCTCTGCTTGGAATACCAGCTGCTGAAAAATGGTAACTATAAGTTTGTTACCAAGCGTGGCATTCAGGATGGTGAATTCTGCTGGAATGGCATCATTACTCCGAAGTGCGGTGGCAAGGAATTCGGTCAGCATGAATACTGCGGTAAGGACAAGGACGGAAAGACTGACGTTGTCTTGTCGTACTGCGATAATTCTTATGCTGAAGGCGGAATTACTGTTGCTGATGCTTACAGTACCCTCGGTGTAGAGTTGTCTCCTCGCCCAGTTGAAGGTGACGAACCGGCTCCTGCCGAAGAAAAGGAAAGCCTCTATGGCAACTTGGTCGGTAAAGCTCTTGAAGCTTATGATGCTGCAAAGCTGAAAACGTTCTATGAAAAGCTTGAAGCCGCAAAGAACCGTTGTGAAGGTATCGAGTATGCTAAGTGGTGCGGTGACGAAATGTACGACAAGACTAAGCAGTTCTGCGATATTCGTGACAACCGTATCTATAAGTATGCTCAGCTCAAGGGCGTAGACGGTATCTGGTGGATGAATGAAAACCTCGCGTTCGAATACAAGCTGCCTAAGGTTGTTACGACGGATGATGTTGAATCTATCGACCAGGTTATGGGTGAAGTTAATTTCGAAGAAAAGGTCTTTGAAAACTTCGAAGCTACTGAAGGCCGTTACTATACTTGGAAATCTGCAAAGGGTGAAGGTGACTTCAGAAATAACATGACAGAAGGCGAAATCAAGAAACTTAACGTTGAGGATCAGACTTCTGGTGCATGCCCGGCTGGTTGGAGATTGCCGACTAAGGACGAACTTGATCTGCTCCAGGCTGCTGGTGCCAATGTTGAGAACGAATATGGTTTCGATGACGTTGGTTTCGATTTCACGGCGGTAGGCTACTACGACGCTAACAACAATAAGGTCATGAAGGGTGATTACGCTTACTTCTGGTCTGATACTGAAGATGAGGATGAAGTGAAGCAGGCTTATGGCTTGGTTGTCATGGACAAGGCAAGTAGTGAAGTCAACACGACTAACAAGGTCTACGCCTTCACGGTCCGCTGCGTCTCTGACACTGACCCTGCAGTTGATGCTAAATAATCAGCTAGAGAATCTTAGCTAATAGAAATTCTCACATAATACAGCTCCAAGGCACCTGGTTTCGCCACCAGGTGCCTTTTGCGTATCTTGTTCAAGCTCAATACATAAAATGCTCAGATGTAAATCCGAGCTAAAGCATGAATGAAAAACGGCCCGCATTCGCGGACCGTTCTTAAGTTTTAATAGCGTTTGTCGTTACTTCTTGAAGACGCGCTGAACATTAGATTTTGTTTTCAAAATGTAGGCGCCTTGACGGATGCTCGGCTTGAGCGTTCCGTTTTCGTTGAGAGCTTCGCTCTTGAGACCCTTCCAAACGAGGTTGCCGTTCATGTCAAAAATCATTGCCAATGTCTTGCTGTCGTTCAGGACCTGCTGACGGAACGATTTGATGGCGCTTGCGCTCTTGCAGCCCGTGGCGACAATCTTTGCAATGTAGATGCCTGCAGATTCGCTGTTGAACGTGAGTGCGGTAGAACCGTTTTCACCTTCCTTCTTGAGGGAAACTTTTGTTTCGCTCCACTTGCTTGCCGAAGCCGGCTTGCCGTATTCGTAATCGACCCAGCTGCCGCCTGCGGCGCCGCCCACGTTCACGTAAGCGTCCGAAGTGCCCTGGCTATGCATGGTGATGATGAGGCTTTCGCAAGAGGCTAGTGCCTTGGCGCCTTCGGCGCTGATGTTCAAAAGCTGGTTCTGATAGCCGCAAGATTCTTCGGACTGGTCGCAACCGGCGAGCGGAACGCTTGCGTAACCGGCGATACCGTCAATAGCGGTGGTGCCGTAGGTAACTGCGGAGAGCTTGTCGTCCATTGCCTGCCAGCCAGAAACGTCGGTCGAAGTCGTGTAATCGACAATGACTACGTCTGCGCTCGGCTTAATTTCCGGTTCGATGTAGCTAGCGTCGCTTGTTTCGTCCTTGCAGGTTGCAACAGCAGAAGCGGCAGCACCCTTCTTGTAAACGAGCGTCGTGATGGAACGTGCCGGGAGAACGGTGCATGCAGCAACAGAAATGTTCTTGCTCTTAAGACCGTTTTCCTTGGACTGCACTGCGGTAACGAGGCCGTAGCCCGTGATGGCAGGATTGTCGAGCTGAATGGCGGTGCTACCCGTATTGATAAGGATGGTCGAGATGGAATCACCGTTTGCACTGAGGAAGGCGACCGTCTTGAGGTTAGCTTCGGCAGTCGTGGAGGCGATGACGCTTGCACCAGGATTCACGAACTTGGAATAGTGACGCATGGCATGGTATTCCGGGAAAATCTTGAAACCTGCATCGTCACAGACGTACTTGCCGGAGCCATCGAGGTCCCAACCTGCACCCGGGCAGACGCCGATCATCTGGGAGTGGTAACCCCAGAAAAGTTGCCAGGCGATGTAGCCGGAGAGGCGACCGTCGGTAAAGCCGATCTGCATGATCTGGGCGAGGCCGAGCATGTCCTTTTCGCGCGGTTCGTCGAGCATCGGGCAGAATTCCGTCATGATGATGGGCTTGTCGCCCTTGCCGTAGACGTCGGCGATGGCCTTCATGGGCTTGCGGAAGTTTTCCGGGTCCAGGTAGTTGTTACCGGAGTTGTCGTTACCATCACCGGCGTTGTAAAGATGGTAGGAGTAGCCATCGAGCTTGTTGGCATCGAGTTCCTTGGCGTACTTTTCAAAGTTGCTGTAGCCAATACCGAGCGGTTCCGGGCCGATTAGCTTGGTCTGTCCCTTCACGGCGTCATAGACGGCGTTCAAGGCTTCCTTGTAACCGGCGATTTCGTTAGTTTCTGTCGGTTCAAAGAGTGTTTCTTCATAATCGGCTTCCATGTCTGGTTCGTTCTGGAGAGAAACATAGTCCGGAGAGATGCCTGCTGCCTTGTAGGCTTCGAGGCTCTTCTTCCACCAGTTGGCAAAATCACTGTAGACGTATTTGCCATACGGGTCGCTGTTCGAGGGCTTGAGCGTGTTCTGGCTCTTGATCTTTTGTCCGTCCACTTTACCGTTCAAGTTGCCGCTCGGCTTGAGCTTTGCCGGAGCAGACCAGCTGGACATCTGGATTTTCATGTGGTCGCCGAGGCGGGTCTTGGCAGCTTTGACGATGTCGATGTCGTCCTGGACTTTCGTAATATCTTCGTCCTGGTACCAGTTACCCACACGGAGCAAGGATATGTTAAGACCCGTGAATGCGGTATCGAAAAGTGCTTCTTGGTCTGCTGCGGGGAGGTTCTTGATCCAGCTTTGGTAGTAAACGCTTGCGCCACCGAATCCCGTAACTTTCTGGGCTGTTGCGCTTGGATCGACTGTTACGCTTGCGGCATAGGCGCTAGCTGCGAGTAACGCCGTCGAAATCAAATATTTTTTCATATTCGCTCCTTATATCACACCGGATAATTAACCATACACCGAGAGCGAAAGATACTAAAAGTAACAAGGAGTTTCAAGAATGTTTTATCCCTGCGTCATCCTGACCCTGCAAGGGAAAGGACCCAGTCAATTTATTACTAGAATTAACTGGATGCTTCGTTTTTCGAACTCAGCATGACGAATCAGAATTCCTAACTCCTACTTCCTAATCCCTATTGCCTAGTACGCGCCGTCGCCTTTGAACACGACTTTGAACGTCTTCAAAATGAGCTTGAAGTCGTCCCCGAGCTTGCCGTCGCGACGAATATAGTCGTTGTCGAGGCGCATCTGACCTTCGAACGGGATGTTGCTGCGACCGCTGACCTGCCAAATACAGGTAAGTCCCGGAGTCACGGAAAGGCGCATGCGGTGCCACGGTTCGTATTCAGCCACTTCAGACGGAATTGGCGGACGCGGACCGACGATGGACATATCGCCTTTAAGGATGTTGATGAGCTGGGGCAGTTCGTCGAGGCTGAACTTGCGGAGAACATGTCCGAACGGGTAAATACGCGGGTCGTTCTTCATCTTGAAGGTCTTGCCGCCAGTCTCGTTCTGTGCCATGAGTTCCTTTTTGCGTTCTTCGGCATCCACATACATGCTACGGAACTTGTACATGGTGAACAAAGCTCCGTTCTTGCCCACGCGGGTCTGCTTGAATATAATCGGTCCCTTCGGATCGCTAATCTTGACGGCGAGCGCGCAGAATAAAAGGAGCGGAGAAAGGACAATCAATGCTGCGGAAGTGCAGGTGATGTCTACGATCCTCTTGATGATGTGCCTGAAGCGGATCTTGTGCGGGTGGACCCAGATGTCAGAAAGGTTCAACCTGTTCAGCGTGAAGAAACTTCCGTTTGTGCTGTTGAATTCCTTCAGCTTATCGTCCATTTCGAGGTTGTCCTTTTCCTGATAGCCTGTGTAAAGGTATGCCTGGAAAATCGGACTCTTGGGCTTGTGGCGGAGTGCCTGGATAAGACCTGCATCGTTGAGCTTGTGGAGAATTTCCTTGCGGATACTCTCGAGTGTGCTCATGTCAGAATTCAAAAGGATGATGCCGATACCGCTATTGTCGCTCAGGTAACCAAGTACATCGATAAAGCGCAAGTGCGAAAACATCGTGAGAACGCTGATTTTCCAAGTATTTTCGACAATCTTAGATGGACGTCCCCAACCAAGCACGTCATATTGGTGCGAATAGATCTTGATGAAGAGGAAGGGCTTGCGGGTGCGGTTCGCGCGCAAAAACTCTTCGTTCAACCTAGCTTTGAAGAGCTTGGCTGGATACACAATATTCTTCAATTTCTGTTCGTTAAGAATCGAACCAATTGCGGGATTGACGGTTTCCTGTTCCATGTGCCTAAATATAAAAAAATGGGGATTGCTTTCAATAAGTGCCAATTTTTTAGGTGTTGTAAATCAATGTTTGCAATACGATGTTTTTTTATTAGATTTTTCATAGAAGGATTGAAAATGACCGTTAGACTTTTTTGGGTGCTTATTTTTGCTGGATTTTTTTGGGGGTGTTTTTCGGATGGAGGGAGTTATCCAGCCGAGGGTATTCCGTCTTCGGACGTTCATAGGCAAATGTTGCTTGTCGAAGGGTCAAAAGATACCGTTACACTAGGAACAAATAAGAGTGGTGCCAAAATAGACGAATCTCCGGAAATGAAGGTCTTGCTGGACTATGATTTTTGGATGGATGTCCATAAGGTAACTTGTGGTGAATTTAAGTCGGTTGCTGAAAAACGCATCGATTGTGGCTCGGATAGCGTGCCTGTAGTCAATGTGACTTTTTTTGATGCTGTTCTCTTTGCTAATGAAAAAAGCAAAATGGATGATTTGGATACGGTCTATGAATATTCAAGTGTGGAATTTGATAGAGATGGACATTGTGTGAATCTTGCAGGTTTTTCGTTCCATCTCGATAGGATGGGCTATAGGCTCCCGACCGAAGCTGAATGGGTGAAGGTAGCTTCTGAAGATGATAAATGTTCGGATTGTTTTGAAGAAGAGAAGGAGTTTGTCAACGACTACAAAGGTCTTTTCAAAAATGAGATCGTGACAAATTTTGCGGGTGCGTCCAGTGCAAATGGCGCCGATGAACGTATTATCAAGGGTGGATCTTCGTCAAACCTTTATTCAAGAGGGGGGACGTATCCTGTAAGTCCGTCTACTTATGATGACCATGTTGGGTTCCGTTTGGCGCTTGGCGCAATCCCTAATGCGACTTTTTTAGACCAAGACGGAAAGGAAGTAAGTTCTCCTATTAGAATTGTTTTATCAGCGCTGAAACTGTGGGATTACACAAAGACTTCTAAAGTAAAGCTTGTCTTTAAAAACGAGGTTACGGGCAACCTCAACTATATAGATTATACAAATGAAAAAGATATAGTGGAAATTGTGGATACGATTCCTGCTTATCATCCCGATATTTCTCCGGATGGGAAAAAAGTGGCGTTCTGTACGGGTATAGAAGGTATCGACCAAACTTCCCGGCTTTACGTCCGAAATTTGGATCCAAAGGGGTCCGGTCTTGTAAAACTTGATGTCAAGAGTGCTGCTATCCCTCGCTGGAGCGTGCTCGCTAATGGAGATACTGTTATTACCTACGTGACCAAAGCAGGGGATAATTCTAACGAGAGTACCTTCAAAAGTGCAAGTACTTGGCAAGTGCCGTTTATGAATGGAAAGTTCGGAACGCCGGTAAAGTTGTTCGACGGTTCGTTCCATGGCGGTATCAGTGAAGACGAGTCGCTTGCGGTTACAGGGTCGAAAATTCTCCGTGCTCGTGTCTATAAAAAAGAGAAAATCTGGTATAATAAGGAACAGGCGTGCAATGTATCGCTTGCGAAGGATTATAGTAAGCGTACGGCTTTTCTTGATTTTGGTGGTAGCACTGGCAAAAATTTTGTGGGCGAAAAATACAGAGTCCACGAGTATTTGTTTATTGCGGACAGCTCTGGAAATCTTGTTCAAAGTGTGAGGGCACCTTCGGGTTTTGTATTTGATCATTCCGAATGGGCAACGGGTCGTGTGAACCAGAATCTTGTGGCGACTCTTACAAATGCAGATGGAGCTCACACGAAGATTGTTCTTGTCCACTTGGCGGATAGTTCTGTTACAAATCTTGTTGAAGGCGAAGAATTATGGTACCCGAACCTCTGGATTCAGGGGAAAAAGCAGACCCTTTCCAGTTCAAGCAAAGTATCCAGTAGTAGTAAAGAGATTGCTTCGAACTCTTCGAGTTCTCGCAATGACGGCAAAGGCTCGAGTTCTAGCGGCGCAGAATCAAGCAGCAGTAAAAACTCCAGTAGCTCCGGGGAATCGAGCTCTTCAAGCGATGATTCTAGCAGCTCAGGAGAATCGAGTAGTTCTAGTGATTTCTTCAGCAGTTCTTCGGAAGAACTAGTGGAATTCTTTGAACTTGATGAGGATAGCGCAGGTTTTTATGCCAAAAACAATGAGTTCCAGGAAGCGCATTGGAGCTACAAGATGGAGCTTGTCTGGACTTATTGGGATACTGCGGATGTCGTCGTTTTCGGATCGTCCAGATCGCATCATGGGGTTATTCCCAAATTGTTTAGCGATCAGTTCTACGTGGTAAATTTAGCTAGTGCGCATGGCAATCTTCACAGTACGCATTATATTGCGGTCAATTACGTATTGCCTCACTTTAAGAAGTTGAAGTATATAATCGTTGGCATAAGCTTGGATAGGCTCTGGCTTGGCAAAGTGAACAGCTTCTTTTACCTTTATAGCCCAGAAATCAAAGGGTATGTCTACGATGCCAATCACGATTTCTGGAAGTCTGGCGTTCCTGAAGGTCTTAAGGAAATGACGCATGATGTGCCCAAGGTTTCCTCGTATGCTGCCAATTTGACCGAACGGGGGTATATGCCTTTGAACAGTTGTAGCGACTGGAGGTCGAGTGCACATGCCGAAAAGGATATTGGATGGCTTGATACGGGGCTTGTCCGTCTTGAAGAAACTTTGGGTTACTTGACCGATATTATCGAATTGGCTGCTGAAAGAAATATCAAGGTTATCGGTGTGGAGTTCCCGCAGAATCCCAATTACAAGGAATCGAATGCTTATGGAAAATATGGGCTCCGTAACAGCGATGCTCCGCAAATTCTAGAACGACTCGATGCTTTGACCCAGAAATACAGCAATTTTACCTTCTTTGACCAGCATAAAATGGGGGAACATGATTACCTGGAAGGAATGAGTTATGACGATGATCACCTCTGCCGTGCTGGTGCCATGCAAATGACCCATCGTCTGGACTCTCTGTTAAAAACTTTGGAGTGACTTTTTACTACATTATAGCGCGTAAAATTTAAAATGGAGACGCTATATGTTGCGTATTGGTTTAATTGGCACGGGTACCGTTGGTGGTGGTGTCATTCAGATTCTTGAACAGAAGATTGCCGAATATAAGGAAAAGCTTGGCGTTGAACTGCAGCTCGCTTGCATCTGCGCTAAGTCCGAAGAAGAAGTTGCCCCGTACAAGGCTAAGGGCTACAAGGTCTCGACCAATGCCGACGAAATGATTGCTGGCGACGATATCGACGTGCTCGTGGAACTCGCTGGTGGCTACAACATGCCGCGCAAGTGGATCCTCGCTGCTCTCGAAAGCGGTAAGCATGTGGTGACGGCCAACAAGGCTCTCCTCGCCAAGTACGGTCACGAAATTTTCCCGCTCGCCGCAAAGAAGGGCTTGCATGTCCTGTTCGAAGCTGCTGTTGGCGGTGGCATTCCTATCATCCGCAGCGTCCAGGAAGGCTTCGTTGGCTCTACGGTCGAAAGCCTCAGCTGCATTATCAATGGTACTTGCAACTACATCCTCAGCCGCATGGCCGAAGAAGGTCTCGACTTCGACGTCGTCTTGAAGGACGCCCAGAAGCTCGGCTTTGCTGAAGCTGACCCGACTTTTGATATCGAAGGTATCGACTCCGCCCACAAGACCGCCCTCCTTGCTAGCCTTTGCAGCGGCAAGCGCGTGGACTTCGAAAAGATTCACGTTACCGGTATTTCCAAGATTACCGCCCAGGATATCGCATTCGCCAAGGAACTTGGCTGCTGCGTGAAGCTCCTCGGCATCTACCACCGCGATGGCGACCGCGTGGACGCCCGTGTCCATCCGTGCTTCGTTCCGAACACTAACTTGCTCTCTAACGTGAACGGCGTCATCAATGCTGTTTACCTCAAGTGCGACAACCTCGGCGAAACGGTTCAGACCGGTGCCGGTGCTGGCCGCCTCCCGACCGCATCTGCAGTCGTGGCAGACCTCGTGTCCCTCGCTCGTTCTACCGACCAGGGCAGCCGCAAGGCACTCCCGATGGGCTGGTTCAACGTCGAAAACTCTGCAACGCTCGTTCCGATCTCCGAAACTAGCGCCCGCTACTACCTCCGCTTCACGTCCCGTGACGCTTGCGGTGTGCTCGCCAAGATTACGAAGATCCTTGCAGACAACAACATCTCTATCGAAACGATTATCCAGAAGAACGTGAACGACCCGGGCAAGGTGTCCATCGTCGTCATTACGGAAAAGACTCTCGATAGCAAGCTCTCCAAGGCTGTCGACGCAGTGAACTCTCTCTCCGAAATCGTTGAGAAAAGCCAGGTCATCCGCTTTCTCGCTTAATTAAAGGTCGTATATGATTCGCGCAACTACTTTGGAACGAATTCTTTTAATCCTCTCGGATTTTGCCGCTTTGTCGATTTGTTTCGCCTTGGCGTTTTGGGTTCAGTTCCATAGTGGTTGGATTGTAGATAAGTTTGACCCGACCAAGACGTTCGAAAGCTATTGGCAGTACGGACTAGTCTTGAATATCGGGTGGCTTACTCTATTTACCTTTGCCGGATTGTATCGCTCCTGGTTGTTGCTTTCAAGAACGCACCAAGTCTTGCGCGTCCTCAGGGCTGTCGTGATTGGTGTGGTCTTGGTGATTGTCTGTCTTTTTGGTGCTGAATTCATGGGGAAGGTCTTCACGAACCAACCGCTCAGCGAGGGCTATCTCTATGGATCTCGGTTCCCGTGGATATTTATATATGGCGGCCTTGCTATTTTGCTTGTTGGCCTGTTCCGTATGCTCATCTACATCTTCTTGCGGGCTTTGCTCCGTAAGGGTTATGGGGCGAACAACATCCTCGTGCTTGGCGCTACAGAAGCGGGTAAAAAGATTGCTGAAGATTTGGCAAAGACTCCGGCTCGTGGTCAGCGTGTTGTGGGCTTTGTCGATGAACGCTATCAAGTCTTGCCGAAAAAGTTTGCGAAGGTTCCGGTTCTCGGCAAGTATTCTGATTTGCCTGCTCTTGTCAAGAAGTACAAGGTCAGCGGCATTATCATTGCGCACGAAAGTACGTCTCCGCAAGAGATTATGCGTGTGCTCGTCTGGATTTGTGAACTCCCGCTCCACATTTATATTGTTCCTGAATTGTATAGCGTTGTGAATGGACGCTTTAAGGCAAACCTCGTTTACGGTTTTGAACTGCAGGAACTTTTTGCGTTTACGATGCCGCTTTGGCAGGTGCGTGTCAAGCGCATTATCGATATTGCTTTTGGCTTGTTCCTCGGACTTTTGTCTCTCCCGGTCTGCTTGTTTGCTGCTATTGCGATTAAGCTCGATGACCATGGTCCTGTTTTCTATTCGCAGGAACGCATTGGTCTTTATGGCAAGCCGTTTACGGTCTACAAGTTCCGCACGATGCGTACCGATGCCGAAAAGTTCGGTGCCCAGTGGGCCACCAAGAAGGACCCGCGCATTACGCGAATTGGACGCTTCTTGCGCAAGACCCGCATTGATGAACTTCCGCAGATTCTTTGTGTTTTGAAAGGCGACATGAGCATGGTGGGGCCGCGTCCGGAACGCGCTGTGTTTATCGGCAAGCTCCGTGAACAGATTCCGTTCTACATCAGCCGCCTCAAGATGAAACCGGGCCTCACAGGCTGGGCTCAGGTTTGCCACCATTATGATACGAGCATCGAAGATGTGCAGATCAAGCTCCAGTACGATATGTATTACTACGAGAATATGAGCTTGCTTTTGGACTTCCAGATTCTTGTACGAACAGTTTACGTTGTTTTAACCGGAAAAGGCGCACAGTAATGTACGGCGATAATTCTACTCCAGTATTCCCAACCGAAGATGCTTTGACCATGATCCGCCTCGCTTTGGCGGAAGACGTTCGCACGGGCGATGTGACTAGTGAATGGACTATTCCTGCTGACCAGAAACAGCATGCCCGCCTCATCGCCAAAGAAGATGGCGTGCTCGCCGGCCTCCCGATTATTGAACTCGTGTTCCAGGAACTCAAGGCAAACGCCAAGGTGACGCTCCACAAGAATGATGGTGACGTCGTGAAGAAAGGCGACCTGATTGCCGAACTTGATGGCACGACTCATGAACTTTTGACGGGCGAACGTACGCTTTTGAACTTCATCCAGCAGCTCTCTGGTGTGGCAACTGTGGCTCACACGTTCCAGGAAGCCTTGAAGGGCGGTAAGACCAAGGTGCTCGATACTCGCAAGACAATTCCGGGTTTCCGCACTTTGCAGAAGTACGCCGTTCGCGTCGGTGGTGGTTCCAACCACCGCATGGGTCTCTTTGATATGGTGCTCGTGAAGGACAATCACATTGCAGCTGCTGGTGGCGTGCTCGAAGCTCTTGAAGTTGTCAAGAAGAACAACAAGCAGGGCTTGATGGTCGAAATGGAAGTCGAAAACTTCGACCAGCTCCGCGCTCTTCTCAACAAGGGTGTCGATGTCATCATGCTCGACAACATGAGCAACGAAATGATGGCCGAAGCCTTGAAGATTATCAAGGAAAGTGGCGACAAGGTGCTTGTGGAAGGTTCTGGCAACATGACACTCGAACGCGCGAAGCAGATTGCTACGCTCGGCCTCGACTTCATCTCTGTCGGTGCCCTCACGCATAGCGTCAAGGCTCTCGACATCTCGATGAGAATTTAATTCGAATTTGTCATGGCGGGATTGCCCCGCCATCTAGCTGTCATGCCCGCCTTGAGCGGGCATCTCCTTTACTATATTTTTTACATCTAGACGCTTTATGGGAGTTTTTATGCGTTGTTTAGTTACTGGTGGTGCTGGATTCTTAGGAAGTCACCTTTGCGAAAGACTTTTGAATGACGGTCACGAAGTCATTTGCCTGGACAATTACTTCACAGGTCGTATGGCTAACGTTGCCCACCTGCGCGACAACCGCAACTTTGAACTCATCCGTCACGATGTGACCGAACCGATCCTTTTGGAAGTGGACCGCATTTTCAACTTGGCATGCCCGGCAAGCCCGATCCATTACCAGTTCAACCCGGTAAAGACCATCAAGACAAGCGTCATGGGCGCAATCAACATGCTCGGTCTCGCAAAGCGCGTGAAAGCCCGCATCTTGCAGGCTTCTACAAGTGAAGTTTACGGTGACCCTGCTGTACACCCGCAGACCGAAGACTACTGGGGAAACGTGAATCCCATCGGCATCCGCAGCTGCTATGACGAAGGCAAGCGCGTCGCCGAAACGCTCTTTATGGATTACCACCGCCAGAACAAGGTCGACATCCGCATTGTTCGCATTTTCAATACGTACGGTCCGCGCATGCTCCCGAACGACGGTCGCGTGGTTTCGAACTTCATTGTCCAGGCGCTCAATGGCGAAGACATTACCATTTACGGTGATGGTAGCCAGACGCGTAGCTTTTGCTACGTGGACGACCTCATCGAAGGCTTTGTCCGCATGATGAATCAGGACAAGATTATCGGACCGGTGAACATCGGTAATCCTGGCGAATTCACGATGCTCGAACTTGCGAAGGAAGTGCTTGAGCTTACGGGTTCCAAGAGCAAGATTGTCTACAAGCCGCTACCGGGTGACGATCCCAAAATGCGCCGTCCGGACATTTCGCTTGCGAAGAGTGCTCTCAAGTGGGAACCGACCATTCCGCTTCGCCAGGGCCTCGAAAAGACAATCGTCTACTTCGATAATTTGCTCAAGTCGAAGTAACCATTTATCTTAAATATTTGTCGTTCATTCTCTACTTTAGGGGAGTCGTCGAGACTCCTCTTTAAATTTTTTGACAAAGTTTTAGCTTTTGCGAAAAAAGAGAGAGTGATATGTTTCGCAAACTGTTGTCATCGCTATTATTTTTGTCTGTAACCGCATTGAGCATGGATATCTCGCAGGGCGTGATTCCTTTGTTTTCTGTCCCGTCTCAAACGCTTCCCGAAGATTCCATTAACGTCATGTATTCGATAACGAACACGACGTTCGAAGACACGCTAGAAATCGATGCGTTGGACAAGCCTAAAGAAGTTTCCCCGTTTATCGTCTTGGGCGAGGTATTTGGTTTTAACGGCTTTATCTGGGCATGGGACCGCTATGTGCTAGATAAAAATTATGCACGCACAGGACCGAGCTATTGGAAACGCAATTTTAAAGAAGGGTGGGAATGGGACCACAACCATTGGGCGATTAACTTTTACGGACATCCTTACCAAGGGGCAACTTATTACAACTTTGCACGTGGCGCAGGCTACGGATTTTATGGAAGCTTGTTGTTTACGGCGCTAGGAAGCTACACGTGGGAAATGTTTGCCGAAACGGAATACCCGTCCATTAATGACTTGCTTGCTACATCAATTGGTGGTGCCGTGTATGGTGAAGTTCTTTACAGGCTTTCGCGAAAATTTTACGGCGTTGAAGAATCTTCTTGGTACAAGCAAGTTGCCGCATTTGGCTTTGCTCACTCGGCTTACTTACAAAGAAAAGTTTTTGGCAATCGAGATGGTATTACGGGGAATACGCCGGTGGACATGTCCATCTTTTTAGGAACAGGTTCGCACTTTGGTAACATCTACCGCTATGGTGGCCGCAACGAAGATGACTTGGACCAACGCTGGGATGATAAGCATATCATGTACGGTGCCGAAATAGAATATGGCAAGCCGTTCCGGAAAGTCAAGCGTCCGTTCGATTATTTTAATTTGTACACTCGAGGTGAAGTTGGTCCAGACGGGACGCTTTTCCAGCTTGACGTGACGGGCAAACTCACGAATGCAGGTGTTCATGGCCGTGGTCACTGGGTCGACTTTGCGACATATCTCGATTACAGCACGTTCTACGGCGACTTCGCGACGGTTGGGACGATTTCTCTTGGAACGGGTATCGATTTTTCGCTTTGGCTTTTGCCGTCATTGAGATTCCGCATGTATCACCAGATTTATTTCATATTGCTTGGTACAACGGATATGGGCTACGATGACCTGATCCGGGCGGTGCATCCAGAATATGAGTCGGATATGGACAATTACCAGTACAACATGGGTGCGAAATATGTGTTGGGCTTGGAACTTTTGGTTGGAAACCGTTTCCGTGTAAAGACGAAAACCGTGGTTGATGCTCTGCATACCATTCCGGGCTCGCTACCGCACTATGGTGCTGACGGCTGGGACATGTTGTTGAAGAACTATATTACGATGGAATACGATTTGACGGATAAGATTTCTATTGGTGGGCGCCTGGATACTTATGCCAAGGTCGCCGCTTACTCCTCCGAATTTTTTGAACCGATGAGCCGAGGCGTCTTTGCGTACACCCTGTACTTCAGCTACAAACTGTTTTAATGGAGTTATTAGTCCTTAGTTACTAGTTATTAGAAATGTCATCCTCGACCGTTAGGGAGGGGATCCATTGACATTCATTCTACTTTTTGCTATGATGTTTATATAATGAATGACCTTCCTTTTCATAAGAATGCGAATATCCGCACTGCGGATTTTTCGATGTTGAATTTTCTGCGTCAAGCAAACGTGTTGCCCGATAAGATTGCCATGTTTACCAGTCTTAAGGAATTCGGGCTTGAAAATTATGTAAAAGTTCAGGCGGCGGTGCTTCTCTTGGTGAAACGCGGCTCTGTGGATGTAGAACTAGACCTTAAGACTTATCACCTTGAAGCGGGAGCCTTGTTTGTCGTGTTCCCGGAACAGGTGTTACGGGCCAAGATGGCTTCTGCCGATTTTGACCCGGTGTGCATTGCTTGCTCCAAGAACATGATTGATGAATTGATCATTCGTTTTGACGATAATACGCGGCTTATTTTGCGGTATCGTGAAAATCCTTTACAGCAGCTTGATAAAGTTAAGTTTGATCAATTGAATGCAAGCTTTGAATTTTTGAAGAAAAAGTTTGAAACGACGGAAACGAACGCTTGCCGTTTGCAGGTTCTCAAGAATCATTTGATTGCGCTTTTGTATGAGTGCATTGGAATTGTAGACGAGCCTATTGCTACGGATGTGGTCAAAAGTCGTGGTCAGGTGCTATTCGCGCAGTTTATTGACCTCGTTGTCGAACATCATCGCGAACAGCATTCCGTGAAGTTTTACGCCGATGAACTTGGGATTACGCCGAAGTACCTCTCTGCCGTTGCCGAAGAGCAGACCGGGAAGAATGCCAAGCGTTGGATTGACGAACACATCGCGCTCGATGCGAAAGTTCTGTTGCGCTCGTCTTCCAGAGACATCCAGAAAGTCTCCAAGATTCTGAACTTCCCGGACGTTTCGTTCTTTGGAAAATTCTTCAAGCGCCTCGTCGGAGTTTCGCCCAAAGCCTACCGCAAAACGACGGATTAAACTTTCATCGCATCGACTTGATTGACGATTGTCATCACAGCTTCGATGTGCTTGTTGATGTTTGATATAATCACGTTTTTGTCATCGGTCATGTTTGGAATGCGCACGCCCGGGAACATCTCGTAAACTTGTTCGTGATTTTCGGGATATTTGCCTGTCGAAAGGTAATAGACTCCGTAAAGCAAGGGGAGGAGCGTTATTGTTGAACGCACATAAATCTCGTGCGGATTGCGGTATTCCTTGAGGTAAAGAAAAAATTGGCGTAAATGTACGAGCAACCCGCGCAGTTCGCGTTCACATTCCATACGCAGTTCTGCGAGGTTCGGGTAAAAGTCTGCAAGCGGCGCCTCGCCACAAATCGTTACATTTCGGCTCTTGATATGCAAAAATTCCAGCGGGAACACGTCTTGTGAAGTCTTGATTTCGTAACGGGTAAACACATGGTTGAACTCGATGTTTTCACGCTTTGCTTTTGCTGTGAGCTTCTGCAACGGGAGCAAGTCCTCGACGGAATTGGACTTTAGAATAAAGCTGACGGTCCACGTGGATTCCAGCGAGGAGAATCCTTCCATAAGGCAATCGCCGTGAATGAATGCTGAAACGAGGTTGTCGCCGAGCGCTTCTTCAAAAAGCTTCGGCCATTCTGAATTCTGAAATTCTGCAACGCTTAAAATCTTTCTCATAAGGGAACCTCTAAATTACCAGCTTCCGCCGGAGCCGCCTCCGCCAAAACTGCCTCCACCAAATCCACCGCCGAAACCGCCACCAAAGCCGCCTCCGCCAAATCCTCCAAATCCACCGCCAAAACCACCGCGGTGGTGGCCACGACTGCTGTTGCTGAGGGCGTTCCCGAGCAAGAACCAGAGACAACCATTTCCGCGTCCGCCGCCATTCTTCGAAACAAGCAGGAACAGAATCACGAAAATAATGAGTGCGAGTCCGAATGGGCTGTTTTCTTCTTCTTGCGGGAGCTGGTCGGTATTGACTTCAAGCGTGATGCCTTTTTCCTTGGCGACGACTTGCGCAATTTCCCAAGCGAGCGTTATGACTCCTTGACCATATTTTTCAACCCTAAATGCAGGGACAATTGTCTTTTGCTGGAGCCGTTCCACGAGCACGTCGGGCAAGTAACCTTCGGCGCCGTAACCGACTTCGACACTGCGCTTGTGCTGTTTCATCGCCGCAAAAATCAGGACGCCTTCGTTCGATTTGCCGCCAACGCCCCAGCTTTCGGCAATGTTCAAAGCGTAATCTCTAAAGTCTGCAAAGCCGATATCATGGATGAGTGCTACCGCAAGCCCAAAGCCTGCCTTCTTGTAAAGCTCTTCAGAAAGTACGTTGATGAATAGCACTTCTTGCTTTGTGAGCAAACGGTCTTCATCGTACACGTAACTGTTCTGCGGGCGCTTTGGGAGCCCCGCCTTGTTTACTTTAAAACTTGCCGCAACAGGTATTGCGAGCAACAGAATGAACAGTATCGATAAAATTCTTTTTGACATAGAAAAAGCCGCTAACCAGCGGCTTTGTAAAGATACATTTTTAGTTTGGTGTCATACCAACTACTTTCCGCAAATCGGCATCAGCTGCTTCTGGAGCGGCGTGAAATCCGTCTTTCGGAGAGCGCTGACTGTTGCATCGACTTCGTTTCTGCCGACACCCTTTGCTGTTGTGAAGAAGTTGACTTTGTCGCCCTTGATGGAGATGGTAAAGTCAAAGGACGAAATGAATCCGAGTCTGCCTCTAAAGGTGTTTTCGATATCCACTTTGAGTTCTGGGGCATTAGAGTCTTCTTCTGTCGTCACAAAAATGGACTTCTTGGAAAGGGCGTTTTCCAGAGCGTTGCAGGCATTTGCAATCATTTCGCAATCAATCTTGACGTAGCAGCGAGACTGGCGCACGCGGTAAGGAACTTCGAGAGTGTTTCTTAAACCGGTCTTTTTCAGAAGTTCAAGCGGGAGGTTCGGTTCTACCACAATCACGTACGGACCTTTTTCAAAGTTCACGTTGCGGAGGTTGAATGTGGCGGTACCGTTCTTCTGTGTGCGGCGTTCGGAGAGTGTTTTGCTCTGGCGGGCGATGAGCGGGAAACTTGGCACTGGACCAATAGAGTCCTTGACGATTACGCTCCAAGTCGGCATTTCTGCACGGGTCAGTTCAAAATCCTGTTCAGAAGTCATTGTAATCGTAATGCTCGAAAGCCTTGCTTCGAGAAGCTTTTCGATTTCTGGGAGCCCATGTTGCAAGCGATGGCTGTCGTTGAGAGGGTAGATATCTGCGAGCTGGAGCAAGTAGAAATTGTATTCGTTGACCTTGTCTTCGGCTGTTTCCAAATCCGTCGCTGCATTGACATAAATGCGGGTGTCGATTGCCTTGCGTGCAGACTTTTCGAGTTGTGCAATTTCTTGCTGGAGAGTCTTTAAACGGAACTGGAGGCTTGCCGTATATTCGTCCATGTCGAGAGTTGCGGTTGCCTTAAATCCCTTATCCACTTTTATAGGAGTTACTGTGACGCCTTTGAGGACAACGTCGCTCTTGACATTGCTCTTGGACCTGTATGTTTCGCCAAGGACGCTCTTTCCATCGTTGATGTCTTCGTACTTGGTAAGAGTCTGAGTGGCGTTAACCTGCGACTTGATTTGCTTTGCGACACCTGCCATGGCAGAATTGTTCGCGTCTTCCTGAGAAACTGTCGAGGTGGCGGTATAAGTGACGATTTTCCCTGCCAAAGCCGGGACTACCGCGAGACAAGCGCAAAGGATAAGGCTTTTAATATTCATTACTAGTTCAGCTCCATCAAAATCAGCTTACGAGTGATGTTGTTTTTCTTGGTTTCCGTAATAGGCTTCAGGATCTGTCTAATCTTGGTATAGACTTCCTGGGAATCCTTGTATTTTAAGGGATTGGCGTAGATGACGAAATCAAGTGTCTTGGCGGTCATCACGTTGACCTTTACGGAACTGAAATTGCTCTTGAGGCCTTTCATGATGGCATCGTGAAGGTCTTCGGTCTGGCTATCGGAGTATTCGCCTTTGATGTTGGCTACGACCTTGTACTGAGTGCCTTTGGCGAGGTCCATCTTCCAGTAGCCGAGAATTTTCTGTTCAAGTCCGGGCATTGCCTTGCGGACTGCGGCACCGATATTTGAATTGATGTTGATTTTAGACGTATGCCCGTTGTTGCGTACGACTGATGTTTGCGAGCCGAGGAGACGGGCGGTCGATGTCTCGTATGCAGATACTTCGACAGAAACTTCGTCGTTTGTGACTTCCGGAGAGTACTTGATATAGATATCTGCATCAAGAGCGATACTGGCGAGGTAAGACAAGTCATCTTCGGTGTTGGCGATGTCGCTTTGCATTTGGAGAATGCTGCTCAGTTCTGCCTGACCGTTAACGGACTTGACTTCGTAGTTCTTCTTGGTGAGGTAGCCGTTAATGGCTTCTGCCGTGGTGCGGGAGTAAGGGCTTTCGCTAGAGAGATCAGGAACACCGTCTTTCAGAGTCAGGTTGGGCGAGACCATAATTACCGGCGTACCGATATCCTGAATGGCGCTTGCGTTGGCATAAGTTTCCGTGGTAGCTTCAGAGACTGCCGCTGACTTGTTGCTTACTGCCTGTGACGGTGCGCTGGCATTGAATGCAGTAGGTGCAGAGACTGTGGTTGATTTTGCGGTAGACGCCGTCGTGGAACCGAAACCGTCTAATTCATTGTAGGCGCTTTCTGCTCTTTGGCGTGTGGCTGCATTCTTCTGACGAGTGTCGGAAGCGTTGCGTTTTACCGCATTGGGTGCGGAACAGGCCGTTTCCGCCAGAAGGAGTGCTAAGCAGAGAGAAGGAATCAAATGTCTCATAGTTCTAAAATCTCTTTAAAGGTTTCCTACATTTTGTATACGGATAATATACAATGTTTTGTCTTCAGAAGTAAACAAATAATACGAATTGTAAAATACTTTTTTTAGGAGTTGCTATCAAAGCGAAAATTGGATATATATACCTATAGAGCTACGTTTATTTGTAGTTTCGAGTGTGTTTAGTAGGCTCTTCACATAAGTGAGGTTGAATATGAGCGAAAAATGGATCTGGCTGCCTGATTGGGCCTCGAATCTCGGTATTTGGGAAGATGATCTGATGGACGTAGCTCCTTCAGCGAACCATAATTATGTGCAATATAGCCAGTTGGCTGAATTTTTGGAAAAGCCTGAGGATATTCCGGAGTTTAAGAAGGCGTCTACGGTTGTGGCATGGGGGCTTGGTGCTTTGTCGTTAATGTGTTCTACGGCGGGTCCGCAAAAGGGACAAAAGTGGATTTTGCTTTCGCCATATGCTGATTTTTGCGATGAAATAGGCAACTGGACGGTGCCGAATCTGCATTTTATGGCGCACCAACTCGAAACGACTACGGAGCCTGCGCTCAAGGCTTTTATGGAACTGTTCGAGGAAGATTTTGGCGATTGGCAGGACGACTGGTTCGATGAAGCCAAAAAGTATGATGCTCCGTCTTTAGCTAAAGGACTTATGTATTTGGCATCGCACAAGGTGGAATCTGTTATTCCGAACAGCGAGAATATCCAGGTTCTTTATGGGAGACTGGATGCGACAGTCCAGCCGGAATGGACGTTAAAACTCAAGGAATTCTTGCCTAATGCGGAATTCAAGGAACGTCCCAAAGCGGGCCACTGGCCCCCAATGCTGTTGCTTTGAGTAATCGCACCAACGGTGCCAAGCTTTAAACTATTGACTGATGACCAACTACTAATAACTCATTTAAATTTTTTCTGAATTCTTGATAATGCAAACAGCGCGACAAGATAAATCGCAAAGAACCAGAGCAAAGCTTTTTCGACAAATTCGCCTACAGATGTATAGAAGGTGCTTCTCGTCTTGAGAGGCACTTTTCTTTGGATGACGCGCGTTTCAAAAATGTTGGTGTTCTGGTCGTAGTGCCCGTACTGGTCTATGAATGCTGAAACGCCGCTGTTTGCAATGCGTGCGACAGGGTAACCGTAAGTCACGGCGAGATGGCGGACGATGTTCAGGTGCTGGAAGGGGGCTGTGCTCCGTCCAAACCAGCCGTCGTTGGTGATGTTTACCATCAGGCGGGAACCTGCTTGAATCGCTTCTCGGATAAGGTCTCCGAAGATGGCGTCGTAGCAGATGTAGGGCGTCCAGTTGTATGGTCCGTAAACAGGCGTTTCTTTTCCGGGGACAAAGTCGCCTTCACCGAGATCCACGTAGTTTAAGATGGGGAATATATCATCAAAGGGGATGCGTTCGCTAAAGGGCACGAGATGCTTTTTGATATAGCGTTTCGGGAAATAGGGATCGTTAGGTGTAAAGAGGAATGACGCGTTGTATATATCGAATCGGCGAGGGTTGTTGATGTCGGCTGAAACGCGCTTGTAGTCTAGTGCCCCGGTAAGGATGCTTGCATTCTTGCTGTCTGCCATCTCATGCAAGCGTCGGATAACTTGCGGCTGCCTGCGGAGGTGATCCGGAATAGCGGTTTCGGCAAGGAGTATCAGGTTGGCTCCGCTGGGGGTGCTGTCCATTGCCATGCCGAACGTCTTGGTGATGATGGAATCAAAACGGGCTTTGCTCCACTTGGCACCTTGCGCAATGCTTGGCTGCACCATTGCAATGGATGGGTTTTCGGGGGCGTTTGCGTTGTAGTACGGGGCTGCTTCTTGTGCCGAAAGTACGCTACTTCCGTATGTCAGTAGCACCATGAAAATCGCGAACGGGATTGCAAATAGTGCGAGCTTTTTGCGACCCTTCTGCAAGAAGGCGTAAGCGACAATCTGGTTCGAGGCGACAATGAGAATTGTGTAGCCGAACACGCCGATGATGGAAAGTGCCTGGATCAGTTCGAGGTGGTTACCGAATGTGTAACCGAGGTGGTTCCACGGGAACGCGAAGTCGCCTGTTGTGCGCACCATTTCGATTCCCGCAAAGAAAAACGGGAAGAGGGCTAACAAGCAAGCCTTGCCCTTGATCTTTAAATTTTTTGCAGTAGAGTAAGCGAATGCGGCGAGGACGTTGAACAAGCTCAAGTAGGCGATGAGGAGGATAAGCCCAAGGAAGATAAGTCCCGAAGGCGCAGTTTCCACGTTCATCACATTGCGGATCCAATAGTAATTGACGGTGTTGTAGACCATGCTTGCCCAGAATGTCGCAAAGACTGCAGTCTCGCGATTGTACTTGTTGAGCATGATGAACCATGGAACAAGTAGCACGAGCATGGCGGGACCAAGCGGCAAAGGCGGGAAGGCGAATGCGACAAATCCCCAGGAAATCGTAGCGAGTGCAAGTGCGATGCGTGCATCTTTTTGCTTAAAGAGCTTCACGTTCCAGCGTGCAAAAAGCGCGAACCAGTAAAGCATCATCGGGATAAATGTCGTTACAATCTGGTAAAGCCCCGCATGGCTGCGCGTGAGGTAATCCAAGGCTAGGAACGCAAAGACGATGATGCCGTACGTGTTCATGTACCGCGCAAACGGACGGCGGACGTTCTTTATGAACAAGAACGGGAGTGCGGCAATGATTGGCAACAGCTGCGGAATCTGCGTGTAAAGCCCGGGCGTGTCCGGACGCAACAGGAACAACACAAATTCTATTGCAACAAGAACTGCAATGTAAATCTTGTAAGCCCGCGGAAGAGCTTTAAGCTTGTTTAGGAACTGGTCGATAGTCATTAGTCGTTAGTCGGTAGAACTTAAAGACCGCTTTTGTCTTGGGGATTGAACACGAGTACGAATTCGCCTTTGGGCGGGTGCGATTTGAAGTGCGCAGAAATTTCCGTTGGCGTTCCGATGAGGTGTTCCTCGAACTTCTTGGTGAGCTCGCGCATGAGTGCAATCTTGATATCGCCAAAGACAAGCTTGATTTCTTCGACGAACTTGTCGATGTTGTGCGGGCTGGCGTAGAAAATTTGAGTAGCTTCTTCGTCTTTCAACTTCTCGAGCAAGTGGATGCGCTGGGCGCTCTTCTTGGGAGAGAAATACTGGAACGTAAAGTGGTCGGTCGGCATGCCGCAAGAGACGAGTGCGGTAATCATCGCGCATGGTCCTGGGATGGCGCGAACGTCAATGCCTTCGCGGACGCATTCGCGTACGAGATTGAATGCCGGGTCTGCAACGCCGGGCGTTCCTGCATCGCTTACGAGGGCGATGTCGCCGGTGTTCTTCAAAAAGTCGACGTACTTGGGCGTGACCTTTTCTTTGTTGAAGTCATGGTAGGCTTCCATGGGCGTCGTGATGCCGTAATTGTCAAAGAGAATTCTCGAATGGCGGGTGTCTTCGGCAAGGACGAGGGGAACTTCTTTAAGGATGCGCACAGCGCGGTAGGTGATATCTTCCATGTTCCCGATGGGAGTTGCTACGATGTATAAAGTGTATGACATACTAGATTAAGACGAAAGAACGGGCTTTGCCCTATTGACTATAGACGAAAGATAGTAATTAGAATTTGTCAATGGTCGTTAGTCATTAGTTATTAGTTTTATAATTGCATATGGGCTTCATTTTTTAAACTAGAGATTTATAACCAAAGACCAATGACTAATAACTAAGTGCTAATAGTCGCTCACGCTGTTTAAATCGGTAAGTCTGTTTGCGTTGAGTTCAAACGCCAAGCGCTGTACGAGCTTGCGGTGCATTTCGTCGGAAGCCTTGTTCACGAGATCGGTGCGGAGACGCCCATATAAAATGGCGTTAACGTCTTGTTGCTCAATGAATTCCACGTGGCGTACGAGTGTCCCATTGCAAAAGACGCGTGCCGAAAGTTCATAAGTCCAGGATTCGTTGACGGGGAGGATGGGCCAAAGCGGAATGAGTACGCCAATATTCCAAGCGGAGTTTGGCTCGTTCTGTTTTACAGTCGCCTTGATTGTTGCTTCTCCGCGGCAGGAGTTTCTTGGAAAATCCGTTTCACTGGCAGCTTTTGTGTAGGCTCGTAGCAGGTCGTGGGATAGTTCTAGTGAATCGCCTCCATAAATAAATGGGATGTTCCCGAAAAAGCTGAATTTTTCGTCTGTTAGCGGGATCCCCTCTAGGTCGCCCTGTGTGAGTTTCATGGAGCAACCGGAAAAAATGGCTGCCAGAACAGTTGTGAAACACAAAATTTTGACGATGGAGCGCATGTCTCAAAGATATAAAAAAACGAAAGCTCTTGATTTTATTAAGATTGGAGTTATGGAATTACCTGCTTATTTTATAAGTGACGCACACTTGGGAATTGACCCTCCTGGAGCGGTCCCCGACAGGGAACAAAAACTAATCCAGTTGCTTTCCTCATGGAAAGGCAAGGCGAGCCATGTCGTTGTCATTGGCGACCTTTTTGAGTTTTGGTACGAGTATAGTTATTATGTTGCTTCTGCCCATTTGGATTTGTACCGTGCCTTCGCGGAACTTGTAGAATCTGGTGTCGAAGTCCACGTCTTGCAAGGGAATCACGACTTTGCGTATGGAGAATTTTTCCCGAAGCGTCTTGGCGTGGCTGTACATAAATCCCTGATCCTTGAAATTCAGGGCAAGCGTGTTTATTTGACCCATGGCGATGGAGTTCCGAAGTCTGATTACGGTTACCGCTTTATGCGAAAAGTCCTTGACTTGCCGTTAAACCGTTTCCTTTTCAAGCAAATCCACCCTGATTGGGGAATGGGGCTTGCGCGTTTTGTGGGGCGTAACAGCCGCAAATATGGTCAAACTAGGGTCATTAAGGTTGATGAATACCTGGAATGGGGAAACCGCATGTTGGAAAAGGAACACTGCGATTACTGTATCCATGGACATCATCATATTTCGGGAATCTGGAATATGCCCAATGGAATCGTTGCTTCTCCGGGCGAGTTTATAAAAAAGCCCACCATTCTCTCTATGGAAAATGGTGGGTTAAAGTTGATTTCTCTTTAAGCGGTTTTTGTAAGTAGAAGCTACTCGTTGATATCGCTTGCTCGACCTTCGGTGGATTTGACCATCTTTTTGCTCGAGTTTTCACCCCAGAGCTTTGCGACAAGGTCGATGCTTGCAAATTCTTGCCAGTATTCTTCTACCCAGCACCAGTGGTGGACTTCGCCTTTTTCGTCGGTTATCGTCCAGTCCTTATGTACCGAGAAGGTCATTTTCTTTGCCTGCGGGGTATAATAAGGATCGGAGGATGCTTCCGGTTCAATGGTGATCGTCCAAGTCCTGTCTGCAGTGCGCTTGTAAATAGCGAGATTGAACGCCACAAGCAGGACTAAGGTTATGATGCTCCACTTGAAGTTCTTCTTCGTCAGCAGATATATTAAAAGCAGAACTAATAATATAGTGAGCGCGGCGAAGTTGTAATGAGTCGGATAAAATACTTTGAATACTTCAATCATTTTATCTCCCCTCTAGCTCGAAGAATTACTTCTTCTTTGCTGCCTTCTGCTGTGCGACAAGGGCGGCGACGCTGAACGTGAGGACGTTCTTGTCTACCTGGCTTTCAGTACGGAAGCTCTTGAGCGGAAGAGCGATGCCGTGAGAAGAAAGCGTACCCATGAAGGATGCATTGGCATGGCTAGCGATTGTACGGACGTTAATGAAACCCTTGTTCTTGCTGAATGTGAGCTTGAAGGTCTTCTTGGATGCATCGTATTCAGCAACCATCGTCTTGTTTTCCTTGGTGTTCAATGCATTTTTGGTGTTGTGGTCAAAAATGATTGTACCGCGGGTATCGATGGAAAGCATAGTCTTGTTGCCCACTGCGTTACGGCAAGCGAGAGTCGTCCATTCGCCTTTCTTCTTTGCGCCCTTTGCTGTGAAGACATACTTGTTGCCTTCCTTGACCAATGTGTAAGCGCCAGTGGCGACCTGGAGACCGATGGCGTTGAATGCGCCCTTGAAATAGAGGAATTTGGACTTGGAGCCGATAATGCCGTTGATGAAACGGAAAGAAGTGGACTTCGGAGTTTTGATAGGAGTGATTGCGACGCGCTTGCCGACCGGGTCGACTTCGACATCTACATAAGGACCAACATCAACTGTGCGACCGTCTTCAGTTTTTGTTTGAGTGGCGAGCTTGTCGAGCTTAAGAGCCTTGACAGCTTCTTCCGGGAATCTGATGAATCCACGAACATCCATTTTAACGATTACGTTTTCCATTTACACCTCTTTTGTTTGTTTTTGATTGACGATAAAATAAAAATTTATAGTCCAAATGTCAAAGAATTTCACGAAAAAAGCATGTACAAATGATAAAAATAGCTTTTTCGTAACCAATAACATTTGTTGTATAAAAAATAATAATAAAAAAGTAAAATATTGCAACAAATGAAAAAATTTTTTCTTTATTTGCGCGTAATCACGTCTAATATGGCTTCAGAAAGGGATTTTGAGTCTCGCTTTGACAAGTTAACACCCACTATAGTTTGCGAAATTGCTTGTGTTCGGTCATTAAAACGGGCTCTATCTGAAAGGATTACTATGTTATTTGAGGTCGAAATATCCTTTTTTTCGATCTTTACGTCTGCACGAACAAGAAATTTGGGGTAAAGGAAACGGTATTTGTCAGAAATCGCATTGGCAATGCTCCAAACTGGGTCAATCAAGATTGTAATATTCTCCTTTTTGACCATTTTTGTCGCTAAAATGGCGCCTGTGCCGCGACCTGCAATAACTTTTGGAGCGTTTCCGTTTATTTGTGATGCGCATTCGTAAATCATTTTTGCGTCGGATTCAAAAGTTTCCTGTGATGGCGTGCCTTTGTTCTCGCCGCTTCCGCGGTAGTTGAATGTAGCTGCGGCAAAGCCTGGAAGACTGTCTAGCTCGGCGAGGAACTGTGCTGCATCTTCGTCTGCATCGGGGTAGTAGAGAAGAACGTTATTCTGTTCGTTTCCGACAACAAAACCTTCGAGCTTTGTTCCGTCATCGAGTGTGCAGTTGATGGCTCTTGCCTTGTCTGTGATGGCGGTGCGTGCTTCGTTGTGTGTGATGGCACGAGGGAAGGCGTTGCGGCGTTCAGTTAAAGCAAGGTAAAAGACCATGCTGATATATATAAGGAGAAGAATTCCTGCGTAACGTAAAATGCGGCTCAGTGTTCCCAGGGCGAGTTCTTTTATCTTCATGGATTAGTTAATGGTTGTTGGTTATTGGTCTTTAGTCAATAGTTACTAGTCAATGTTTTTAGTTAGTAGTGAATTTAGAAAAGATTGTGGGGAATGGTTGAACGTTAGGAGTTTGGAAGTCGGAATTAGGAATTGTCATCCTGAACGAACGTGAAGTTTGTTTGATGATGAAAAGTAACTGGATGCTTCGTTACACTCAGCATGACGAAATGCGAATAAACACAAACGCCTAAGGCGAGAGATGCTAGAAAGGGGGCTGCGCCAAAATACACAAATGCGTGAGCCTATAACGCAAAAACGCCTAAGGCGAGTGTCGCACCCAAGCTAGCTTGGGTATGACCGAGCCGTCGCGTTTTGTTTTTGACCCTTTGGGTCAAAAACAAAAGGACTTCCGGTGGAGTACAACCGGAAGTCCGAGGGATGGGATTGGGTGTTCCTTTAAATTAAGCAATTTTTTTTGAAAGCGTATCACTTCAAAAATAAAAAGTGTTCCCAAGGTGTTCTTTTTTGTCGATTTCAGAATGGAATAGGGCTTTTTTACGGGATATTTTCAAAAATAGGTGTTCCCAAAAAACTCAAAAAAAATTAGATTTCCTTCCGATGAACGTTTATGCCTACTACAATTATCGAAAGTACCTCCAGGACTACTACGAGTATCGTAAGTCCGTGCAGAGGTATTTCTCGTACCGGTCTTTTGCAAAGAAGGCTGGGTATTCCTCGTCCGGTCTTTACTTGGATTTGATTCGCGGCCGCAAGTCGCTCACTCAACAGATGATCCCGAAGTTTATCGAAGCTCTCGGGCTCAACGAAAGGGAAGGTCGATATTTCGCCTTGATGGTGGATTTCACGCATGCGACTACGGCGTCTTCGAAGCAGCAGATCTTTGATCAGATGTCCGCGCTCCTCCCGCGAACTATCAAGAACTTGACCAAGAACCAGCAGGAATACTACAGCAAGTGGTATTACGTTGTGGCTCGTGAAGCTCTAGCCGTCTTGAAGATTAACGACAAGAACATTCAGGAACTCGCGCTCTTCTTGAATCCGAAAATTTCACTCCCGCAGGCTAAACAGACTATCCAGCTCCTTCTCAACTTGGGACTTATAGAGCTCGGCGAAGATGGATTCTACCATTCCGTAAACAAGGCAATTACGAATGGCAGTGAAATCGCCCCGCTTTTCGTTCATCAGTTCCAAAAGCAGATGATTGATTTGGGTAAAGATGCGTTGGATCACTACAGTACGGAACGCAGAAATGTATCTTGTATGACGATGAGTGTGTCGGCGCAGGGTTTGGAACGTATCATTAGCAAAATTGATTTGTTCCGCAAGGAAATCGTGGATATCGTGCGCTCGGACGAGGGTGAATCCATGGTTTGTGAATTGAACATCCAGTTCTTCCCGCTGAGCAAGGAAAAGATGAATCTTCCACCTGAGACGGACGTCGAGGAGGATGAACATGAAATTTGCTAAGTCGTATGTTGGACTGCTGGTTGCAGTTTGTGCTTGCATGTATGCTTGCACAAGTGAAAATGGTGGTGTTGCAGGTACTGTTACGGATACGGGTAATACGATTGCGCTTGGTGGCGTGGTGACTCGTACCGATGGTTCTCGTGCTGTTGCGGCGATGGTCCGTGTTGCCCGTGAACCTTCTGCAAGTGATACTCTTACTGAATCTGAATATATCGAGACTGTGACGGACTCGCAGGGGGTGTTCTCGTTTGACTCTGTATTTGCAGATACTTTCCAGCTTGCTGTTGTCGATGCAGAGTACAAGGAAATCTCGTACCAGCCGCGTGCAACAAAGAGTGCAGGCTCTTTGGATAGCATCAAGCTTGAAAAGGCAGCCGTGTTCAGTAGCGTGCTTTATTACGAAGACGTCGTCGAACCGTCGATGGCAGTTGGCTCTCACTTTAAGGTCTACGTGCCGGGTACGCCGTTCTCGCAGAGCGTGTTTGCTGGGGATTCGTTCTCGATACTGATTCCTGCCGGTGAATGGTGGCTTGGGTTCTGCCCGGGCGATCCGCAGATTGTGGCTCGACTTGCCGATTCCGGTGTTGCCGATACGTTAATTTATCGTACATGGAACATGGATGGTGAGGTTAAGTCTGGTGATACGATTTCGAAGGGACCGTTTATCTGGAGCCCGACGATGCAGGTGGATTCCTTGATCAAGCTTGAAGAAAAGAAGAGGGCTAAGCCGTATTTGTCTGGTACTGTGAAGTGCGGCGATAGCGCTTGCTCGAATGTTCAGGTGCAGATGATTACGGATTTGTACGGCTTTGACTTTGTTGAAGGCGATTCCGTAGGCTTTATGATGCAGACGGTGACAGATGATTCTGGCCGCTGGGTCTTGCCTGCTCCGGAAAAAGTTCCGTATGATAGCCTTCGCATGGAATACCGCTTGCTGGGAGAAGATGGAAAGGTTGAACTCGCAGGTGTGAGCCGTTACATTCGTGCTTCGAAGCTTAAAGGTTTGAAGGATACGCTTGATGTGGGCGATACGACCCTTGTAAAGCCGTCTGTGCTTGTCAGTGGTGTTATGCTTGCCATTGATGATACGGATACCACGAAGACGACTAATTGCATGTCTATGGTGAATAGCGTTGTTGTGGGGCTGAAGGGTACGAGCCATTTTGTGAGAGAAGTGACTTGCAATATGCTGCGTATTGGTGACCTTCCGGCTGGTGGTCATGATATTGTGCTTTACTCGGGTGACCCGAAAGTGGTCAAGACGCTCCAGGAAGCTGACGTTCCTTTTGAGGATTATGTGAGAATTGCACACGTCCAGTTGCCGAAAAATGATACTCTTGACCAGCAATGGATGACTTTTGAACCGCCAACTTTACAAAACGAAAAATAATTTTCAATTATCCCTTGCCAAGCTGAAAATTATTTTCTAAAATTGGTGCGCACTGATGAGCTATGGTGTAACGGTAGCACAACAGATTCTGACTCTGTTTGTCTAGGTTCGAATCCTGGTAGCTCAACTAAAAACTCTTTGCTCTTACTCCTGAGCAGAGAGTTTTTTGTTTTGTGCGGCGGCAGAATGCCTCGAGATGCCGCCGGATGTGCGAAATTTGGAAAAAGTGCGTTTTTTACGTGAAAAATTAGGGGAAAATGCGGAAATTTACGTAATTTTGTATATAAATTAAGCAAAATTGAATAAAGAGGGTGCTTTTTGCGGGTGTTTTGTAATGTTTTTACTGAAGAAAACACTTGAGTATGGGCTAAATTTGGGAAAAATCAAAAAATATTACAGATAATGTTGAAAAATTACGTGAAAATTTGATGATATGGATTTAGTTTCACGTAAATTGGGGCATTTTTCAAAAATTTGGATTTTTTCAGGTGATTTAGTTTGTTTGTGCTGGCTGATTTGTCGGTTTTTAAAGGGCATTTTTATTGAGTTTGGAGAGTCAATGACTAAGAACTATTGACTAATGACTAAATTTGTGTCATGGAATTTTTCGATTACTTTGAAGAGGTTTATGGCGAGCGCTGGCCTACGTTGCTGGAATCGCTGAAGGGCGAAGGCTGCGCAACGAAGCTCCAGTTTGATGATGCTCTGGAACCGTACTTTTTGGACGAAGCTTCGGTGTTTGCGGCTAAGGCTCTTGCTGTAGAACCGGGAATGGATGTGCTTGACATGTGTGCCGCTCCGGGTGGTAAATCGCTCGTGATTGCCTCGATGCTCAAGGGCGAAGGTTCGCTCCAGTGCAACGACCGCTCGCCGGATAGGCGTCTCCGCTTGCAGCATGTGCTCGAAAATTCCTTGCCGGAGTCCTGGCGCTCGATTATCAACGTCACGGGCTATGATGGCGTGAAATTCGGCATGCACAAGAAGGAATGCTACGATCGCATTTTGCTCGATGCACCGTGCTCTTCGGATAGGCATGTGCTGAATTCTCCTTCGCATTTGGAAGTGTGGTCGGTAAAGCGTGTGAAGCGCTTGTCGGTGGAACAGGGCTCGCTCCTTGCCTCAGCTGTGGATGCGCTTAGACCGGGCGGCGAATTGATTTACGGAACTTGTGCGCTTTCGCCTCTCGAAAACGATGCCGTGGTCGCTAAAATCCTGAAGAAACGCAAGATGATGGAATTTGTTCGAATTGAGGACTTGCCGGGGGGGGCGGATCGCACGGAACTCGGCGTTCACATTCTGCCGGACAAAGCTCATGGTTGTGGCCCCATCTATTGTGCGAAGATGAGAAAAATGGTTTAATAATTGCTATATTATCTATCGGTAAATAGGAGAAATTTTTATGGCAGCATTGAATCTTACTGCAGAATCCTTTGACAAAGTTATTTCTTCGGGTCAGCTTGTGCTCGTTGATTTTTGGGCAACCTGGTGCCGTCCGTGCATGATGATGGGTCCGGTGGTTGAAGAACTTTCCAACGAATTTGATGGTCGCGCAATCATTGCAAAGATCAACGTCGATGACAAAGGTGTTTCGGACATTTGCGCTCGTTTTGGCATCACGAACATCCCGAACATGAAGTTGTTCAAAAACGGTGTCGAAGTGGGTAACGTCGTCGGTGCCGTGCCAAAGAACACGCTCAAGAACGCTATCGAAAAGAATCTCTAATCGCTTGGAAAAAGGCGTTTGAAAGAGCTCGGGCGGAATGTGCCGGGCTCTTTGTTTGTTGACGGCTTTAGCCAGTTTTCTACATTTGGAATATGCTCACGAAACGTTTAATTGTCTGCTTGGATGTCCGTAACCGCAAGGTCACGAAGGGTGTAAAGTTTAAAGGTAATATCGACATTGGCGATCCCGTAGAAATGGGCGCACGCTATAGCGATGAAGGTGTCGATGAACTTGTTTTTTATGATATCACAGCGAGTGCCGAGAACCGCCCATGCGACATGGAAATGATTCGCCAGATTGCAAAGCGCGTGTTTATCCCATTTGCAGTGGGTGGCGGTATCCGCAACTTGGACGACATGCACGAAGCGCTCCTCGCGGGTGCAGAAAAGGTGAGCGTGAACAGCCTTGCTGTGCTTCATCCTGAAATCATTGCCGAAGGTGCTAAGGCGTTTGGTCGCCAGTGCATCGTGCTTGGCATGGATGCGAAGTTCGTGGGCGTTTCGGACAAGATTCCGAGCGGTTACGAAGTGTTTATCCGCGGTGGTCGCCAGGCGATGGGCATCGACGCTTTGCAGTGGGCAAAGCGCGCCGAGGAACTCGGCGTTGGCGAAATCTGCTTGAACTCCATTGACACTGATGGCGTCAAGAACGGTTACGAACTCACGATTACCGACATGATTGCAAAGGCGGTTCAGGTGCCTGTGATTGCAAGTGGTGGTGCTGGAACTCCGGCGCATATCGTGGACTTGTTCCGCAAGACGAGTGCCGATGCGGCACTGGTCGCGTCGATGGTGCATTTTGGCGATTATACGGTCCCTGGTATCAAGGGCGAAATGCTTGCTGCGGGAATCCCGGTACGCAAGAAAATGAACGGCGAGGTGTAAGATGAATCCGGAAGTTGCCGTCAAGATTTTTGAAGCCGGCAAGAGTGCCGGGGCTGACTTTGTTGAAATTTTCGAAGAAGAGACCCGCAGTTCAAGCCTCGGCTTGAAGGACCGCCAGATTGAAACGGCGACCGCGGGTACCGAGTACGGTATCGGCGTTCGCCTTTTGTACGGGACGGAAGTCCTGTACGGATTCACGAGCGACGACAGCGAAGAAGCTCTCGTGAAGCTTGTGAAGACGCTTGCGTTCGGGCGCATCGCCGCCGCAGCGGGGGCGGAAGGCTTGGCTGCAAGGCCGTTTGAATTTGCACCGGAAAAGCGCATTTGCGATTATAATTTTGGCGCTTACAAGGATCCGCGTGTGCTCGGTCAGGCTATAAAGCAGGACTTCTTGTTCCGTGCGGACAAGACGGCTCGTGCGCTCTCGCCGAAGATTGCCCAGGTGGGCGCCAGCGTAACCGACAGCTGCACTTCGATTTCGCTTATGAATAGCGAAGGCTTGCATCTGGAAATGACGCGCGGTCGTTTGCGTGTAAACGTGAACGTGACGGCAACAGACGGCACGGAACGTTTGACGACGCACGAAGCACCGGGTGCGCTCGGTGGCTATGAACTTTTAGCAAATTATTCTCCAGAAGCTTTGGCAACGGAATGTGGCGAGCGCGTGCTGCGCATGCTCGATGCCGGCTACATCACTGGCGGTCAGATGCCGGTCGTGATGGGTAATGGCTTTGGCGGCGTGATTTTCCATGAAGCTTGCGGCCATCCGCTTGAAACGGAATCTATCCGTCGCAATGCAAGCCCGTTCTGCGGAAAGCTTGGTGAAGCGATTGGTCAGCCTTGCTTGACTGCCATTGACGATGGCACGATGGATGGTGTGTGGGGTAGCCTCAAGTACGATGACGAAGGAACGCCGACGCAGCGCACGACGCTTATCGAAAACGGCATCTTGAAAACGTACATGAGCGACCGTGTGGGCGCTATGGAAGTGGGTGTGGAACGCACCGGAAGTGCCCGCCGTGAAAGCTACAAGTACGCGCCTGTAAGCCGTATGCGCAATACGTTTATCGCTCCGGGCAAGGATACGCTCGATTCCATGATTGCAAGCGTGGACAACGGTCTCTATGCGGCTCGCATGGCTGGTGGTTCTGTGAACCCGGCAACGGGTGAATTCAACTTTGCCGTCGATGAAGGTTACGTCATTCGCAATGGCAAGATTTGTGAACCGGTCCGTGGCGCAACGCTTATCGGTAAAGGTCACGAGATTATGCCGCGCATTAGCATGGTCGGCTCAGACTTTGAGCAGGCCGCAGGTGTTTGCGGAGCCTCTTCGGGACATGTGCCGGTGACTGTTGGTCAGCCCTCCATTAAGGTCGATCAAATCCTCGTCGGCGGACGGTAGTCGCGCTCCCAACGAAATTGGAACATTCCCATGAAAATGGAAAAGCCCTCGTAAGAGGGCTTTGGAGTATTATGGGTTGTCAATACAAGTAAAGTACAAAACCATTTCGAATAAAACAAGAAAAGCATGTAAAAAAGAAACAACGGCATCTCGTGAGAGGTGCCGTTGTTTTGGTGTATGGGATGTTTGGTTTTGTATCCATAAAATAGTTTAAATTGGAGTATTAGTGGTATTTTTTAGAACATTTCTGATGTAAAGGTTTACAACACTTACAACAGGCTTTTTATGAAAAATTGGCGAAATTTGATGAAAAACGGCGATTTTTGTATTCCGTATATTGTAATAAAGCCCCAATAATTGATCTGAATTATATTTTCTAACTTTCACAACAATGAATCACGCTGAAAAAAATGATTTTTTTGAACTTTTGCGAATCGCTTTTGGAGTGCCTGCGCAAGAGTTTGATTCTGCTCAATGGCAATATTTGCATTCGGAAAGCCTTAAACAGCAGATTGCGGGAATCATCTATCGTGGAATTTGTCGTTTGCCTTGCGGTAAACAACCTCCGAAAATGTTGATGTTCCAGTGGGCTAGTGAAGTGGAGGCAATCAAGGGGCATAATAAGCTGTTGAATGCCGAAGCTGCCCGGCTTACAGAGCTGTTTATGGCTCAAGGGCGGAAAACGGCGGTGCTCAAGGGACCGGCAAATGCTAGGCTGTATCCTGACCCTTATATGCGAAACGCTGGTGATATAGACTTGTGGGTTGATGGCGGGCGTGATAGTGTGCTTGAATTGCTGAAAAAAATGGGCTATGAAATTTCTGCAGAACATCTCAAAGTGGATCATCATGTCCATTTGGATGGAAAATCGGGGATTGTTGTTGAAATACATTATAAGCCATCTTCAGGGAATTGGAATCCGTTCTCGAATGCACGGCTGATGCGTTACCTGGAAAAAGAAATCCAGAACGTGGAGCGTGTGCCCGAGGGATTTTGTGTTCCTTCGATGAAGTTTGCCCTTGTGATGCAGCTATCGCATATCCAGCATCATTTTTTGTGGGAAGGGATTGGCTTAAAGCAAGTTGTCGATTATTTTGTTCTGTTGAAACAAGCTTCTGAGGAGGATAGGCGCGATGTGTCTGCTCTACTTTCGAGTTTGGGACTTTCGAAAATGGGCAGTGCGCTGATGTGGATTATGGAATATATTTGGGGACTTGCTCCGTCTCAAATGATTTGCAAACCCGATGCGAAAAATGGTCAAAAGGTGCTTTCCATGATTCAGTCCGAAGGTAATTTTGGCAGGCATTGTGAATCCAATAAGGGTAATCATTTTTTTATTCTCTGGTTAAAGCGCCGTTGGCGTATGATTCGGATGTTCTGGTTTGCTCCTGTTGATGTTGTCTGTTGTGAATTGGCGTATTGGAAAACATTTTTTAAATTTATTCCTCTACGCATCAAGATGAGGCGCGTCTCATTGAGAGGTGTCATTTAAAACACATTTTTTCTAGTTTGCAAGCTGATGAAATTTTCTCAAGATGAAGCTTTGTTCGATCTTTTGCGAATGGCGGTCGATGACGACTGTTCTCCGCGTTTTTTTACGCGCAAGCTGAATGATGAAGAATGGCGGTCATTGCGGTCGATGTGCCACAAGCAGCAGATTAGTGCTGTTGTCTATCGAGCCGTTTCCCATTTGCCGGCGGAACAGCAACCTCCCTCGAAATTAATGTTCCAGTGGGCAGTCGAGGCTGAAATTGTTAAAGGACATAATGGTCTTCTGAACGCAGAAGCATCTCGTCTTACGCAACTTTTTGAAGCTCAGGGGCGCAAAACGGCGGTGCTTAAGGGACCTGCCAATGCGAGGCTTTATCCCGACCCCAATATGCGGCAAGCAGGAGATATCGACTTGTGGGTTGAAGGTGGTCGAGATAGTGTGATTGCCTTGCTTAAACAAATGGGCTATCAATTGTTCGAAAAGGACTTGCTCTCGGCGCATCATGTTCAATTGCGACCGGAGGGAGACGTTTCTGTTGAAATCCATTATAAGCCCTCTTCCAAGAATTGGAGTCCATTTTCGAGTGCGCGACTGATGCGTTATCTGGAAGAAAAAATTCAGAATGTGGAGCGTGTGCCTGAAGGATTCAATATTCCTTCGATGACATTTGCCCTTGCGATGCAGCTTTCGCATATCCAGCATCATTTTTTGATGGATGGTATCGGTTTAAAGCAAATTATCGATTATTTTATTTTGCTGAAGCATGCTACCGAGGAAAATCGTCGAGAAATAAATGCCAAGTTGTCTTCTTTAGGACTTTTAAGGTTTGCGGGAGCCTTGATGTGGATCTTGGGGCGTATCTTTGGACTTGATGCATCTAAGATGATTTGTTCGCCGAATCAAAAACTCGGAAAAAAGATGCTTGACGAAATATTTGTTGGCGGAAATTTTGGCATGTATTGTAAGTCCAGTAAAAGTAAACATTGGGCTGTTCTTTGGCTTTGGCGCCGGTATCATATTATACGCAAGTTTTGGTTTTCTCCCGTTGAAATCTTGGGCTGCGAATTGAATTATTGGTTCGGTTTTATCAAGTCGATTTGGATTCGAATCAAGTTTAGACGGTTGTCGCTATGGTATTTGAAAAATACGAAATGAATTGGGGCGTTTAAATGTTCTATAAAGTTGCCGAGCATATTTTTGAGGTCAATGCCTGCGATGAAATCTTGTCGCAAATGAGTAATTATGCGCCTTTTGCGGTTGACTCGGGTGCTGAATCGTCTTGCAAAAATTCTGTGTTTTCGCTTGATGTGCAGAATGAGGTCGCTCCTGAATATACCGAGGATATTCGACAGGATGAAGAAGGGCAGGTGATTATATGCGGGCGAACGTCTGATGGTTTGCCTGCGTTTGATTTTTGGCTTTTTGGAAAGCCTATGGGCGTGCTTGTTTGTGAAAAGGATTTTAAGCATGCGGTGTTGTTATTGGGTAAGGAAAAAATCCCTGCTGAATCGAGCAATTTTGCGGTAAACAATGCATTGATGGTCTTGTATGCTCTTGCGACTGCGGGCTTTGAAACGGCTTTATTCCATGCGGCAGGAATTCAATACAAGGGCTTGGGCTACTTGTTCTTGGGAAAAAGTGGTACTGGCAAAAGCACGCACGCACGGTTGTGGCTCAAGTACAATGAGGGCTCGGAGTTGTTCAATGACGATAATCCTGTCGTGCGTTTGTTCGAAAAAGACGGCCGAAAGTTTGCGGTTGCCTATGGCTCGCCGTGGAGTGGAAAGACCCCTTGCTACAAGAATGTTGAAATGGAATTGGGCGGTTTTGTGCTGTTGTCGCAAGCTCCGTTTAACAAGATTTCTCCGCTTAGGGGCGTTTCTGCCTATGCGGCGATAATGCCGAGTATCTCGGGAATGCGCTGGAACAAGAATCTTGCCGATGGATTGCACCAAACTGAAAATGGACTTGCTTCGTGTGTCCCTGTGTGGTTCTTGGAATGCTTGCCGGACGAAGACGCGGCAAGGCTGTGTTGCCAAACGGTGGTACGTGAGATTCAATGATGGATTCCGCAAAAAAAAGTGATGCGCTGATTATGGCGGAAGCCATTCGTCTGGTAAACGAGGGCGTGAGTGTAACGTTCCCCGTGAACGGGTGTAGCATGTTGCCTTTTATTGTGGGCGGTCGCGATAGCGTGATTCTAGAAAAGCCTGTGGACTTGTGCGTAGGCGATGTGGTATTGGCGCTTACAATCCCGGATAATGTTCTTCATCTGGAAAATGTCGAAAAGCATTATGTTATCCATAGAATCGTTGCGTTCTCGGGCGAAAATGTGGTCCTCATGGGGGATGGAAACCTAGTGCAGCGAGAATACTGCAAACGAACTGATGTTTATGCCAAGGTAATTGGCGTGGTCAGACCCAATGGGAAAAAAAGCCTGCAAGGGACTTTTGCCGAAAGGTGCGCAGCGAAAATTTGGTATATTCTGTTACCCTTTAGGCGTTATTTACTTTGGATATACAAGAAGGTAAAAAAATGAAAATCAAGAAAGGCTTTGTATTGCGCGAAGTGTGTGGCGAACAGGTCATTATGGGCGAAGGTATTGGCGCTCTGGATTTTGGGCGCCTCTTGTGCCTGAATGAAACGGCTGCATGGCTTTGGAAGCAGGCGGAACTGCAAGGTGATTTTACGGTGGATTCGCTTGCCCAGGCTCTTTGCGAAGAGTATGAAGTGAGCGAAGAACAGGCTCGGATCGATGTTGCTGCAATTGTCGGCGAATGGCTAAAGGTGAACGTGCTCGAATGAAGTATGTCGCTTGGCTGTGGCGCGGGACGAAAGGCTTTCGCGTAAATATCGTCACCCGCATTTTGGCGGGGTCTGCACGCGTGGTGTGCGGCCTTTTGATGATATGGCTCAGCAAGCGGTTTATAGACGAGACGATTCTCACCGGGACGCAAAACGATGTTGTGCGGATGATCCTACTTTTGGTGCTCACAGTGGTGGGGTCGATTGTTCTTAGGCTTTTGTATTACTACATGACTGCCTCTGCCACAGTGAAAATGACGAATGCACTTAGGCTGTTCTATTTTGGAACGTTGTTCAAGCGTAGTCTTTTTGACGGTCATGAGTTACATTCGGGCGATGTGTCTTCGAGACTTTCGAAGGATATCGAAACGGTATCGACGTCTATGATTGATACGCTCCCGCAGATGGCGGTAACTGGAATTCAGCTTGTTGGGGCGTTTTTGCTGATGCGCTGGTTCGATGCGCGATTGGCATGGGCTTTGTTGCTACTTACTCCTGTGATGGTTGTGGTAGGGAAGCTGATTTCTCGTAAGCTCCGCAATATGACTCTGGAAATTCGTGAATGCGAAAGCCGCATCCAGATGCAGGTGCAGGAAGGCGTGGAATACAATGCCGTATTGCGCTCGCTAGAAAGCGAAAAATGGGTGGTGGAGAGGCTTGGGTTAAAACAGGATAAACTCGTAAATGATGTGATGAGGCGGACCCGCTTTACGACGGTGGCGCGTTTTGCGATTGGTTCTGCGTTTGGACTTGGTTACTTGTTGGCTTTTGTTTGGGGCGGGCTTGGGCTTCGTGACGGTACGATTACGTTTGGCGTGATGACGTCTTTTTTGCAGTTGGTGGGGCAAATCCAGCACCCGATTCTGACTTTGCTTGGCTTGGTGCCGCAGCTAGTGCATTCTACGGCGAGCATAGACCGCTTGGATGAACTGGAAAAGGACGCTAACGGGACTTTGAGCGAATCGCGCTCGGGAATGCTTTCTGAAATACGTGCAGAAAAGCTTTCGGGAATGCGCGGGCGGCTCGGATTGCGGTTGGACAACGTAAGTTTTGGCTATTCGGGTGGAGACCGCGAAGTCATTTGCGGGTTCTCGCACGATTTTAAGCCCGGTAGCAAGAATGCCGTCATGGGCGAGACGGGCAAGGGCAAGACGACTTTGTTCCGGCTTTTGCTCGGCTTTATAAAGCCTGACATGGGTCGAATGGTTCTTTATTCGGAAGGCGAAAATGTCGCAGGAATGGAGTCTGTTTCGGAGGCGACCCGATCGAATTTTGTGTATGTTCCGCAGGGCAATACCTTGATGAACGGCTCCGTGCGCTATAATTTACAGCTTGCAAAACCGGATGCGACTGAAGATGAAATGCAGCGGGTTTTGCAAATCGCTTGTGCTGAATTTGTGAACGAACTGCCGAAGGGCTTGGATTGTGAAATTGGAGAACGCGGACACGGTCTCAGCGAAGGTCAGGCTCAGCGTATTGCGATTGCCCGAGGACTTTTGCGACCGGGAAATATCTTGCTTTTGGATGAAATCAGTTCGTCGTTGGATGAGGCGACCGAGTCGGAACTTTATCACCGTTTGTTTGAAGCCTTCCCGGAAAAAACGATGATTTTCGTGACGCACAGGACTGCTGTGTGTGAAATGTGCGATGAAACGGTGCGACTCGTTTAGTTGTAATTTGCTCTTTTATTTGGTATTTGCTTAATTTTTCAGTAAAAAAAGTATTTATTTGAACTAGAATACTCTTTTGTTATTATATTTCGTGAAAATTCAAGGAGTATTTTATGCAAATAAAGAAAATTTGTTTTTTGGCGCTTGCCGCTGTAGCTTTGCAGGCTTGTTCTAACTACCAGGCTCGTGTTTATAACGAAGTCCCGCTGGTTGAAGGCGAAGAAGTCGTGCCTTTCGAAGAATTCTGCTATTTTGAAACTGAACCGAATGGCGCTGCATTTAAGGTCATGGGCAAGGTCCAGGTTGGTGGTGGTACTTATGGTTCCGCTGCTGGTCTTTTGCCGAAGTTGGAAGCGAAGGCTAAGGCTCGTGGTGGTAACGCTGTCGCGAACTATAGAGGTTCTCAGAGATTTGGTTTCTGGCCGTGGCGCTTTATTCGTCCGGTGGTGAGTGGCGATGCTGTCCAGATTCTGAATGCTCATGGCAAGTCTTGCCAGGAATTGGGCGGAACGACGTTGCCGCAGTAAACACTTGAGTGTTTTATTTTGAAAAGAATGTCGCAGTAAAATGCGACATTCTTTTTGTTTTTTCGCATTTTTTGCTCAAAAAAGGCAAATTCTTCTTTTTGGCACGCCATTTGCATAGGGTAAGGCGTAAAAAAGAAAGAAGGTCTATTATGTCAGATTTTACTAACGATGCAGAAAAGGTCTTGGCCAAGGCGCAAAGCTTGCGCGACCGCTGTTCGCACTCTTATCTGGGTGCGGCTCATTTGGCCGTTGGTCTTGTTGAAGGCCCCGATGCAACCCTGAAGAAACTTTATAAGTCCAAGGGCGTCAAGACGAACGAACTCCGTGGTCGTTTGGAACCTTTTGTCCAGAAAATCCCGCGCATGGAAGGCGTGAACCCGGATGTAGAACCGGATAGCGACTTGAACCGTATTTTGCGTGCCGCTGTGCAGGCGGCCCGTCAGGTCAGCCGTATGGTAACGCCAGGCGATTTGCTCGTGGCGTTGATGAAGTTCTCGGGCGACCGCGGACTGGCGAAGGTTTTTGAAGATGCCCTTGGTTCGACCGAAGTGGTGGAAACTTGGCTTTCGGACCCGTTTGCGGGTGCCGCGAATGCCGAGGAACAATCTCCGCTGAAACTCTACGGTCGTGAACTCGTGGAAATGGCGGCTGATGGAAAGCTCTCGCCGGTGATTGGCCGTGAAGAAGAAATCCGCCGTGTGATTTTGATTTTGAGCCGTAAGACAAAGAACAACCCTTGCTTGGTCGGTGAACCGGGCGTGGGTAAGACGGCTATTGTCGAAGGCCTTGCCGAACGTATTTACCGCGGCGACGTGCCGGATGCGTTGAAGGGCAAGAAGGTCTTTGCGCTTGATTTGTCTGCCTTGATGGCGGGTGCCAAGTACCGTGGCGACTTTGAAGAACGTCTCAAATCTGTGATTGATGCTATTGAAGAAGATGGCAATACGCTTATGTTCATCGACGAACTCCACAACATTGTGGGGGCTGGTAAGACCGAAGGCTCGATGGACTTGGGCAATATGCTTAAGCCGAAGCTTGCTCGTGGCGAACTCCATTGCATTGGTGCAACGACGACTCAGGAATACCGCAAGTACATTGAAAAGGATTCTGCTTTGGAACGTCGTTTCCAGCCGGTGCAGGTTTCGGAACCGAGCGAAGACGAAGCAATTTCCATCTTGCGTGGCATTAAGGATGGCTTTGATGCGCACCACGGCGTGCGTCTGCACGATAACGCGCTCGTGGCTGCAGTGAAACTTTCGAACCGTTACATCAGTGACCGATTCCTCCCGGATAAGGCAATTGACTTGATCGACGAGGCGGCAAGCCTTGTGAAAACGCAGATGGACACGGTTCCAGAAGCGCTCGATACGTTGCAGCGTAAGGAACTCCAGATGAAAATCGAGGAGCAGGCACTTTCGAAGGAAACGGACGAAGCGAGCGTCAAGCGCTTGAAAGAACTCCGTGAAGACCTTGCCGTGACCGATGCTGCGGTAAAGCAGATGCAGGAACGCTGGCAGGATCGCCGTGCCGCATTTGCCGAAGTTCAGGACTTGAAGAAATCCTTGAAGGCTGCAAAGGACGAGATGGAACAGGCCGAAGCCCGTTACGACTTGAACCGTGCTGCGGAACTCAAGTACAACAAGATCGTGAACATCGAAAAGGAACTGGCTCAAAAGACCGAAGCGCTCCGCAAGAGTGCCGAAGAAGGTGGCTTGAGCGAAGAAGTGACCGAAGAGACGATTGCCCTTGTGGTGAGCCGTTGGACGGGTATTCCGGTGACAAAGCTTTGCGAAGGTGAAAAGGCGAAGTTGTTGCACTTGGACGAACGTTTGCATGCTCGCGTGATTGGCCAGGACGAAGCTGTTGAAGCTGTGTCCGAAGCGATTTTACGTAACCGTAGCGGTTTAAGCCGCGAGAATGCGCCGATTGGAAGCTTCCTCTTCTTGGGCCCGACGGGCGTGGGTAAGACGGAACTTGCAAAGGCTTTGGCTGTGGAACTTTTCGATAGCGAAAATGCTCTTGTTCGTATCGACATGAGCGAATACATGGAAAAGCATAGCGTTAGCCGTTTGATCGGTGCTCCTCCGGGATACGTGGGCTACGAAGAAGGCGGTCAGCTGACCGAAGCTGTGCGTACGCATCCGTACTGCGTGATTTTGCTCGACGAAATCGAAAAGGCGCACCCGGACGTGTTCAATACGCTGTTGCAGGTTCTCGATGACGGTCGTTTGACGGACGGCAAGGGCCGTACGGTGAACTTCAAGAACACCTTGATTTTGATGACCTCGAACTTGGGTGCCGAGAAGTTCCGCTTGAGTGCGGCTAACGCCAAGAACGGTGAACCGCCGCAGGTTGCGCTTGCGGATGTCGAAGCCGACTTGCATGCATTCTTCCGCCCGGAATTCTTGAACCGTTTGGACGAAGTGCTTGTGTTCCAGAGCCTCTCGAAGAAGCAAATTCGCGAAATCGTGAAACTCAAATTTGCGGATTTGGCGAACCGCGCTGCCCGTCAGGACTTGGTGCTTACGCTTTCGGATGCGGCACTTGATGCTATTGCGGAAGGTGCTTACCAGCCGGAATTCGGCGCTCGCCCGATTCAGCGTTACATCGAACGCAACATAGAACGTCCGTTGAGCCACGCTATACTCTCGGGAACCGTGAGTGCGGCAAAGCCTGCCGTGGTGGACTACAAGGACGGAATGTTTGTGGTGAAATAATTAGTCTACAATGCTGTCATAACGTAAAGAGCAATGGTCTTGCGATCATTGTTCTTTTCTTGCATAACGCCCACGTCGAAGTCAATACGGACGTGCGTACCGCCAAAGGTAAGTTCAATCTTCGGGATAATGTCGACCATGAAATCTTCCTTCAGGTTACCCACGCTAGCCGATGATGTGACTTCAAGGAACATGCGGAGGACTTGTCCAAAAACAAGTGTCGGAATCATGGATGCCGAGAACTTTACGTAGCCGTCTTTGCCGGTTGCACCGTCAAGGAAACCTGCGCGGAGTTCGTAGTAGTTTGCGAAGCACTTCGCGATAAACTGTTGTGTGCCGATGGTGAATGCCAATGCGCTCTGGCTTGTTTCGCTCAAGTCGAGGTAGCCGTCAAATGCGATGAATGAACTTGGTCTGTAGCGGTAACGGACACCGATGTCCAAGGCAGTGTTGATTTCTTCGAGCTGACCGTAAGTGTTGATGTCGAGCTTTGCACCGACGTCGAATTGTTTGTTGAGTCTAGTGGTGAAGTTGATGGGAAAAAGCACATCGGAATTGAACGGCGAGCGGATGCCGAGACCGACGCCAATCTTTGGAGAGGGGCGGCTTTCGGGACCAAAGTTGTAGCGCATGTCCCAGAAATGGTCCACTGCAAAAGCATTTGTTACTAAAATCGCAAATAGCAGGCAAAGAATGTGTTTCATGTCCATCAAAGTTAGATAAATCGCTCGGTAAAAGCTAAATTTACACGCGTTAAAATGGAGGTATTTGTGGTCGAACCGCGTCCAGAACTTTCAAAACTTTCCGATTACGTCCCAGGCAAGTCCATCGACGAAATTCGTGAACGTTATGGTCTTAAGAATGTTGTAAAGCTTGCGTCTAACGAAAATCCGTTGGGTGCTTCTCCGAAGGCGGTGGAAGCGTTCCACGAAATTGCAAATTCGTTGCACTTGTACCCACGCGGCGATGCTCCGAAGCTCATTGATGCTATTGCAAAGATGTATGGCGTTTCTACCAATCAGATTGTGATTGGTAACGGTTCCGATGAAATCATCGACATGGTGGGCAAGGCTTTTATCCGCCAGGGTGACAATTGCGTGGGCATTACGCCGACGTTCTCCGTGTACAAGTTTACGACGCTTTCGAACGGTGCCGATTTTATTGGCGTTGGCGAAGGCGATGAAAAGGCAACGCTTGATAAGCTCGCTGCTGCTGTTAACGAAAAGACTCGCGTGGCTTTCATTTGCAACCCGAACAACCCGACCGGTCACTATTACACCGAAGCTGAAATTCGCAGTTTCCTTGCAAAAGTGCCATCGAATGTTCTCGTGTTCTTGGATGAAGCTTACGCTGAATTTGCAACGGCTGCCGATTATCCGAAGATGGCTCCGCTGCTTTCGGAATATCCGAACTTGTTCCTCAACCGTACTTTCAGTAAGATTTACGGTTTAGCTGGGCTCCGCGTGGGTTATGCGATGGCTAGTGTTGAAGTCGTCCGTGCCATGTGGAAAATTAAGCCGCCGTTTGACGTGAACCAGGCTGCTCAGGTGGCTGCCGTGGCAGCTCTTGCTGATACCGCTCACGTTGAAGCGACCCGCAAAAACAACGCTGTTGGCTTTGAATATTTGAACCGCGAACTTGGTGCGCTTGGTTTCAAGGTGCTTCCGACGCAGGCAAACTTTATTTGCGTGCACATCGGTGAACGTGCCAAGGAACTCGTTTCGTTCTTGGAACAGAACGGTATGATCGTTCGTGGTCTTACGAGCTTTGGTATGCCGGAACATATCCGCATCACGGTCGGCAAGCCCGAAGAAAACGAACTCCTCGTTTCGCTTGTCAAGAAGTGGGTTGGCTAGGAGCTTGTTATGGAAAATCGCGAAATTGCAAAGGCTGGTGTCGCTCCCGAGAATTTGGAACTCTTGAAGATTGCGCTCAAGACGGCTGAACTTGCCGAAGAGAACATCCTCAAGTTTTACCAGAACGATGTGGGTGTCGAATGGAAGGCTGACAAGACTCCCGTGACGATTGCGGACAAGGGAACGGAAGAACTCGCCCGCAAATTTTGGGCGAAGGAAACTCCCGGCTTTGGCGTCATTGGCGAAGAATTTGGCATTGAAAGCCCGGATGCGGAATACCAGTGGGTGATTGACCCGATTGACGGCACCAAGTCGTTTATCCACGGTGTGCCTTTGTTCGGAACGCTCATTGGGCTGTGGCATAAGAACGTTCCGATTGCAAGTGTGATCCGCTTGCCGGCAATGAAGAGCGCTGTGTGGGCGGTGAATGGTGGCGGCGCCTTTTTGGACGGTCGCGAAGTTCGCGCTTCGAAGGTATCGCAGTTGAGCGATGCGCTCGTGCTTTCGGGTACGGTCAACACGATGGAAGACAAGGGTTTTGGCGAAGGCTTTACGAAGCTCCGCCGCAGCGCTCGCTTGCATCGCGGCTGGGGCGATTGCTACGGCTATTACCTCGTGGCTGCAGGTCGTGCCGAAATCATGGTGGATCCGGTTGTGTCGATGTGGGACATTGCCCCGTTCCCGCTTTTGATGAAGGAAGCGGGTGGCAAGTTCAGTACCATCGATGGCAAGACGGAACTCTTCGATGCAAACGGCAAGCCGACTGCTCCGATTTACGAAGGCTTCACGAGCATTGCGACGAACGGGCTGTTGCACGATACTGCACTTGATTTCCTTACACGTCATTCTGAAGGCTGAAAGCCTGAAGAATCCAGTTAAGTTAAGTAACTACAAGATTTGACTGGATCCTTCGCTTTGCTCAGGATGACGGTGAGTGAGGTGTTTCGGGATGACGTGCTTACCACATTGTTGTATAGCTGATGGAATCAGGGACGAATGTGAATGTTATCGTCCCTTTTTTTGCGGTGTTGATGTAAGGAATGTGGAGCGAATCGAGGCGGTCGGTCACTTGCTTGTGCGGGTGTCGGAACTTGTTTTTGCGACCACTGGGGATTATGGCGTACATGGGGGAGACTGCGTTCAAGAACGGTACGCTGCTAGATGTTTTGGAACCGTGGTGCCCGAGCTTTAGCACATCGCTTTTCAGATAAGCGTCTGTCTTCATGATTTCTTTTTCGCCTTTGACGGTGAGGTCTCCGGTAAGTACCGCAGAATGCCCGAGTCCTTTGAGCCGAAGCGTGATGCTCCCTTCGTTCGCTTCGACGCAAACATCGTTTCGCGGATGGATTGTTCGCATTTCGAAGAAGTTTTCTTTCCACAGAAAGCCGCGATGGATGTTGCGGATTGGTATGTTCCTTTTGCGGGCTTCGCTGAGGACTTGTTGCCAGTCGGGTTTGCTTTCTTTCATTGAACAATCGCTTGCCCAAAGTTCCTTGACGGGGAACATTTTCAAAAGCGAAAGCGCTCCGCCGAAATGATCCTTGTCGGGGTGTGTGATGATGAGCGCATCGAGCTTGCTTACGCCGATGTGGTGTAAAAACGGAACGATGATGTCTTTGCCGGAATCTTGGCGGCTGTTGTCGCCAGCGTCCACGAGAAAATATCTGCCGGATGGCGCCTTGATGAGATGGCTGTCGCCTTGCCCGACATCGATGGTCGTGAGCGTCCACGACGGGTGCAGAACTTCGCAGTAACTTTCAAATGCGAATAAAGCGGCGGCGGCTAGAACGCATATAAACGCGTACTTGCGGGCGATGTAGTTCTTGTAGCAAACCGGCAAAAGTAAAATCAAGATTCCGAGTGCTAGCAGAACCGCAGGCGAGAATGGTCCGACGGTCATCGAGGCGGCCGCAGAATCCGAAAGAATTCGCGTCAAAAGCGATGCCAAACGCAAAAAGAATCTCGCGGCGGCGCAGAATGTTCCGCAGATAAAGTCTACAGGCGAGAGCTGTGCGAAAAGCCCCGCCTGCATGCCTAGCGAAATGGCTGGCACGATGATGATATTCCCGAACCATGCGAACGGCGATAGTGTCTTGAAATGGTATATGAGGAATGGTGCTGTGGCGAGCGTTGCACAAAGCGTCACATACGTGGGGTCAATGGCGAATGCTTGAATCTTTTGCCAAAGCTTGTTTTGCTTGAGGCTATCGGGCAAAAGCTTTGTCGGGTTATGCGGTGTGCCGATGATAATCCCTGCGGTCGCAGCAAACGAAAGCTGGAATCCCGGATTCCAAATGACGCTTGGCTCTGGCAAGATGATGAGGAGCAATGCGACACCCAAGCTGTTGAGCGTATTTGCGGGTTTCCCGAATAAAGTGCCAATTTGCGGAATGGCGAACATCATGACCGCACGGCGCACGGCTGGCGAGCCTCCCGTGACGGGAACGTAAATAGCAAGGAGTGTGACGGCGATGATGGTTACCGCTTTATGCGGAAGTCCGGTCGCTTTCAAGAAAATCATGAGCATGCCTGCAAGCAAAACGACGTGAAAACCGCTAATTGCAAGCACGTGCACAAGCCCCGACCGTTGAAAATCGCTACGTAACACCTCTGGAATGCCCGAGCGGTCACCCGCCAATAGCCCCATCAAAAGCCCCGTTTCGGCAGGGTCGAGGAACTTTGCGAATCTCGCCTGCATAAATTGCCTAAACTTAAAAAAGCTCCGTTCGAAAGTCCAGTCGCCGGGGTAAGCCGTCCACTGTTTGAACTTGCCGTAAGCGGCGAGTCCCTGTGATTTTAGCCAGTTTTGCGTATCAAAAGCGCCAGGCACGCTTGGTGGTGTCTCGGGGTACCACGAAGCCTCAAAACAGATGGAATCCCCTGGCAAGGGGAGGTCCGGCAAATTCCGCTTCTCAGTCAGACGTACTTTATACCCCTCGCGCGCACTCTCATGAGTATTTCCAATAGCCGTCTCCTCGGCATTTCCCGAAACATTGATGATAAAAGCCGTCCCTTTAGGCCGTGGGAGCCTGGATTCGACTTTCCCGCAGTCGGTATTGCTGATGGCATCATTTTTGCGAACAGTTTCGGCTATTTCGACCACCCCTTCATGGGCGATAATTCCTGCCGCTAAAGACACAAAAATCACCCATTGGATGTGCCTTCTGAAGAAATGTGTGAGTAAAATCAGCGATCCAAGCATAAAAAGGGCAAATTTGGGCTCATCTAGGGAGGCTATCGTTGTTGCAACGACTATTGCACTCACCAAGGCGGGTTTACCGTCAAGGGGAGCAATAAGGTCCTTAAATGCGTTAAATATTTTTTCTTTGCTATTTTTTTTCATTTTCTTTTTTCTTTTGTATTTTATATGTGGTGTTTACTTTCTATACACGCATTTGAGGAGTGTTTGTTTCGGGTATTTATGAAAAATTTTTGTAAAAAAGTGTGGATTTTAGGTTTTTTGGCTCTGTTGTTGTCGTTTTTTATTACTGCATGCACGACATCAGTTGAGGCTGATGGTGAAATAATCCTAAAACCCGATACAAGTCGATATATTGTCCATAAACTTTATCCGAATGACTTGGCTAGAAACGATTCGGCAGCCGCAAATATTGCGCACGGAATCATGCTCGCTGTGCATCCAGGGGCTTCGTACAAGCTTTCTTTTGATATCGATTCTACTGTTCCGGCTCCGGAATTGCAGTTGTTCCGCCCCTATAGCATCGATGCGGGGCTTTTCGGGTTGAGTAAGGTCCGTACTTTGACGCCTACAGTTGTCGGAAAGCGATATGTCTATTCTTTTATCTGCGAAGAAAATGAAATGACGGTGTGGTATACATCGCTCGGTAACAATGGCAAGTATTACGAAGGCGAAGTTAAGAACATTAGCTTTACCGGGACTGGAACTTATAAAGATCATTTTGCTTTGAATCTGATTGTTGTTGGTGCTGTCGGGAAAACGAAAGATGGCATGGATATCGAAGAACTGTCGCATTATATGCTAGAAGCGTTTCGTGAAAAGTATTATGGTGTAACGATTGATACTCTATATGTCCTCTATGCCCACGAGCATCCTACATTAGGGCGTAAGTATACGGCTGATTATCCTTGGGAGGCTGGGACGAGTTCCGAAGATATCTTTTTGGGGGACCTTGCTAGTTCGATTGACGAAAAGCATAGCAATACCTTGAATGTGTTTTTCATGCATAGTATTGCGGGAAACAATGTCATGGGGCTCTCGCGTCTCTTTGCCGGGGAACTTGGTGCGGGCGAGGAAAATGCTGTTGTTATTGGAGAATATGTCCATAACCAAGATGGCGAACTTGAATTGCAGTCGTCGTACAACATTGTGATGACGATGATTCACGAAACTGGGCATTCTTTTGGTCTCAGGCATACATCGGCGACGAAGCTCGATATGAAGCAATATCTCGGTGGTGATGAAAAGACTGGCGTTTTGGTCGGCGACTGGTCCAATATTGATGATGGATTAACGGATACGCCGTTTTGTGAAGAAATTTTAAGGAGTAATTTATACAAGCAGGCTGAAGAACCCGCCTTTGAAGCCTCAGGTTTTGTTTATAGGGCGATTCACGAAAGCTGTTCAGACCGCAAACGTTATTCGTCTATTTATATTTGTCCTGATTTAAGTAACATTATGTTCCCGGTAACGGTCGAATGTGCTCAGGATCTCTCGTTCTCGGAACAGCAGATGGAAATAATCCGATCGACATTGTCGATTATCCCGCACTAAAAAATGAAAGCTTCTCAATTCTCTGAAAATGCGCAGTTGATTGCGTTTGTGTTGCAAAAAGGGTCTGAATGGGACCCAAACGTCATTGAGCTTTTGGAAAAAACTTGGGGCCCTATCCGCCATAAGGGGCGCCTTTTTGCATTTGATAAGACGGATTATTACAAGCCTGAAATGGGTGATGACTTGTATCGTGGGGTGGTCTCTTTTGAAAAGGAAATCCCGCCAGAGACGATTGCCGAAGAAAAGGAACGCAGTAACGCATTAGAACTCACGACCGCATCGGCGGAAACCCCGGAACTGCGCCATGTGAACATTGACATTGGCTACATGGATATGGACAAGGTGGTGCTCCCGAGCTACAAGCGTGGACCGTTCAAGCTTTATGCGGGCAAGGGCGTATGGCTCGATATGCTTTTGACGTATGCGAAGGGCGTATTCCACCCGACCGCCTGGGCGTTTGATGACTTTGTGCGAAATCCCTACCAGCACGATTTACAGCTTATCCGTGAAAAGTTCAAGAAAGCGCGCAAGGGATAATCCGGAGTTCGAAATTAGGAATTTTTGCTAGATTCCCTCCCTTTGGTCGAGAAGGACGTTTCTCGATGTTCCAATTCTTTTTATATTGCATGCTGATGAATAAGAAGCTTTTACTCCTAGGTCTTTCGACCCTTACGTTTTTGGCGTGCTATAGCCCCAAACCATTCGAGGCTGAATCTTTGGATGATGATTCCAAAAAGCAGAGTAGTTCTGAAATGGGGACGATATACTCTGTCAATGGAAGTGAGCAAATCTGCAACCCGTCCATCTCGCAGGATACGGTCAATTTCCCGGCTTCGATGCTTTGGTTGAACTTTAGCAAGATTAAAGTCAATAAACATGATGACGAATTCCCCGTTACAGATGTTAAGCAGCATGATCGTTTGACCGTTTCGGATACCGCGAATAACGTGAAGTGGTATTTGATGATTGATAAGGATAAGGGCGAATGCCAGTTCCAGGACCCGGAATGGAGTACTCATCCTGATTTCATCGTCTCGTTGCGCGGTCAGGGACTCAATGGGGGTTCATGTGGTGACGTCTTGGATTACGGCATTTTTGCGGTCCGTACGTCGGACAAGAAAAAGTTCTGGTTCTTTGACAAAGACATTATTGAACAGGCGACTCCGCATGTGTGGGTAGATCCTACGGCTAAAGCGGAAGCCGATGGGGATGAATCGACCGTCGAAGGCTTCTTTGGTACGAAAAATGTGCGTCTGACTTATGCGGACGGAACGGATGGAGATCCGCAAAATATCGTATTTATCGATTATGCCAATGGCGGAAAGTCGAAGGCGATTAAGCTTAAGAAGCCTACGGATCGTAGCAACTGGAAAGTTGAAAGCCCGATGATTTCGCCGGATGGTAATTTTGTCGTGTATAACTTGATGACGAAATCGGAAGATAACTGGGAAGCCTATATCCAGGAACTTTCCAAAGATGCCGAAGGTGTTAAAATCCCTCTTACGAAGGACATGAAGTCTGAACCGGCTCAGCCGCACTGGTTTGAATCGGATGGGCGCCTGTTTGTGGTTTGGACGGAATTTACTCAAACGTCATACTACAACAAGATCCATTTAGATAATGCTTCGGCTCAGGACGGTTCTGCCGGGCGTACGGTAATGCGTGAGGTTCGCTTGAAAACGGGTGCTTCTAAGAGTGAACTGGTGGAATGGGTAGACGATAATGTGGAACTTGCGCCGGTCCCGATGATTGGCGGGCGTTCTCCCGATGGCAAGTTCTTGTCGACTGGCTATAAGTACGCTTATTTGCTTAAGCTTCCGTGAGGTGCGGTATGAAGAAGAATTTTTTGATTGAAGGCTGTTCTCTTGTCGCACTTGTTGCGGTTGCTTTTTATGCTGGCTTTAATTCCCCTGTGACGCCTGCGACTCCGTGGGAGTCCATTGGCGGTTGCGGTGCTGGCGGTTCCGGTGGCGGTTCCGGCGATGGCATCAAGTGGATTGGTCAGGGCGTTTCGGGCGGTTATCTCGAAGCTGAAGTCTTTACGAAGTACAACGTGGGGCAGAATTTCTCAGCTCTTACGGTGAATCCGCATTTCTCGATCAAGCCAACGTGGGATACGAAGGTTGGTGTGACGATCCCGTTCATGAGCCATCAGGGCGAAGTGCAGTATCGCAGCAACCAGACTCCGACTGACCGCACTACGGGCGGTCTTGGCGATATCTCGTTTGATTTTTCGAAAACGATTGGCAGTGGCGGTGCAGCATCGCTTTCGGCATCGCTCTCGATTCCGACGGGGCAGTATGATATCAAGCGCGGTAAGGATGGCGGTAAGGAAATCTTGCCGAGTAGTTTCCAGAAGGGGAGCGGTCTTTATTCACTGACGCTTGGATGGGACTACAGCCGCGATACGGACAAGGGCATCTGGCTCTATAGCTTGAGCTACACGCACCCGTTTGCGATGCACTTGTTCTCGGGCGAAAATGAGTTTAACGACAGCTATTGGAAGAATATCAAGAAGCATGGAGACCGCTTCAAGTACCGCTTCAAGCCATATGGCGAAAATGACCTCGGTGCATTTACTCCGCCTTCGATTGGTGGTTCTGTCGCTTATGGTTATCGTGGTCGTACGGGCATTGTCCAGTCGTTTGGCTTGAATTTCTCGATCCCGCTTGGCGTGGCTTGGATTTCTTCTGAATCCGAAGGAACTTACGACCCAAGGCCGGATCCAGATCACCAGGCTTGGTCTGTTTCGCTTGTGTATAGCTTGGAATTCTCGAACCCGGACTTCCCGGTGTTCCTTGCGTTCTCGCTCCCGATCCATGACAAGGCGGGTGGCGCTGATGCAATGAATGAATACAGCGAAAAGCCGATGAAGAAGTGGAACGCTCCGGACTGGAGTGATATCGGTCAGCAGTGGACTATCGCCGTTGGCGTTAAGGGAAGCTTCTTTTAGTTAGAGGGCTATGCGCGCGGGTGCGTCTTCTTGAAGGCTTGTTTTAGTCGTTCGGCATTCACGTGCGTGTAGATTTGCGTGGTGGAAATGTTCGAATGCCCGAGCATTTCTTTGACGCTCATGATTTCGGCGCCGTTTTCGAGCAGGTGCGTGGCAAAACTGTGGCGCAGCACGTGCGGGCTTGCTTTCCCTTCCCAGCCGATTTCTCGGAGCAGGTCGTGAATGTCGTTTCGCAATGTGCGGATGTCATAGGGCTTTCCGTTTTCGCTTAGGAAAACGTAGCTTGTAATTGTTGGGGCGTGTCCGGCTTCAATCTCAGCAGCCCTGAATTTTTCGAGCCAAGAAATGAGCACGTCAGTAATTGGAACGATGCGTTCCTTGTTGCCTTTACCGATGACTCGGACAAGTTTTTCTTTTGTCTGTAATTGGTTCCAGCAGAGGCTTTGACATTCCGAAATTCGCAGTCCCGAGCCGTAAATGAGTTCGAGCAAAAGTCGTGCGCGGACTTGCGGGAGAGTCGGATTTTCAGGTAATTCAGGGAATTTTTCTTCGGCGAGGTCCTTTTGCCCGAGGAATTGCACAAGGCGCTTGGGGCGCTTGGGCATGGGGACTGCTTCGGCGGGGTTCTTTTGCAAAATCTTCGAACGCACGAGGTATTTGCCAAAGCTTTTCAGTGCGGCGAGGTGCTCGCAGATGCTTGTGGGTGCAAGTTTCTGCTTGATTTTCATGTCCCACACGAAATTCTTGACGTTTGTTTCAGAGAACGATTCAAGAGGCGCAGCCGTCTTGGTTGCGGTTGCTTGCTGTGCATTGGGGTTGCGCTGTGCATCCCCGGCTAGCATCGCGAGGTATTTTTCGAGCGATTTGCGGTATGTAATGACTGTTCTTTCGGAATACCTGCGCTGGGTTTGCAGGTATATCAAGAAATTTTGGATGTAATCGTCTAAAAGCATTTTTTTAAAGTGTTTTCAAAAAGAAAAATATCTATTTTAGTTGTCACCAAATGTCTTTTTTGAAAAAATTTATATCTCTGCGGACTTGTTTCCTTGCCTGTGCGTTTGCGTCATCGGCTTTTGCTGCTGACCGCGTTGTGGGTGCGAATGCGACTCTTGATATGGAACCGGGTGCACGCTCTGCGGCTTTGGGTTCTGCAACTCTGGCTGTTGAGGGCGATTACCTTGGACTTTTGACCAATGCGTACCAGTTATCTCAAGCCAAATACATGTGGGCATCGTTTTCGCATACGGCTTATTACGAAGATACCAAGTACGATTATGCATCCATGGTCATCCCTCTCCCTAAAAACCAGGGGTTAGGTGTTTCTTTCTCAAGGTTTGGTGCCGATGATATCCCGTACATTAGGGAAGGGGAACCGGTGCCTGAAGGCTCGGACTACAACACGCTCTCCTATGCGGACTGGGTATTTTCTGTCGCCTGGGGGCGTCGCATTATAGACCGCTTGGACTTGGGAATTGCGTTCCATGTGCTTTATCGTGATATGGACCAGACTGGCTGGGGCTTCCGCGGCGATGCTAGCGCTCGTTATCAAATCATGGATGATTTTTACGTAGCGGGTCTTTTGAAAGGCTGGACTTCTTCGGCGACTTCTTGGGAATCTGGCGAATTTGAATATTCCGCTCCTGAATTTTACTTGGCTTTAAGCTATGGGCTGCCCGTCCAGTACTTGTATGGCAAGTTCAATTTTTACTGGCAGAGTGCAGGTTTTTTCCATCATGATGCAAGAGACTTGGACTTTGACGAAGATACCCATGGTGGCGATCGCATTTGGGAAGATCCGTTGGATTGGCTGTCTGGCGGTCGTGGTGGCGTCGAATTTGCGTTTGATTTTGGACTCAAGTTGCGAGTCGGCCTCAGCAGCTTTACGACATTCAAGAGCGTGACGGCTGGTGCCGGTCTTACGATTGCAAATTTCCTTGTGGTGGATTACGCGTTTGAATCGCATCCGGTGTTCTCTCCGGTGCATCGCGTGAGTGTAAGCTTTAGCCCGTACCTCTTTGGCCACAAGCCGAAGAAAGAAGGACACTTGAGCAAGACTGATGCCGCAAAGAAACTTGTGACGGAAGATGAATTCCCAGCGGATGAATTTGTGGAAGAACGCGTGGAGGAAACTCCTGTCGCTCCGGTAAAACCTGCTTTGAATGAAGCTCCAGAAAAAGTGGAATCTCCAAAGGTTGAAACGGCTCCTGCAACAGCTCCGGCTTCAGCTCCGACAGCTACTACTCCGGTAACGCCTGCTGCACCGATTGCACCTACGGCGCCAGCAACTCCGATTATTGAAACTGATGATGAAATCTTGGAATAGAGGGCTACATGATGACTGAAACAAAAAATGTGGGTTTATTCCTTGTGCTTCCCGCTCCACTCAATCCGATTGGAGCTTTCGATGCCGAAACGTTCAAGGCGAATTTCCGTTCTTTGATGACGGAAAAAGCTGACGCCAAGTTTATAGGCGTAGATTTGTCCGGACTCGATTTTGTCTATAGCGATGCGTATAACGCCTTTATGCAGTTCCATCAGGAACTTTCCAAACGTAATGGTACGTTTGCGGTTCTTGCCGATAGGGAATCGCTAGCCAGGAGCTTAAAAAAGGTGGGGCTTGAACGCTTTATCCGTATATTCATGAGTGAAGCGGATATGGCTGCGTATCCTCGGGTCGAACAGGGGGTGGCTCCTGCTGAGGAACCTGCTAAAGCTGCTGTTGAGCCTGCAAAAAATGCTGCGGTCGAGAAACCCGCAGATGCTATTCTTCAGGCAAGCCCTGCTCCGCAAGCTCCGGTCGCTCCGAAAATCATGGATACAAATCCGCTAGTGGACGAGACTTCTTCTTCGAAGGGAACTCTTGTTGCGGTTTTGGTGCTTTTGCTGATTCTCATAGCGGTTGTATCTTATTTGGTCTTGTAACCGATGGCTGTTGAATTTTCTGAGTATCACGGTAAACGGAAAAGAAAACGGGAAGCTCGTAAATTTCCGCTAATTAGGATTATTATAGTCTTTTCATTGACTATTGCCGCCTATACCAATGGGTGGTTCCGTATGTTGGTGGATAAACTCCCGCTGCCTGGGAACGAAGAACCTGCACCTCCTGTTGTTGAGGATTGGATTGCGGGGTGTACTTCGTATGACGGGACTCCGTTTGAACTCAAGAATGACTATGCCCAGTGTTCGTGGATTGTAACCGACTCTTTGGCGCTTCCGAACACGTTCTTGCGCTATGTGAAAAATTTGGCGTCGGACGGGTCGAAAATTCATTGGGTGGCATCCAAGAAAGATTTTGGCGATGCTCTCCTGGTGGTCCTTGAAGATTCAACGCGCAATGTCTTTTTACACATGATGCGAGAGGATTCTTCGAAAGTCTGGATTTCGAGCAAGACGGGTTGCCTTTTCCCGGGGCCGTGCCCGCACGTGCCGCTCGGATGGTCTGCTCTTGCGATTGTAGACAACTTTGACTTTGAAGGCTTGGAACAGCTCTTGTCGGCGGACTTGTTTAAAGGTCTTGGGGAAGCTCCTATTTACCCTGTGCTTCCGGGTATTGTGCTTGAGGCAGGGCGCGATTCTCTTGGCATGTTTGTGGAACTCAATCACGGAAACGGGATTACTTCGCGCATGTTTGGCATCGGGTCCTGGAAGATGGCACCTACGGTGGGTAAAATGCTGAATGTTAGTGATGCCGTGGGGCGCCTCTCTCCGCAGGACAGTTCCTCGTTTTTCTTGACGGTGCGACAGAACGGCTTGTTTGTGCGTTGGAAAGATTTCTACAAGTTGACGCATCCGGTGGACTCCGCCCAAATTGCTAGTTTCAAAAAGAAGTTGCCTTTTTGAGTGAGTTTGTATGAACCCTAAGTCTGTCAAGTTTTCTCTTGTTTTTCTATTTTCCCTGCTGGTAGCTTTTTTCGCGTCTTGTGCTCAGGATGGCGATGGCCCGCTGGATGTGATGCCTAATGGACAATCTGTAGAAGGCAAGGGATTTTTTGAGGCGGCATCACTGGATTCTGGCAAGACGATTCATCTGATTTCGGATACGCTTTATATTACGCTTTCGAAGATTTGGTCTTTTTCGAATTGCTCGCTTACATCGATTGACTTGAATTATTCCTTTGATGATTCGGTTGTCGTTTTTGCGCCGACTGTGAATATCAAGGTTAATACGGACGATTGCCCATCGCCGATGTACCGCCCGGATTCGACGTTCAAGATGCTCACGAATAGTGTGTCTTCGAATATCACGAAGATCGTTGTGAAAAATGATGTGGATTCGCTTTTGGATTCCATTATGCTGCGTCGTGGAAAAATTGAACTCGATACGTTCCGCATCTTTGTGGATTCTGCATTTGCTGAACCTGCTTCACTTCCGTTACGCACGAAGGAATCTCCTTCGATTTTGCGAGTCTTGGATTCTCTGACTCCGCAGAAATTCCATTGGAGGACGCTCCGTGCAAACTGCACCATGCGTGTGGATATGTGCGATGAGGTTGTTGCAGATACGATTTATCCGTCGAGTTGGAGCGAAAATGATACGGCGCTTGTGCCGGTACGTTATGCTTGCGCATCTTCGGATTCCACGTACTGCCTGAGTTCTAAATGGGAATACGATTCGACATCTTTGGGTAAGATCATGGAACGCTTGGATACGGTTTGGCATACGAGCACGTATTACGTCGAAGAAATTCCCAAGTGCGCGATGATGAACGGCTTTTTGTATTCAGGTTTTACTTATGGTGCTAAAACTACGTTTGTACGGCAGCTTTTTGTGCCTGATGAAAGCGAACGTTCTTGTGGACCTTCGACAAAAGAAGACTGGGTGGCTTATCGCTTAGATAAAAATGCACTCGTACTCGAAAGCGAAGATGACGAAGAATCGCCTATAGATAGTTTGTATAATATTTGGAAGTCGGCGACGGTTGCAAACGATACGCTCCGCACCGATTCGACGGAGTCAAAATGATTGAATATACCTTTGCCGCTGAAATTGCCGAAGAAGACAAGCCTGTAATTCTTGAAAGCAAGATTTATAAGCAGTGGCTTGAAGCTTCTGAAAAAAAATTCAATATCACGAAGGTGCATTTTGCTTCGGTCGACTATTTTAGCAAGCGCCACGAACCGCTGTTCATCAAGCTGAATGCGACCGCTTTTTTGCCGGACGGCAAGCCGGTGCATGGGATTGTGCTTGTGCGTGGCCATGCCGTGGGTGTGCTTGTCGTGCTCCATTGCGAAGGCAAACGCTATTTGCTCTTGGTGCGCCAACCGCGATTTGCAATCTCGGAAACGGCGTCGCTTGAAATCCCGGCGGGGATTCTCGACTGGTCGGGCGATTTTCGCAAGGTGGCGCTCTCGGAACTTGAAGAAGAAGCGCAAATCAAGGCTAAGGATTCTGAACTGATTGACTTGATGGACTTCTGGTACAAGGGCTCAAGCGAAGGCTTTGCCGGGAGCTGTGGTCTTTTGGACGAGCGCATCCGCCTTTATGCGATTGAACGTAGCGTGACGCGCGAAGAACTTGAAGCGATGGATGGCAAGAACCAGACCTACACCGACGAGAACGAATGGATCCGTACGGAAGTTTTGCCGTACGAAGAAGCTGCTCACAAGTTCATTGATGGAAAGAACCTGATTGCGTTGTTCTTGTACGAACGCTGGCTCGAAGCCCAGAAAGTGTATTATTAGCTATTAGTTGTTTGTTTCTAGTTATTAGTTTGAAGTTAGGCGGCTATGCTGCAGTTACTATGCTAATGACCAATGACTATTGACTATTGACTAATGACTAGAAAATCGTATTGTTGATTGTAAGTCCTGCGAAGAATAGGATCAAGTAGCCGTACCAAAGTCCGGTCGGGACGTAGTTCAGTATACGCTTGTATTTTTTCGGTTCATCCTTATTCTTATCCTTGATTCGGATAATGTTCTTTTTGAGATAAAAACCGCAGAGCGCAAGCCCGCCGATGCTGATAAGGATGAGTAATACGTAAGCCATATACTAAATATAGCATAAAGCGAGCGTCGCGACAACAAGTTTACTTGTTGGCATGACCGAGCTGAGCTATATGCACTCCAACGGAGTGCCATATAGCATATTGGCAAAAAAATAATATATTTTAAGAACAAACTTTTATTCGGTGCTAGTGCGATTTTTGTCGCTATAGCTATAGTAAGGAGGAAAAATGAATAGGAATAAAAGAAAGATGGCACTAATTGTGCCTATGATGATGTTTTGCGCCGCTTGCTCAGAAGTTGACCCGGCGCCAGATGATCCTGTTAGTGGATCTCCAGAAAAAACGACTTGCCCTACGGATGGGGCTAGACCTCTTGCGAAAGAGGGGAGTAGTGCTGAAATTTCTTCGCTTAATTTAGATGTCGTTATTCGCGATTTTCAGCAGAATCATTCTGATTTTGAAAATTTCTCGGAAGAAACGGTTGAACATCTGGATGATATCTATAGCTATGAGAGTACAACCGGCGCTGCCATGAAAGCTTTTGGCTTTGATGAAGAATGGTATTCGGCTGCGGCTTATCATAGTTCATGTGGCAATATGTATTCTTTTGAAAAAAATGGTACTGGAATACAAATTGGCGTAGATGGCTTACCGATGCGGAAAAATCCTGTTTTGCCAGAGTATTTGCAGCAGGTTTCTGCGGGTCCGGTCTTGGAATACGGGGAATGCTTTCAGGTTGTGAATGTTCAATCTGGGATTAAGTTTTTACGCGGCTACAAAAATGCTCTTGGTAACGTGAATGGCGATAAGTGCTCTGATGAAAAAAATAATTGGGCAAACCCGGTTGTTTATACACCGGGCATGGTGAATCCTCATTTGTTGTTTAATAACATGGGCGATGACGGATCTGTCGATATGTATGATGTTGTCATCCAAAAGCTGAATGAACGCTGTGACAATAAGAACTTTGACCAGTGGTTTGTGGATGATCCTACTGTAAACAAGCGCGTCAATATGGTTCTTGAACTTCCGAAGTCCACAGACGAAAGTAATGACTTTGTTTACAATTTTAATTCTAATAATGGAGGGTTCTTCCCGCTAGATAGCGTGAATCCGGTGAATCATGAATGGGTAAGTGCAAAATCTTGTATTGAATTTATCCAGCCGACGGGTTCTTGTGAAGTCTTTGAACCTCAGTCGCTCTCTATTTTCTGTCCGCCTTATGATTATCAGTATGCAAGAACTCAGGAGGATCTGTCTGGTCAGAACACCTATAAGCTTTGTGCAGACTGGTTGAATGCGGGTGGTCCGCGTGCTGTAAATTCTAATGGTACTGGACATAGCGCCGCCTTGCAGGCCGCAATAGCAAATGGAAAACTTGGTTTGCAACACTTGCGCAATTATGGTTTTACCATGATGGGGTACATGAGTTTCCAGTATAAGGCGTCAAACCAGTTGCCGGAACCAGAAGAACTGAAGTTTGTTAGTAGTGGAGACTTGTGGGTGTTTGTCGATGGTGTTTTGGTCATTGATTTGGGCGGTACGCACATGCCTGCTCCGGGTAGTGTAAAAATACAGACTCTAGCCCAAAATAATCATGGTTGCCATATCGGAGAACCGTTAGCGCAGCATTCGAATTGTGAGGGGGCTTCTGATGTGACGGGCTGGGCGGATGGATCCTTGCACCATTTGCATTTCTTTGTCGCTAACCGTCAGACCGAAATCTCTGATTTCTCGATGTCGCTACCTTCGTCTTTTGCTGTTGATCCTGGAGAAATTGCAGGTTCTGGTGAATCGGATAAGAAGGGCGCTGATGACGAAAATTGCGTTAATTGACGCTAAAGTCATTTAGGAGAGTTGCCTAAGGGCAAAAAAATTTCTCTATTTGGTATGTACTGACGTTCGTGGGTTCAAATTTGGCTTGAACGAGCCGGATTCGGGCCCGAATACGAACGCCGTTTATTGTAAGAGGTTTATTTGGTCGCCCAAGAAAAACTGAATTCTCTCATTGCCGATGCATGCAAGTCCGCATCTGTTACGCTTGTGGAAGCTGATGTGTTCCGTGCTGGCAAACGCAAGACATTGCGAATCTTTATCGACAAGCCCGAAGGTGTTACTATCGATGACTGCACGAACGTGAGTCATTTCCTTTCGGATGCGCTGGACCTGGATCCCGAGTTGATCGAGGGCGCTTATACGCTTGAAGTTTCTTCTCCGGGAATAGACCGCCCCCTCAAGTCTATGGCGGATTTTGAACGCAACAAGGGGCGCCTGCTCCGTGTGACACGCTCGACGGGCAAGCCAGTGACTGGTGAACTTTTGAATGCCGACGAAGAAAATCTGACGCTCAAGCTCAAGGGCAATGCCGGCGAAATCGTCATACCGCGGTCCGAAGTGCTTTCGGCCAAGGTCGAAGTAGAAATTAAATAGGAAGGTCAACTATATGAAGAACGAACCGAAAGTAAACTTGCTCGACGTACTCAAGGAAGTCGTTGAAGACAAGAGTGTCGATGATTCCGTGATTTTGGACGCCCTCAAGAAGGCTCTTATTTCTGCGGCCCGCAAGTATCTGCACATCGAAAAGAAGATTAACGTCGATATCGACATGGAAACCAACGAAGTCCATGTGTTCTTGAACGTCGAAGTTGTTGATGACTATCCGGACTACGACCCGAACATGACTGCCGACGAAGTGGCTGAAATGGACGAAGGCTACATGCTCGTCGATGAAGCTCGCGACTTCAACGAAGATGCTCAGGCAGGCGACAGCCTTTATATGGAACTCCCGACCTCCTCCTTTGGTCGTCAGGCCATCCAGACTGCAAAGCAGCTCTTGACCCAGCACATCCGCAGTGCCGAATGCCAGCGCATCATGGACATCTACCGCAGCCGCATCGGTACGATCATCAACGGTACGGTGCTCCGTTTGGAACAACGTAATGTTATCGTTGACCTTGGCAACAAGATTGAAGCTGAGCTCCCGGCTCGCGAACAGATCCCGCACGAACGCTTGACTCAGGGCGCTTCTGTGAAGGCTGTGATTGCTCGCGTGGAAGAATCTACGAAGAGCGGTGCTCAGGTTATTTTGTCTAGATCCAACGCCGACTTCCTCAAGGCGCTTCTCCGTCAGGAAGTTCCGGAAATCTACGAAGGCACTGTCGAAATCAAGGCTGTTGCCCGTGACTCCAAGAATCGCCGTGCAAAGATTGCCGTCTATTCTCGTGACGAAAAGATTGACCCGGTTGGCGCTTGCGTCGGCATGAAGGGTGCTCGCGTGCAGACGATTGTCCGCGAACTCGGCAACGAACGTATCGACATCGTTCACTGGGACGAAAACTTCGATGTGTTCGTTCAGCGTTCCTTGGCTCCGGCTTCTGTCCTCAAGATGTTCCCGGTTCCGGATACGGACCGTATCGTGATCATCGTGGATGACGAAAACCTCGCTCAGGCTATCGGTAAGGGTGGCCAGAACGTGGAACTCGCCGGCCGTTTGGTGGATCGCAAGCTCGATGTCCATGGAGAACAGGAATGGTCTCAGATGGACGAAGAAGCCAAGAACAACATCCTCGCTCCGAACTATGAGGATGAAAGAAGAATGAGAGCGAAGCGTATGGACGAAGACAGAAAGGCAAAGGCCGCAGCTGTCAAGAAGGACGTGAACGCTTAAAAACTTTTGCGCAGGGCAAATAGTTTAACGGAAGAATAAGAAAAGGAATTGAATAGGCTATTCATGACGAATGAATCTCAAATGAAACCTAAGGATTGGGCTGATGCTCATGGATTGAAGGTTGATGTGGTGATGAAGCTGCTCCGCGATGCAGGCGTTGCAGTTCGTACCCATATGTCCAAATTGGATATGGCAGACTTTGCTAAAATCGAGGATGCTGCCGCTGCCGAAAAACAGAAGCAGGATGCCCGCAACAAGAATCTCAAGAGGCCGACCGCTTCTGAATCTGATTCTTCCGCTTCCGCTCCTGCAAAGAAGAAGGAAACGTCGGTTGCGACGAACAGACTTGGCTTGAAGGTGAGCCTCAAGAAAGGCCCGGGTCCCCGCAAGGAGGCTCCGAAGCCTGCTGCTAAACCGGAATTGAAATCCACGATTGCAAAACCCGCTGCTCCGGCTACCGTAAAACCGGCCGCCCCGGCCCCGGCACAAGTTGCACCGAAGCCTGCCGCACCTGCTCCGGCTCAAGTGGCTCCTGCCGCTCCGGCACCGAAGCCGGCAGCACCTGCTCCCGCACCGGCCGCAGCACCTGCTGCTCCGGCTGTTAAGCCCGCCGCTCCCGCCCCGGCCCCGGCACCTCAGGCAAAGCCTGCCGCCCCGGCGCCTGCACAAGCCGCTCCGAAGCCCGCTGCTCCTGCTCCGGCTGCAAAGCCTGCCGCTCCGGCCGTCGCAAAGCCCGCTGCTCCGCAGCCGACTATGATGTCTGCTACGACGGAACTCAAGCAGCCGCCGATGAAGGCTCAGGTCTTCAAGCCCGATGCAGCAATCCTTGCCCGTATCGAAAAGTCTCGCCAGCAGGCTCAGGCCGCTCGCAACAACCATCGCCCGAATGGCGGAAACCGCAATGGCGGCAATGGCCAGGGTTACACGGGTACGTTTGGCCGTCTCTCGAACAACGGCAATGGCGGTAACGATAACCGCAACAATAACAACAATAATCGTCGCCCGAACGGCGGTAACGCTAGCAGCAGTAGCCGCGGCTATACCGGTCGTAACGGTGGATTCTCCAGCGGTTCCATGCAGGAAGCTTTCAATGCTTCCAACAACAATAACCAGTCTCTCGGTCAGAACAACCAGAATGGTAAGGGCAATGGCAAGGGTCAGAACGGCCGCCATGGCAACGACAAGAACCGCCGCAGCAATACTAAGGACCGTCAGGAAATGCAGAGGGAACAGCAGCAGGAAGCCGTTCGTCAGAACGTTTCCCGCGTGATGGCATCCCTCTCCAAGAACCCGGTCAAGAAAGTTTATCACAAGGAACATTCCGAAAACAACTCGGGTGAAGAAAAGAAGATCCTCAAGACTTCTGACTTCATTACCGTGGGCGAACTCGCAGGTCTCATGGACCAGATGCCGGCACGCGTCATTGCAAAGTGCATGGAAATGGGCATGATGGTGACCATCAACGCTCGCCTTGATTTCGAAACGATCCAGATTTTGGCTGATGAATTCGGTTACGAAGCTCAGCTGATGGAAGAATACGAAGAAGAAGCTCTCGGCATCGAGGAAGAATCTCAGGAAAATCTCCAGCCGCGTCATCCGGTGGTTACCGTTATGGGCCACGTTGACCATGGTAAGACTTCTCTCCTCGACTGGATTCGTAAGACCCACGTGGTGTCCGGCGAATCGGGTGGCATTACGCAGCACATCGGTGCATACGAAGTCACCACCAAGCAGGGCAAGGTTACCTTCCTCGATACTCCGGGTCACGAAGCCTTCAGTGCTATGCGTGCTCGCGGTTCCCAGGTGACCGACGTTATCGTTCTCGTCGTAGCTGCTGACTCCATGGTGATGCCGCAGACGGTTGAATGTATTGAACTTGCAAAGCGCGAAAACGTCCCGATGGTCGTTGCCATTACAAAGATGGACCTCCCGACCGCAAACCCGGACAAGATTCGCGCCCAGCTCGCAGAACGCGGTGTGGAAGTCGAACAGTGGGGCGGTCAGACCAGCTGTATCGAAGTTTCTGCTCGTACGGGTCAGGGCATGGATGTCCTCCTTGAAACGCTCGCTCTCGAAGCTGAAATTCTTGAACTTAAAGCCAATCCGGATACGCACGCCCGTGGCGCTGTCGTTGAATCCAAGCTCGACGTGGGTAAGGGTTCCATGGCTACGATCCTCGTGCAGAACGGTACGCTCCATGTGGGTGACCCGTTTGTTTGCGGTATCTACGCTGGCCGTGTCCGTGCCATGTTTAACGAACGCGGTGAACAGATGAAGGAAGCTCCTCCTTCTGCTCCGTGTCAGGTGCTCGGCTTTGACGGTACTCCGCAGGCCGGTGACGAACTTGTCGTGGTGGAAGACGAAAAGACCGCACGTGAAATTGCTTCCAAGCGCCGTATGGCTGCTCGTGAACGCGATCTCCGCGCCCGTAAGACGGTCTCTCTCGAAAACTCCTTCAACGCAAAGAAGGAAGGTACGCTCTCCGAACTCAACCTCATCGTCAAGGCCGACGTGGGTGGTTCTGCAGAAGCTTTGGCCGCTTCCCTCGAAAAGCTTACCAACAAGGAAGTCCGCGTCAACATCATCCGCAAGGGCGTGGGTACGATTACTGAATCCGATATCCTGTTTGCAACGACCGCACAGGCTATCATTATTTCCTTCCACCTTATGCCGTCTCTCGCTGTCCGCGAAATGGCTCAGAAGGAAGGCATCGAAATCCGCAACTACCGCGTGATTTACGACTGCATTGAAGATATCAAGAACGCTGTGGAAGGCCTCCTCAAGCCGATCATGCGCGAAGAACTCGTTGGCGAAGCCGAAATCCGCCAGGTGTTCAAGGTCCCGAAGGTCGGTCTCATCGCTGGCTGTATGGTTACCGACGGCGAAGTCGACCGCACGAGCCATGTCCGCGTTTACCGCAACGGTATCGAACTCGGTACGACCGTGGTTCAGTCCTTGAAGCGTATGAAGGACGACGTCAAGTCTGTCGCTCGTGGCTTCGAGTGCGGTATCGGCCTCAAGGGTTACGACGATATCAAGGAAGGCGATAGCCTCATCTTCTTCAAGGAAGTCAAGGTCGCCCGTACGTTGGAAGACGTTGCCCGCGAAGAAGCTGAAGAAAAGGCAAAGAAGGCTGCTGAAGAAGCTGCCGCAGCGAAGGAAAACGCTTAATGACTCGTAGAACCGATAGATTAGGCGAGCAGTTCCGCGAAGAGATCTCCAAGCTCATCCAGAAGGGCTTGAAGGATCCGCGCGTGAGCACTCTCGCGAGCATTACCCGTGTGGACATTACTGAAGACCTGAGCTATGCAAAGGCCCTCGTCTCGGTGATGGGTTCCGATAAAGAAAAGCGCGATACGCTTGTCGGACTCAACAATTCCGCCGGCTTTATCCGTGGCGTCTTGGGCAAGGCCTTGAAGATTTTCAAGGTTCCGGAGCTCAAGTTCGTTCTTGACGAAAATCTCGAACATGCCATGCACATTGAAGAAATCCTTGCAGAACTGAAGCAGAAAGGGGAACTTTAATTGTCCTCTTCCGGCTTCGTCCTCTTGGACAAAATTGCAGGTGAAACATCTTTTAAGGCCCTTTTCCCTCTGAAAAGGGTCTTTTGTACTAAACGCGTGGGCCACGCGGGTACGCTCGATTTGCGTGCAAGCGGGCTCATTATTGCTGCCACTGGTCGTGCAACGCGCCTTTTGCCCTACATTGAGGCGAAGGACAAGTGCTATACGTTCAGGCTCCACCTTGGCTACGAAACCGACACCCTGGAATGGGACGGGGAAGTCGTGGAACAGGATAAGATGGGTTGTCATCCTGGAGCCGAAGGCGATAGGATCCAGTGCGGAGTGCCTTCGGTGACGCGTGCGGACCTCGAAGCGGTTTTGCCGCAGTTCATTGGCGACATTGACCAGGTTCCGCCGAATTACAGTGCTGTGAAAATCGACGGACATCGCGCAAGCGACTTGGCAAATCGTGGTCGTGAAATTGAACTCAAGCCACGCCGCATCCATATCGAATCGCTCAAAGTCGTGGGCGAGGGGCTTGTGACGGAAGGCTGCACTGGCAAGAGCTTTGCCTCGTTTGATTTGGAATGCAACTGTAGCAAGGGAACGTACATCCGTTCGCTCGGTCGTGATTTGGCCCGTGCGCTTGGAACGTGCGGCTGCGTCTCGATGATCCGCCGCCATCGCATTGGCGATGTGACTGTGGATCGTGCTGTTCGCGGGGACGCTCTCACGCCGGAACATTTGCTCCCTGTGGACCAGGTGCTTGATTTTCCGGTTGTTCGCTTGAATGACGACCAGGTGAAAGCGATTCGTTTAGGAAATTGGGTGCCGTGGCGCACTCCTGTTGAAAATTTAAGCACGACGCCTGGGTCGGAAAAGTTTGTCTTTACCGCCGATAAAGATGGCGCTGTGATTGGGCTTGGCGTTTATGACCCGGGCCGCATTTGCCCCAAGTTCTTTTTAGGTGATGATTAAAAAGGTGATGATTGGATGAAACGCGCTGTGACAATGGGTAATTTTGACGGATGCCATTTGGGGCACCAGGCGCTTTTCCGTACGCTGAAAGCGGTTGCCGAAGTGAACCATTTGCAGCCGACGGTCATCAGCTTTGAACCCCATTCTAATTACGTCTTGCGTGGGCCGGGCGATCCGTTGCTCCTCACGACGACCGAAGAAAAACGCGAATTCGTCGAGAGCCTCGGTATTGAATTTTTGGTTTTGCCGTTCACGCACGAATTGGCAAAACTCCCGTTTGATAAATTTGTCCGCACGGAACTGATTGAAAAGCGCGAAGTCGTTTCGATGTTTTTTGGACATGACCATTGCTTTGGCGCTGGCGGCAAAGGCAATTACGAGACGATTACCGCTGCGTTCCCGGAACTCTCGACGCAGATGCTTTCAATGGTTTTGCACAAGGGCGAACGCGTGAGCTCTTCTGCAGTGCGCAATGCGCTTTTGAACGGCGATGTGGACCGCGCGCAGACTTATCTGGGGCGCCCGTATCGCTTGTCTGGAACTGTTGTGGTAGGCAAGCGCCTTGGTCATACGATCGGGTTTCCGACGGCTAATGTGCAGATGGAACAGTTCAAGTTCTTGCCGAAAGGCGGCGTGTATGTTGCAAGCGCAAGACTCTCGGACGGTCGCATTTATCGCTCTGTCGTGAACATCGGAACGCAACCGACAACGCCCGGAACGCATAACCTTGCGGTCGAAGCGTATCTGCTTGACTTTAACGAAGACATTTACGGCCAGCACTTAGCGCTGGACTTGCTCGCCTTCTTGCGCCCTGAAAAGAAATTCGCAAGCATTGAAGATTTGGTTCGCCAAATCGGCATGGACGCGGACACCGCCAAGAATTACAACGGAAACCATTGGGCGGAGTAGAGAACTAGCATGAGCAACTTGTAAATAATCTTTACGAGTTGCCTTTTTTTTCACATGTTCCAAAACGGAACATGTGCTATCGTAAAACACATGAGCGAAAATAAAAACTTGACAATGTATCGCTCTTTTTTACATTTAGTAGTGCTTTTGCTAAGGTGTAGTGTTATGACCAAACAAATTTTGTTATTTGCTCCTGTTCTGTTGCTGTGGGCGTGTGGTGATTCTTCGTCAGATTCTGTGGGCACGTCTCCAATTCAGGCTGCGGAAATAATCCCATTCACTGATTCTCGCGATGGGCAGGTCTATAAAACGGTTGTCATCGGTTCGCAGACATGGATGGCCGAAAATCTGAACTACGAAACAAAAGGCAGCTGTTGCGTTAGATGCGCCGAGATGAAGACCGTAAATGTGAACTACGCACCAGGTGGCTACTTCACCCAGAGCTACTGCGCAAAATGCGCCGAGTACGGTGGTCGCCTGTACACGTGGGATGTGGCGACAACGGCTTGCCCTAGTGGTTGGCACCTGCCAAGCCAAGACGAGTGGAGTACCCTATTCAATGCAGTCAAACTCGGCGACCCACTGGCACACATCGATACAAGACTCAAGTCCACAACCGATTGGAATAATTACGGCAATACGGATGATTTCTCGTTTTCGGCGTTGCCTGTTGGCCACAGCGGTATCAGTGTTGGTCCCTATGGCTCGGGCGACTGTTATAATCACGAGGGCACGGGCGACTATGCGTACTTCTGGAGTTCTACAGAGGTCGATAACTTGACTGCGTACTACATGTACTTGTCCAAATATGGTAACGCGGCAATAAGCACATTCGACTTCGGCAAGAGCAGTGGCTTTTCTGTTCGTTGTGTCAAGGACTAAATGTGTAGCGTGCTAGGATTTTTCTAGCACTTTTGTGCCTTGTCGTTTTTCGCTTTTCCGGTAAAGTTAGTGCTCGTTATCTTGAAAACGGTCACGGTGGCGGCTTGTTCGGGCGTGAATTCGAACTTGTGCGGGATCGCTGATTGCGAGGAATGCGCGGAATCTGGGTGGTGAGGCTCATGGGCGGCTTGTCGTTTCATTAGGAGCGAGAGTCCACGGCATTTTTCGGCGATGTCTTCGACGATTTCAGCTTTGCCTTGCCCGACAACGCTTGCATAAAAGCGCCCGCTCTTGCAATATGCTTCTTCGTGAATCTCGATGCGATTCTCCACGCACATGCTGAACGCGACATTCGGATTTTTGCGGATGCAGTCGAGCTTTTTGCCGACATGTGCACAATGGAAATACAGTTCCAGAACACCGCTGTTAAGGCTGTATCCGAATGACAATGGAATCACGTAGGGCATGCTTGGGTCTGCATCATCAGTCATTGCGACATGACAAGTTGTACATTGTTCGATAATCTTTGCGATGTTTTCGTCGCCTAAAACTTCTCTGTCCTTGCGCCGCATTTTTCCTCAACTTTTTACTGTTTGGATTTAAATATAATATAGGTTTCGATTTAAATTTCTACACAATCGTGTTGTCCAGGCAGAAGACTTCGGCGAGTTGCTTGTCGTCCATGTCGGCGAGCCATGTTTCGCCAGCGTTCACGGTCAAGTTGGCGATGGCTTTTTTGGTTTCGAGGAGGGAGTTGATCTTCTCTTCGAAGGTGCCTTTGGTGATAAAGCGGTGGACTTGGACGTTGCGCTTTTGCCCGATACGGAAGGCGCGGTCGGTGGCTTGCGCTTCGATGGCGGGGTTCCACCACAAATCGTAATGGATGACTTGCGAGGCGGCGACGAGGTTGAGACCGGTGCCACCAGCCTTGAGCGAGAGTATGAGCACTTTGCAGTCCGGGTTTTCCTGGAAATCCTGGATCATTTCGGAGCGCTGCGTTTGTGTGCAACCGCCGTGGTAGAAATGCGTGCGGAGGCCGAGTTCGCTTTCAATGGTTGATTTCAGCAGGTGGCCCATTTCGGCGAATTGCGTGAAGATGAGCGTCTTTTCGCCTTGCTCTTGGATGGAGGTGAGAAGGTCCAAGAGCATTTGCATCTTGCCGGATTCGAGCTTATTGGACTTTTGGGGCGCGGCGCTTTCTGTAGGGACTGCCGCGGCGTCTTGTGCTGAGGTTGTGGCGAGGCCTTTTAGGAATGTGGCGGGGTGGTTGCAGATTTGCTTGAGCGCAAGAATCATCTGCAAAATAATGCCCTTGCGCTTGAATAGTGCGTGGGCATCGTTTGCCTTTTCGCTGAGCGCCTGCTCCATCTCAAGCTCTTGCATAAAGTGTTCGAGCGTTTTTTGATAAAGGGCGGCTTGTGAGCGCGTGAGTTCGGCGTATTCGTCCTGGATGATTTTGTCGGGCAAGTCGCTGATGATGCTCTTGTCGGTCTTGAGGCGGCGCAGCATGAACGGTGCTGTGATTTTGCGGAACGTTTCGGCAACGACTTGATTGCCGTTCTTTTGAATCGGCGTTTCGAACTTTTCGCGGAATTCACTTGCGCTCGGGAAGAATCCGTGGTTTGCAAAATCCATGATGGTCCAGAATTCCATGAGGCGATTTTCGACAGGGGTACCACTCATGGCAATTTTCATGGGGGCGCGCATCCGACGGAGCAATTTACTCTGTTCGCTATCGGCGTTCTTGATATTTTGAGCTTCGTCGATGATAATCGTTTGCCATTCGTGCTTGTCGAGTTCAGCAAAGTCCTTGCGGAACGTGGCGTACGTCGTGAGCAATACGTCGGCGCTGAACTTTTGCAAGTCGCGGCGGCCTCCGTGGTACGCAAAGAACGTGAGTTCTGGAGCAAACTTCTTGATTTCGACTTGCCAGTTGCAAAGGAGGCCGGCGGGCATCACGACGATGGCTTTTTTCTCCGCGAACTTGCCTTCCTGTTTCATCTTGAGGAGGAACGTAATGACTTGCAGCGTCTTGCCAAGACCCATGTCATCGGCGAGAATGCAACCGAATCCGATTTCCAGATTCTTGTACATCCAGGAGTAGCCGCGCATTTGGTAGGGGCGGAGTGTTGCATTCAGATTCTCGGGCAACGGAATATCTGTTTCGGCGCGCCAGGCATCGAACTGCTGCTTGAAATCGCTCGCCATTTCAACCGGGATGTTGTCGCATTCGCCGGTGAAGCAAGCTTGTACGAGTTTGGCTTGCGTGATTTCTGGAACGGAATCTTCTTCGAGGATTTCGTCTGTGGAGGTCGCGGCGTTTTCCGCGGCATTTTCAGAAGACGTTCCCGCATCATCCCTAGCTGCTTTTTTGCCTTTGCTGTTTTTCGCAGACTCTCCGGACTTGCCTTCAATTTTATCGCGGATGGATTGCAAATCCTGTTCGGTAATTTGCACGTAACTGGACTTGTATTTTAAAAGTCCGTCCGCTTGTTCGGCGAGTTCCAAGAATTCCTTTGCTGAAATATTTTCGTCTCCGATGGCGATTTCCCAATCGAAGTCAAGCAGGTCGCCAGCAGTAAATGCACCAAAGCTCATGCTGCCTTGCAAGCGCATCTTGGGCTTCGGCTTTCCGATGTTCAAAAGGTTCTTTGGAATTTCCGTCTGGATGCCGAACAGTTGGAGTTTTTTGAGGCAATCCTGCAAAAAGTCGAGGAGTTCGGCGCCTCGCATCAAAATGGGTTCGCTTGCACGGCGTTCCAAGTATGCATCGAGCGGCTTGAAGCCATCGGCAATGCCGTTCAGAACGCTCATAATCGAGAGCAGTCGCGAGTCGTTGTTTTCGAATAGTTCCGAAAGTGGCGTGCGTCTTGCGATATTTCCGGCGGCACTCGCAGCGTCTTCGTCTAGCACAAAAACGTCCAGCGCCACATCTTCATCCTTTTCGCTACAGACAAAGAGAATCTGCGTACGACAACCGAGGCAAGAATATACCGAAAGCCATTGCTGGATTTTCCCCGGAATGGCATGTGAGTTGTTCGCTAGCTTTCCCGAAACGCTATCGAAAAAGAACGAGAGCAAATTGCCGTGATTCGTCTTGATCGGCGTCTTGTACTTGCGTGCAAATTTCAAGAGCTGCGAGATGAACAGCGAAAGAATGTGCTCGGCGGGTTCTGCAATTTCGAAGAAGGATTCTTCTTTGCTTGTCCACGCGAGTTCTCGCGGGGCGGTAACTTCAAGGTCTGCGACAATGTACAAAATCTCGGGGAGCATCTCGGCGGGGAGCCAGCGCATTTGAGCCACGTCTTTCCCTATCCAGAAAACTTGCGGGTAAATCGCTCCGGTGCGCACAAGGTAAAACGCCACTTGCAACATCAAGTGCAAGTAACGCACGGAGTAATGGTGCCACGAAAAATTCCCGGCGCTCAGGCAGCAAAGTGCGCCCATCACGTTTGTGACGGTGAGGTTGCTATTGATAACTTTGTCTGCCATCGACTGCTCGAAATTCCAATGCCATCCGGGCTTGTGGAACAGTCGCAGTTGCTCGTTTTCCATTAGGAACGTCTTTGCGTTGTTCACGCGGAACTGTTCCGAGAATGCGTCGAAATTATCAAAGCCGGTAAAGAACTTGTGGCATGATTCTAGTTCATCTGTAAAACTCTTGCGGAAATTCCCGGCGGGGCAGAACTTCGGGAAGTTTTGCAACATCGCGGGCAGAATGTGTGAGTAGTCTTTCCAACTCTTGAAATCGAATGTCGGCAGTTGCTTGGGCGGGATGCTGTTTTGCGATTCGCGGCCCGAGCCTTTATACCCACCAAATAAACTAGCACTCGCGTCTTCTGCGTGAGAAAGTTCGGCGGCGTGCCTTGCTTCTTGTTCTGCGCGCTCGTCGCTATCCCCGTTGCCATTCTCGGTGGCATTTCCCGAAACGCTCGCAGCATCCGTGCTTGCAGCATTCCCTACGAGTCTCGTCGCTTTGCTGAACGACCTTATGAGATTTGTTTCGCTGGGCGCTTCCATTTCCATCGCGTCCGGCTTGTAGTCCTTGATAAATTCCAGGTCGAGTCCGTGAATCTTGAAAAGGACGTTAGGCTCTTTGTCTGCCTGTTCTGCGATTTTCAAAAACGTGGCAATGAGGTATTTGCATGGGCGTTCATCGCGGCAGTCGCAACCCATGTTGACTTTGGCGGGGTCATCAAAAAGCTGGAGACCGCTTTTGTTCATCAGGAGTTCAAGCGAAGGGCTAAGCGCCTTGTTGTTCAACGCCAAAAGTTCCGCAGGCTGCTGCTTCAAAAAGTTCACGAAAATTTCGGAAGATTCTTTTGAAAATTTCGGGAAGACGATGTAGTTGTTGTGGAGCCCGCCATTCGGACCCTTTACCACAGAAATCACGCGGTTGTCAACTATATCGATGCTTGTGACTTGACCACGGGCGGCGAACTTGATTCCCTGCAAAATAGCTTGCTCGCTTGCCGTTGCAAGAATCGAGTTTAGCCACTTGTTTGCCCACCATGTCTTACCATAACTTCCAAAATCCATGCGCCCAAATATAGTAAAAACTGCACAAATGAACAAATGAAGTGCGGTGGTTTTTGTTATTATTTATGTGAATTTTTCTGCGTTGGTATGATGATTAAACAGCTTTTCAAAAATCCGTTTATCTTGATTACGTCTGTGGCTTTTTTGTTGCAGACGGTTATGCTTGTCCTGTTCTATGCGTTGCCGGATCCGCTTGGGCTTTCGATGTCCGAAATGTTTGCGGGCAAGACCATTTGGCAAATTTTCATGGCGTATGGCGCAATTCTCGTGATGTCTTCCATCTTCACGTTCTTGAAAAGCCCTCGGGCGCTTGCCGTATTTTACGTATTTTACTTTTTCTTTGCAATCGCCGATTACGAGGTCTTCCGCTTTAATCACCAACGCCTTTCGTATTCGTTTATCCGTACCTATTTCCATATTTCCAATATCACCGATGCTACGACGGTCTCGACGCTTGGTGGCGATGGTTTTGGAACGGTTTTGTGGGTTGGACTTATTTTCCTCATTTTGGCGGGTGGCATCGCATTTTGTGTGACGTATTCCATGCGTCAAAAGCGCATGACGATGGCTCAAATTGCGATTGCACAAAAGCCGAACAAGAGAATTGCAGTCACGATGCTCTCTTCGGGATTGACGCTTTCGCTGATTCCGTTGCTTTTGTTCATTATTGGCGCTCGTGGCGTTACGAATTTCCCGTTTCAAATCGATTGGCGTTTTACGCTTGGTAAATACACGCTTACGGCTCCGGTGCTGCATATTGCAGGGCTTGAAACGTTTGAATTTTTCCGTGATGGCTATTCTATTACCGATGAACTTGTCCATGATCTCGATGCATTTTTGCCGGCGGATTTCGCAGGGGCTCGCTCGGATAAAAACTACCCTGGATATCGTAAAGCTCCGACACACGAATACAAGGCAACGCGTCCGTATAACATCGTCTTTATATTCGGTGAATCCTATAAAGGCCGCGTGCTGAATCAAATGCTCGAAGGCGATACGGCGCTTGCTCCGAACTTGTGGAAAATGGCAAATGTCGGTGGATTCTGGTTCAAGAATGCGTTCAGCGGAAGCTATCCTACGGTTCGCGGCACGACTTCGGCTTATCTCGGATTCCCGTCACACCCGAACCGCGATGTGCCTGCGTTCTATGCCTCGAATCATTTCAAGGGTTTCCAGGAATATCTGACAAATTATCATCGTGCGTACATGACGGTATCAAATCCAGTGTTTGACCACACCTTGCCTTTCGTGGAACGCTTCTATGGTGGCAATTGGCGCGTGGCAGAAGACCCGAAAATCATCGGAACCTCGGATAGCATTGGGATGGATCTCGCCATAGAAATGCTTAAGACAATGCCGACGGATAGCGCTTGGTTCTTGGCGGCAAATACGATAGCGACCCACATTCCGTTCTACGGCTACCCGGATAGTTACGCTGCCAAGCCCGAAGACGCGATGGTGCGTTTCAAGAATGCTTTACGTTATACGGATGAACAGATGGGTCGATTCTTCGAAGCGCTTTATGCAAGGCCTGATTTTGACCGGACGGTGGTATTTGTTGTTGGTGACCACGATACACCTGTGGATTCCATTGACTATAAGGTTCCTCAACCGCTTGGTGTTTCTGCGGCGCAGATTTTTATGGGGATTTTCTCTGCAGACACAAACCTCTTTAAAGGTCTTGAAATTCGTGAAGATGTGGCGTCTCAGCTGGATATTGGCCCTACGATTTTCGATTTGGCTCAAGTTCGCGCTCCGAGCCATTTTTGGGGTTACGACTTGCTTACCGAAAAACGCCCGGCAGAACAGCCTGCGCTATTTTACACGCAGAACGCCTATTATCTCGGTTTCCGCGATTCCGTGTTGACGGGAGGCTTAGAATCCGATGAAGTGTATAAAGGGAAAAACGGCTCTTTTGAGCATGTTTCGGATTCCTTGTCGCTTAAGTGGAAGGCGCATGCCGTTGGTGCAAGCAAAGTTTTGCGTTCGCTTTTGCGTAACGACAATATGCTGCCCCACTAGTCCTGTTTTTAGGCAGTTCGTCGGAATTTGCCGATGGCGATGTGCGTATGTTGTAAGATTATTAATATATTTCTACGCATGAATACGAAAAAGTCGTTTGCTGAAAAATTCTCACAGTGGTACATTCCACTCATTTGCAAAAATAAGTATAAGGCTCTTACCTTCTATTTCTTCTTAGCGCTCCTCCTCGCGTTTCCGATTCTCGTGAAGCCGGGGTTGAAACTCGACGCTGACCTTTCGCACCTCTTGCCCGAAGATACGCCGAGCGTTAAGGCGCTTGAAGAATCGTATGAGCGTTTCGGCAGTACCGACCGATTCATGATTGCCATCCAGAGCGAAAGCGTGGAACTTGCCGCCGCTTTGCAGGATTCCATTCAGGATTACATCCACAAAAACTGGCAGGGCGATTTTGTCTCGACGCAGGTGGATAACGATAACCAGTTCTTCAAGGACAATGCGCTTTTGTACCTCCCGGTCAAGCACCTTGAAAACATCCGCGATAATCTTGAAGATCTGCAGCTTGAAATTGGACGCAAAAATGGTCCGCTCGTTGTCGACTTGCTCGGCGATGGTCCGACGGATTCTGCTAGTTCTGCAAACGGCGAAGCTACTTCGAAAAAGGAACGCGTCTGGTTCGATGCAAATTTGCCGATGGAACTCGGTCTCCCCGAAGAAGCGGTAAGTGCATTCGATGCGTTCTTCAAGAAAAATACTCCTGCTGAAACCGAAACGGGTAAAAAGGAATGGAACCCGAAGGCTTACCTTCCGGATAGTTTGAAGAATCGCTTGATTGGTAGTCCGGAACCCGATAGCACGGGCAAGATTCTCTTTAACGCGGTTGTGAACGCAAAGTTGATTAAGCCCTCGACGGACTATGAATTTGTGACGAAAATTTTGGCAAAGACTGATGAGCTTTTGGCGTTTTTCCGTAGCAAGCAATACCCGGTGCCGACTCGCTTTACGGTGGAAGGCACTTACGAAGGCTTGAAGGAAGTTGATGAAGTTGCAAACGACAGTATCTTCTCGTTCGGCATTAGCCTTGTCTTGATTTTCCTCTTGACCGCATTCTTCTTCAGGAGTGTGAAGGGCCCGATTCTCGTGACCGGCTCTGTGCTTTACGCTTGCCTCCCGACGCTTGCTTTTACCGCACTTTTCTATGGCAAGTTGAATCCGTTTACGGTGTTTGTCGCATCGATTATTTTGGGTATCGGCATTGACTATTCTATTCACATTTTGGGCAATGCGCAGAAACTTTTGAACAAGTACAGTTCTCTTGAAGAAGTTCTCGAAGAAACGCAGCGCAAGATGCTCAAGCCGTTTATTTTGGCGAGCTTCACGACGATTGCCGCGTTCCTCACGCTCTTGGTCGCACACTTCCGTGGCTTCTATGAATTCGGCATTGTGGCATCGATGGGTGTGCTCTTCAGTATGATGACGTCCGTCCTCGTTTTGCCGGTCTTTGTCGCTTGCATGGGCGGTATTCCTGCGGCTCCGCAGAAGTCTCTGTTGCCGGATTCCTGGAGCGAACAGCGCATTTTCAGTTTCTTCAAGCATGCCGCTTTGATTGGCTTTGTGCTCGGTGCCGTAGCGCTCTGGTTTGCACCACATGTGGATTTTGAACACAACTTGAAGAATTTGCGCCGTGTGCATACGGATAAGGTTGTTCCTGCCGCAGAACAGAAAATTTCGACCAAGGTCACTCGCGCGACAAACCGTGCTGTGACTTCGACTCCTGCAGCTGTGATGGGCTCCAAGGCCGAACAGCTTGATAAGCTTTATGACACGTTGATGGTTCGACTCCATGACGAAAAGGATCCGCTGTTAGGCAGTTTCCTTACGCTCAAGAGCTTTGTGCCGCCTGCGGATTCCCAGGAAAAGCGCCTTGAAGTTATCGAAGAAATTCGTGACTTGGTCGAAGCGAGAGTCTTTGACAAGGCCGAAGGCGACGATTCCGCAAACGTCTCGACGCTCCGCAAACTTGCTCAAGTTGAAAAGCCGTTTGCCGCCGAAGATGTCCCGGCATGGACGCTCGACTTGCTCCGCGAAAAGGATGGCTCTTACGGTAAGATTGGCTTTATTTACGGTGACTTCCCGAGCTGGGATGCCCATGCGTTGCACCGCTTCCAGGAACGCTATGGCAACTGGAACTTTGATGGCGAACGCTTGCGCACGTTCTCGTCGCAGTTCATCCTTTCGGACGTGATTGAATCGGTGAAGGCGGACAGCTTTAACCTGGCTTCGGTCATTGTGCTTGTCATTTTCCTCACGTTGATTGTTTCGTTCCGCAAACCTTCGATGTTCTTGGCGGGAGGTGTCTCGTTTGGCATGGGGGCGCTTCTCACGCTTGGACTTTTGGGTGCGCTCACGTACTTCTTTGAATTTGGAAAAATCAGCATCTACAACGTGATTGTGATTCCGATGACGCTGGGTATTGGCATTGATGCGACAATCCACTTCATTACGTCTTGGTGTTCGAAATCCAATGAAGGGATGACCCTTCGTCAGCTCTTTGACACGACGGGTCGTAACGTGATGGCAAGCTCCTTGACTACGATTGCAGGCTTTGTCGGCTTCCTCTTTACGACGCATCGCGGCTTGCAGGGCATTGGGCACCTCGCTTGCATGGGAATCTTCATGTTCCTCGTGACAAGTGTCATCTTCTCGATGTATCTTTGTGGCTCCTGGCTCAGGAAAAAAGGTGAAAAGAAATAAGGATGATTTATGAGTAAAATCAACACAATTGTCGTTGCCGGTGGAACGCATGGCAACGAACGCACGGGCGTGAGCCTGGTCGAAAAGTGGAAGGCTCATCCTGAATGTTATAATACGCTTTGTAAATCGGCAACGGTTGATGTTGTGCTTGCAAATCCGGAGGCGGTTCGCCTGAATCGCCGTTACCGTGACCATGACTTGAATCGCGCATTTGCTCAGACTTGCTTGGATATGTCTGTGGAGCCTGTGCACTACGAATTCCGCCGTGCTCGTGAACTCAATAAGGTTTATGGGCCCAAGGGCGAAAATACGCGCACGGACTTGATTTTGGACGTGCATAACACGGGTTCGAACATGGGCTATTGCCTGATTCTTTCGACACGTGATCCGTTTACGATGAAGGCTTCGGCCGTGCTCACGCAAGAATTCGAGGACGCCTGGATTTATTACCAGCCCGAAGAACGTAGCGCTTCGCCGTACTTTGGAACGGTTGCCAAGGCGGACGTGTGCATTGAAATTGGTCCGCAACAGCATGGAACGCTGAACGCCGCTATTTTTGAACGTTCCGAAAAGCTTGTGAAACGTTATTTGGAACTTGCTGAGGAATGGAACCGTGGAGAGTTGCAAAAGCGCGCTCCGATTAAGGTTGAAGTTTATACGCAGCTGCGAGACTTGGGCTACCCGAAGCCGCAGGGCGGTGGCGCTATACAGGCGATGATCCACCCGGAATTGGATGGTCACGATTACCGCGAACTCAGACAAGGCGACAAGCTTTTCCGTACGTTTGATGGCAAGGACATCTTGTTCGAGGGCGAACCGGATGGCCGCTCGGTCTATCCGATTTTCATCAACGAACCTGCGTACTACGAGAAAGACATTGCCATGAGCCTCACGGTGAAAACCGTGGAAGAGTGGTAAGTTCGCATTGTCATGCCGGACTCCGTTCTCTTTGACCACTTAGAACTTTGACGCTTTGCGTCAGCATCTTCGGCTCAATCATGACAGTCTGCAAGCAGCCTGTCGCGACACTCGCCTTGAATGCAACTAGTTCTTATGTGGTCATGATCCGCGAATGGGGACGGCATCGCCTTTTATTTAGAATTCGTCATCCTGGAGGGTGCGCAAGCGACCGATAGGATCCAGTGAAGTCTAGTTTTGGATCGTAGATACTTTTCTACATTTATACCGTAAATACAGAGGTCTGATATGGCAGAAAATGAAGATGAATTGAAGTCTATCACGGGCGAAGAAAGCCTCAAGAATTTCATGGAAATGGTTCAAGAACTCAAGGAAAAACCTTGGGATTCCCGTTTGAACGATATTCTGGATGCCTTCGAAGACTTCTTGACAATCCGCCCTGAACCGCCGCAGTCATGGCAGGACAACTATGCCTCTAGCGGAAAGCAATTTGACTATTATCAGATTGTTTTGCCCGAAGATTTTCAGGACCCGTATGAAGACGACCTCGGAAACATTAATCGCTTGCGTGGTGAGTTTGCTCGCGTTCCGAGTACGATGGCTCTTGAACACGAACTCATTGGCCGCAATTACTTTATTTTTGAAAATGGACATGCGGAACCTATTCCTGCACCGCGCCCGATTCTGATGCTCGAAAGCAAGGACCGTGCCGATGACGAAGAACCGCAGGAAGGCGATATCACGTGGGATTGCTGCATATCGATTTTTGCGGATGGCAGCTACGTTGCTTACAATCTCGATCACGATGACGAAGAAGAACTTGGCGAAGATTTCAAGGTCGTCTTTGAAAAGCATATCGATACGCTTTCGAAGTTACAGCTCGTGATTCCCGTGGAAGGTCGCGATTACGGCATCCTCCGTAGCGACGCATAATCGCTATGGATAAATTCGAAACAGAAATCTACCTGCGTTACAAGCAAATTATTGAATCGCAAAAGGCATGCTCCTTTAAATGTCATCCCGGACTAGTTCCGGGATCTCCATTTCTTTGCAAAACTGAATTGCCATCCTGGAGGGCTCTGCCCGATAGGATCCAGAGCTATTCCTGTGCAGTCCCTCGCCATGTTCACATGGCGGATTTGTTGGACCACTACGATGCGTTTTGTTTTGACGGCTACGGCACCCTCTACAATCGTGATAGATTTGTTTACCCCGGTGCGATGGATTGGTTTCAGTCGCTCCGCCATGCGGGTAAAATCCTTCGCCTAGTGACAAATGCCGCTTCCGATGTGGACGGCGTTTTGGCTCGTGCTGCGGAAAAGCGTGGCTTTGACTTTTCGACGGAAGAAACGATTTCGTCGGGAAGCTTGCTACCGAAACTCGTGGAACAGTTGCGTTCGGGTGTCGCGACAAATGCGGCTGCCGGAATTGTGAACGAAACCGCGGGTGGAACTTCCTCGAAACCGCTTGAATTGCGCGAAGTCTATTACATCGGCCGTGAATCGGGCAGGAATGTTTTGAAAGCTTGTGGAATTACCGCAGTTGCAATGGATGCAGAACCTGCCGAGCCGATTGTGGCAATTTCGTCTGCGAAAGACACGCCAGAAACTTATGTGCGCGCGGTCAAGATTTTGCAGAAACCGGGTGCAATCCTTCTCGTGCTGAATTCGGATGCTTGGGCTCCGAAAGCCCCTGATGAAAATGGCGAGACTGAACGCGAGCCTGTTTCGGGCGCACTCTCGGAACGTTTGCGCCGTGATTCCATGTGCGACGCTAATGGGGGCGTGGGTTGTGAAACCTATTACTTGGGCAAGCCTTTCCCGCAGATTTGGGAGCGTGTCAAAGCTTCGCTTCCGGTGGGCTCTCGCGTGCTGATGATTGGCGATACGCTTGGAACAGACGTGTATGGCGCGAAAATTGCGGGATTTGATTCGGCGCTCGTTGTCGGTCGAAATGTTCCTGCCGCAGAATTAGAAGCTGACGAAAAGGCTCTCGGTATTCGCCCGGATTATTATTTGGAACCGTAAAATAAAAAGAACCAAGCTTGCGTTTTTATTTTATTACAAAAAATTCACCTATCGTTTCTTTGTAGATATTTCCATAATGGTTCACGTTGTACAACTGCACGTGCGAACCCGAAATCTTACTTGCGATTTCGACATACATGTCCCTCAGCGTTGCGTCGGGTGTTTCATCAAGCAACTTCGTAAAACCTCGGGTAAAACTATTCGTCAAGTATACGCCCATTTCTTCGTTTCGTTCATCCGCCTTACTCGTTTCATAAGGCGACGCCGCTGTTAGAAAAACGATACCAGGAATATCCGCCTTTTCCGCCGTTTCACCAAGTCCACCACTATAGCAGGCCTCCACGGCAACCAACACCTTGCGGTGCGGAATTTCTTTTATCAGCGCAACAATCTGCTCATAACTAACCTTGTCTTTACCATATTCCAAATACCCCGGCATTCCGTGTCCACTCCAAAAGACAAAAACATTGTCGGTCGACTTTGCACGGAGAACCTTTGACAACTTATCACTTGAATTTCCCCTTAATATATTTCCTAGGTCAGACGCCGTTACGGAACTTAATTTGTAATCAACTACACCCTTTTCATAGACATTGTCTCCATCCAAACGGATAAACAGCTCCCCCGGATACAGGTTGCGACGATGATTTGCAATGTCATCTTCTGCAATCACGATAATGTGGTCATCGTCGTACCCCATCTTCTTGAGTTTCTGGTAAATGGCAAAGATGTCCGCCTGAAACCGGTAATTTGCCCAGCCCGATGAGGCTGCAACCAAAAGAGCCCAATGTTTTGAAACGTCATTGTAAGAAATATTCGAGTCTGCATATTCGAAAAAGCTCGTATCCACATCGGCCTTGAAAAAATCCAGCCAATTTTCTTCTGGATTTATCGAATGTTTCGAGTCGTCGTTGCTGGTAAAATCATTCGTGACATATTTATGGTCAGCAATATTCCACCCGCGATACACTGAACCGCTCACACTGTTGTCCCTATCCAGGAAAGTCCAAGAGCTCGATACCCCCGTCAAATCAGGCAAGCGTCCGTTCTGCAACGACTTGAAATTTTCCTGCATTCCGGCAACCATCCAATCGCCGCCTGTGCCGTCCCTTCCTCCGAGCACAGCTCTAATCGATTCATTCAATTCCAGGCCCGACGAAACGGAATAAGTCGTGGCATACGCTAAAATATACAGAGCATCAAAGAAATGCGCTTCGCCATTGAGAATGTCTTCGCCAAAATGTTCATGGTATGCTTGCGCAAACCCAGACTCGGGCCTTGCGTACAAATCAAAGCCACGGTAAAAATCGTAATGAAGTTTTTTCACGATAGAGTCCGAAGCGAAATTATTCGAACACACCACTCGGATTCCACCTTGAGAAGCGACATCCTGTTGATACAATTCATCATCAAAGGCTAAGGCCATTTTGTCATCATAGGGTTCAAATAACAAAACGCTATACGGCTTCCTTCGTTCCAAATAAGTCTGCGTAAGCTTCCGCAGTTCGGTTTCGTCATTGTACAAAAAGATTCTGTCTATTTTAAGACCGAATTCTTCGGCCATAAAACCTAGCCAGTCGACATAAGAACTTACGAGTCCGCCATTCAACTCGCTTGACGGAGCCAAAAGTGTAAGTTTCAGTTCATTCATAAAAATAGACGCAAAAGAACTAGCCAAATGCGAGAAAGCGGATTCTATCAGCATAAAGTCGTTTTCAACCAAGTTCCACAAATTCGGCATGTTGGCAAAAAAACGCTGGTATTCCACATTCGACGCCTTGGGCGAAAGAATCGGCTTCGCACTTTTCCGCAAAAGTTCCGCCATGCGGTACGCCTTGTCCGATTGAGTGGGCCCCACAATGGCCGCATAGTCCGTATCGTGAGCCACCTTTTCCATATACTCGTCGATATCGGCATCATCCTGGTTCTTAAATTCCAGTTGCAGTTTTACCTTTTGGTCTAGCCCGTCCTGAGCTTTTTCCATATTTTCCAAAGCCCATTCGGCGCTGCGTTTCCAACGGACCATTTCAGAAGATTTCGCCATGACGGCGACCCTGATTTTACGCGTTTTCGTATCGGTCTTGGCAGAGACGGAATTATCAGAACAGCCGCAAAGGCAAAGTATTGCTACCGTCATCCATATCAAAAGCAGAGCAGGCTTACTTCTTTGCATGGCGAGCCTCCTCGCGAACCGCTTCGTCATAATACTTTTCATAGCGGGCTTCGAACTCTTTCGTATCGTCAAAATTCTTGTTAAACACAATCGAGGCGGCACCGTCACCCAAGCCAAAAGAGCGGAACCGAGGCCAATCCTTACCCAAAGCCCATTCTTCCAAGTAGCGAATAACAATCCCCTTAATGTCAATGACCAAAGTAAACGGCACCTTTGGCAACACGCCGCTTTGGTCAACATCCATCCCAATCATAAAGTGTCCCGTATTCGGATAATCGATCAAGGCCCGACGCACGCCCTTGATAGCGCCCCCCAACAAAGGAAAAATAGCCGAAGGTCTATCCGCATCTAGAATATAATTCGTTATCGAAAAAGTAGCCACGTAGGCAAATTCAATGTTGTTAAAAGCCGTTTCATCATTTTCATTGTAAGTAAGATAATCCACCCCCAAAGTATCTGCTATCGTCTTATGCACATCGTAACCCTTCCTAAAGCCATCAATCGATGTTTCAAGGCTCGCAAAACCAGGTGCCGCCGCCAAAATCATGCAGGGATTTATGCCCAGAATTGCCCCCGACAAGTAACTTGCGCCATAGCGGTCAATCGAGAATGAATAAACGTCTTGCGGAAAGCCCGCCGAGTCGGCCTCAAACAACAGGACCTTGTTCCCGTCACCCGAAAAACGGATGTCAAGTTTTTGCGCCAACCCGGCATACGCCGAAGACGCCAGGATAAGCAACGAGGAATCCGTGTCGGCATTTTCCTTGAGCCACGCCTGCACAAGTGAATCGGCCTCGTCCATAGATTCCGGCTGCAGCAGACGGAAGGGCACTCCACTATCTTCATTAAACCGGAATAGTCCTGCCAATATCTGGTCATTATAGCTATTATCGCCAATGCCGTTGACGCTTGCCACAAGCGTAATGTTCGCTATGCCCGGGCGATTTTGCACAGCATCAAAAACAGATTCGCTGTTGGAACAGGCATACAGCGAAAATAGTAGAAAGAATCCAAAAAACAGCCTTAACATCATTACCTTAATGATAAAAAAATTCCCTCAAACGAGGGAATATTTTTGTTGTTCTGAAAAACTAATCCTTTAGACAACGAACACTGTTTGCGTTGTACTTTACCTCTTCGTTCAGATAGGCATCGTCTTTAAGCGCTTCTATACGTACCAAGAACGCAGTATAGCCGTGATCATCTGTCGAAGTCCAGAACCGTGCTATATCACCTAAGGAACGATACTCGCTATCCTTGTAACCTGCAGGCAAAACGTTAAGGCCGTAGTCATCACTTCCGTTTCCATCGCGCAGCCAGTCTGAAGTAGATTTGAGAGCCTTGCCCTTATTTTTTACAATTCCATAAAATAATTCATTCCATTCGTACTTACTCGGCAAGTGCCACCCTTTGGGGCACGCCTCCATAGCCGCATCCCATTCGTAAAGTCGACCATATTTTTTACAATTATCCGCATTGTCGTCATAGCAATAGCTATTCGGTGTTTCATACAGAAGATTCTCTGCCATCCAAAGTTGCGAGCCGATTTTTTCCAATTTATACATTTTACCATCACGGGGATCAACCCTATAATTTTCACTCTTCTCAAACGCATCCGTCAGGCACTGTAACGCAGCCTCCTTGCTAAACAGTCCCATAAAACTACAAGCGAAAATCGCACCCATTTCAAGAGAATCAAAAGAAGCGTCATTATCTTCATAATCTCCGCTATACATCTGCCTCAAATCAATGACTGTATTCAGACTAGTGTCCTTGGGAAAAACGACACGTAATTCCCCCTTACGCTGCCCCTCTGAATCATTCTTTTTCACATGGATTTTCACATCCGCATTACCCAAACCCGATTCCGGCAAGACCGAATCGATAAAAGTGGAATTATTTTCGATACGCCACTCACCGTTGGATTCCAGATTTAGTTCATAGAAGCTCTCCCCCTTGCCAAGCAACAGCACGCCACCGTTGACAGGCGTCTCACCCAATTTGATAGAGAGCACGTTGTCTTCACCGTTTGCGTCACTAGAACTGTCCGAATCCGAGCAGGCAATGAAACCGACCGCACACAAAGCAAGTGCGATCATCGTGAATTTATAACTTTTTGCAAAGCTCATGATTTTCTCCTTCTTTGACGGATACTTTATTTTAAAATAATTCTTTTCAACATGAATTCAATAAAAAAAACTCGAACAACGCTCCAACTTAGAATAGTCTATATGCAGAAATATTCCCCCAAGCGGGGGAACTTTTTGTTATACGTGAAATTTATTGATAAATCATTTTATTCCTGATAGAATATAAGCGCGTCATATGCGGCCGCCTCCAAAATATTAAAGGTGCTAGCACCATCTTCCACACCGATCTGGCCATTATTTATTGCATAATAACTCGTATAGCCATTCTTATCTTTCCGTAATCCTAACCCAACAAGTCCGCAAATATTTCCTTTAACATCCTTCGAGTCGCATTCGCTCTTTCTCGTCATGGCTGCACCTAAGTTAGTAATCTTATTGTTTTTAAAAACTTTTTCAATTTCTTGGAATGCTTCCTTAGTAGGAATACTCCATCCTGATGGAACAAATTTATCCTTCTCTTTGACTTTGTAAATGAGAATGGGCTTGTTATCTAAACCGTGGCCAACATTAAAAGTTCCTTCACCGACAGCTACATATTGATATTCTTTTCCTGTTTTATCAATGGTGCTAGCATAATTATCGCGGAGCCAAATACGATTGAAAACCTTAACCAAGGGATAATTATGATTCTGAACTTTGCCATCTCTTAAATCATTTTCACTATTGGGAGGATACTTTTTAGGAACGTAAATCTTCGAAGCTAAATAAGCGTCTTCAACCGTGCCTGCATGATGTTCCGTGCCTTCAGGCGCTACACTCGTCACAGAAGCTCCTCGAATATAGAGTTTCTTCGCCGCGCCGAAGTTCATGTTTTCATATTCGACTATGGCGGCATCGGTTCCATCCCAGCTGACACGGGCCGGCTTGTGGTCCTTGTCGCCAATGTAGAAGCCCAAGTTAAAGCGGACCTTGTTGTTGATGACGGGGTAAATAACCATCACTTTTTCTTTGAGGTTCAGGAGCGGCACAAATTCCAACATGGCCTTCGCCACCAGTTGTCCGCCCAAGTAAATATCCTTAATCAAGGTGTTGGTGTCCAGGTCTTCTATCTTCGGTACATCGATTTCGGTCACGGTCCCACAGTCATAGCCATACTCAAAATCAGAAGCGACCTGTTTACCGTTCAAATAATCTTTGAGTTTTTGCTTACGTTCCTTGGCCTTTTCGCCAAGGCTTTCGTCAATCAATTCATAAAGTGGAATTAAGCCTCCATCCGAAAAACCGATAAGAGTTGCTGCGCCGGTATTTTTTGAAACAGACTGTTTCCACTTGTTCACATCTTCATTATTCAGAATTTTGGAATCCGACAATTTAAGCGCTAAACCATCATCCCCCCCAAGAACATCTATATCGATATTCACATTCGAAAGGTTTTGTTCCAAGCTCGATTTCATTTCCGTACTCACTTCGGCACTCGCGTCAACAACGCCCTTGTACGCAGCCTTGGCGAAAGCACTGATATCGTATTTGGATGTAATCTTGGATACATCTGCCGTCATCGATTGACGAATGCGCCCGCCAAGCCTCGAACCCCATACCACATGGGTTCCAAAATCACGAACCAGCTTTTTGAACCCTTCATTAGTACTTGGGTAACTTGTATTCAATCCATTAATGGAATTGTAGGCGAATTTTTTCATATATTCTTCAGACTTGAGCAATTCCAAAGGAAGATCAAAACCCGCAGTCTTTACAGCAAGGTCCAGATAGGTCAATGCATATTCATAATTACTCTTATTCGATGTGTTCATATCAAATGCGGCTCCGATTTCTCCCGAAAAGCCTGCTATTCCGCCCTCAACATTAACTTTGGAACTCAACTGGAAACTTATATCGGAAATTGTCGACCCCGTAATACTTGTAGTCTTGAGGCTTGCCTTCGTCGGCCCGATAGAAACGCCTCCATCCTCATTCAATTTTTTGACATCAAAAATTTCACACTTGATAGCTTCATAGTCGGGATAGCCCCCAGTAATGGCATTATAGCCATAGCCAATAGCATAAACCTTGTTACTCTGCGTCAGCTCAGTCACCGCATTATCATCGTAGTCGCCGCTATACTTCTGCACTACGGTAATGGTCTTGTTCAGGGAGGTGTCTTCAGGGAACACAATGTGCAGATCGCCCACAAAACGTTCGTCCAAATCGTTTGTGGTTAAACGAATTTTAACGGTCGCATCGCTGCTACCGGATTTTTTGCTAATCGACTGAATAAATCCTGTTTCATCCTCGATGCGCCATTTTCCGTCAGCCACGATCTTGAAATCGTAGGTGCTGTCCATCATGTCCAACATCAACGTGTCGCCGACAGTCTTGCCAGACACTTCGACTGCAATGGAGTTTTCGTTCCCCCCCCACTAGGAGAGTCTGAACACGCGACTAGACCTGCGGTTAAGGCGCATATGAGAGTTAATTCCACAGAAGATTTGTGGGTATTTGAGTAATTCATGATTACCCCTCCTTCTTAGGAAATGTTTAGGCACTTGAGTGCATTATGATTGAAAAATCATTTTTTTTGGGTGAGAAGGTCAATAATGAGTGTAAGAAAATTGTATCGAAACTTGAATATTCCAAGTTGGAATGTTTTGAAGAAAAAGAACCAAACTTGCGCGATAAGTCCAAAATTCGCTCTTCGGACTTCGTCCATGACCGAATTTTGTCGAACCCTCTTCTCGGGTTCTCAACCTCCATTTACCATATAAAAAAAGAAAAACCACCTGATAGGTGGTTTCTCTTTTTTCGAGCGGGAAAAGGGTTTCGAACCCTCGACATCGACCTTGGGAAGGTCGCGCTCTACCAACTGAGCTACTCCCGCATGGGTAGTCTTAATTTAGTAAAATTAGGGGGCTTGTAAAGGTATGCCTTCTTTTTTTCTATTATTGAAATATGCAAAATTTCAAGTTTAAATCTGTTTGTGGCGTAGTGGCGCTCGTTTGTCTTGTTTCGACGAACATTGCGTGGAGCGAGGGCGGTTCAAAACGTGGCTTTTTTGATAGTTTCGTAAACTTCTTTACGCCGAGTGGTTCTGTGCAAGGCGAAGGTCCTATATTTGATGAACTTAAGGGCGTCGAAACGCAAATCGATAAGATTGAAGTTCAGTATTCTAGAGAACGCCGTCCGGGCAATAAGACGCGCTACCGCAAGCAGTTGGATAGCCTCCGCAATGTCCGTGATTCGCTGATTACGGTGATTGAGAAAATGCCGTCTGGGGTGAACGTCGCGCAATCAAGTGCCGCTCTTTCGAGCGCTGCGCAGTCTAGCTCTAGTGTTTTGCTGAATACGGCAGGCTCGAGTGCGTCGAAGCCGATTTCTTCTTCTGCGGTTCCCACAAGCAGTGCTGCAAATGTTGTTTGCGCTCGCGATACGGTCTTTGTGCACGATACACTTGTCGTGCGTGATACCGTCGTGATTCACGATACGTTATACGTCGTGCTCGCGAGTAAGCCCGAAGCAACGCCCAAAGCATCTCCGAGCAAATCGAAAAAGAAAGCCGATAAAGCTTCGGAAAAGTAACTGAAAAAAATGCGCGGCTTCTCAGCCGCGCTTCTCTGTACTTGTCATCCTGAACCCTGTAAGGGTGAAGGATCCAGTAATTTCTTGTCGTTGCGTTATTCCTTAATCGTATATCCCGAGCGGAAGTTCTCGATCAAGCAACTGCTGATGCTCACGCTCGTATCGTATTCGGGAATGTCCTCGCGTTTGACCCAAGTGGCGCAAGCGAGTTCCGCCTCTTGCATGTGAATGGTTGGATCTCCGTCAAGTTCTGCGGTGTAGCCCGAGATGAGCGATTCCGAGAACGGCCACGGCTGGCTACCAAAGTACTTGATATTCTTCACGCGAACGCCCGCTTCTTCAAGAACTTCGCGCTTGACCGCTTGTTCAAGCGATTCTCCAATTTCTACAAATCCAGAAATGAGGAACATGCGCGTCTTGTCCGGATTGTCCAAGTTGCGAGCCATCAAAAGCTCATTGCCGTTGCGAACAGCGACAATCACGACCGGCGAAATCTTGGGGTAGACTGTGTTCTTGCAGCTCGGACAAATCATGGAGCGTTCCTTGATTCCTCGTTTCATGAGGCATCCGCATTTACCACAGAACTTGTTCAAACTTTCCCACTTAGCAATGTGTGCCGACGTGGCGCCTCCGAGGCGTTCCAAATGGCTTTCGAGTGTGCGAAATGTGCGGTTCCCACGGAACTCGTAGCCTTCCGGAATTTCCGGCAAGTTCGAATTGCACAAGAAATATGCGTCACCATCGATGCTAATCAAGTAATGGCATTCGCATTTAGGGAAGTCGCGCACTCGTGGTATTTCGTAAACATCTTCACCAGCTTTCTTGAAAAGCGTTTGCTCGCCATTGAAAATAATCAAGTAATCGGTGGGCTTGGGTTCAATGGTCTTAAATTCGTTATTCAGCTTGTGCGGTGCAATTTCGTGAATCATAGGATTTTTATTTCTTATTGAAAAATTTTTTGGCGGTCGAGACGCCCACGAACGAAAACAGAATTCGTCCAATCATTTGGGTGGCGCTTGTAACCTGCGGGTAGATGTTGCGCGCGTTACGGACAATCCACGGGAACCATAGAGGCGATAAAAACGCATGGTTAAAGCGCAATTCCAAGAACTGAATGAACTTGTTCAAGAATTGACGACTCTCGTCTGGCAGTTTCTCGAAAATGTCCGAGCCTCTTACAGCCTTTGCCCACTGCAAATTCGTCTGGAGTTTTTCGCTCCAAGTCTTGTTGCCTTCGCCGATGGCATTGCTCTCATGAATGCGGTATTGAATAACTTTATCTGCGATAGCGCGATAGCCGTTTTCTGCAGTGGCGCAAAGCGTAATCCATTGATCGTGTACGGGCACGTCTTGCGGAATCGGGAGGGCGGTTTTCAATAATCCTGCCTTGAAAGCGACCATGCAACCGGTTACATTCGTGTATCCGGTGAGGAGCGCTTGCTGGCTCAGTTGTTCGACAATTTCGGCTTTCTTTCGCCACGATGATTCTGTGACGACCCCATCTCCATCAATAATTTCGGCATCGCCAAAAATCATGGAATTGTCGCCAATCTTTTGACTCATGACTTCGATCTTGTTCGGTGCCCAAATGTCGTCTTGATCGGCAAGGAAAATCAAATCGTCGTTAGCGAGCAATTCGCGAGCCTTTTCCAATGCCGTTGAAAATGATGCGCGGTGCCCTCTGTTCTTTTCAAACTTTGTGATTTCTAGCGGGAGCTTGTCTTTATAACGTTCCAAGATTTCGCATGTAGAATCTTTGGAACCGTCATCCACCGCAATTATAACATCGGCAGGTTTTGTCTGCGCGACCAAAGAATCAAGCATCTGCGCGAGATACTTTTCGCCGTTATAAGTTGCGAGTGTGATGCAAATTTTCATGCTCAACGCCTAACGCCAAAGGATATGCCACGCGAGGTAAGCGCGGTATGCGATTCTAAAGTAAAGGCTGTTCGTGCTCTTGCCGCCCGTGAACGAGACTGTGTTTTCGTGACGGCGGTAAAGCTGCAAAACTTCGTCTTGGTAGCCGCACTTGAAATGCTTTTGTGCGTAATACGAAACCCACAAATCGTGTGCGACGACTTTCGGCGGGAACGGCATGCAAGCGTCCTTCACCTGCTTGGTAAAGCACATGCAAGCTCCAAGCCAGCAATTGTTGATGATGTTTCGCAAGAGCGATTTTTTCATCGGCCATTTTTCGTCGTAATGGCGTTCCTTGATCACGTTCAAGTTTGCATCGACGAGCGAGCAGTTGCAAAGAATCGTGTCGTAGCCGCCTTCCGTAAGGAACTTTTCCATCTTGTCGAGTTTGCCCGGCAACCAGACGTCATCCTGGTCGGCAAAGTAAATCAAGTCGCCCGTGGCCTGTCTCATTGCGTTTTCAAAATTGTGCGCAACGCCGTGATTCTCGTTGTGGAAAATCTTGATTCGCGGGTCGTTGTAGCTCTGGACGATTTTCAACGTATCGTCTTTTGATGCATCGTCAGAAACGATGAACTCGTCATCTTCCCTAAGTTGCGGAATAATGCTGTCCAGCTGTTCCTTGATGTATTTGGCGCCGTTGTAGGTCGCCATGCAAATGCTTCTTCTCATACCTAGAACCAACTATACAAAATTTTGTACATCAAGAACTTTAAGTACGATAATCCGAAATCCTTGTGGAGCAATTTTGCGACTTGGAAGAACTGTTTTTGCCCTGCGCGTGCGATGGCGCGTGCGAAAAAGCCTTTGCGAGCTTGCTCTGCACCAAGCGTGTTGCTGGTGTGTTGGCGGTAAAGAATCGTCGCGTCATCGAGAATCGAGATGACTCCGCCTTTAAAGTGGACGCAAAGGGCTACCCATTCATCGTGCATGGTTGCGCGAGGAGACATTGGGAGTGAGACTTCCTTGGCGGCGCGGTTGAACATCATCGTGCAACCAGTGACCACGTGGCGCACGCAAATTAATTCTGGGTGCTTGCGGAAAACGTCAATTTTCAAATCTTCGTTGAACGATTCTTTGATGGGGGAGAGCTGTTCATCGACCACACGCAAATCCGTCGCAACGAGAACCGGCGCTGTCCCCTCGGCTTCCTTCATCCGAGCAAATGTCTTTTCGATTTTCTCCGGCAACCAAATATCGTCCTGGTCGCAGAACATGTAATACTCGGAATCCACATTTTCCAGCAGGTACATAAAAGACTTCGCCGCACCCCTGTGCTTTTGCGAGTCTTTTAAAATCGTAACTCTGTCTGGATACATTTCGCGAAATTGCCCGACGATTTTCATTGTATCGTCCGAGGAACCGTCATCACGAACATACAAATGGAACTGTTTACAAGATTGCTGGAACAGAGAATCAAGCTGTTCCCTGATGTACTTGCCGCCATTGTATGTGGCTAGCAAAACCGCAATCTTGTAATTGTTTCGGAGCATCCTACTCCAGATACGTGTACCCGTAAAGTCCGGAACGATAGATGTTCAAGAATTCCTTGCCTTCCTGAAGCGTAATCTTTCCTTCCTTCACAGAGCGCGTGACCCAGTTTTCCATGTTGCGGACAAGAGCCTTGTCGCTGAAGTTCACGTAGTCGAGCACGTCTTCCACGGATTCGCCGTCAATCACCTTGTCGATATCATAGCCGCCGTTGTCGTTGCAGACAATGTGCACAGCGTTTGTATCGCCAAAGAGGTTGTGGAGGTCACCGAGAATTTCCTGGTATGCACCGACGAGGTAAACTGCGATAAAGTACGGCTCGTCCTTCTTGATCGGGTGGAGCGGAATGGTGCGAGCCACTTCGCCACCGCGAACGAACATGTCGATCTTGCCATCGCTATCGCAAGTCACGTCCTGAATCGTCGTCTCAATCGTCGGCTCTTCGTCCAAACGCTGGATCGGCATAATCGGGAACACCTGATCCACGCCCCAGCTGTCCGGGAGGCTCTGGAAAAGGCTGAAGTTGCAGAAGTACTTTTCGGCAAGCAAGCGCGGAAGTTCGCTCAATTCATAAGGCGGATGGCGCAAGTCGCGAGCGAGCTGGTCCACCTTGCGGGCGATGCTCCAGAACAAGCGTTCGCTCATAGCGCGCGTCTGCAAATCCACGTCGCCCATCTTGAAACCGCTCAAGGTGTCGTCGTTAATCTGCATGGCATCGTGCCAGCTTTCGAGCAAGTTCTTCGGAGAAAGGCTCTTGTAAATGCCGTACAAGTCCTTCAGTGCTTCCGGCGCATCATCGCTGATTTCATGAATACTTTCGTCAAAGAACGCCTGCCCTGCCGTTTCAAGCACGTTGAACACCAGGATGGAATGGTGAGCTGAAAGAGCACGGCCTGATTCCGCAATGATGTTCGGGTGAGGAACGTCGCCGTTTTCGCAAGCTTCGAACATCGCGTACACGACGTCGTTTGCGTATTCCTGGATGGAATAGTTCACGGAGCTCGCGTTAGAACTGCGTGTACCGTCGTAATCCACGCCGAGGCCGCCGCCCACGTCCACGAATTCAAGGCCCATGCCCATCTTTCTAATTTGGACGTAGAACTGCGACACTTCGCGGAGTCCATTCTTGATATGGCGAATGTTCGTAATTTGGCTACCCAAGTGGAAGTGGATGAGCTTCATGCAGTCTTCCATCTTCTCTTCCTTGATGTAGTCGAGAGCTTCCAAAAGTTCAGAGCTATTGAGACCGAACTTGCTGTGGTATCCGCCGGATTCTTCCCACTTGCCGCTGCCAGAGCTTGCAAGCTTGATGCGGATGCCGATGTTCGGGCGCACACCGATGCGACGAGACAAGTCTACAACCAAGTGAAGCTCGTTCATCTTCTCGACAACAATGAAAATCTTCTTGCCCATTTTCTGTGCGAGGAGAGCAAGTTCGATAAAGTCTTCGTCCTTGTAGCCGTTGCAGATGATCAAAGCGTCCGGGTTCTGCATGTTCGCAAGAACCGCATGGAGTTCCGGCTTGGAACCTGCTTCTAGCCCGATGTTGAATTTGGAACCGTGACTCACCACTTCTTCCAAGACCGCGCGCTGCTGGTTCACCTTGATCGGGAAGATGCTGTAATGGCCACCCTTGTAGCCATATTCAGTCGTCGCCTTCGTGAAGCACTCGTGAATCTTTTCGATGCGGCTGTCCAGAATATCCGGGAAGCGCAACAACACAGGAGTCGAAACATCGCGCAAGGAAAGTTCCTGCACGAGCTCGTAAAGGTCAATGCTCGGACCGCCATTCTTGATCGGCGAAACCGTCGCGTGACCCTTGTCGTTAATGTCAAAGTAACTTACGCCCCAGCCCTTTACGTTGTAAAGATCTCGGGAATCGTCAATGCGCCATTTTTTCATTGTTTAGTCTCAAGAATCAGGTGTCAAGTTTAGTTATTAGTCAATAGTCATTAGTCTGTAGTTTATACTAGGCGACTTTGTCGCTTTTATAACAACTAATAACCAATGACTAACTACTAATGACCGACTTTTTTAGTCGACTAATACAGGATTAAAGTCTTCGTTCCACGGGAGACCGTACTTGGTGAGGGCTTCCATGAACGGATCCGGATCGAACTCTTCGACCGTATGCACACCCGGCTTGTTCCACTTGCCCGTGAGCACCATCATGGCACCGCACATTGCCGGAACGCCTGTGGTGTAGGCGATAGCCTGGCTGCCGAGTTCCTTGTAGCATTCCTGGTGGTCGCAAACGTTGTACAGATAGTAAGTTTTCGGCTTGCCATCCTTAGTACCCTTGAAAATGCAACCGATGTTCGTCTTGCCCACCGTGCGAGGACCGAGGCTTGCCGGGTCCGGGAGGAGAGCCTTGAGGAACTGGATCGGAACAATGTCCTGACCCTGGAACTTGATCGGCTGCGTGCTGAGCATGCCCACGTCTTCGAGGCAACGCATGTGGTCGAGGTAGCTCTGGCCAAACGTCATGAAGAAGCGGATGCGCTTGATGCCCGGAATGTTCTGGGCCAAGGATTCAATTTCTTCGTGGTGGAGGAGGTACATGTCCTTCTTGCCGACCTGTGCGAAGTTGTATTCACGCTTGATGCTCATGGCCGGGATTTCAACCCAGTGGCCCTTGCCGTTCTCGTCCGTGTCCCAGTAGCTGCCCGGAGCTGACACTTCGCGGAGGTTGATTTCCGGGTTGAAGTTCGTTGCGAACTTGTAACCGTGATCGCCGCCATTGCAGTCGAGAATGTCGATCTCTTCGATCGTGTCGAACTGGTGCTTCAAGGCGTAGGCGCAGTATGCCTGAGAAACACCCGGGTCAAAGCCGGAACCGAGCAAAGCCGTGAGACCAGCCTTTTCAAACTTTTCTTTGTAAGCCCACTGCCAGCTGTAATCGAAGTAGGCGCTAAAGCCCTTTTCCTTGCAGCGCTTGTCGTAAACCTTGCGCCATTCCGGATCGTCGATATTTTCCGGCTCGTAGTTAGCCGTGTCCATGTAGTTCACGCCACATTCAAGGCATGCATCCATGATGGCGAGGTCCTGGTACGGGAGTGCAATGTTCATCACCAGGTCCGGCTTGTATTGCTTGATGAGAGCAGAGACGTTCTCGGCCTTGTCGGCATCTACTGCGGCTGTCGTGATGACAGTCTTTGTGTTCGGGCGGAGTTCCTGGGCCAGCTTTTCGCAATTTTCGCGATGACGGCTTGCGATACAGATTTCGCTAAAAACTTCGCTGCAGGTGCAGCACTTCTTGATAGCAACTGTGGCAACGGCGCCACAACCGATAATCAATGCTCTTGCCATTTTTTGTTTGTTCCTCATTTGTTGAGAGTTAATCCATCGGGATGGCGATCCCGGTAGAGAATGTTACTGAGTATAATGTAGAAAATGGGGTGTAAAATGTTCGGACGGGTGCGAAAAATATGGGTGAAAAGCGACGTGTCATCCTGAGCGAAACGAAGTGAAGTCGAAGGATCTAGTGATTCTGTAAAAATGCGTTGCGAGCGAATGCTTGTTTTTGGGCGTTCCCTTGCCTTGGGCAAGGTCGGGCTATATTCTAGGGGCAACCGCCTTCGCTACGCTCGCCGCTCACCTCCTAGAACGGAGCCTTGCTTGTGCAAGTCTCCGCCACAGAACGACCGTTCGGCTTACGCCTCACTCTCGCCAACACGACTCGTTTATACGAGTCGCTTTTGGCTCACCGTGGTCACTATCCCTAACGCAACTCAAAAAAACGCTGCAAAACAAATTTGTATATTATCGCTGTAGAGTGGTTTGTATCAAAATGAAATTGAATTGCGTTTGTTTTGCACTGCTTTTTGTCCTCCTTGGAATCCGTTCTTCGCAAGCGATGAACGTTTGCGATATGGACGAACGACTGCTAGATGGCTTTGTCAAAATTTATCCGCAAAACGATAGCGCCGTGCATTCGATCCTTGAAGTTATTCAAAACGAAGAATTGCAAGTCGATTCTGGTGATTGCTTGGGAGACCGCCTTAAAAAACGTCAAGTTGAAGCATCATCATTTCTTACTTACAACGGACGTCTTGTAAAGAATATTGATTTCAATTCAATGAACTTAGAAGATGAAGATGTTGCTGTCTTGAACTTGTTCTTTGAATATGCCCTAGCCAAATACAATTCGGGATATGCCTTTGAAAAAAATAAGGAAACGAAACCCAAGAATGATTCTGATAAATTAATTCAATTGCTTTCAGAACTCGCTGATATAAGCTCTTCTGTTGTTTCCGCTGCATTCAAAAATCCAACACCTATTGGGGTAGTCTCTAATTTAGCTGCAGACGCACTTCCTTCATGGCTATATCTGTGGATTCGTCAAGATAATCCGTTTGAACACGATAGCGACTACGATTTTGGATACTCATGGCTGATTGTGATGCGCGATGTGTTTTTAAAGTCATTTCCCGAAGGCAAGTATAATACACTTGTGAATACTTTGATTAATGAATCATCTGTTGACAAAATGCTACAAAGCGACCGCAAACGTTTGAATTTTCATTTTGGCATGACATACATGATTGGTCGAAGCCTTTTCAATTCGACAATGAGTTCTGTCGATGAAAGCTTCTCGTGCATGGCTCAGGCGAGGCTCCAAATCTATTCAGCGCTGATTATGATACATATAAACGCTCTCTTTGGAGATAATTGGGTGTGGGGTGGATTTGGCCTTATGGGAGGCTACGCCTTGATGGACTTGGAATCGTACGGTCTCGATGTTTTTGGTGGTTTATCCTTAGCCGAAGAGACAATAAAGTATAAGAACGACAACCTTGATAAAGAAGAGGAAATGAAAAATACCTTTGTGTATTTTTCTGCCGGAGTCCAATTTTTTAAGAGGTTCCCGATTGGGGACATGTTTGACATTATACCAAAAGTTCAGTGGCAAATCGAAGTGGTCCCCTCCTATACCGATCATATGAAAAACCGGGATGGAGTTGGGGTGATGAATCGCTTTTATATTGGTATCGGTTTTGATGGCAAGTTGCCTATGGGAAAACCGAAAAAGTAGGTTAATCCTAAATTTTTTTCGTCGAGGGGCATGCGGAGCGCATAACGCGCCTGTTCTGCATTGTTCTTGAGCACTTCTTCCTTGTCATTCCCCACTTGATGGGGAATCTCCTTGTGCAAGACTTGTGTTGGGCGTTCCCTTGCCCATGGGCAAGGTCGGGCTATATTCTAGGGGCAACCGCCTTCGCTACGCTCGCCGCTCACCTCCTAGAACGGAGCCTTGCTTGTGCAAGTCTCCGCCACACCGTGGTCACTATCCCTAACGCAATTTGTCTGTACAAAACGACTACAAATATTCAAATTTGTAGTCGTTTTTTAAAACTTTTCAACGAAATTTGGAATATCTAAACATTTTCCGTATTTCCTTAAAAAATGGTTTGGAAATGACAGGGGCTGAATCATTTATTTCCGAATACAGCCGTTTTAACTATTTGTCAAATAATAATGAATTATTGCTGTTTTTCTCGTAAAATTAGCGCTTTTTTATTGCGTTATCCCATCTCTGATTTGTCAAATTATTCGACTTTTTGACAAAATGATTTGAATTTTATGGAATGGAATAGGCAAAATAAGTTGCAAAAATCCACGGCTCTAACACCGTGGATTTTTAAAATGGCTTGTATAGCGCAGAGCTAGAAACATTCTAATTGCGCCTTGTTTTCGTTCAGATTTAATTATTGTGCTTCACGAATTTTCTTTATATAGTTGGAAACGGCTGCAATTTTTTCATCAGAATCGCCAAGAGCAGTCATTGCTTCAATCCAGTCACGATCACGTTGAGCAATCTTTTCCGCCATTTCTTCTTCTTCGACTTCGGCAATGGACTTGTATCCATAAACTTCGCTGCATTTCTTGAAATCCATTTTGAACTGCTCCTTGGCTTCGCCTTTAAACCAGTGTCTTAAATATATAAAAGTTTGGGTAAGAAAGTCTTCTGCCTCTTCGCGGGGGAGAGACTTAAGTCCCGCCATAGCCGGTTTCAGATATTTCTTTAGTTTTTCTCCGTTGAAAACGTACTTCAAGGCAACAAGCGCAAGTGCAATTTTAGGCGAAATCATCGAAATTTCAAAATCTTCGAAAATTTCACTCACATCGACGACTTCTAATAAGAACGGCAATCCAATCTTGTGATAGTATTCAGGATAATTTGGGTACATTACCTCTTTTTCTATGCGGAATGGATCTTTACCATTGTACAAGACGATAGCGACGGTTGGAATATTCTTTTGGTTGCGAAACATAATCTGGAACCAGTATTTGACTAATTGCTGGATAATTCCCGTTTCTGGATAACTCTTGTGTTCTTCAATAATGCCGACGAGAAGTTCGGCTTGCTTGGGTTCGTCGCTTTCGAGTTTCACGGTAAAAGCTAGGTCACCATCGCCATGAGTTGCAGTGTCACTGAATGCTTCAGAAATCTCTTGTAGTGTGTCGAGATTTACTGTCGCAAGAAATTGTGCGAGATTACTGTTTTTTCGAGACGCAAGGCGAAGAAGCTCTGCTGTTCGAGCGGGATCTTTTAGCACTGAGCGTACATAAGAGTCATGAGAGAATTTTTGAGTCATAGATTAACCTCCTGATAAGTTTAGAGGCTCTAATCTACAATGGCGAATTTCGAAAAAGTGAAACTTTGCAAATTTTGCAATCAACCGTTTGCAAAATCGTTCATTTTGTCAACTATAGGTGGCAATCCTTTCCCCAAAAATTGTGATCCCCACTACTCCCATTCCTAACAAAAAATGGTATTTTAAAAAGACTTCACGTTAACCTCCAACGATTAAGGAATTTGGCTATGCTTCAGAAATTGTGGAACAAATGCAAAAAATGCGGCTGCGATAAAGCTGCGGATTCTGAAAAATTTTGCGAATCTTGTAGCGAAAAACGTCGCGAATTTTGGAGCGATATCAAGAAAATTGTGGGTGTAGGCGGTGCCGCCTTTTTAGTGCTTATCGCCGGTGGCAAAATGACGAAAAAATCCTAAATTCATTCTTAGGAATATGAATAAGTACGCGTTCTTCTTATTTTGCGCTTCTGCCGCTTTTGCTCAAGCCGTGTCCGATACGGTCTCGTTTGTCAACTTCGAAAATCGCGAAGTTGGTGTTTATGGCAATGCGGAGGCTAAGGAAGATTTCAAGCGCAACACCACGGATAAAAGCTGGTGGTATGCGATGGACAAGAACAACGGCGAAAATTCCAAGATTGTCTATGACGGCGTGGCGCACGGCAATGTGCTGCAGCTTAAGTACCCCAAGGGTTGCGTTGGTCCGAATGACAATGATACTCCCGCATGTGCGGCGCAAATCATACAGCCGCTTGTAAAAACTGCCGATACGATGTGGAGTGCGTACGATATTTTCTTCGAGGAAGGTTTTGAATTCCAGTTGGGAGGCAAGCTTCCGGGGCTATGTGGCGGCAAGTGCTACACGGGGAACGCGATGCCCGAAACGGGGGATGGCTGGAGTGCGCGAATTATGTGGCGCAAGGGCGGGAACGCTGTTCAGCTGATTTACTTCATGGGGCAACATTCTGAATACGGCGATGATTTCAAGTGGGATCTCGGCGGTAAAAATCCGCAAGCGCAATTCACGATTGGCAAATGGCATCGCATAGTCAATAAAGTCTCGATGAATACGGTCAAGACTCCTGGCGCGGGCAACAAGAACGGTCGTGTGCAGGCGTGGCTTGATGGCGAGCTCGTGCTTGATGTCGATACGCTCAGGCTCCGCGATTACGATACTTTGCATGTGGACAAGTTCTATCTTTCCACGTTCCATGGCGGGAGTAGTGCTGAATGGGCTCCGACACACGATAATTTTATCCGATTTGACAATTTTACGGTTTCGACCGATTCTATTGCGGTGACTCTCGATAACGGGGGCGAAGTTGGCTTGGGTAAAAATTTGAGGAGAGAAAATCGCCGTTCAGTCTCAAAGCCTATTGAAATTTATCGCGTTAACGGCTCGCTAGTAGGTCGCCAACACTCAAGCTCTGATGTAAATATGCAAAGACTCCGGAACGGTAAAATTATCCAGTTGCAAATAGAACGGTAAAAAATAGACTGAAAAAATTAAAATTTTTGAACTGTCATAATATGACGTTCTGTGATTGTATATTTGCAATATGGATGAAAAAACTAAGTCCGAGGTATAAATATGACAGCGCAAATTCCAGAACAGCTCATTCTCAATGCCAAAAGGGAATGCATGCATGCTTGCCCGCCGATTCCAAATGATCCAGCTCTTGTCGCTGAATTGTCTGAGGAAGAGGCTTACGAGGCCGCGAAGGGGCAAGAATTTGGAATGTATCTCTTCACTTCCGCTTGCTGGCGAAAGTATGTTGGTACATGGGAAATCAAGGATGGTAAGTTCTACTTGATTAAGCTTGAAGGAAAATACAAGCTGCTAAAAGATGAGCCTGTTCATGCTACATGGGTTACTGGGACCATTGTTGTTCCGCAAGGGGAAATGGTTCACTATATTCACATGGGTTTCTCATCCATCTATGAAAAGGAGCTTCATATCAAGATTGAGGCGGGGATGGTTGTGGAACAGAAGGTCATTGATAACGTGGATAAGATTAAGGAATACTCTGAAAGTGGGGAATTTTGGTTTTAGCCGCCTTGACTTGTTTGGGGCGATACTAAAAAAGCACCGGATTTCTCCGGTGCCAATTTTGCTTTTTTGAGTTCGCGCATCTTGTTGATGCATTCGGCTCTTAGTAATTTTCTTCGTGGACTTCGAAGTAGGCTTGCGGGTGAGCGCAAACGGGGCAGACTTCCGGGGCCTTTGTACCGACCACGATATGTCCGCAGTTGCGGCATTCCCAAACCTTGACTTCGCTCTTTTCGAAGACCTTGGCGGTTTCCACGTTCTTGAGGAGGGCGCGGTAGCGTTCTTCGTGCATCTTTTCGATGGCGGCGACCATGCGGAACTTCTTGGCGAGCGCGGTAAATCCTTCTTCTTCAGCGGTCTTCGCGAAACCTTCGTACATGTCGGTCCATTCGTAGTTTTCGCCTTCGGCGGCTGCCTTCAGGTTCTGGGCGGTGTCGCCGATGCCTTCGAGTTCCTTGAACCAAAGCTTGGCGTGTTCCTTTTCGTTGTCAGCGGTTTTCTGGAACAATGCAGCGATCTGTTCAAAACCGTCTTTTTTGGCGCGGCTTGCAAAGTAAGTGTACTTGTTGCGAGCCTGGGATTCGCCTGCGAATGCTGCTTCAAGGTTCTTTTCGGTCTGGGTACCAGCGTATTTATTTGCCATAAAAACTCCCTTAAATTGATAGGTTTACTTTAATATACACTCATTTTGTTGCTGTGAGGAAACTTTTGTGACACATTTTTGTAATAAGTTGGAGTAATTGGGTTATTGGATCTGCTCATTCTTGTCATCCTGAGCGGAGTGTAACGGAGTCGAAGGATCCAGTGACTTTTTTTATTAATGATACATTGTGTATCTTTTAGATTTTAAAATTGAAAAATATTTATAAAAATCATTAAAAATTTGCAATTTTATTTGATTTTGTATCATTTTGAATGTTGCGTGCAGTTCGCTAAAAATTTAAATTTATACATGTAAGAACGGTTGTTCTAACCAATGACCATTGACCAATAACTAATGACTACTTATGAAACCGATAACAGAATATAAGGATTACCGCCTGTACATGCAGGACTTTTACGAAGAGCGTAAAAGGACGAGCGCATTTTCGTGGCGTGAGTTTTCCAAGCTGGCGGGGTTCAAGTCGCCGGTTTACCTAAAGCTTGTTTGCGAAGGCAAGAGCAGCTTGAGTTTCGTCAAGATGGAACAGGTCGCACATGCGATGGGGCTTGCGGGGCACGAGTTTGCTTACTTCACGCAAATGGTCAAGTTCGGCAATGCAACGAAGGACTCCGTGAAAAAAGAGGCGCTTCTTGAAATGCAGAAGATTGCTCGCGAGCATCAAGTGCGCGTTGTCGATGCGGAATCATTTGAATTTTATGAATCGTGGAAAAATCCGACGATTCGCGAACTCGCTCCGATGATGCCTGGAAAGCGCCCGCTCGAAATGGCGAAAGCTTGCCATCAAGTGATTTCGGCAGAACAGGTGCGTGACTCGCTTGCGTTCCTGGTGCAGACGGGGTTTCTCAAGCGCGAGGCGGAACATACTTATGTGCAGACGGAAAAGACTGTCATCGGCACAAAAGAATCGCTTCCCATTGCGGTTCGCGGCATGCACAAAGAAATGGCATCGCTTGCGAGAACGGCTATCGACAAGTTCCCGATTGAAGAACGTCATTTCACGGGGGCAACGCTTGGGCTTTGCGAAGAAGCCTACGCCCGCATTTCGCAGGAACTGGACGCATTTGTTCGCAAGGTGGCAAATATCGCTGCCGAATATGAAAACATCAACCAAGTTTATCGACTGAATCTTCAGTTGTTTCCTTTAACAAAAAAGGTCGAGGAGGAGTCTCATGAATAACGTAATTAAATTCACCATAGTGGCGAGTGTTCTCGCTTTAATGGGCTGTACCGATAGCAATGTCAGCGGTGCTGCGATTGAGGATAATGCCGTTGCAGAAAATAGTAGTTCGTCAGTTGCGAATAACAGTAGCGCTTCGATGAATGTGCCTGTTCGGATTGCTTTCTCGACCAAGGCAACAGAGGTATTGAATGTTGACAATGCCGATATTTCTGTCTATGGCGAAGAAAACGGCGCTGAAGCGGGTTGCACGGCTGATGGAAAATCTTTTGAGGCAAAACTCAAGGTGAATGATGGACTTGTTGAAAATTCCATAGAGGTAAAAAACTTTGGAAGTTCTTGTGATAGCGTGCTTGCAGAATTTGTCGCATCGTGCCAATCCAGGGCGCTTGTTTTCAATGGTAGTAATAACAAAGAATCCTGTGATGAACATGGTAATGTGATTGCCTATTGCGTTGATGATAGAGCTGTTGCTATGACTGTGTGTACAGAGACTGTTCCTGGAACTTGCACAACAAAGCCTGCGAAAACCACCATTGATTTCAACGAACTATTTAAGGATTTCTCGAAGTTCTCGGGTGAAGTGTGCAACGCTATTTCCAAAGGCGCTAGCTCAACGACAGGTCACTTTACAACTCCATCTTCGACATCCCGCGATATGTCTAGCTCTAGTACGGGGGATAAGCCGACGAGTAGTTTCGTTGATCCCAATATTAAATGCTTGGAAGAAACAGGGAAAAAGTGCAATGAATTGGAGGTGAAGCCCGTGGATCCGCGTCAGGAATTACCGTCTTATTCCGCCATTGGTGTAGATACGAATTCTAATCGTTCTTTTGTCATCAAGCCAAATGTTGATGCTTTGAATGTGTCTGATGCGGAACGTTCAATTTTGGATAGCCTTGCAAGAGCTTATCCTCAAAAGACTAAGACTGATGCTATTGATGGCATGACGATCTTTTTAAGTTATGTTGCGGAATATCCTTTTACAACCGAACAGGAAGAATACTATGTCCGTGGTGAGGGTACGGAACGCAGTGAGATAAATGTATATCGCGAAGAAAACGGTGTAAAAAGCTCTATGAGTCTTTTTCCGCTAGATGTATATTATGGTGGTCAGGGCTCTATTTCTGTAACGACTCTTCAAGTTTCTGAATCCTCTATACTTTATTTGGTGCGAGCTACGCTTGGTTCTTATGCAAGTCTGCTTATAGACACTTTTAGAATGGAATGTGAAGCTACCAGTGGTTCTTTCTATGAATATGGTCCGGCATTTATGGCTGATGTTGCTGTAGCGTGTGCTGTCAAGAATTTTTCGGGCATAACGTTTGACGGAATTTTGAGTCAACAGAAAAACTTGTTCAGAAATGCGTATGCAACTTTTGTGCAGCCCGTTGTAGACTGATAACTTGCAATTTTTCTATAAATAATTCTAGATTGTTCTCCGTACAGTACGGAGAACTTTTTTTATGGCAATTTATAACAACATTCTCGAAACGATTGGCAATACGCCGCTGGTGCGCATCAATAAGCTCAACAAGGGCGATGCCGAAGTCTATGTGAAACTCGAAATGTTTAATCCGCTCGGTAGCGCAAAAGACCGCGTGGCGCTGAACATGATTAATCGTGCCGAACAAGAAGGCAAGCTCAAGCCGGGTGCGCTTATCATCGAACCGACGAGCGGTAACACAGGCGTTGGTCTTGCTTATGTGGGTGCAGTCAAGGGCTACAAGGTGGTGCTCACGATGCCGGATTCCATGAGCATGGAACGCCGTATGCTCCTCAAGTCGCTCGGTGCCGAAGTCGTGCTGACCGAAGGTGCTAAGGGCATGGCGGGTTGCATTGCGAAGGCAAATGAAATTGCCGCTGCCAACCCGGGAAGTTTCATCCCGCAGCAGTTCGACAATCCGGCGAATCCCGAAGCGCATTACCGCACGACCGGTCCGGAAATCTGGCGCGATACGGAAGGCAAGGTGGATGTGTTTATCGCGACCGCAGGCACGGGCGGAACCGTTTCTGGCACGGCGAAGTTCCTCAAGGAAAAGAACCCGAACATTTATGTAATTGCGATTGAACCGGACGATTCTCCGATGATTTCTAAGGGTGTTGCTGGTCCGCACAAGATTCAGGGTATTGGCGCAAACTTTGTTCCAAAGAATTACGACCCGAAGGTCATTGACGAAGTCTACCTCACGAGTACCGAAAAGGCTGGGAACGCCGCACGCGCTGCCGCTGCCGAAGAAGGAATTTTCGTTGGGATTTCGTCGGGTGCAGCTCTCGAATGTGCGCTTACGGTCGCGAAGCGCCCAGAATTCAAGGGCAAGCGCATTGTCGCAGTGCTTCCGGATACTGGTGAACGCTACCTCAGCACTTGGCTTTGGAACACGTAATTGTATTGTATTGCCCGCTACTGCGCGGGCATCGCCTTTAAAAAGGAAAATGCCGACTCCCGTGAGCCGGCATTTCTATTAAGTGAGGAATTCATTAAGAAGTTTATTTAGAAAGCATCTTGCCGTTAAGCGTTGCTATCCAGTGCCTGTCCCTTGCCCTGGCTGGGATTTCGATATTCGTCGTTCCCGCCTTGATCTGGGTCTTGTACAAAACAGCACCGTTCAAATCGACTAGAGCAAACTTGCCTCCCATATCCGTGTGGATTTCGAGGTAGTTACCAATGACCACGAAGAAGTTTGTCGGCGAGAGCCTGCTGAGATCGTCGTAGTTGATGTTCAGCGGAATCGAGTCTTTCTTCTTGTCGTCATTTTGCCAATCGGGTTCATGGATTGACGGATCCACAGGAGCCATCGCAATGGGTGTTGCCGGTTCCTTGAAACCAAGCTGTTCGTCCATCCACTGCATTCTTTCTTTCATCTTCTTGCGGAGATGTTCAAATTCTCCATCCCACGTGGTTGCGTTGTAGCCACCCATAGGCATGCCAAAGCCACCGCCACTGCTGCTATTGCAGTATTTCATTGGCTGCGGGTCCGCATCGTTCTGACCGCTTGATTTGCCCAAGTTCGGCCAGCGCTTGAAGTTTCTGTCAGCTGCGTTCTTGAGGTACGTCTTCATGGAATCGAGGTAGAGATCCAAAGTCTTGGTGTGCCAAACGCCACTGCGGAGTTCTGCCCAGCGTTTCTTCAATTCACTTTGGTAGTGACTGTCCTTCCACATGCCAAGGAGCCAGTTTGGGGCCTTGAGGGAGCTACCCATGCCCCACATGCCGCCATTGCCTGACTTTTGGCTGTTTTCGATTTGCCAGCCGCTTGTGCCGGAACTTCCGAAGCCGTTTCCGCCACCACCGAAGCCGCCACCGAAGCCGCCGCCCCACATGCCACCGCCGTTATTGCCTCCGCCATTTTCGGGCTGGCTGCCATTACTCATGGCGAGGTTAAAGTCCCAAGCCGGGCCAAGTGTTACCTTGCCTTCCGTCTTGACTCCGTTCTTGTCGGTTTTGTCCTTTGGCTTGTGCAAGAAGAAACTGCACCAGTAGGAGTCCGCGTTGTTCGTCACTTCTTCGTGCAAGACATAGTCCAGAGCCGATGTCATATCCACGTAGTTTTCATAGCCTTGACCGTTCTTGCCGTTCTTGAACAAGCCTTCAAGATCGTTTAGGTATTTTTTTAGGTAATCTTCCTGTTGCTTTTGGATGTTTTCCTTTTTGGGGTAGTGCAAAATGACGTTTAAACCGTCAGAAGTGTTAAAGCCTTCCTTTTCAATGGGGCCACTGCCTGCGCCACCGGTGTTGGTGCCCGTTTTGTCAAAAGCCCAAATGTAGCCGCCGGTGAGGCTATCGCCTGCGATGTCGGTTTCTTTGAGCTTGCTTACGTTCACGCGATACTTGCCGCGTTTGATTTTTTCAATAAGCACGTACACGCCGCGGTAAACGCCGTTGATGTACAAGTCAAAATGCTTAGTGCGTGGGCTGTAGTGGCCTGCTTGTCTAAAGAGCCAGTGGGCGAGAGCGTTTCGCATCATGCTCTTGTCTACATAAGGACCATGGAAAACCCAGTCGTCTGCAGGCGGGAGCCCGAACAGGCTGACGTCAAGACCTTCACCTTTTTCGTCACGGACTTCTACGCCATAGCCTGGCTTCGGGAACAAGGCGGATGATTGCCCTCTTACCTTGATGCCAATGTCATAAAGCGTACCTTTGGCACTGTCTGCAACGGAATTTGTTTTCCCGTCGAGTACTCGCATGGTCGCGGGAATCTTTTCAGTGACATTTTTGTCAAGGCATTCGCCTTTGGTGTCAACGAAAACAATCGGTAAGTCGTACGTTTGCGCAAGGGACATCCCTGCCGCAAAGCAACACGATAATAGGGCTTTTTTTAGCATAATGTATCCACACTCCTTATCCATCTCTTCTAAAAATAAATGCACCCTCGTTGAAAGGGTGCGTTTATTTCTGTTTACACGTTGTTTGTGTTTACAACTTTACAACGGCTAATTTCGCGCGTTTTGTGCAAATTATGCTTTGATGCGCAAGCGAGCGTATTCGTAAAGGCCGAGCGAAAGGGCTACAGATGCGTTGTACGAATGAGCTTCGGGCTTCATCGGGATGCGGAGTACGGCGTCGCATTGCTTCTTGATGAACGGGGGCAGGCCTACGTCTTCGCCACCGACGGCGAGCACCACGTGGTCTGCAAAGTCGAATCCGGCGAGGTTTGTTTCGGTGTCGGCATCGAGCCCGAGAATCTGATAGCCAGCCATCTTGAGTTCGCCGATAGCGCCTTCAAGGTTGTCCGGACGGCAGATGCGGAGCTTTTCAAGTGCGCCTGCGGAAGTGCGGGCGACGCTCGGGGTAATGCCGCACATGCCCTTTGCGGGGAGGAGCAAAATATCGACGCCCAATGCAAGCGAGCTACGGATGCAAGCTCCGAGGTTACGCGGGTCTTCGATGTTTGTGGCAACGGCGATGAGCTTCTTTTCGCCCGTGTCACGTGCTTTGAAGAATTCTTCGCGGACGTCCATCCAGTTCAGGAGTTCCTTCTCGTTCATGAGGGCGACGACGCCGTGGTTCGGGCGGGCGTAGCTGTCAAGAATTTTGGAATCGACCTGCTGCACGTGCACGTGGGCGCGCTTGGCGAGCTTCTGGAGTTCATAGAGCTTCGGGTTGCCGGACTTGTGCATGAAGAGTACGCGGTGGACCTGGAGCGGGTTCTTGTTCAGGAGTTCTTCAACTTCCTTGATGCCACCGACGGCAACCTGCGGGGCTGCATCGGCATCACCGACTGCAGGCACGAAGTTTTCCTGATTTGCACGGCTCTTGTCAAATTCGCGGCGTTCGCCAAAATTGCGCTCGCCTTCAAAGCGCTTCGGGCGGTCGCCAAAGCTCGGACGGTCGCTGTCGAAGCGGCTCGGGCGGTTTGCAAAGTTGTCGCGGTCGCGACGGAGGTGTGCCTGGCTTCCGATGCCTTCACGGCGTTCCTGTGAAAATTCGCGACGTTCGGGTGCGCGTTCAGGTTCGTCCGGATGTTCGCGGTTGAACTTCGCCTCATCGAATGTGGGGCGTGCTGTGCGTCCAAAGTGACGCTTGCGATCGTTACCAAAACCGCGACGGCTGTCGTCATTATTGAAACTCATTTTGTGAATCTCCGTGATTTGTTAAAGACTTTTCTTTTGCGTTGTCATCCCGGATTTATTCCGGGATCGCCAATGTTGAGTCGGTTAATACTTTTCTCGGCAGGCGATGACCGTGTGCATTTTCACATCGGTTTCTTTCTGCTCTAGCGGTTCCTTGGAAAGTTGCGCCGGAGTCATAATCCCTGCCTTAAATGCGTTCGGGTATTTGGCGAGGAACCTGTCGTAGTATCCCTTGCCGTGTCCTTGTCTGCTCCCGTCCCAGTTGAACTTTACGCCTGGGACCAGAAACACAGGAATGTCGCCTTCAAACTTCTCGATGCCTTCGCGGGGCTCCATGATTCCATAGTGCCCCTTGACCAGGTCCTTCTTGAGGTTTGCAATCTTGTAGAAGTGCATGATGCCGTCTCCTTCGCACTTCGGGAGCAAAAGGCGTCCTTCGGTGGCGAGTTCCTCGATAATCGGCATGATGTTCGGCTCGCCCTTCATGGGGTAAAAAGCAGCGATGTTCCTTGCATCGTGGTAGCCCGGAATGTCGTGGATTTCCTGCCACGGTTCCTTGATGATGTCATCGCCCTTTTTCATGCGACGCATCTTCAAGATCATCTCGACGATGGGGCTGCTGCCGAAAATCAGCAACACTAAGATTATAATAACGATGGACGCGGCCATTTAAAAACCTTTATTTTGAGGCTCTATTCTTCGTCGCCAATGCGCTTTGCCGTTGGCAACTTGTCACGCAAAATCTCGTTCCAGAGGCCTTGCTGCCAGTGCATCAAGTGCGCTTCTTCGTAGCGTTTTTCCCACGGAATGTTTCCCGGAGCGGCAAGCCAAATCAGCTGAGACTTGTTTGCGAGGAGCGCTGCATCGATTTTCAGCTCTTCGGCCTTTTCGTCACGCCACGTTTTAAGCGCGTTGAGCAAGTCCGAATGCGGGATGACTGGCGGTGGTGGAGCCTTCGGGAGGCGCATCGGCCAATCGCATTCCGGAACTGCCACAGCTGTGCGTAGCATGTTCAGGAACGATTCCAGACGGTCTCCCTTGAAATTGCGGGGGAGCTTTGGCAGGAACGTTTCGCTGACTTCCGGAAAATGTGAATTCTGGGCATTCACAATCGCAAGCATCAGTTCGGACTGCATCACCTTATAAGGTGGACGGTCGAGTTCTTCGGCCTGCTTTTCACGCCATTCCCACAAGTGCTTGAGGATGTTCAATGCGCAGGGGCTATAAATGCTGGAACCAGTAATGCGCCACGGATCTTTTTTCGGGGCGTTCGGAGTCCTTGCGTGTTCGATAAGCGTGTTGCACTGCTCCGTGAGCCAGTTCATGCGACCGGCCTGTTGCAGCTTTTCTGCTAAAATGGCACAAAGTTCGTGAAGGTAGAACGTATCGTGGATGGCGTATTCGCACATGTCCAGCGAAAGTGGTCGAATCGTCCAGTCGGCTCTCTGGTTTTCTTTCTTGAGCTCGTCGCCAAAATATTCCTTGACCAAATCGGCAAGCCCGAGGTGCTGTTCGCCCAGAATCTTTGCGGCAAGCATCGTATCGAAAATGCTCTTCGGCGAAAAGCCGTAAGTCTGCCATAAAAGTCTGAGGTCGTAATCTGCACCGTGGAAAATCAGCGTCTGCATTGCACGTGCCTTGAACAGCGGTGCAAGGTCCAGCCCACAAAGCGGATCCACAATATAATGGTGTTCGCCAATGGTAATCTGGATAAGACAGAGACGAGCCGTGTAATGGTACATGGAATCCGCCTCGGTGTCGACAGCGGCCATGTCATAAAGCTCCAAATCAGCAAGCAAGTTTGCGAGCGATTCTTCACTATCTACCAATATGTATTTCTCGTCTTTAATCATTTGACAAGGAAATGTAATAAAAGAAATCGATAGCGCGCTCTTTTTCCCCCGAATTTACCCCAACACAGCACTTTCCCCGCGCAAGTGTGCTGTAACGCACAGTGAAATTTTCCTAAATTGCACGCCATGAGAAAGATTTCACTTACCGGTATCAAGCCGACGGGCACTCCCCATCTCGGCAACTATGTGGGCGCAATCCGCCCGGCTCTTGAACTTACGAAGACTTACGACACGGTCTATTTCATTGCGGACTATCACGCTTTGACGACTGTGCAGAACGGCGCCGAAATGCGCGCGAACATTTACAAGGTCGCAGCAACCTGGCTCGCTCTCGGTCTCAACCCGGAAGAATCCCTGTTCTACAAGCAGAGCGATATTCCTGAAATCTTTGAACTTAGCTGGGCTCTCAGCTGCTTCACGCCGAAGGGTTTCATGAACCGCGCCCACGCTTACAAGGCTAAGGTCGAAGCCAACACCGCTGCTGGTGTTGATGTGGACTCCAACGTGAACATGGGCCTTTACTGCTACCCGTGCCTCATGGATGCCGACATCCTCATGTTCAGCGCTGACATCGTGCCGGTGGGCAAGGACCAGAAGCAGCACGTCGAATTTGCTCGCGATATCGCCATCAAGTTCAACAAGCACTTTGGCGAAGAAGTGTTCACCGTCCCGGAACCGGTTTTCCAGGAATCCACCGGTGTTATCCCGGGCCTCGATGGTCGCAAGATGAGCAAGTCCTACGACAACTACATCGACATCTTCCTCGAACCGAAGGCTCTCAAAAAGCGTCTTGGCAAGATTGTGACGAACTCCCAGGGCATTGAAGAACCGAAGGATCCGGATACTTGCAATGTGTTTAAGTTGTACAAACTCTTTGCAACGCCGGAACAGACCGAAGCTCTCGCAGCACGCTACCGTGCAGGTGGCATGGGCTGGGGCCACGCCAAGCAGGAACTTCAGAACGTTCTCGAAGAACATCTCGGTGCCGCTCGCGAAAAGTACTTCTACTTGCTCGACCATACCGACGAAATCGAAAAGATTCTCGCTTATGGTAAGGAACGCGCCCGCGCCAAGGCCAAGGTCATGATGGACCGTGTGCGCCATTTGCTCGGCACTTATTAATAAGACCGCTCGGCTCTTGTGCTAGACGGGGACTCCGTCTTCGCCTCGCTCTCGCCAACACGACCCGTTAATACGGGTCGCTTATGGCTCACAAAGAGACCGCTTGGTTTCTGAAAAATCATTTTACAAGGCTCTCGGAATTTCCTCCGGGAGCTTTTGCGTTTTTCAATTGATTTTATTAAATTACAAGCGTGCGAATTCTTTTTTTAGTCCTATTGCTGATTTTGAACGTCTATGCCGAAGCCAAAGGCTCCGGTGCAACTCGTTCTAGCTCCAAGACAAAAAAAGCAAAGTCCGAGGTGGTCGCTAAAAAGTCCACAACGTCCAAATCGGCGAAGTCTCGCAAAACAGCCTCTCGCAAATCATCGAAAAAATCCGCAAATCTCGAAACCGCAGCTCAAGAATCCGCTTCGCAATCCGACTCAACTGATGTTTCTACGAATTTTGCGAACCCTGCGATTTCGGCATCTTCTGTGGCTGACTCCGCAAATGATTACATCGTGGTGCGAGATACAGTTGTCGATACTGTTTACGTTGTCATGCCTGATACTGCAGCTTCAAAACAAAGTAAAAAATGCTATAACATCCCGCTTCCGCACCAGGCTGCATTCCTAGGTCAGGGCATTTCCGTGGGCGTCGGTGCTGGGCTTTTCAATGCGTCCAAGGATTGCGATTGTCTTGGCATTTGGCAGGGGCAACTGGAATATCATTATAGAGATAACATTACAGGCGGTTTTGATGTCCGCTTCTTTGGTGGAACTCTTGACAAAGAAATGATGCTCATGTATCAGCGTTATCGTTTGAATGTCAAAATCCACAAGACCTTTTCGGGGGCTGACTTTTATGCGGGCGCTGTGCTTGGACTCGAAACGACCGACCTTTCGGAATTCCGCAAGGAACTGAAGGATGGCGTTTATAGGGAACGTTCAATAGGAGTGGATTCAAGTAAAGTTGCAGAATCGGACAGCCTGTCTAGTGATAGTGAAAGTTCTCAAAATGCGATAGCCGAGAAAAATTGCGAAAAGATGTTCTCGCTGGATGGCTTTACTCTAGGTGTCGAAGTCGGCATGGGTGTCGCCCTGTTCCGCTATTTGGGCATTTTGGGTAGTGCCAGTTACGAATTCAACTTCTCGTGGGCGCAGCTAGTCACGTTCAGTCCGGGAATCGCGTTCAATGTACAAGAAATCTGGCCGTGGGGAATGAAAAACCTCCGTTCGACGTGGGTATCTTTCGAAATGATCTTCCAGCGATACTTCAATCGCGGTGTAGGGGAGTGGGCTGTTGGCGGTTTTATCGGTCTTCAGTTCGGAATTTAGCCTCGACTGCCCCCTGCGGATTGACAACGCAAATCACTTTTTTCTATATTAGGCGCACCGATTTATTCGGAACCCTCCCGGAGCCAATGTCGGTTTCCGGGCGATAGACCAAAGGGACTCATTATGAGACAATACGAAACGATGGTGATCATCGACGCTATGATCTCTGACGACGCTATCAAGGCTGAAGTCGAGACCATCGGCAAAAACATCACCAGCGGCAACGGCGAAATTCTCCGCCGTGACGACTGGGGCAAGCGCAAGCTCGCATATACTATCAACAAGCGCCAGCACGGCTACTATGTCATCTTCTACTACAAGGCAGAAGCTGCAACGGTCGCTGCTATGGAAGCCGCTCTCAAGCTGAACGAAAACGTTCTCCGTTGGATGACCCTCGCTGATTATCCGATGAGCGAAATCGTCTACGATCAGACTCAGACACAGTCCACCGAAGAAATTGTTCCGGTTGACGCAGAAGAAGGGGAGGCTGAATAATGGCTTTTGAAGATAAGAAGCAGGCTACTCGCATCCGCCGCAAGAAGACTTGCTGGTTCACCGAGAACAACGTCAAGTTCATTGACTACAAGGACGAAAAGACTCTTCGTCGCTTTATCTCTGAACGTGGCAAGATCATCCCGCGCCGCATTTCTGGCACTTCCGCTAAGTATCAGCGTATGCTGAACGAAGCTATCAAGCGTGCCCGTCAGATGGCTATTCTCCCGTTCGTTTCGGACAGCATGCGTTAATAGGAGGAACTAGACTATGGAAATTATTCTTAAGGCTAACGTCCCCCACTTGGGCAAGATGCTCGACGTCGTGAAGGTTAAGGATGGTTACGCACGTAACTACCTCTTCCCGCGTAAGCTCGCTGTTCGCGCAACTAAGGAAGCCAAGCTTGAAATCGAAAACAACCGCGCTGCTGTTGAAGCTCAGTTCCAGAAGGAACTCGCTGCTGCCGGCGATGTTGCTGCAAAGCTCGCTCAGGTTTCTGTCAACCTCGAACGCCGCGTTGTTGAAGGCGAACGTCTCTACGGTTCTGTGACCGCAGGTGACATCGCTGAAGCAATCACCAAGGCTGGTGTCAAGGTTTCCCGTGCTCAGATCGACCTTGCTGAACCGATCAAGCAGCTCGGTGTCTACACCGTGACTGTCAAGGTCTTCAGCGACGTTGAAGCACAGGTCAAGGTTTGGGTGGTCGCTGAGAAGTAACTTCTAACGAAGTAATTTTCTTCAGTTCCACTGAAAATCTTACGGACCGCTCCCAATCGGGGGCGGTTCTTGCTTTTTATGCCCTATTTTACAACGTTTTAACGGCTTGCGTAGTTGAAATCGTAAGCAAAAAAATATATTTTTCATTGGGTTTGAATAATTGGGTCTGATTAATTTAAAAAAGAGAGTGGTTTATGATTAAAAAGATTGCAATGTTTGCTCTTGCCGTTTCGGCGGCGTTTTCGAATGCTGTTGCTGCTGATGAATGCTCAGTTTTGATTTCGGATGATGATTTGACCTTTACCGGTAATCAGATAAAACCGTCCGTCACAAAAGTCGTTTGTGGCGATGATGAATATGCTGAATCCGATTTGGTTAGTGTTGTTTATGGTAAGAACATCAATGCAGGTACTGATGCAGGCTCTGTGACTGTAACTTTACCCAATGATGTTGTTGTTACAAAAAATTTTCGAATTTATCCAAAGGGTGTCCGCATACTAGTTGTTGATACTGAAAAGGAATTAGGAGCTGAAAATCCTGAATTTACTTGGACTATCGATGAAAATAGTGCTTTAGATGAATTGCAAGCCGATACTTTGGTACAATTTCAAAAGGATCTTAAAAAGAATATAAAGTTGGTTTTAAGTGATGGTGATGAACAAGTGGGATCCACTTTTGATATTATCAAGGATCCGTCAGTCAATTTTCTTGAACTTTTCCCCAATTACAATATCATTGTGAAAACAGGAAAGTTGACCATTACAAAGACTAAGGTTGTTGTCGCTGCCGTGGATGCAAACAAGGTTTATGGCGAAACAGATCCTAAGCTTGAATATGTCATTACAGGTAACATCAAAAAAGCCGATTACGACAAGCTTGGTGAAATTTTGCCGTCTCGAGTTGATGGCGAAAAGGTTGGTTCCTATGATATTGAAGTTTCTGTAGAAAAAATGGAAACGGAAGATTATATCGTTTCTACTTCTCCGGGTAAATTTACCATTTCTCAGGCCCCGGTTTCGCTTACTGTAGACGATGTCTCTAAAGTTTATGGCGAGGCAACACCTGAATTTACTTATAAGGTCACTGGACTTATCGGCGAGGATGTCCTTTCGGGTGTGACTCTGTCTTGTGCAAAGTGCTCCTCGACTGGGCTTGAAAATGTTGGCGAATATGACATCACGGCAAGCGTGAAGGCTGCTTCCAACCCGAACTACGCGGTGACGACCACCGGTGGTACTTTGACGGTTACTCCGAAGGCTGCTAAGGTAACTGTAAATAAAGCGGAAAAGACTTATGGCGATAAGGACCCGGATTTTACTTTTGATGTAGACGGTCTTGTGAGCGAAGGTGAAGAACTTGAACTCCCGATAATTACTCGTGCCGAAGGTGAAAATGTCGGTACTTACAAGGTCTCTGTTTCGTTTGCCGAAGGCTCCAATTCCAATTATACGTTGACTGTAACGCCTTCTACTTTGACGATTAAACAGAAAGAAGTTACTTTGACTGTAACTGATGTCTTTAAGAAGTTTGGCGAAGAAGATCCGGAACTGGAATACACAGTTGAAGGACTTGCTACTTTTGATGGCGTTGAAGATGTTCTGAAGGATGTAGCCCTGTCTCGTGAACCGGGTGAAGATGCTGGTCTGTATACTATTACGGCTACGGTGGATGAAGAATCTAACCCCAATTACATCGTTACCACCATTGATGGTTCGTTTGGAATTACCGCAAATGAAGATAAGATTGTCGTTACGATTAAGGGACATACTGATACGGTGGAATACAATGGCAAGGAACGAATCGTCCAGGGCTTTGACATTACCTCCAATAGCGAAGTGTACTCCCTCTCGTATGTCAAGTATACCGGTGATTCTGTTGTTTCTGGAACCGATGCTGGCAAATACTTGATGGGTCTTTCTGCCTCGAACTTCAAGAATACTTCCGTCAACTATCCTAATGTGACGTTCAACATCACGGATGGTGTCTTGCTTGTGAAGCCGAGATCCTTGGTGGTTACGGCTTTGGCAGATACGATTACTTATGGTGATGCAACGCCGACGGAGTTCAAGTGGGTTGCCGATAGCCTTTTGGAAGGTGACGAACTGGACAACATCCATGTTTCGCTTGATAAGACCGGACTCCTCGATGCTGGTAATTATCCGCTTACGTTTGATGCCCAGAGCCCGACAAATGGAAATTATGTTGTAAGTAGCTATGAAACGAATTCTCTTACGGTGCAACAAAAGGTTGTGACGGTTAAGATTGCCGATGCCCAAAAGGTTTATGGTGATCCGGATCCGGCTTCGTTCTTGTACGAAGTTACGGGCCTTATCGAAGGTGACGAATTGCCTGTGCTGACTCTTGCTCGTGAAGCGGGTGAAAACGTGCTTAAGGATGTCGATGGTGAAGATTCCACGTACCGTATTTCTGCAACGTTTGCTTCTGAACCGAGTGCAAATTACAAGGTAAAGATTAGACAGGGCAACTTCGCGATTTTGCCGTACCCGAATAAGATTACGGTTGCCATTTTCGGTGAAGATGTCGTCATGAAGTATACGGGTGAAGAAATTACCGTAGACAAGAAGTTTGATGTCGCCCTTATTCCGTCTCTTGATTGTACGCTGTCTGCAGAATATACGTATTCTAAGGACTTTGTCGCTTACAAGGGCGAACCGACAGTATCTGGAACAGAAATGAGCATTTACCCCATGGGACTTGACGTTGCTGACTTTGTCAATGTTTCGCCAAACTTCCAGTATGTGAGCTTTGTTCTTTCTATTGACGGTAACCTCGTTATCGACGATAAGGGACCGGAAATCTCATTGGCTGCTGTAAAGGGCGTCAAAACGTTTAGGCTTTCTTCCATGAATCGCCGTATTCAGGTAAGCGGTTCCAAGGTGGGCGAACGTTATTCTGTCCACGATATGAAGGGTAGAGTTGTTCGCTCGGGCGTTGTCGATGCTGCTAATTTTGAAATCCCTGTGACGAATGCTGGTGTTTACATGGTGCGAGTTGGCTCTTCTGCTGCGCGAATTCGTGTCAAGTAGCCTTTAACTCGAAATTTTGACAAATAAAGCCTCGGATTTATGTCCGAGGCTTTTTGTTTTGACAACATTTTTTGCTATTTTAGAGATATATGCGCAAGTTTGCTCTTTTACCCTTGTTTCTTGGTCTCTCTCTAGCCCAGGTTTCTTTTGCCCAGGTACGAGACCTTTTCGCTGAATTCGAAGAAGAAGCTGCCGCCCCGGCAACGCAGGCGACACCCGAAGTGAAGACCCCGGCAACCCCCGCAAGCTCTGCTGCGGTTGCTCCGGTAAGTTCTTCTGCTAAGGCTCCGGCGAGTTCTGCTTCTAAAAAGTCCAAGGCGAAGTCCTCCAGCAGTAAGGCTGTGTCTAGCTCGTCGGCTGTACCGCTTTCGAGCTCCTCGGTGGTGGTGAGCTCTTCTTCTGTGGCTGTTAGCGAGCCTGCAAGTTCCGCAGCAATCAGTTCGCCATCGGTTGCTCCTGTAGAATCGAGTTCTTCAGCTGCAGATATTGCTCCTGCTGTGGCGATTACAGATACGTCGGTGTTGGATTCTGCCGCTCGTGACTCGCTGATGCGCGAAGCCGCTATTGCAGAAGCCGAAAGGATTCGTGCCCAAGCCGATTCTTCGAGACGTGCTGATTCTCTTGCGCAGGCTCAGGCTGCAGGCCTTACGAATGTCAGTAGCAGTTCTGTTGCCGCATCTTCCAATAGCATAAGCCGTCGTGATCTTTTGGGACCGGTCAAAGTTTCCAAGGTCAATGGCATTGATGAAATGAAGGGCCGTTACAAGAATCCGCGCAAGGCTTTGTTCCTCTCGCTTTTGCTTCCTGGTGCAGGCCAGTTGTATGTTGGCGGTACGACGGCGACTTATGTCCGCGGTGGCGCTTACATGGCTTTGGAAGTGATTTTGTGGAGCAGCTGGGGTTACTTCTCAGTCTACAAGTATAACAAGCAGGTGGACAAGTACAAGAAATTTGCTAAGGAACATTATTCTATCGGCTTGTACGAAAGCGTCATGCATGATCTTTACAATGCGGATGCTGACCTTTATGGTGATGAATTTAATAGGCGTTATATGGGTTCCCGCAAATCGTTCTGCGAAGCGATTTATGGAAACGCAAATTATGGCGGTTGCTATCAGGATGACGCTCTGTTTAAGGATGATGCTCAGCACTTGAGCAAATTCCCGAAACCGGATAACAAGAAGGTGACGAATCTGGGCGTTGAAATGGCTAACTTTGGACGTTCCTTCAATAATGAATCCGAAGTGTTCCAGTTGATTTCGGAAGGGGCGTATGTCCGTGGCTGGGATGATGTTCAAAAAGAAGCTCAGGCAATCAATCTCAATCTCGAAGACCCGAACTCCGAGACTGTAGTTCTTGGCGAATCCGAGAATTTGAATACGTATCGTTCTATGCGTAACAAGGCCAATGACTTTGCCGACACGCAGGCGTGGTTTATCGGCGGCTTGATTCTGAACCACATCATTTCTGCTGTGGATGCTGCATTTACCGCTAATGCCCATAACAAAGTCCTCTACGAGGAAGACCTTTCCTGGTACGATCATCTGCGCTTCGATAGCGGTCTTTCGTTGACTGATTCCTTTGGCTGGTCTGTTCGTGCAAATTGGGGATTCTAATGCGTATAATTCTTGCCATACTGCTTGCGTCAGTCGCCGCTTTTTCGCAGACTGTGGTAAGCGTCGATGCCGACGTCTATAAGAATCGTGATAAGAACGTATTCCTTGCTGTCGGCGCTTCGGCACTTTTACCGGGTATGGGCGAGCTATACCTAAACGAAAAAAAGATGGTTCGCCCGTTTGTGTGGACAGACCTTGCTTTGTGGGTGGCTGCAATTGGTTCCTATGTCGTGGGCGACCGCTATGTGACGTCTGCACATAATTATGCCGTTCGCCACGCAGGATTTACGGGCAACAAGAGTGTCTCTCTCTTGAATACGGTGGGTTCTTATCGCAGCCGTTCTGGTGTTTTTGGACAGAACTCCTCTCCGGATATGGACGAAGATTACAACCAGGCGATGATCCGTTCTGGCAAAAAAGTCGATGAAGAATTTTCAAGCGATGTCCAGTGGGACTGGGGCAGTTCTGACAATCCGGAAACTACGGAGCATATTGATGAATTCAAGAGTCGCATGCGCCATTACCGCGTGAGCCGCATTGTGTTCCAAGTTTCCGTGGGCGCACTGATTTTGAACCGCGTCGTTTCCATGCTTGATGCTATACGAGTTTATCGTGCAACGTCGAGCAAGTCTTTCTCGGAACGAGTGCAGTTTGAACCGGAATTTTATCAAGACGGCGGCGCGCTTTTGATGAACGTAAAATTTTAAATTTGTCATTCCCGCCTCAGTGCGGGAATGTCCTTTTTTATGCAACTTTTTAACTGTATCACGCATCTAAAAATTCGAAATTGAAAAGCCCTGGATTCTTCCACCTTCGGTGTCAGAATGACGGAATAAAATCAAACTACTTCTTATTGTTTACTTCCTACTTCTAACTAAAATATGAAACACCTTCTTTTAATAGCACTCTCTTCTCTTCTTCTTGTGGCTTGTGGTAGTAAAGACGATTCCGCCAAGGGCGCTCCTGCTGGCAAAGGCAATGGCGGCAAAAAGGGTGGCGCTCAGAGAGTGCTGAATGTCGAAGGTTATGTGGCAGAACTTGGGCAGCTGGGCAAGAACTTCCAGACGATGGCAACGCTTGTGCCGAAGAACAGCGTTTCGCTTTCGGCGGCGACTTCTGGCCGCCTGGTAAGCCTCAAGGCTAAAGATGGTGCAATAGTCAAGAAGGGTACACTCCTTGCAAAGATTGACGATTCTGAACTCCGTGCGCAGCTCAAGCAGGCGCAGTCGAACAAGATGCTTGCCGAGCAAAAGGAACAGCGTGTACGCGGTCTTTTTGAAAAGAACGGGGCGACCAAGCAGGATTTGGAATCGGCAGAAGCTTCTCTCAAGTCTGCTCAGGCTAGCGTAGAACTCATCCAGGCGCAACTTGCAAAGACAGAAGTCCGTGCGCCGTTTAGTGGCAAGCTGGGTTTTGTCGATGTGTCCGTGGGCGCCTGGCTCAACTCCGGTACGCCAATTGCAGAACTCAGCGAAGTGGACCGCCTCAAGGCAAAGTTCTCGCTCCCGCAGCGTTACGCTTCTGTAATTAAGGTGGGCGATAAGATTTCTCTCAAGGACTCTGAACGCAATGTTGAAAAGCAAGGCGTTGTATCTGCGCTTGACGCCGTGATTTCTGAAAGCAGCCGCACTCGCCGTGTGATGGTCGATGTCGATAATGCAAAGGGCGAACTTATTGCGGGGAGCTTTGTGAGCGTGAATGTCGCTATGGAAGCTAGCAACGTGCAGAGCTTTACGATCCCGTCCGAAGCGATGATTCTCGACAGGGAAGGCGCTTACGTGTTTGTGAGCCAGGGTGGCAAGGCTAAAATCAAGCATATCACGACGGGACTCCGCACGCCGATGTCTGTGCAGGTGCTTTCGGGCCTTGATGTTGGCGATACGGTGATTGTTTCTGGCATTGTGAGCCTCCGCCCAGGTGCCGATGTCAAGATTAAGGGACTCCGCCATTCGATTAATTACGAGGTAGAGTAATGAGCGTAAGCCAGCTCTCCGTTCGTCGCCCAGTCCTCATGACGGTGATGGCGCTTGTCATCCTGTTGCTTGGATTTTTTGGGCTCAGTTCTCTCGGCATTCGTGAATACCCGAACGTCGACTATCCGTTGATTCAGGTGCGTACTTCTTACCCGGGTGCAAACGCTGCCGTGGTCGAAGCGGAAGTTACTGAAATCTTGGAAGCCTCCATTAACAGCGCGTCTGGTATCAAGGCTTTGACGTCGACGAGCCGTGATGGTTTCTCTTACATCAGCATCGAATTTGAAACGGGCATGGACCTGGAAGCGGCTGCAAATGAAATCCGCGACCGCGTGAGCCGTGTGCGTCGCCGCTTGCCGGATGATGTTGATGAACCGACGGTCTACAAGTCCGATAGCGATAGCGACCCGATTTTGATGGTGAGCCTTGTGAGCGACAAGTTCGACCCGATGGAAGTTTCGGAAATTGCGAACAACCACGTGAAGGAACGCTTGCAGACGATTAACGGTGTTTCGGAAGTGGCAATCTGGGGTGAAAAACGCCCGGTTGTGCGTTTGTGGATTGACCCGGTGCGTATGCAGGCGCTTGGCGTCTCGGGAGCGCAGATGGCGGCTGCTTTGAAACAAGGTAACTTGGAACTTCCGTCTGGTTCTATTGAAGGTACTGAAACGACGCTTTCAATTCGTACGCTTGGCCGAGTTATCGATCCAAAGTCCTTTGGCAACATTGCGGTGAGGACGGCTGAAGATGGAACTGTGATCCGCATTTCTGATGTCGCGGATATCCATTACGAACCGAAAGATACGCGTACCGGTTTTAGACGTAACGGCAAGAATTCCATTACGCTTGCGCTCATGGCGCAGCCGGGCAGTAACCATGTCGAAATTGCAAACGAATTCTACAAACGCGTCGAAGACATCCGCCGTGAAATCCCGGAAGGCGTGGAACTGCTTTATGGTCGCGATACTTCGATTAACATTCGCGCGTCCATCAAGGAAGTGGTGGAAACCATCTTTATTGCGTTTATTCTCGTGATTGCGATTATCTTTGCGTTCCTCCGCGAAGGCCGTACGACGTTTATCCCGATGGTCGTAGTGCCTGTATCTGTGATTGGTAGCTTCTTTGTGCTTTACCTTTGCGGGTTCAGTATCAACGTGCTTACGCTTTTGGCGATGGTCCTCGCGATTGGACTTGTCGTGGACGATGCTATTGTGATTGTGGAAAACATTTACCACAAGATTGAAAGTGGCATGACGCCGAAACAGGCGGCAATTGCAGGAACAAATGAAATCTTTTTTGCGGTGATTGCAACGTCAGTCGTGTTGATGGCTGTGTTTATCCCGGTGCTTGCCTTGGGCGGTACGACGGGTCTTTTGTTCCGCGAATTTGTGGCGGTGATGATTGGAACCGTGTTCCTCTCGACGCTTTGCGCTTTGACGCTTTCGCCGATGCTTTGTTCTAAATTCTTGAAACGCCAGAAAAAAGGTGCCTTTTATAAGTGGACTGAACCGTTCTTTGATGGATTGAACGCTTTGTATTCCCGCTTGTTGGGTGGATTCCTCAAGTGGCGTTTGCTGTTGTTCCCGATTGTGGCGGTGCTCTTGTTTGGGGCGTACTTCTGCTTTAATAACATGAGTAGCGAAATGGCGCCGACGGAAGACTCCAACGCTGTGATGGTGAACATGAGCATGCCCGAAGGCGTGAACCTCTCGCGCACCAAGCGCATGGCCGATGAATTTGTCGATGAAGTGACTTCGATTCTCGATTCCAATGAATACACGGAATTCCAGGCGGGTGCTTGGAATGCGGGCAACTCGAGAATGCGTTTGTTCTTGAACGACAATAAGAAAGCTCGCCGTCCGCAGAGTGAGATAGCAAGAGCAATCCAGGTGCTTGGTAACGAATATCCGGATTTGCGTGTGATGGTGTTTGAACCGCAGAGCATCAGTACGCAACGCGGTGGCCTCCCGGTGCAGTTTGTGCTGCAGGCACCGAACATCGAAGTGCTGCGCGACCTTGTTCCGAAATTTGAAGAAGCGGCAAGCAAGAGCCCTGTGTTCAGCGTGGTGAACAGCAACTTGCGCTTCACGAAGCCGGAACTCCACATCGAAATTTTGCGCGACAAGGCAAATGAAGAAGGCGTGTCGGTGAACGATATTGCACAGGCGGTGCAACTTGCAATTAGCGACCAGACTTATGGCGATTACTACAAAGATGGACGTCAGTACGATATCATTGGCGCTGTCGGTTACCAGTACCGCGATACGCCGGAAAACCTCTCGATGCTCACGGTCAAGAACGGCAAGGGCGAGCTGGTGAGCTTGGACAACTTTATTACGTACAAGGAACAGTCCGCTTCTCCGTCACTCCCGCGTTACAACCGCTTTAGCGCTGCGACTATCCAGGCGGGTCTTGTACCGGGCAAGACGATTGGTGATGGTGTCGAAGAAATGCGCCGCATTGCAAAGAAGTTGTTGAAGGATTACCCGAGCGTGAGTACGACCTTGAGCGGTTCGTCTAAGGAATTCGAAGAAAGTTCTTCGGGACTCTACGTGGTGTTCTTGCTTGCGCTTGCGCTAGTGTTTTTGGTGCTCGCGGGGCAGTTCGAAAGCTTCCGTGCTCCGTTCGTGATTTTCTTTACGGTGCCGCTTGCACTTTCGGGCGCTTTGGTAAGCTTGTTTGTTACAGGTCAGACGCTCAACATCTTTAGCGAAATCGCTTTGATTTTGTTGATTGCACTTGTGACAAAGAACGGTATCTTGATTGTGGAATTTGCAAACCAGATTGCCGAGAATACGGGCTGCAGCAAGCTCGAGGCGGCTCGGATGGCGGCGGAACGCCGCTTCCGCCCAATCCTCATGACGAGCCTTTCTACGGTATTGGGCGCAGTGCCGCTCATCCTGACCGGCACCCCGAGCCGCATTGCAATGGGTGTTGCTATTGTTGGCGGTCTCACGTTTGCGACGTTCATGACGCTCTTTATTGTGCCTGCCGCCTATAGCTTCTTCGCCGGAAAGGTCGAAGGTACCCGCACTGACGCAAGCAAGATGGCGTAGCGGCAACGCCGCTACTTCACCAGCTGAAACACTTTCTCGCCTTCACGGCTCATGCCGTAGCGGGTGCGGAGAATTTCTTCTTTGTAGAGGGAATCGGTCTTTAGTTTTTGGATGAGTTCGTCGCGCTGTTCGATAACTTTGCTTAGCGAATCAATTTGCATCTGGTAAAGCTGGATTTCTTTCGCAATTCTACGCTGCTCCGGAATACTGTTCTTGCCGAACAGCAAATGGAAGACCAGGAACGCGAAGGTTATCGCGGTGGCAATTCCAATAATAAGTCGTATGTGCAACTAATTATGCTCCGTTAAAATAGAATTGGAAGTTGTCCTTTGACGAGACTAGACCAGATATTTCTAGCTCCGTCAATATAGCTAAAAGTTCTGGCGCCTTAAAGTCGAAATCTTCTTGAAGTTCCGAAAATGTTTTGCGGAATCCGTTAAACCGGTCAAAGACTTTTTGAGCCCCGTCCGACAGTTGTACCCCGTATGTGGTCAGTTGCTCGATTTTTGCCCCTTCGAGGCATGGAATTCCGGCGACAGCCCGTAGACTTTCGGGGATGAAGACGGCTTTGGCGTGCCCGCTGTCGAGGAGCGCGTTCGTGCCGCTGTAGAGTTCGCAGTCGAAGTTCCCAGGGCAGGCGAGGAGGGGCTTCCCTTCGTCTAGGCTGAATTGCGCGGTGAGTAGGGCGCCTCCTTTTTTACGGCTCTGGACCACGAGCGTTGATTGGCTGAGCCCGCTGATGATGCGGTTCCGTGCGATGAAGTTCCCCTTGTAGGCTGGCGTATCACCTTCGTATTCGCTTAATAGGGCGCCTCCTGCGTCTAAAATTCGTTGGGCGAGTAAGGCTCGTTCCCCCTCGATTTTTGCCTCTAGACCTTGTGCGAGGACTGCTATTGTGGGAATCCCTGCATCGAGGGCGGCACGGTGGCAAAAGCTGTCTATGCCCTGTGCAAGCCCCGAAATAACAACGGCTTTTGTGGGTCGGAGTGAATCGACGAGTCGTCTACAGAGCTCTTCGGCTGATGCGGATGGGCGGCGTGTGCCGACCATGGCAATGCCGATTTTATCGTTTGTGGGGAGTGTGCCTTTGCAAAAGAGCTGTTTTGGGCAATATTTTGATGCTTGTAATGCGAGTGGATATTTTTCGGGAGTGAGTTTCGTTTCCATACTGTTTCGTACCCCGGATGTATTTGGGGGTGTCGTGCTTGGTAAAAATAAAATTAAGGGATATAAGAAACGATATAAGTAAGGATCTAATAAAGGTGTAGCTTAATTTACTGAATTTGATGAGTAAAAACAAGGGTGCGCGTTTACTTTTATCTTTTCTATCTTTGGGCGCATGAAGTACACGTTTAAGGATCTCGTCGATATTATGGCTCGTCTGCGTTCGGAAAATGGCTGCCCGTGGGACCGCCAACAAACCACGCATTCGCTGTTGCCATATCTGGTTGAAGAAAGCTGTGAGTTTATCGATGCCGCGCAAGATGGCGACAAGGAGCACATGTGCGAGGAACTCGGCGATGTGCTGTTCCAGGTAATTTTCCATTCGCAGGTGTGCAAGGAACAGGGCGACTTTACGATTGATGACGTGATCCAGGGCTTGTGCGAAAAGATGGTGCGCAGGCATCCGCATGTGTTTGGCGATGCTAAAGTAGATACGGCAAATGACGTGAGCCGCCGCTGGGAACGCATCAAGGCGCAAGAAAAGAACAACTTAAAGCATGCGGGCGAGTCTATTATGGACAAAGTCAGCAAGAGCATGCCCACGCTCGCGCGCTCACAAGATATTATCCGCCGCGTGGCGAAAGTCGGTTTCGATTGGGGGGAGGCTGCTCCCGTGTTCGACAAGGCGCAAGAGGAATTTGCGGAATTCCGTGCCGAGATGGAAAAGATTTCTCCCGAGAATGCAAATGTGGATCGCTTGGAAGATGAATTCGGCGATATCATGTTCAGTCTCGTGAATGTGGCTCGCCATTGCGGTTTCAACGCTAACATCGCCTTGCAACGCGCGAACAACAAGTTCGAGAAGCGCTTCCGCGAAGTAGAACGCCGCGTCAAGGAACAGGGCCAGGAAATCAAGGACGTGGGCCTAGAGGGCCTGCAAAAGCTGTGGAAAGAAGCGAAACTTAGTCATTAGTCAATGGTCATTGGTCAGTAGTCATTGTCCGCTACTCCAATTTGGAATGTTCCGCGCGGGATTAAAAGAGTGCGCGAAATTTTGTTCGCACTTTCGATTCGTGTGCTATATTATTCTTGTGGCACAAGTAAATTTTGGTTCTGAGACGGGAAGCCGAATCGAATCGCGGAGTAGAACTTACTAGTGTTACGTTTATAAGAGAGTCCCGTGAACGCATTACGGGACTCTTCTTTTGTGCGAATTACTGTGTGTGTGTTACCCCTAAACAAAAAGACCTGCAACTTCCGTTGCAGGCCTTTTAAACTTTCGAGAAGTTCTAGGGGTTGGTCGTGAGCAAAAAGAAGCCCTCGGTATTAACCGAGGGTTTCTTGCGAGAGCGAGGGGCCGACGGAGTTTTAAGTCAGCCTTTAGCCCCGAGCGGTCGTATTAGGCTCTAGCCTTGACCTTGTCGCCGTACTTCTTGATGAGTTCTTCCTGGATGTTCTTCGGAACCGGGAGGTACTTGCAGAATTCCATCGTGAATTCTGCCTTACCCTGGGTCATGGAACGGAGGTCCGTAGCATAACCGAACATTTCGGAAAGCGGAACTTCAGCAGTAATCGTGGTCATGCCGAGTTCTTCGGAAGTACCAACGATGCTACCACGACGCTGGGAAACGTTACCCACGACACCGCCCTGGAATTCGGTCGGGGTCTGGATTTCGACCTTCATGATCGGTTCGAGGATCTGAGCGCCAGCCTTAGCGAAAGCTTCGCGGAAGGCCATACGGGCTGCAACCTGGAACGCCATATCAGAGGAGTCGACCGGGTGGAATGCACCATCCTGGACTTCCATTTCGATACCGACAACCGGGAAGCCGATGAGGGAACCTGCTTCCATGCAGCTCTGGAAACCCTTATCGCAAGACGGGATGTATTCCTTCGGAATACGGCCACCGACGACGGAGTTGACGAAGTTGTAGACCTTTTCCTGGTCGCCTTCGACAGCCATCGGACGCATTTCACCGACGACCTTAGCGTACTGACCAGAACCACCGGTCTGCTTCTTGTGGGTGTAGTCGAACTTGGCCGGGCGGGTGATGGTTTCGCGGTAAGCCACCTGCGGAGCACCAGTCGTCACGTCGCACTTGTATTCACGGCGCATACGTTCGATATAAACGTCAAGGTGGAGTTCGCCCATACCCTTGATGATGGTCTGACCAGATTCCTTGTCAACTTCGACCTGGAACGTCGGGTCTTCCTTCGTGAAGCGGTTGAGGGCCTTGGACATGTTATCGAGGTCGTCACGGTTCTTGGCTTCAATAACAAGTTCGATAACCGGGTTAGGAACGTGCATAGAAGTCATGTTGTAGTGGTTCTTGCCATCCGTGAATGTCGTACCGGATGCGCAGTCGATACCGAACAGAGCAACGATGTCGCCTGCACCGGCTTCGGTGATATCCACCATTTCGTCAGCGTGCATACGGACGAGACGGCCAACGGAAACCTTCTTGCCGGTTGCCATGTTGGTGATCATGTCGCCCTTCTTGAGGGTACCCTGGTAAACGCGGACGTAGGTGAGCTGGCCATAGCGGTCGTTCACGAGCTTGAATGCGTAGCAGACGAGCGGTGCGTTGTCTTCGGACTTGAGGATAACTTCAGCTTCGTTGTTGTCGAGGTCGAGAGCCTTGTTTTCAACGTCGGTCGGGCACGGGAGGAAGTCGATAACACCGTCGAGGAGCTTCTGGACACCAATGTTCTTGTGAGCAGAACCCATGAACACCGGAGTGATGTCGAGACGGATGGTAGCTTCGCGGATGACCTTCTTGAGGAGGTTCTTGTCGATCTGATCGACACCGTATTCGCCTTCCATAGCCTTTTCCATGACTTCGTCGCTGTAGTCAGCGCAGCAGTCAACGAGCTTTTCACGGTATTCGTTAGCCTGGTCGACGAGTTCTTCCGGGATTTCCTTTTCGATCATGTCGTCGCCATTGTCGCCTTCGAAGTAGTATGCCTTCATTTCGAGAAGGTCGACCACGCCCTTAAGATTGGATTCCAAACCTATAGGAATCTGCATGACGCACGGCTTGTGGTTGAGCTTTTCCTTGAGCATGACTGCAACGCGGAGCGGATTTGCACCAGAGCGGTCGCACTTGTTCACGAACACGACGCGCGGCACATGGTAACGGCGCATTTGGCGGTCAACGGTAATAGACTGGGACTGGACGCCTTCAACGCCAGTGAGGACGAGGATAGCACCGTCCAACACGCGGAGAGAACGTTCCACTTCGATCGTGAAGTCCACGTGCCCCGGAGTATCGATGATGTTGATGGAGTCCTTTTCACCGGTCTTGGTGTGAGTCCAGTTTGCAAACGTAGCAGCAGACTGAATCGTGATGCCGCGTTCGCGTTCAAGTTCCATGGAGTCCATCGTGGCACCGACGCCGTCTTTACCACGAACTTCGTGGATAGCGTGGATACGCTTTGTGAAGTAGAGGATACGTTCGGTAAGAGTAGTCTTACCGGAGTCGATGTGAGCAGAAATACCAATATTTCTGTGCAGCTGAATGTCTTTCATATTTTTATTCCACTAATGGAGTTGATGTTATTGAATGTTGCGCCCAAAAATAGAAAATTTTGGGGGGAACTCAAGGGCGGTTTTTCATTTGATAGTATAAAAGGGGGGTAAAATGGCTAAAATTGGCCTAAAATGCAAAAAAGCAACCATAAAAATGGCTGCTTCGTTTTGCTTAAATGAGAAAATTTTTGTTTATACGTTTTCGTCGGGAGTTGCTTCGGCGTCTTTTTCTCCAGTCGCGCTTTGTTCTATAGAAGGTTCGTTTGAATCTGGATTTTTGTCTATAGAATTTTCGACAAGCTCCGGCTTTTCGATACCTTCGAGAGCCTTGAAGTAAGCCATGGCGGTCTTTCCGACTTCGGTGGTATCAAAGTATGTGTAGGCTCCGTTACCGATGGCTCCGATTGCCGGGATGGCTCGGAGGGCGATGCGCCCGAGGAAGTTCGCGGATATTTTGACGCCTATTTTCTGGAGCAGTTTCTGGAGGGCTGTTAATGACAGCTTCTGGACGACAATGCGGCTGCCGGTACGGACTGCGACATCTCGTAGGAGCGATGCTGCACTGTGGCGGAACAGACACCAAACCATCGCTTCACGGCTGAGCATGGCAAACTTGCCGTACGTGCAGGCGATGTCGGAGACGAGCTGCGCCTGGATACGCCAAACAGCGGCTATATCAGGAATGGAGGTTAAGACACCGGTGAAACCTGCCGGGATAGAGAGCGAGGTACTTACTGTGGCTGCTTTGAGGGCGGCTTGCTTGATCAGTACGTCGGCGCGTTTGTCGGGGTCGTTGTTCGGGCAAAGGAGCGAGTCCGGGATATCCGTAATCAGGTTGAATATAATCGAGTTGAACATTTCCTGGATGGATTCGTTCTTTTTGTCTTTGAATTCTTTGAAATTTAACATGGGCAAGCTCCTTTCTCCTATTTCAAGAACATTTTAACAATTTCTGCGATGTTTTGGGGGATTTTATATTCAGAATTGTATTTTTCAAGTACTATTTTGAGGATTTCATTCACCCAGATCCTATCTGATGCTGCGTTTTGAACGCTAATTTCGGTTTCTCCGTTTCTTTCAGTAAGTTTGTAGTTTACGTGGAACGAAATCGGGGTGGTCTCGCCATGGGGGATGATTGTAAGGTCAATAGTCTGTTTTTCGGCATTGACGCTGAAGGAGACGTTGTTTAAATTTTTTTGAGGCTGGGTTTCCATGAATACTCCTTCTGGGGTGATTAAAACATCATTTTGGCAAAAAGACCGGTTCCCTTGGGGAGCGCTTGTTTGAATGGGGCGCCCTTGAGCCACAAGGCTGCGATTTCATTAATCAAAACTCTTTCACTTTCTATTTTGTTTATAACAATCAGAGTGTTTTGATCTGTGTCTTCGAAACAGTAGTACGCACAAATTTTGGTTGGCGTCGTTTCGCCTTTCAAAAGCATTGTGATGTTAATCCGGTTTTCTTCTGACTCGATATCGATGTTTAAAATTTCGCCAAATCTTTTTATGATGTCGAGCCGCTGGACGAACATTTCGATGGCTTTATCACGTGCATTACTAAGAAAAGACATTATGAAGTCGTTGGTTTTATGGTTTGGGATTGTGATGGTAATATATATTTTTTTGAAAAAAACGCAAAAAATAACACCTCGTGCATTTTACGGCGCGAGGCGTTTTGAATTGCATTAAATGTAGCGGGTTAGCGCGGGAGCGTGAGGATGTCGATGCCATCCTTGGTCTTCACGACGGTGTGTTCCCACTGGGCGCTGAGAGAGCCGTCGCGGGTCACAGCTGTCCAGCCGTCAGAGAGCGTCTTTGTTCCCGGGCGTCCGACGTTGAGCATCGGTTCGACCGTAAAGACGTTACCGACTTCGATGAACGGGCAACGTTCGTAGTTGCGGAAGTGGTAGACGGTCGGTTCTTCGTGGAAGCCGCGACCGATGCCGTGACCGCAGTAGTCTTCGACAACGCTAAAGCCGTGTTCGTCGGCGATGTCCTGGATGGCGCAGCCGATGTCGTTCCAGTGTGCGCCTCTTTCGCCTGCAGCGCGGATGCCTTCTTCCATGCAGAACTTGGCGGTATCGACGAGTTCGCGGGCAATGTCAGAGACCTTGCCAACGCAGAACATGGCGGAGGTATCGCCGTGGTAGCCGGAGAGGATTGTGGTGATGTCGATGTTCACGATGTCGCCATCCTTGAGGATGGTGTTCGCGTTCGGGATGCCGTGGCAGACAACTTCGTTGATGCTGATGCAGGCGTAGCGCGGGTAACCGTGGTAGCCCATGCAGGCGGAGATGCCCTTGTGCTGGCGAGTGTAGTCGCCGATGAATTCATCGATTTCGAGCGTGGAGACGCCGGGCTTGCACATTTCGCCCGCACGGATCAGCGTTTCGGCAGCGAGAGCGCCGGCATCGCGGATCAGTTCGATTTCTTTTGCGGATTTTACTTTGATCTTAGCCATTTTTAGGTCTTCTTGTTTTTATTTAAGTTCTTTTATGCGCCTACTTCTTCCATGCGAATCTGTCGAGCAGGTAGGCGAGGAGCATCTGGTCGTCGGTTGTGCCGTTCGCGAGATCCTTCACGAGCGGGAGCATGCGGCTGATGCGTTCGGTTGCTTTTTGACCGCCGAAGTGCTTGCGGACTTCTTCGAGGCGGACGCGTGTACGTTCACTTACCTTCTTCGCGATTTCTTCATTTGTGAGCGGATCCATCTTGATGAAGTTGATGCCGAAGTCGACTGCCGTCTGGCGGAGGTCGATTTCTTCGACTGGTGTGATGAGCGAAATGCAGAGACCGCTGCGGCCTGCACGGGCGGTACGTCCGCTGCGGTGCACATAGACTTCGTGGTCGGCGGGGTGGTCATAGACAATCACGTGCGTCACGTGGTCCACGTCGATACCGCGGGCGGCCACGTCTGTGCAGATGAGAATCTTGAGCTTCTTGTCGCGGAAGGCGTTGAGCGTCTTTTCGCGGAGACTCTGGGCGACATCGCCACTGAGCGCACCGACTTCAAAGCCGTAACCGGAGAGCACCTGTTCGAGGTAGCTCACGTCGCGCTTATAGTTGCAGAAAATCATGCAGCTTTCGGGATGGTAGTATTCCAGAACCTTGATGGTCATGGAATCCTTTTCCATCACGTCGCAAGTGTAGTAGCGGTGTTCGAGGTTGTTCGCGATGACCTTGTCGTAGCTGAGCGAAAGGAAATCGGCACCCGGGCGCTGGAATTCGCGGGCAAGGCTCTTGACCGTCTGCGGAATTGTTGCACTGTACATTGTGCAAGAGATGGCCTTCGGCAAGTACTTGCGGATTTTCTGCATGTCGGGGTAGAAACCCATCGAGAGCATTTCGTCTGCTTCGTCGAGGACGAGGTCGCGGATAGAAAGTAAGTCTACATTACCGCGCTGGATGTGGTCCATGAGGCGGCCCGGAGTAGCGACAATCACATGTACGCCAGAACGGAGAGCCTTGATTTGCGGTTCGTAGTTCACGCCGCCAAAGATAGCGACGGACTTGATTCCCGTACCCTTGGAGAGCTTTTCAAATTCTTCTTGCACTTGGATGCAGAGTTCTCGCGTCGGCACGAGGATAAGTGCTTGCGGATACGGATGGTCACGGACGATGACCTGCAAAAGCGGGAGGGCGTATGCGCCAGTCTTGCCCGAACCCGTCTTCGATTGCACGAGCATATCGCGGGCAGCGAGCATATAAGGAATGGATTTGCGCTGGACTGGCATCAGTTCGGTCCAGCCGTGTTCCCGGAGAATAGCCTTCTGTTCTTCGGGGAGCATATCAAACGTATAATCGGGGAGCTTATTCTTAGGCTCGATAATTTTGACAGGCGTTAAAAACGGATTTACTCTTTCTTTCGTTTCTTCTTTAATTTCGTCACTCATAGTGAGCGCAAATTTAGAAAATAGACGAGAGACGAGAGACGAGAGGTGTGAAAAAGCAGGGGGTTATAGCGTCCAGTGGTATTCAAACCCGAGGCTTACAAAGCAATCGATGGTCGATTTTCCGATGGTTGTGGGGGCGGCGCCTGCATCGGGCGAGGGTGCTTCGTAAATATCCCTGCCGCGGCTCGAAATGCCTGCGCGGATGTCTACGCCGTAATGCTTTTTAAAGACGAACTGTCCTCCAAATCCGAGCAATGCGCCTTTGTAGACGTCTTCGAACTTGATGCGGTACTGGTAAGCTCTGGAGGGCGACTTGACTCCGCTTTTTAAGCCGATGTCTTCGGAATAGAATGTGTATTGGAACCCGAGGAAGAATAGCGGGGTAATGTCAAGCCATGGTGTAATGGGGTAGGTCATGGACAAGAGCGCGTTGAGACCGATATCGTGCTGTCCAAAATTCCAATGGTCGAGTTCGCGATAGACTGTGTCTGATTTGTCTGTTTTCATATCGCGGTTGGAATAGCGGTACATGAGTTCGACACCGATGAATCCATGCCAGGTAAGCCCTGCGTAAAGACTCAGGAATGAGTCATCGTCTTCGATAAAGTTCCAGAGGCTTACGGAATCTTTGGTGATGCGGTAATTACGTACGCGGCTCTTGGTGTGGCTGCTTGTCCAGTTGTCCGGCGTGAGCGGGAAATGTGCTTGGGAGTAACCGATTCCAACACCTGCCCAAATCTTAAGGTTCGGGACTTCTTTGTAAAGGTCATCGGGTTCGGTTTGCTGTTTGAGGCGTTCTTCCTTGGTAAGGCGGCGCTTGGTGCGCTTGTCAAAGAATGTGGAGGCTATTTCGTCACTGAGGGCGACTTTATCGTTGTTTGCTTTTACGATTCCTGCGGCTTTAGGTTCTTGCGTTGTCTCGTCAAAGATGGCAACTTGAATGAATTTTCCCTGAGGTGCAAGGAAGAGGACGATGTTGTCTTCGAGAGCCTGGATCTTAGCAGCCATGCCGGGGTGTCTTGCTCTCAAGTAGCTTGACGGTAAACCTTTTTCAAGGTTGTTCGAAAGCCAGGATCCATAACGTGTGGCGATGGTGTCGCGTTCCCATTCGCCGAGTTCGCGGCATTTGGGTTCTCCGATGCCAGTGTTGTTGCGGCGGAGCGAAAGACAAAATTCATTGGCGTTGATGGGGGAATTTCCATCCAATGTCCAAATGTAAATTGTGGCGTCTTTCCAGAGCGTAAAGCGTGAATCAAAGTAAACATCGGCTGCGCTAGCCCATGCGACAAGGACCATTATAATGGCAAGGAGTTTTTTCATTTGACAACTCCTTCGTATAGGTTCTTGCGGATTTGCTGGACGGCGAGCTGGATGAGGTTTGTCAAATTCGAAAGCTTGTACGTCGTAATGGGTTGCTGTAATTCGTCAACGGCGCTGAAAAGCGGACGCTGCTTTAAGTTGTCCCAGAGTGTGTACGAGAATATCGCGCTGACGTTGTCCGGCTTGCGGATGCTGCCACTTTCGTTGTGGATGAGCGCGTAGTCAAAAAAGTTTTCGCGCTTCAAGTCCGTGCCGATGATGAATTCGTGCAGAATAAGGACTACGGGAGGGACATTCCCTGCGGAGTCCTTGAGCGTAACGCCTTGTTCCGGAATATGCCCCTTGATGAAAATGCGTTCATCAAGCTTTAAGCTTTCTTCGGGGAACTTGGTGTTCGCTGTATCGGGGAGGACGATGAGGTTTCCGTAAGCCTTGCGCATCTCGGTTTCGAAAGTATTGCGGCAGTGGAGCGTTCCTTTAATTTGGATGCTGTCTGTGCCGATTTCGAGGCGCTTGGCAAACCAGTTCGAGCGCGTGATGACAAATGCATTTTCGATACCCGTCACTGCAATACCGCCATAAGGAGCCTTATGGTACGAGGGGTGGCTTGCAGTCCAATGATAAGAATCTGCACACCCGGTGAGCATGCAGATTGCAAATCCAATGGAAAGTATCGACTTTCTGATTGTCATTCGCTTTTATGTTTTGCAGGATATGCCTTAGACGGCTCCCCACTTTTCGCGGTAGGCATAGACGCGGTCAAGGATTCCTTCGGGGGCGTTGATTGCCTTGCGGTTTTCTTCGCTTTCGAGGAATGCGATGATGTCGTTGATGTTCACGATGGAATGGGCTTCGATGCCGTATTCATCTTGAACAGTCTGGAGCGCGGACTTGCCATTTTCGAGCTTTTCCTTGCGGTCCACAGAAATGAGGAGACCTACGACATTGGCGTTTTCGATTTGGGAAAGAGCCTGCATCGTTTCGTTGACGGATGTACCTGCGGTAATCACGTCTTCGATGATGACGACGTTTGTCTTTTCGGTGTACTTGTAACCGACGAGAGAACCGCCTTCACCGTGGTCCTTGACTTCTTTTCTGTTGTACGTAAAAGTAAGGTTCTGGGCGTACACGTCAGAAAGCTTCATGGCTGTTGCTGCGCAAAGGGGAATGCCCTTGTATGCCGGACCGTAGAGGTTCTGAGCCTTGCCGTCAAAGTGAACCATGAATGCTGCAGCGTAGAATTCAGCAAGCTTGGAAAGGGATGCGCCTGTGCGGAACTCTCCAGTGTTGATAAAGTAAGGAGTCTCGCGACCGCTCTTGGTCACGAAGTTGCCGAACTTGAGGGCGCCCGATTCTACGAGAAAGTGTACAAAAGTATCTGTATTGTTCATTGCAAATTCCTAGGCTTTAGCTCCGACGAGGAGCGCTATAACTTCAGAGATGATGTTGTAGTCGGTTATAAACTGGATCGCAAACATGGCGACCAAGCATATGACGCAAAGTACTAAATAGCTGTGGAAGGATTTTTCAAAACCCTTGATTTTCAGCTTAAATATGAGCCAGACGCCAAAGCTCAAGATAGAACTGAATACCCAAGCGGCGGATGTGTTCAGGTCTACGAGGCGGCTAACGGCGAACGTGATGGTAATGCCCGGCAAGAAAAAGAATGCGAAGCTCAGGACAACAAGAAGAGCAAAGCCAACGTAGTAGGCTAGTCCTCGGTCTTTCTTGACAATGACCTGGGAACCGATTGTGGTCTGTTCTTCTTCACCGGTCATCGGGTTGACGTAGGTTTCCGGTTTGAACTGCTTGTAGGGCGAGTTCGATTTGGGTTCCTTGTTCTTCTTAGGCGAAATGACTTCGCCGGTCAGAGGATTGACGAGTTCTTCGTTGGACGAATTGTCCTCGAAGTTTACCTCGGTGCGGGCCTGGTTGACTTCGGCTGTTGCTTCGGTCTTGACTTCGCTGTCTGCGGAAACTGTTGGCTCTTGAGCGGGGGCTTCATTCTTGATTTCTTCGGACATTGGGAACTCCTAGAGAATAAACGTTCTGCCTGCGTGGACGAAAACGCGGTGTTCAAGCCAAAGCTTGAGTGCCTGCGAAAGCGTACGCTTTTCGATGTCCTTGCCGAGTTCGACGAGTTCATCAATGCTTGCTGTCTCGGGAACGCGCTGGATGTCTTGGCAAATGATTGGCCCCTGGTCGAGGTCTTCTGTGGCAAAGTGGGCTGTTGCACCGATAATCTTCACACCCTTGTGCCATGCCTGGTGGTAGGGCTTTGCTCCCTTGAATGCGGGGAGGAACCCGTGGTGGATGTTGATGATGCGGTACTTGAATTCTTCTGTGAACTGTGCGGTCAAGATCTGCATGTAGCGTGCAAGAACGATTGTATCCGTCTTGGTTTCTTCGATGATTTCACGGAAACGGTTTTCGGGAATCGTCTTGTCCGGGTTGGACGGCACATAGTAGAACGGCACGCCGAAGGAGCCACCGACAGGACCCAAGTCCGGGTGGTTACCCACGATGCAGCTGAATTCGCAGGGAAGGTCGCCATCGCGGCGCTTGAGGAGCAAGTCGTAAAGGCAGTGGTCTGTCTTGGAAACAAAAATGGCAACGCGTTCGGTCTTGGAGGTGTCGAACAATTTCCAGTTCAGCTGGAGATGCGGGGCGATGGTTTCGAGGTGTCTTTTGACTTCGGGAATGCCATCCGCTTCAATATCGAATACGGCACGTAAGAAAAACGTTTCGATGTCCTTGGCAGTGTGTTGCTGGAGGTCGATAATGTTGGCTCCGGCTTTGGCAAGAACTTGCGTAGTGCCGGCAATGAGCCCTTTTTGGTCGGGGCAAAGGATCTGGAGTATATAACGAGTCATAGACATACTATAATATTAAAAAATTTAGGTCATGTTACCAAATATTTTATTTCCAAGTAGATAAAAAATAACTAACATTACAGTAAGAAATAGAAAGGATTGAAAAATGGAGAGAATTAAATTGTTCAAACTTGGACTTTGCTCTATACTCGCTTTGTCTGCGGTACAGGTTTTTGCCGCTCCACCTAAAACGTGGGATGCCATTTTTAACGCTGAAGGTCAGGGCGAATATGGCGCCGCCAAGATTGACGGGGATATCCGTTTTGGTGAATACACTCATTACAAGAACATCCAGCCGGTCTCGTTCCGCATTCTTGATGACAAGTTTGATTTTTCCGTTGCTGGTAACATGACGGTTCCGGCAAAGATGGTGGAAGATCCGAACTTCTATGAAAACTGCCGCAACACAATGGAAGCCTGGGTTTCTTACTTTGATAAGCCGCGTCACTTTGGCAATGAAGATCTTATCATTAATATTGCAGGCGTGGACTTTGCGTGTGGCAACGACTTGTTCAACGTTCATGACTTGCGTATAAAGTTTACGAATCCACAGGCCCAGAAGGCTTGGGTAGCAGAACTCGAAGGCCGTCAGAAGTACAAGCGCGAACAGCTTTCCGCTTTCCGCGTGGCTGAACAGGAACATCGTGCTGAAATCCGCGACAAGTCCACTTCTTTCACGGACCCGCGTGACGGACAAGTTTACCGAATCATCAAGGTCGAAGGCCGTGAATGGTTTGCTCAGAACGTGAACTACAATGTCGAAGGACATTCCTGGTGCTACGAAGACAAGGACTCTTACTGCGCTCGTAGCGGTCGTCTGTATGACCTCGAAGGTGCCCGCAAGGCTTGCCCGGAAGGCTGGCACTTGCCGCGTGACCGCGAATGGTCCGATATGCTCAAGGGCCTCACGGGTTGCTACGATGGTGTGGACAAGTGCGGTAACTTTGCTACAAAGATGAAGGCTACGACTGGCTGGCAGGGCGGTGGCGGTACCGATGAATACGGTTTCACCATTTTCTCTTCGGGCTATCGCAAGCTTCTTGGCAAGTCTACGGTTCGCTATGAAGATATGGGCGAATACGCTGGTTTCTGGTCTGCACAGAACGGCCGTAACGAAACCATTTGGCTCTGGGCTATGGGTCGTATGAGCGACCAGATGGTTCGCCAGCTCGTCCCGGCAACCGCAAAGAACAACGGTTATTCTGTCCGCTGCATCAACGGTAACTAGGGCTTGCGCAGAGCGCAAAAAAAGAGAGCTTAAAAAGCTCTCTTTTTTTATATGCATAAAAAATGCGTCGCGCCGAGGGCGCGGCGTATTTTACATCTGGCGGATCGGGAAGAGGCCGAGCAAGTCGAGGACGTTTTCGAGCACAATCTGTGTAGACTGCACGAGGAAGAGTCTGGACTTTTCTTCGGCGGATCCGAGCACGCGGTCTTCGTGGATGAACTTGTGTGCGGCTTCGGCAATTTCGAGTGCGTATTGTGCGAGCACGCTCGGTTCATCGTCCTTGACGGCGGCGAGAATCTTTTCGCCCTTCTTGGCGAGAATGTTGATGAGGCTGTAGGCGGCGTCATCGGTAAGCTGTGCGTAATCCACGTCGGCCACCGGAACGGTGTAACCGGCCTTGCGCATAATGCTGCAAAGACGGACGTGTGCGTTCTGCACGTACGGACCTGTGTCGCCTTCGAAGCTCATCACGGCATCCCAGTCAAAGCGGACGTCCTTCAAACGGCTGTTCTTGAGGTCGTTAAAGGTAAGAGCGCTGATACCGATCTGGCGTGCAATGAGTTCCTTGTTTTCGAGAGTCGGATTCTTTTCGTCGATGAATTCGAGAATCTTCTTCTGGGCGGCTTCGATCACGTCGCGGAGGAGGCTTGCCGTACCGGTACGGGTCTTGCCCTTTTCCCACTTGCCATCGACCATCTGGAGGATCACGCCGAACGGAATGTGGTACATGTCCTTGTACCATTCGCGACCCATCTTCTTGAGCACATGGAACACCTGCTTGAAGTGGAGAGCTTGTCCCAAGTCCACCACGTAAAGGCACTTGTCAAAGTTGTATTCTTTCTTGCGGTAGATGGCGGCAGCGAGGTCGCGTGTTGCATACAACGTGGAACCGTCACTCTTGCGGATAAGGCACGGGTTCAGGTCAAATTCGTCGAGCATCACCACGTCGCGTTCCTGGCTGTTCACCAACAAGTTCTTTTCGCGGAGTTCGTCGAGCACTGCCGGAATCTTGTCTTCAAAGAAGGATTCGCCGGTGTAGTGATCAAAGCCAACGCCCATCATGTCGTAAATGCGCATGAGTTCCTTGAGCGTTGCGGCACGGAATGCGGTCCACAGCTTGCGGTAGAATTCATCGCCCTGTTCGAGCTTCGTGAATGCGGCGCGTGCTTCGTCTTCGAGACCGGGTTCTTCCTTGGAAGCCTTGGAGAAGCTAGCGTAAAGGATGTTGAGTTCCTTCACGGTAAGTGCGTTCAAAGTGGCTTCGTCGGTCGGGAGCTTTTCGCGGAGGTACATCACGATGAGCTTACCGAATGCTGTGCCCCAGTCGCCCAAGTGGTTGATGCGTTCGACCTTGTAACCGGCAGCCTTGTAGATGCGGGCAAGCGAGTTACCGATCATTGTAGAACGCAAGTGGTGGAAGGCGAGTTCCTTACCGATGTTCGGGGAGCTGTAGTCGATGCAGACAACCTTGCCATTCGATGCGGCGTGGCCGTATTCCAAACCCTTGGCGGCGATTTCGTCGAGTGTAGACTTGGCGAGGAATCCGCGATCAATGAAGAAGTTGAGGTAGCCGTTCACGGCTTCAACTTTAGAAAGCCCTGCCGGGAGCTGAACCTTGGCGGCTAAATCTTCGGCAATGAGCTTCGGTGCCTTGCGGAGTGTCTTTGCGAGAGAAAAGCAAGGAATGGTGTAGTTGCCGTGACTTGTATCAGGCGGTACGGAAATAAGTTTCAATGCGGCTTCTTCGTCAAAAGCTCCAGTTGCTGCAAGTGCCTTTGCGATTTCTGCATTAAATGAGTTCATTGTCGTCTCCAGACTTCTTAGCGTCTTCGCGGATGAAGTCGTGTTCGTCGAGGTTCATGAGTTTGCCGTCTGCATAGAGGCGGTCGAAGGAAATTTCGTTTCTCTTTTCTTCTTCGAAGAGGTGAACCATCAGGTCAAGACCAGCATCGAAGATTGCCCAACGCACGCCTTCCTTGTATTCAACGCCGACATAGTGGAGCTTGCGAGCCTTGAATTCCTTGGTCAGTTCATTCAAGATTGCCTGCATCTGAGCTTCACTTTCGCAAGTGGCGATGAGGAAGTAGTCCGCTTCGTTTTTTACGCCGCGGAGGTCGATGAGCTGCACGTTCTGGGCGCGAAGTTCAAAAAGGATACCTGCACCAAGCTTAACGGTTTCAGAAAAATCTTGGTTATTTGTTGCTGTCATTTTGTTCTCCCTGATCGGGTTCTATTATTTGTTGAAAATCTCTTCCGGTGTGTACGACGGCATCGACGGTCGCGTTCTTGTTGAGCAAAACGAGGACGTTTTTGGTCTTTAAGGTGGCGGCGAGTGCCTGAGCACCTTCCCATTCCGGGTTTCTGAGCACGATGACCGTTTCTTCGTAGTTCTGGAGTCGTTCGTTTTCGATGTGGACGACATCAAATCCGTTGTTGCGCAAAAACGCCTGCATTTTTGTGGCTGCGCCCTTCATGCTGCAACTGTTCAGCACTTCGACTTCGCCCTTGATGCTGCGGACTTCGCGAACAACAGGAGCCGGCTTTTCTTCTTCACAGCCTGCAAAGAGGAATGCGGCTAGAACAGCCGAAGAAACTCCTACGGCAAAGTTTAGGTGGAGCGTTTTTGAATAGTTGCGGAACATTCTTTGCTATAAAATTTAGAAAAATAAAAAAGACCCCGAAATAAATCCGGGGTGACAACATAGAATAGATGTGCTTACTGGCAGAGGATGGAACTTCGGCTAGAACATTCGTTGTGGAAGAAACGGTGTGGACCGTAGGCTTTCAGGGCGTCTCGTTCATTGACGTAGGAAACTCTTATTAATGTGTTTTCGCTAGGCTTGTATTCCAGCGAAACATCTGGAATCAACACATTGACATTGCCTTGGCGTAAGTCCTCTCTTGCAATGCGCGAACCGTTGCTAATGTTTGCGTAAATTGGCATCCAGAGACCAATATTTGCGTATAAGTGAAGATTCGGTGTGAACTCGTAGGCAAAATGCCCCATAAAGCTTTGGTTTGCGAATGAACCGAAACTTCCTGCAACGAAATTGAGTGAATAGGTGTATGCGACTTTTAAGGCCGGGTCGAATGTTTGGTGACGGACCATGCGGTCGGAATCAAATTCGCGGTTCCAGGGGATGCCATCGTTTCGAAATTCGTAATTGGCATCGGCTTCATTGCTTTTGGATACTGATGTTTCGGCAATGACTTGGGATGCCATTTCGGACGGTTCGATGTTTGTGGTTACGTTTGCAAAAGCAAGCGTTGATATGCAAAGAGCAGATAAAATAATTCGTTTCATGAAAACGAATATACAAAAGTGTGCAAGGCGAGAGTAGTAAAATTGAACTTGTTCAATTTTATTACCGAGCCGCCGCCACGGACGCCGAAGGCGTCAAAAGTGTGCAATGCGAGAGTAGCAAAATTAACTACCAACAATAATGCGGGTTTCTCCATGGACAATCGTCGTAGAAGTAACGGTGTGGTCCATAGGCTCTGAAGGCATCTCGTTCGTTGACGTACATGATGCGGAATGAGACCTTGTCGCTCGGCTTGTATTCGAGCGCGATGTCTGGAATCAATACGCCCACGTTTCCTTGCTTCACGTCCTCGCGGGCAATGCGGTTGCCGAAATGGAGGCTTGAATAGAGTGGCATCCATAGTCCAACGTTGGCGTACAAGTGCAAATTAGGGGTGAACTCGTAAGCGAAATGAGCCATAAAGCTTTGCTGAGCAAACGATCCGAATGAACCGCCGATAAAACTTACGGAATAAGTGTAAGCGACTTTTAGCGCTGGGTCGAAAGTGTCGTGACGGACGAGGCGTTCGGGGTCAAAGTTCTCGCGGTTCCAGGGGATTCCGCTTTCTTGAATGACGTAGATTGTATCGACAATGGTATCTTGTGCTGCAACGAGAGTTTCCGAGAGCGCGGTAGAATCAGCCTTTGCGGGGGAGGCGGCAAAGGTGAACGCTGCTAGGAATAACACTGTAAAACACATGAATCGCATATCATGAATATAAAAAAAGGAGGCTTCGAAATAAAATGAAGTCTCCTCGTTTTGACGAAATTTTCAGTATTTATGGTTTACGCCTAGATTTTTTCGATGATTTCGTTTTTGCCGTTGACGCGGATGACAGTTGGCTTCCAGGTTTTGGCTTCTTCCGGAGACATCGTTGCATAAGCTACGATAATCACGAGGTCTCCCGGCTGTACCAAGCGAGCGGCTGCACCGTTCAGGCAAATCACGCCAGAACCGGCTTTACCTTCGATAACATAAGTATCGAGGCGAGAACCATTATTGACGTCAAGGACGCCGACTTTTTCGAAGGGGAGGATGCCTGCTGCATCCATCAAATCGCGAGCTATAGTGATGGAACCTTCATAGTTGAGGTTTGCATCAGTTACAGTAGCACGATGAATTTTGGCTTTAAGTAATTCTAGCTGCATTGCTGCTTAGAACTTGACATTGAAGAAACTTGCTACGCCCTGGTCCGGAGTCGGAATAACACCAAAGCTGAAGCGGTTTGCATCCGGGTTGCTATCCCACTGAGTGGTAATGAAGGCATCTGCAAAGGACCAGAGATGAGCAGCTGCGATTCCGAGGAATCCGTACCACCAATAGCTCTTGTCTTGAACTTTGAGAACCACAGTAACAGCAATACTACCGATTTCAAGGACATCCATGAAGGTTGCCTTAGCAGTTTGCTTTGTTTTCCACTGATAGTAGGAAGGAATTAAAAGAGAAAGATAAGCGCTACCCTGATCACCATTGCGATAGCGATAAGAACGGTCGATGTCAGCATCTTCCATGCCTTCGGCACGCTGGCTGAGCCAATCTTCTTCGCTCACACCGAGTCTGTTCCACGGCTTCTGGAGATATTCTGTCGGGCGGATGCCAAGTTCGACGAGCTTCGTCAACTTTTCGCGAGTGACGCCTTGTTCCTTAGCCTGCTGATATTCCCACTGAGTAAGACCCATGTCTTCATATTTGAAGCCATCCCATTGACCACCAGTTGCCTGTGCGTTACCAATGTTTGATTGAGTCGTTGCTTCAGCGTTAGCTTGTGCGATAGAATCTGCAGTTGCAGCGTCTTGGAAATCGTCAGAGAAGAGGTCGTCAGACTGAGCAAACGCTAGTGAGCCCGCGAAAAGAACAGCAGAAAGCACTTTGAACATGTTACTCATTTTGATCTCTTTCTTAAACGTTTAATGCCGGGGGAGGGAATCGAACCCTCACACTCTCGCGAGTACTGGATTTTGAGTCCAGCGCGTCTACCAATTTCACCACCCCGGCGGGGGAGCAACACAAATATAGCACTATTTTTGCTTTTTTTGTAGGTATTAAGCAAAAAAACGCAAGTTTTAGTCGATAAAATCTGTAAAAAATTTTTTCGAGTATAATTTTATTTGCTTAAAGGGCTTGTTTTACTAGCATCGGCCTGAATTCTACGTTAAGTGGGGCAAGCTTTTTAGCTCCGTAATCTACTGCGCTTTCCTTTGTCTCAAATGGACCTGTGCGAACTATATAAAGGACTTTGCCGCTTTCAAGCGTGTTCTGGATGATGGTGCAAGCGATGTTGCGCTTTTTAAGATTGTCTACGAGCAGGTCTGCATTGGACTTGACGCCAAATGCGCCCAGTTGCAGCTGCCATGCGGATTTTTCTTCGACAGGCTTTGCTTCGGGAGATTTTGTTTGTGCGGGTTCTGCGGTGACGGTTGCGGAGGCTACAGGCTTGGAGTCTGCGACTTTTGCGGCGTCATTGTTTGCAGATGGATTGCTGCTTGTTTGCGGGGCGGTACTTGCGACTTGATTGTTCTTGGCTTGCTCGGTTTGAGCTTGTTCCTTCTTGGCTGCGGCAAGCTTCTGGGCTTCCGGATTGCCGAGATTTTTGCAGGCTTCATTCAGCTCTTCGCTGTGGGCGCGGTCTTGAACGGCGACGCAGACTTTCTGCAACACAGTCACTTGGTGTGGTTGCGAAGTTTCAATAGCATGTACGAGGGATTCGGCGGCTTTGTTGTAGCGACCAAGGTACATTTGGAACTGGGCCTTGGTCATCATAAGGTCCGCGTAAATGGCTTGTTGCGGGTTCGTCTTGTCGATGAGACTGTCGAGACGCTTGCCTGCCTTGCTGAAATCAGCGGCAATACCCGTTTGCGAAAGGGCTAGCACGTTCCATAAATAACATTCGGTACGTGTGGCTTCGGGTTCGTTTGGGCAAACCTGTTCGTAAGCGGCTGCGGCGACTTTCCAGTTGCCATTGACGTAAGCTTTTTGGGCGGTGGCGAGAGTCGGTGCGGCCTCAGCAAAAGATGCTGTGGTGGCAAATGCGCACAGTGCGCCTGTAATAACCAAATTGTGAATAAAATATTTAGCCATATTACCCTCTAGTTACCCTCAAGAGTAAAGATACAAATATATTTACAAAATGGCAGACATGAAAGCGTGTAAGTCGTTGATACTCCGTAAGTTACGTGAATGAACCTCGGTGCGGAGTCTGCTTTTTCGATGGCTAATAGGCTTGCGCGAGGGGAGGGCTACACGAGAGTGCCGCGGAGCGTCCAGCCACGGATATCGTCAATTTTCACCTTGACGTAATCGCCCGGCTTGATGATGCGTCCTTCTTCCGGCTTGAAAATGACCTTCTTGAAGTTGTCCGTCTTGCCGACGAGTTCTGTCTTGTCGCGGGTGGAGCCGTGCTCGACGAGGATTTCTTCGGTGCGGCCAATCATCATCTGGTTGCGCTTGAGCGTAATGGCGTTTTGGAGTTCCACGAGGCGCGAATGGCGTGCCGACTTTTCTTCGGGCGTGAGGATCTCTGCTTCGTTGAACGATTCAGTGCCCTTGCGCGGGCTGTAGATGAACATGTATGCTGTGTCAAATTGGCAAGCTTCGAACGCCTTGATAGTCTGTTCGAAATCTTCGTCAGTTTCGCCGACAAATCCGCAGATGACGTCTGTTGAAATGGCGTAGTACGGATCCTTGCTGCGCAACTGCTCAATGACGGTCATGTACTGTTCCATGTTGTGCTGGCGGCGCATCTTCTTGAGGATGGCGTCGGAGCCGCTCTGGAGCGGAATGTGCGCGTAATGGCAGACCTTCGGGTTGTTCAAGAGAACGTCGATGAGTTCGTTCGTATAATGGCGCGGGTGCGGGCTTGTAAAGCGGATGCGCTTGATACCACCGATTTCGGAAACTTTTGTTAGTAAAGTCGTGAAGTCAGCGTTTGGCGTCTTGTAGGCATTCACCGTCTGGCCGAGCAACATCACTTCGGTGATGCCCTTGTCGGCGGCTCGCTTGACTTCTGTCAGCACGTCGTCCATGTCGCGGTATTTCTCGGGACCGCGGAGGTAGGGCACGATGCAGTAGCTACAGCGCTTGTTGCAACCGCGCTGGATCGCGACGAATGCGCTCACGTCATTCTGGAGCTTGGCGTATTCGCCGAGGTAGTTCTCGTCGCGGTCTTCGTCGATGAACATCTTATGGTGCGTCTTGTGCAGCGGGCTCTGGGCATCCCCGAACAGGAGTTCTGGAATTTTGCGGTACTGGTCCGGGCCTACGATGTAGTTCACGTTCTTGAGGCGCTTGAGCAGTTCCGGTCCGCGATTCTTAGCCATGCAACCGCACACAACGACTTTCACGTCGGGATTCTTCTTGCGCAAGTACTTGAGCTTGCTGATGTTGACGATGGCTGTTTCCTCGGCCTTTTCACGCACGCTGCAGGTGTTCACGATGATGATGTCGGCGTCTTCCTGGTTGTTCGTCTCGACGCAACCGCACATGTCCAGCTCCTGCGCAATCATCGCGGAGTCATATTCGTTCATCTGGCAGCCGTATGTGGCCAAGTGGTATTTTTTCATGCGGCCAAAGATAGTAAAAGCATGCAAGGCGAGAGAAGCGCGAAAGCTGACCATTATTGTAAAAGGCGGATGTTGCCGTTCGAATGTGCGGGAAATGCGAAAATGTGCTACAAAATTGCCAAAATACCTGATTTAGTAGCATGAAATTTGAATAAAATAACTAAAATTAATGCATGATTTCATGATTGAGCTCTTTTGTATGCTACAGGATTGCGTAAATGCCCGTTTTAGTAGCATAATTGCTGCGGCCTAGTCTTTAAATGTTGAATATAAAGTAAAATTTGTGCTACTAAATTGTTAAAAAGTTCATTTTTGTAGCATGTTTTTTCAAAAATTTCTCTTTGAATGTGAAATATGCTTCTCCACTTGTTTTTTCGCGACTATTTTTGCATATTTCAAATGTCGGGTTATGCAACCTGACCTATCTTATTATATGTAGGATGCGTTCGCTCCTCGGTTTGCTATATCGTTTATTATATGAACTATTACAAGAGGGTGCGATGCAATCATTTGAATGTTTGTCTCCCGACATTTTGTTGCTATCGTTACAAAATCGTGCGGAGGAACTTCTCCGTGCTGTTGAAAGAACGAAAAAATCTTTGAAGCGTGCTCCGCAGGGGCATTTGAGGCTCGCAAAACGCGGAAATCAATTTTACGGTTATCATTTGACTGATGCCAAATCGCTAAAGGGCGAATATATTCCCAAAGACAATGTTTCGCAAATGTCAAAACTTGCGCAGAAGGATTATGACGAAAAAGCACTTCGGGAAATGGAACATGAACTTTCGTTAATTGATGGTTTTATTGCAAAATACAGTCCCGAAGAATTGACAAACATTTACAATCGGATGAATGAAGTCCGCAAGTCTTTGGTTGAACCAATCCTGCTTTCGGATGAAGAATATGCGAGGCGATGGCTTGCTGTGCCGTATAAGGGAAAACATTTTGAAGCGGGAGTTCCAGATTTGCGGACTGCAAAGGGCGAACGAGTACGTTCAAAGTCAGAGGTGATTATTGCGGATACGCTTGGGCGTTTGGGAATCCCTTATAAATACGAATGTCCGTTGAAACTCGCGGATGGTGGTCGGAGCGTTTATCCAGATTTTACTTGTCTTGATTTGCGTACACGTAAAGAACTGTTATGGGAACATTTGGGAATGATGGATAATCCTGAGTATGCTTCTTTGTCGGTCAAAAAATTATCGTCTTACCTCCAATGCGGCTATGTCCCTGGGAAAAATCTCATAATTTCAATGGAAAGTTCTGAAAAACCGTTGAGCCAAACAGAAGTAAGATTAATTATTCAAGGTGTATTTAGGGGGAATGGAAAGTAACTCTGAAATACTGTATGTCGATGAAAATTTGTATTATTCCTACTATGAATAATATCGCAAAATCTCATTTGTTCTTGCTTGGCTTAGTTCTCCTGACAATGCTTTGGTCTGTTGTCGGAGTTGAAGATACTTACCTCACGTGGATTCTTGAAGCGGCTCCCGCGATTGTCGGGCTGTTGGTCCTTGTATTTACATACAAAAAGTTCAGGATGCCCACGTATCTTTACGTGGTAATGGCTTTCCATATGGCGGTGCTTTTGGTGGGGGCGCATTATTCGTATGCGAAGGTTCCTCTTGGATTCTGGATGGAAGATTGGTTCGGCTGGACGCGAAACAACTACGATAAAATTGGGCATTTGATGCAGGGCGTTACTCCTGCACTTGTGATGATTGAACTTTTGCGCCGAACGACTCCAATCAAGACGGCTGGCTGGACGGGATTCTTGTCGGTGTGTGTGGCGGAGGCTATTTCTGCGCTTTATGAAATTATTGAGTGGTTGGCATCGCTCAGCAATCCGACGGATACGGAAGCATTCCTGGGAACGCAGGGCTACATTTGGGATACACAGACGGATATGTTCATGTGCCTTATCGGGGCGACCATTTCTGTTTTAATTTATTTGAATGTTAAAAAGTTCCGCAAATTAGAAACTTAAGAAATATATTTAAGTCATGGTTGGATTTTGGGTGATTGCTTTAGATAAAAAGATGGCGGCGTTTTGCGCGCTGGCCTTTGCGCTGCTTTTTGCTGCTTGTAGCAACGATGATAATGGTACTGTTTTGGTGAATCCTGTAGGTGGCGAAAGTTGCGCTGCCATTGAAGTATCAAGTTCTTCGGATTACGCGTTGTCCTCGTCTGTTGTGATATCGAGTTTTTCTGCGGATGAGCTTGTTGCGATTACAACGACTGTTATGGAGGATACGCTTGAAATTTTTGCATTCGGGGGTGTGAATCTTAACGTTGTTGCGGATTCGTTCCTGACAAAGTTTGATTATGGCGATGTCGTGACGGTGATGATTGCGGGCTACGATACAGTGGACGTTCCTGTAGTTGCGGGTTACGGATATGTTTTCCCCGGTGAATTCTTTTTGTATGTCTCCGAGGGGTTGAATTATATCAAGCTTGAGGCTCGTTACGGCCAAATGGCTGAGGTTGTTGGTCTTGAGCGAGGTTTAACATTCCCGATAGATGTTGTTGTGCAGATGAAGGAAAAGGGTGGCTATGTGGACCATCTTGAAAATTTGAAGTCGCTTTCGTTTGCTTATTATTCAGAATCGTATCCAGACTTATCAATTGAGGAGTTTGCGAATTTTAGAATGGTGCGTACAACCGGAATGGGCGAGGGCGTGCTTTATCGTTCTTCAAGTCCGATTAATCCTTCTATTTATCGCAATGCCATTGCGGATTCGTTGGCGGCGGTGGCTGGCGTTAAGGCTTTTGTGAACCTTGCAGATGAATTGCAATATGCCGAAGAATACAAAGGCTATGCTGAATCTTATTATGCAACGCAGAATGTGGTCTATCTTAATGTGGAACCTGCTTTTGCGAATTCGCCGTTCAAGGAAGGGCTTGTCAAAGGCTTGCGCTATATGATAGAGCATGACGGCCCGTATCTTGTGCATTGCACGTATGGCATGGATCGAACTGGGTTTACGATTGCTGTGCTCGAAGCGCTGATGGGGGCAACCGCTGGTGAAATCAAGGCGGATTACGCCACGACTCACAAGAATTTTTACAACGTGGTCGATGGTAAACATGTTGATTTAACAACAAAGCAGGTTGAGCTGCTTCAGGCGATTATTGTAAGACTTATGCAGAATTCGTTCAAAACGGCTGGTGTTGATATCTCTGATTTCGAAAATGCAGATTTAGCGTCCGCTACAGAAAAGTATTTGCTGGCGCTCGGCATGGAACAATCAGAAATCGAAGCGCTGAAATCGCGACTGAAGTAGATAATTTTGTTATTTATGATGTATGGCAAAAAACTTTAGCAAATTTCTTGGCAAAATCGCTTTGATGACCGCTGCAACGTTGTGGTCGGCTTGTAACGATTCTGATAAAAAGGCGGAGGATCCTAAATCAGATACAAAGTCGATTGTTAATCCGATAAAGTTGAAAAAGGGTGAACTCTCTAAAATTTATCGTGATAGTATTCCTGTAAAAACGCTAAAACCCGACTTGGGTGGATTTATGCAAAATCAAACTGTGGCTCTTTATGGTGTCCTTCCGGATGTTGTTCACAAAGGGGGTGATGGCAAGGTGGTCCCTAGATGCCGTATTAATCCTTTGTCTGCAAAAAACGTTGTCGTTGAAGGTCGTGATATTGATGTTCAGACTTTTTTAAAGGTTTATCGCCAACGAGTTCCTGGTTTACGTTTTATCTTCGATAAGAATGTAAGGCGTCGATCAGATTTAGCAAGTGAATTTGAAGGAAGAATAGTCTTGACTTTGAAAATTGCTTCAAGCGGCGAAGTTGAAAATGTTCAAATTAAATCGACTACAATTGCCGAAAATAGCCCCTTTAGCGCTATTAATGAAGATGTCAAGGAATCTGTCAGCCATTGGAAATTCCCGAAAACGAAAAACGGGGCGACTTTCTCGTTCCCGATTTCCTTTTACATGATGCTTCCGCAACCATCGATGTTTGATGATTCGTCCTCAATAAAGAACAAGTAGCTTGTCGCTATGTTCTAGCCTTTCTGCGGTTCGCGATTTTCGTAGTCTTCGAGGAATGAATGCAGTTCGCCGCCGGCCTTGAATCCGGGGAATGTCTCGATGCAGACGGAGTGCAGGCTGTTGAAAATGCTCTTTTCGATGTTCGGATTTTCGCGTTTGAGGCGTTTGATGAGCGCCTTGATTTCTTGACGCTTGCTTCCACCACCGCCGTTGTCGCAGACGGTGCAACTTTCGGTAAAGCGGCAGGCGCACTGGATAAACTGCAGCCCGTTGTAATTTTTCCAGTTGATAATGTCTTGCTCGTTGATGCAATACATGGGGCGGATGAGTTCCATGCCGCCGAAATTCAGGCTGTGGAGCTTGGGCATCATGCCTTGCAGTTGCGAACCGTAGAACATCGCCATGACGGTGGTCTCGATGACGTCGGAGAGGTGGTGACCTAGCGCAATTTTATTGCAGCCCAGGTCCTTTGCCTTGTGGTAGAGGTGGCCGCGGCGCATCTTGGCGCAAACGTAGCAGGGGGAACGTTCGGTGTTGTTCGCCACGTCGAAAATGTTCGTCTCGAAAACGGTGATGGGGATTTCCAGGAGCTTTGCGTTGCTTTCGATTTTCTGGCGGTTGATTTCGTTGTAGCCGGGGTCCATCACCAGGTATTCCACGTCGAATTTCACGTCGCTATGGCGGTGGAGCATCTGGATGAGCTTCGCCATGAGCATGGAATCCTTGCCGCCGGAAATGCAGACAGCGATTTTGTCGCCTTCTTCGATGAGCTTGTAGTTTTTGATGGCGGTAATGAACGGCGTCCAAAGCCTTTCGCGGTATGTTTTCGAAATGCTCCGTTCTACGCTTTGGACAAATGAAAGTTCTCTTGCCATTTTCATTACCTTTTTTGCGTTTACTTGCAAAGTTCCTTGTAGCAGCTGTCGAATGCGTCCATGAATTCGTCGATTTCTTTTTCGGTGGTGAGGTGCGAAAGGCTTATGCGCCAGGAGTTCAATGCGTTTTTGCGGTCGCGGCTGACGGCAAAAACGGCGCGGGAGGGGAGTGCATCCACGCTGCAGGCGGACTTGACTGACACGCAGATTCCTTTGTCCGAAAGTGCCTTTTGGAAAACGCTTCCGCGAACCCCTGCGACACTCAGGTTCAAGATGTGCGGGACTGCGTCTGCGGGCGAATTGATGCGGACTTTCGGATAGCCGCAGAGTTTTTCTTGCAAAATCGTTCGCAGTTCCTTGACGCGGGCAAATCGCTCTTCGAAAAGTTCCATGGCAAGCGACAGCGCTGTTTCAAGGGATGTGTCCAGCGCGAGCGTCGGGGTTCCGCTGCGGTAAATGGTGGTACTGGCACCGCCGTAAATGAGCGGCTCCATGGCGATTCCGCTTTTTTTGTACAAAAGCCCGCTGCCCGAAAGCCCGTAGAACTTGTGCGCGCCGATGCTTGCCGTGTCTACCAAATTCAGGTTTATGGGCGTTTTCCCGATGGCCTGCGTCGCATCCACGTGAAGGCTGCAGTTCGGGAACTCGCGGACAATCTTACTGATGGATTCCAGCGGCTGCACGGTCCCGAGTTCGCTATCGACTGCATTCACTGTTACGAGCACCGTATCTTTGCGGAGCAGGCTGCGTAAGTCTTCCAGGTCGATTTTCCCGTCGGTACCGATTTTTACCATCTCGATTTCGTAGCCTGCTTCTTGCAGAGCCGTGAGCGTGGCGCTTACCGAAGAATGTTCCAGCGGGTTCGTGACGATGTGCTTGCCCACATGGCGCTTGGCCTGGACGATGCCGCGGATGGCGGTATTGTTGCTTTCGCTGGCGCCCGAGGTGTAAATGATTTCGTCGGGGTTTACGCCCAAAAGTTTCGCGATGGAATCGGTCACTTGGGCGAGGAAAGCTTTTGCTGCATGTCCTGCTTCGTGATTTGAATTGGCGTTGCCGATAAACCTGCGTTCAACTTCGCAGAATCGTTGCAAGGCTTCTTCGCATGCCGGGGTGTTTGCCGTGTAGTCGAAATAGGACATAACTATCAAAAAGATAGAAAATTGGGAGGTGCCTTCTGCGGTTAAATGAACTCGGCGAAGTCCTTGATATGGCCTGCGGTGTAGCGGGGCTCCAGCGGGAGCAAGTTTTCTGCTTTGCCGAAGCCTTCGAAAAGCGTGATACAGTCAATGCCTGCGTTTTTTGCTGCTAGAACGTCGGGAGTGTCGTCACCAATCATAATTGCTTTATCGGGAGCAATTCCGGTTTGGCGGAGAATCTCGTAAATGCCGGCAGGACTTGGCTTGCGTTCGGGGGTGGTGTCGCCGCAGAGGTATGTGGCGAAAGAATTTTCAAGACCGAATTTTTTGAGAATCTTTTGTGCGGGGGCGACCGGCTTGTTCGTAAGCATCGCCGCGCATTTAGCCCCGGCGCAGTTCCCATTACTTGTCGCGCAATCCCCATCACGGTTTTCATCGGCGATTCGTTGCAGTAGTTCCACGACGCCTTTGTACGGTTCCGTATTTTCTATGCAATGCTCCCAGTAGAAATCTGAATAAACTTTATGGATTTCCTTGATTTTCTCTTCGCTGTAGTTTTCGCGGGCTAGCGTTTCTGCGATTTTTGCCATGTCGCGGGTGCTTGCGACGGGAATGAAATTTGCAGCGACTGCTCGACGGATCAAGTTCATGGAACCGTTCCCGATGAATGTGCGCACGTCGTCGTTTGAATGCGTGTGCAGGCCGAATTGTGTCATCGCGTAGTTTACGGCTGGCGCTAAATCGCCAAGCGTATTGAATAGCGTGCCGTCTAGGTCGAAAATGAACAGTTCTTTTTGCGCGATGAGAGCTTTGATTTCGTCGAGTGAAGTCATGGCGCCAAAGCTAGAAATTTTGTATATTCACACCATGATGTCTAAAATTTTTAAATCTGTTTTTGCGACGGCACTCGCTTTTTCGGCGACGGTCATGGCTGAAGATATTATCCGTTTTGTGCCGGATCCTTACCCGATTGGTTATGCGGATCAGGGCGATGTGCGCCATATCGTCATCAAGGGTGCTAATATTACAAATAAAGAAATTGTTCTTGAAACTGTGATGGGCCAGGGCATTGGCATGTCGAACTTCAAGTATCCGACGAAAATTGCGCCGAATGCTGCGGTGACGATTGAATTCGATATGGATTTTGCAGGCATGGACGGCCAAATCAACCCGGTCGTGGTGATGGTCGATAATCAGGGCAAGTCGTATGCAGCACAGCTCGACGGCTATGTGAAAAATCCGATTTTCTTTGGCGAAAAGCTTTTTGATACGGGCTATTATGCCGCCAATGAAAAGCGTGAATGGACGTTCTACGTTTGGGGAACGGACAAGAAGACGCGCCCGGACTTGGCGCTTGATGAAAATGCCCAGAAGGAATTCAAGCTCAAGACCAAGAACGTGATGCTCAATGTCGATGACATGGGCAAAATCAAGGAAGGCGGCAAGGTGCCTGGCATCAAGGTCACGCTTTCGACCGCTGGACTTACACGCACGGGCTGGGAACTCAAGCAGAAGAGCATCCGCAAGATTGTGGGCTTCAAGAGCAAAAAATTCCCGAAGGCAACGCCCGAAGTGCTGATTATCGGCTATTGGAAGGACTAGCGATATTCTAGAAAGGACTGGAAGTGCCGGAATGGGCTAATTAATGCTTTTTTCGGGAGTTTGCCTTGAAAAAATACCGTGGTTTAACTAACTTTGGCATACTCTTGTAAGAGACCTCGGGATGTAGCTCAGCCTGGTAGAGCGCTTGAATGGGGTTCAAGAGGTCGCTGATTCGAATTCAGTCATCCCGACTAAAAAGACTCGTCATTGACGAGTCTTTTTTGCGTTATAGCTTGCGAGCTTTGAGCGCGCATCTTGATGTGTGCCGTTTGGATTGCGCGCGTCTTGTACGCGCGTTTCGCGAATTATAGCCCGTGTTCGAGCGAGTAATCCGAAATTTTGATGAGCGTGTCGAGCGTAGCGTGCATTTTGGCAGTGCGTTCGGCTTCTGTTTTAGCGAGGTCGTGTTCCTGGCGCATGTCGCCATCGTTAAAGAGGTAGACTTCGTCGTTGCTTGCGGTCTTGGAAACAACGCGGTAGTTGTCAAGACCGAGCGCGGAGTAGCCCGAGTAAGCGCCTAGCGAGAGTCCTGCGCGTTCCTTTTTAACGCTTGTGCTATCTGCATTGAGAATGGTTTCTGTGTCGCGCAGCAAGTTGTGTCCCATGAAAATGTTCGGAACCGCGTAGCCTGCGAGTTCAAGCACGGTGGGGGCGATGTCGATTTGTGCGGCTGTCGTCGTGTCGCGTGTTGCGTCGAGTCCCTTGCCGTGGATAAAGAACGGAATCCAGCTGATGTTCGAGAATCCGCCGCCGTTCATGGTCGAAACGCCGTTTTCACCCAAGGGGAATCCATGGTCTGCCATGATGATGACGTAGGTGTTCTTGTACCATTCTTCGTTTTGGATGGCGCGGATGAATCGGGCGAGCTGCCTGTCGGCGTAATTCATCGTGACGTTGATGCGTTCTTGCAACGGGCGTGCTTTTTCTTCTTCGGTCATGCCGGCTGCAAAGTTGAACGGGTAATGGTTGGAGCGCGTCATAAGCGTGGCGAGGAACGGCTTACCAACTTTGGAAAGCGTGTCGCGTACGAATTCTGCGGCATGGTCCATGAATGTCGAATCGTCTTCGCGTTCGCGGCTGTAATGTTCGGCGGTGTACCATTTTGCCATCCAAACGCCAAGGTTATCCCAGGCGGGGTCTGCGGCAGACATGTAATGCGTGCTGTAGCCATTCTCGGTTAGCACCGAGACAAAACTCGGGAGCGTCACATGTGCAAGGTCGGTGGCTTGCGCGAGTCTGGAGTGGTGCGGGATTCCGAGGTGCGTCGAAAGGACGCCTCCGGTGGTCGGGACGCCACTCGTGTGCATGCGCATCCACACGTGCGAATTGGCGGCGAGCGAATCAAGGAACGGCGTGGGCGAGGGCTGAATCTGCGGATTCATATAGCCTGTATTGAGCCCGCGATGCGATTCCATGAGCACGAGGATAAAGTTTGGCTTCATTTCGCGCTGGGCGGCGAGCTTTTCGCTGTTCTGGAGTTCTGCGGTTGGGACTCGGTAAAGCGGGAGACCGTGGCCTTCCTTGGCGTCCGAGAATTTCCAAAGGCTATCGCCTTCAACGCGCTGCCACAAATTCTGGTAGGAGGTTCGGTAGGTGGCAAGCTCTTTTTCTGTAAGACCTGCAACTTTTTTAGTGACAAATAAATCGTTGTAGACGAGCGATACGACAGGACGGAGTTTTGCCATGCGGGCGTTTCCGGTCCAGATAAAATAAACGAACAAGTACGAGGCGATGTAGAAAATGACCATTGCGATGACGGACTTTTTTATGCGGAATCCGTCAGGCGTGCGGTAATGCTTGTACAACAGCTTGTAAAGACCATAGGTCAGCGGGAGCATCAGCACGAGTACGACGAACTGCAAGTACGGAACGGACAAGTCGTTTGCCACGTAGTCGTAGAACATGGCAATGGACGAAGTGTCTTTGTACGTGTCCATAAGCCCAAAGCTTAAATGCCCGCCGAGGAATCGCATCACTTCGTTATCGAGGAGCGTAAAGAGCAGAATGACGCTATGAAAAACCGTGTAGGCGATTGTCGTGATTTTTGTTTTATTAAACTTTGCGGCAATCCCGCCGAGCACCATAAACACCACGAGCGCATTGCAAATCCACATGAAGTCGATGCAAACCGCGTGGAAAATGAACCAGTCCGGCTTAGATACAAACGGGAATCCGTAAGGGTTACTGCGGAACAAGAGCATCACGCGTAGCAGAATGTGCGTGACCCAGAATGCGAGCGAGATTAAAACCAAGTTCTTGGATGGCTCGAAGAACTTGGCGATTTTCTGTATAAAGTTTTTCATTTCTTGAGTCCGGAAATTTCTTTGTACAAAGCGAGCTGGCGCTTGAAGCAATCGTTCCAGCTGAATTTTTCAGCGTATTTTCGAGCTTTAATCTTCTTGTCGGTGAGATCGGAATGGTAGAGCTCGACAATCGCATCTGCCAAGGCTTCAGGCGTGCGTTCCTTGAGGATTGTGCCTGCGCCCGATTCCGTGACGTGTTCGAATGCGGCTCCGGCGGCAGCTCCGACGAGTGCGTTTCCGCTTGCCATGCTTTCCAAAATAGAAAGACCAAAAGTTTCCCAGCCAGAGAGTGCAAGTCCCATGTCGACGCTAGCGTAATAGCGAGCCATCTCGTCGATGGAATTCACAAAGCCGATATAGCTGACGTGCTTGTATTTTGCGGCCGCTTCTTGTACGAGCGGGAGGCTTGGGCCCGTGCCTGCAAAGACAATGGCGGGCTCGTGTCCGAGCTTTTGCGTCAAGATGTCATAAGCGCCGAGAACGAGGTCAATGCCTTTTTCGTTGCAATGCCTGTGCGGGAAGAATATCGTGAGGCGGTTCGGATCGCCATCCTTGAGTTCGTTTACGAGTGCTTCGTCGCGGCGGCTTGGCGAGAATGTATCGATGTCGCAACCGAGCGGAATCCAACGCGGGTCGGGGAGTCCGTTCTTCTTGAGGCGAGCCATCGCTTCTTTCGAAGACGCTTGTACGCAATCGTAGCCTTTAAATTCTTGCTTGGCGTACCAGAATGCTATTCTGCGGGAGAGAACGCCTACGCCTGTGCCGAATTTTTTGGCGATGGGGCGCCCCACGTAAGTCACGGGGAAGTCGGCGTGCCAAAAGCTGAACAGTGCCGCATTGGGAACAACTTTTTTTGCAATGCTGCGCACGGCGGATGGCAAAATGTAGGGCGAACCCACTTCAATCACGTCCGGCTTGTACTTCTCAAGAATCGGTCGAATTTGTTTGGACTTCCACATAAAGCGGTATTCCCAGTTGCCGGGGAATCGGAATGCTTCTACATGTTCGATAATTAAACCATCGCTTCGCGTTTCTGTATAAGTGCTTGCCGAGGGCATCACGAAGACGGAACGGACTTCGTTTTGGCGTTTGTAAAACGCCATTTTCTGCAAATGGTAACGGCGGACTCCGCCTCCTGACGGACTCCAGAAGTTGTTAAAATCGACAATGGTAAACATTAAGCTTCTTTCATGCGGCTAGATTGTGGGTCAATCAAAATCTTGTCTTCGTACACGCGGCTTGTGCCCATGCGCTTGGAATCCACCGAGAGATTTAGGATGCCATCTTTTTCGGTAAGCCAGTAAATGGCGTCGGAATCGCGGAGGTACGCACGCGGGCCGAGGAGTCCCATGTTAGAATCGATGAGCTCGCCACCGAGGAATATCGGGATATCGAGCGCCTTGTACAAGTCGAGCATGATGGACGAACGCTTCTCGTGGATGTCCGGGAGTTCCGGACGGTCGGTAATTTTCATGTGGTCGATACCGTCAATCACGAGAATCAAGTCCGGGTGGTCCTTGAGTTCCTGGCTAAACGTCTTGAGCAAGTCGTTAAAGTCAAGCGACGGCATATCGTCCCAGATTTCGAGACGGTTGTTGCGCACGTAACCCATGAGCTCGCGCGTTGCATCCAAAATCTTTTTATTGATTTCGTTATTCGTATTCTGTTTGCGGACGTTCAAAATTGATTCGCCGATGAGCATGGAAACGAAACGGTCAAAGATTTGACGACGTGGCGTTTCGTAAGCGACGTAAATGACCTTGAGGTTCGGGTTGCTCTCGATAAGGTCGAGCGTAAGGCTCGAAAGCAAGAATGTCTTGAGGCCGAATGGCTGAGACGATACAAAGAAACATCCCGACTGAACGCCGTCGATTTCCTTGGTGAGCTTCGGGAATGTGCTGAGCTTGTAGCCTACGCTCTGGTCTGGCGGGCATGCCATTGCGGTATCGAAGTTCTCCTTGATGTCCTGCAATAGCATGGAGCGGCGGTGCGAATGAATGGTATCGACTTCGGTATTGGCAATAAGGTCGATGAGCTGATCGGCGCCGTTCTTGCGGACAAATGTATCGACAGATTCGTCTTTCGGGAGCACGATGGACTTGAGGCTCATGTGCATCTGTTCGGCGAGCTTCAAGTACTTCTGAATTTTGAGTTCCTGATTGCGACGGTCTTCTTCACGGCGCAAGATGACGGTAAACGCTTCGGCACCGCAAGCCTTGAGTTTGTACAGGTGGTTGATGTTCAGTTCTTGGAACATCGTGGAGACAACGCCCGGGATGCCGGCGAGGTCAGCGGTGAGCGCGTCAAAGAATCCCTGTACGATAATGGGGTTTTCGCTATCTGCCTGGATGTTGAACGGAATAACGGTCGGGCCGGAAGCATACGTAATGTAGGTATGGCTCTTTTCGTTATCGTCGATGAGTCTACCATAAACGGAATGGATAAATCCCTTGGAATTGCGGGCCGGAATGGTAATTCGCGGTTCGTGGTACGCTTCGAGGTTGTCGAGGTAAAAACTGATCTGGTGGCGTTCGATGCCGGAGAGCATGCAGTAGCTGATGAATGGTTCCGGGTCGCCGCTGTAGTAACCGAGACCGTAAAGTTGGGCTTGGCCAATGCTCCAGCCGCGGGCTTCGAGGAACTTTGCCGAGGAGGGACTCTTGCAGGCTGCCCAGTGGCAGTAACGCACAAAGCATTCGAGCACTTTGGACTTTTCGCCACCGACTTCCTTGACCCACGGGTGTTCGCTATCCTGGCTGTTCGCAATGTCCTTGTCGAGTGCGCCGAGGAATTCAAAAGCTTCGGAACGGGCGGTCTGTTCGTCTACGCCGTTAAAGCGGCTCTTCATCAAAAAATCGACCAAGTCGCCTTCGGCACCGCATTGGAGACAGCGATAGCGCCAATAACCTAGCGCATCGTAGAAAAACAGCGATGTTTCTTCCGGTGAGTGGAACGGACAGCAGGCGATAAGGTTGCGCCCCCAACGGCTCAGGGGAATTCCCAGCTGCCTCGGGTGAGCTTTGGTTCTCATATACTCTGCATGTTCTTGATCAATCAGCATTGCGGCCTCCTATAAGAGAAATCTAATAAAGTACGCCCCCATAAATGCGTTTTTTTTGAAAAAAAAGCAATTTTATCTATTTTTTGGATTATGGTTATTCTTGGTATTGACCCGGGCTCGATTACGACCGGATATGCGTTCTTGAAAAAGACCGGCATCCAGATTCAGGTGCTGGAATATGGCACATTCCACGCGAATGCCACTAAAAATCTCGAAGACAGGCTTGTGCATATCGTGACGGAGCTGGAAAAGCGCCTGGACTATTACCACCCGGATGCGCTTGCGATGGAAGGCGTGTTCTTTGCGAAGAACGTGAAGAGTGCGCTTGTGCTTGGGCATATCCGCGGGGCGATACTTGTGGCGTGCCACCGTCGCGGAATGACGTACGAGGAATACCCGCCGAAGGTCGTGAAACAGGCGGTTACAGGCAATGGTGCTGCCTCGAAGGAACATGTGGCGAATATGATTTTTGCGCATTTGGGAATCGCAGGCGGGGACCTCCCGCTGGATGCTTCGGATGCGCTTGCGATTGCATGGACTCATGCGAACCCGGCTCCGTTGGCGCAGTCGCTTTTGGATAAAAAGTCGAAACCTAAAAAGAAAACGACGGTACAGCAGTGGAAAGACTTGATTGAAAAAATGGGAGGGACGATTCAATGACGGACTTGTTGTCTCTGGATTTGTTGCCCTACGGTCTTGGAACGCCTGACTTGGTGGAATTCCAGCCGGGATACTTTGTAGACCGCGAAATTGTGGATGACTTGCGTGCTTTGTCAAACGAAGCCAAGGCGAACGGTTTTGAACTGCGCATTGAATCGGCGTACCGCTCGTTCGAAAAGCAACTTTCGATTTGGAACCGCAAGGCTCGAGGCGAACTCAAGCTCTTGAATGAAAAGGGCGAGCCGATGGAACGTCCGAAAGACGAAGAAGAGCTGATGTATGCGATTCTCACATGGTCGGCATTGCCGGGGGCGAGCCGTCACCATCTGGGGACGGACATCGACGTGGTCGATGGAGCTGCGTGCCCGGAGGGCTATGAGGTTGAGCTCACGCCTGCGGAGTGCAGTGGCATGTTTGCGAAGTTCCATGCGTTTTTGACGTCTCGGATGGAAGCTGGAACATCGTTTGGCTTTAGCCGTGTGTTCATTCCTGGGCGCGGAAAAATTAAGCCTGAAGGTTGGCACATTGCGCACTTGCCGACATCGCGTAAGCGCTTGGAGCATTTCTCGCTGGATACGCTGCGGAGCATCTATGAACGCTCGGACATGGAATGCAAACGTGTTGTGCTTGCCCGCTTGCCCAAGCTCGCGGAGGAATACATTTATCCTTACTTTATCTAAAATTTCGTTATTAGTTGTTTGTCAATAGTCATTAGTTTCAAGTTTGGCGGCTTCGCCGCATTAAAAATGCTAATGACCAATGACTAAAGACTATAGGCTAAGTTGATTATGAAATTTTCTCCAGATTCTCGCGGTATTATCCGGTTGCCTTCTCTTGAATATGGGCGTTCTGTATTGGGCGCGCCGCTGCTGTACTACCCGTGCAAGAGCGAATGCAAGTTGCTTGTAATGGCGGGGATTCACGGCGAAGAGCCGGAGACGACGTTCCTCCTGAGCCGCGTGCTCCGTGCTTTTGATGAGTCTTTTGAATCTATTGCGTTTATTCTGTGTGCCAATCCAGACGGTGTTGCTCTTGGAACGCGCGGGAACGCAGGCGGCGTGGACTTGAACCGCAATTTCAAGACGCAGAACTTCTCGACGGAAAAGGTCGGTTCGCGCTCGATTCTCGAAGCGTCTCGCGATACGCTTTTATCGCCGGGTGCATTTGCAGAAAGCGAACCGGAAACGCAAGCGCTTGTTGCGTTAATTGAAACGCTGAATCCTGCGAGCGTACTTGCGATGCATGCCCCGATGGGCTGCGTCGATGCCCCGCAAAAGACTACGCTTGTTGAGCGCGTGATGGATGCGTTCAACTTGCCTTGGCTACCGGACATTGGATACAAAACGCCGGGGAGCTTCGGGACGTGGTGCGGTGAACACCATTTGGAATGCGTGACGCTTGAACTTCCGCGCATGTCGCTAGAACAATTGTTTGACCGCTATGGTCGCACGTTAGCTGAATTCCTGGAACGCTTTGTGTCGCGCTAGAAAGCTTCTATAATCTCCATAAAAAGAAATGCCCGCTCGCGGCGGGCATAAATTCAAACTAAAGGCTAGAGACCAGTGACTAGCGACTAACCACTACTTCTTAGCAGCTTTAGCTTCTTCGATAATCTGCTTGCGGTAGATGAGGCCTACTGCAAAACCGATCACCATGTAGCTCGAACCGAGAATGAGCAGGTATTCGAGAATGTACGGCACCTTCGGGTTGTAGAAGAGGATTCCGGCAACATAGGTGAGCAAAATCAGCACAATCTGGAAAATGTTGAATGCCTTGTTCTTGCGCGGCTGGAGTTTCGGGAGGAACAACGGGCTTACCATCAAGAATCCTGTAACGACAAACACGATAATCGGGAGCCAGAAGAGGAACGTGTTGGAGTCTGCGAAAACGCCCTTGGTCATGAGGAACACGATGAGAGTTGCATTGACCATGCCTGCAAAGGTGGAGGGGAGGCCGGAGAAATGGTGGTGGTACGTGTCAGAATCGCAAGCATTGTACTTGGCGAGGCGCATGGCGGCACAGAGCACGTAAACGGCAAGTGCAACCGTCATCAGGAGCCCATGGTTCTGGAACCATTCCGGTGCGTAAATTTTGTAGGTGAAGAAAACGCAGAATGCCGGGGCGAGACCGAAAGCGACCAAGTCGGCAAGGCTATCGAACTGGGCGCCGAATTCAGAACTGGCGTTCACGAGGCGGGCGGCAAAGCCATCGAGCTTATCAAAAAGGGCACACAACATGACGAAGTAGGCACCCATGCGGATCTGGTCTGCCGTACTAAACGAACCGAACGCTCCGGTTGTCCAGCAAATGGAAAATACACCGAGCAAAAAGTTCAGGCTTGTGAAAGTATTAGGCAAAACAAAACGTAATTTTCCCACGATATACTCCTTAGAATGGTGTGCTAAAGATAATTTTTTTACCGGAAAAGAGGAACTTTTTTATTGATTATCCTGCGGTTCGACAGGCACAATTTCCCAAAGTGCGCTAACGCCAGCCGCTACAATGAGGTTATTGGGCGGTGCATAGGGGTTTTCTTCTGTCGGAAAGTTCGTCCAATGCTTGGTCGAAAACTGGTAGAATGTCGCCGGTCTGTACATGACTGGGAGCACAGGGACTGTTTGCATAAACAGCCTGTTGAGCTCTTGGTAGGCATGCGTAAGAGAATCTTCATTCGAAATTGTCGGGATATCGTTTAAAAGCTGGTTGATTTCATCGTTCTGGAAGCGCCCCTGGTTTGCGTAGGATTCTTCGCCGACGGGCTTGATGGTGGCATTGTTAAGCATCTGGTAGAATCTGTTCCACGGATTGGCGATGGAATGCTCCGAGGGTGGCGTCTTCATGGCGAGGTCGAACGTTCCCTTGCGGAGGTTCATGTCCCAAATGCCGTAGTCGACGATGCTCGGTGTTGCCGTAATGCCGATTTCTGCAAAAGATTCTGCGATGACGTTGATGGCGTCAATCCAGTCGGTCCACCCTTGCGGACATTCTATAGAAATATTGCGGACAAGTTTTTTCTTCTTGTCGAGGAGCTTGCCTTCTTCGTTCCAGGAATAACCTGCTTCGGAAAGAATCTCACGAGCCTTTTCTGTGTTATAGCTATAGCCAAGTTCGTCGGCATCTTCCTTGTTGAAGTACTTTTTTTCGATACCAAATGGGAGGATGAACCCGGGCTGCATAGCTGGGGTGTAGTTTGAAACCGCTCGTGCCTTGATTTTTTCAAAGTCGATGGCATGGGCGAGGGCGCGTCTGAAACTTACATTGTTAAACGGTTCTTTCGTGGTGGCGATGACAAGGGCTGTGATCGTTGACGGAAGGTGGTAGGGTTCGACGCGGCTCCAGGCGCGGATGCTGTCCTTTGTCTTTTCCCAAATTCTCGGGAGATAAATGGAGGATACGTCCAGATTCCCGCGGACCATCGCGTTATTGAAATTGTCGTTCCCGTCGTAAATCGGGTGGATGATGTACTTGGGAGCGGGCTTTCTTCCACCATATTTGCTCGTTTTCCAGTAATTTTCGACGCGCGTGAGCACAATCTGGTCGGGCGAGTAGTTTGCTAAGGTATAAGGTCCCGAAGCGACCGGTTGGTAGTCGTTCTTGAATTCGAGAATCTTGTCCATGTTGTAGCTCTTTCCGCTTTTTGCAGAATTGAGCAGAGGTTCAAAGACAGACTTGGGGAGGATCGATGTCTCGGCAATCGCATTCAGGACCATGAGCGGGTTTCTGTTTGCGGCGAGTTGGAACGTGATGTGGTTTTCGCTGTCGGCAGAAACGGTCTTGATATGCTTCCAGTTATTATGGTGAGCAGTCGGGAGAATGGAGTCGATTTTGAAGGAGTAAACGACATCCTCGACGGTGACCTTTTCTCCGTTATTCCACTTTGCCCTTGTGTCCAGATGCACGGTAATGGTCGAGTCCGTCTGGCTGTACGAATCGGCAAGCATCGGATCCAGATTCCCTGTGAGCTGGTTATAGGCGAGGAGCGACTCGTACATGAGTCTGATGTTGCCATCCGCTGGGAAATTCGGGTCTGGATCGAGCGGGTTGAACGTCGTTGGGGGTGCCCAGTCAAAACCACCTACGTAGAGAGTTTCGTTTCTGGGGTAATCGGATAACTTTGTCTTGACTGTCTTTGAAACGTCGTCTTTGCAACCTGTAGCCCAAAAGGCGGCCATTATGGAAAGGCTGCCTAGAGACACTATTTTTTTGAAATTAGCGGTCATGGTTATCCTGCAAAAACGAACTTGCTAAATGTAGTGAGATTTTGCAAAAATGACCACTAAAATTTAGTTTACCATACTCCAAGTTAGAGGGGGAACGCGTAAAGAACGTGCTTGGGGGAGGCTGTAAACAAGGCGTGGTTCAAAATGAAGGGGGTACCCGCGCCGCCTGGCGTGTTGAATGTCTTTACGATCTTGCCAGTTTTGATAGATATGGCGATAAGTTCGCTACCCTGGTCAATCCACGCTTTTCCATCGTAGATAAAAGGCTTGGAGAAAATGGATTTTTTCCCTTGGAATTTCCAAAGAGGAGTCCCGATGTTCGAATAAAGGAGAATCGACTGGTCTGCAAGCGAGATGATGATTTTGTCCTCGTTTTGGTCGCGTAGCACCTGCATCGAGATAATCGGATATTCCATGAGCACTTGTATGGGGCTGAATTCCTTGCGCTTTGTATTCTGCAGGAATAGCTTGTTTGTGCTGGAAACGAGAACCAATGTCGAATCGATACCTTCCATGGCGGTGATATTGACCTGGATTTTGTTTGTAGTATTATCTATGGTAAGCCCATTATCGTCATTGAGGCGAGTCAGTTCCCCATCAAGGTTGCAAAGTTGTAACGTACGGTTGAGCTTGACAACATGGAATGGCATGGAATAAACTTTGCGCGACCAGACAATGCTGTTGGTGTTACGGGAAATTTTGAGCAAGAATCCGTTCCAAGTGGCTGCGTAAATGTAGTCCCCGCTTATGGTAAAGTTAAAAGCCTTGCCGGGCAGCTGTAATGGCTTGTTGAACGAATCCTTGTTCATGTCGTAAATGTTCATCTGGTAGCCCGTTGATATCACGATGGAATTCTCGTCGGATTGGATGACGGGGGCGTTACCGATTTTACCGATGTACTTGCTCCAGCGCTGTTCGCCTGTTTCGGCATTGATGCAGATTAGCTGCTCGGTGGCGGGGTCTACCGTGTAGATGTTCTTTTTAGAACCCAGTAATTGAGGGTATAGCGTTTTCGGGGAAACGCTGAGTTGGCTTGCAAATGTGGCTCCGATGACTTTTCGGTAATACTTTAAGACGATTCGAGCAATTTGTGGGCTGCCTGTAGATAGCCTTACGGCTTCTGCCCATGCTTTCTGTCGGTCTTTTTCGGACGACTTTTTCCGCTCGAGGTTAAACGCCTTGAGGAAATGTGCTTCGGCATTGCCTGGCTCGTTCTTGATGATGGAATCGAGAATGGGGGAAATGTTATCCCAACGATTTCTCTTGGCTAAGTGTACAGCCTGTGAAGCAAGCTTGCTTGAGAATAGTGGGCGTTGACCGTAATAATGGGCGTCGATGGCGTAGATTTTTTTGTTGTCGAAAGGAACGTATATAAAACGTCTTTTGGCGACGGGCTGAGTCATGGGGGCTTTGGCAAAATTGAACCCCCATAGCGGGCGGAGCAAAGTATCGACGGTAATGACGGAACCTTCGTTTGAAAACAGTCCGAGGGTGCCTTGTGCGAGTGTGTATATGTTTGAAGCGTTAGCCCGGACGCTTGAAAGAATGGCGCCTGTCGTTCTGTTGTACAGGGTAATTTTTCCAGAAGCTTCTAGCGTGACTATGTTGTTTTCAAAATTCTGGAGGCTTTCGATATTTCCGATGGCAACTTTCCAGAGCGGGTTCTTTGTGTTTTGCAGCGAATAGCAGAACAGTTCGTTCCCGGAAACTAGGTATATGAGGTTTTTGAAGACGAATACTTTTTGGATGATGTCGTATAGGGCAATCGTAAACGTTTCTGTGGCGGTACTTGCAGAAACAAAGTGGAGTGCGTTATCGGGGCAGTTGAAAATAAAGTTGTCGTTGATAAATTGATCGTTTATGAGCTGGCAAGAGGCGTAATCGGTGTTTCCCTTGACGATAGAACCTTTGCGGTCGATTATGGAAAAGCCCTTGTCTGTGATGGCGATGGCGTTATTGCTTGTGGCTGTAAATTGGGAAATATTCTTGACTTCGAAAGAAACTTCTTGATTAGGAGCGTTGTGTGGCTTGTAAAAGAGCGAATCACGAGTCGGATTCTGGAACCACATCCCGTCGGCATTGATTTGCAGCAGGTGCTCGTTTTCGTTGAGCTTTGAGGCGATTTCGATAATCATACCGCTTTCGATTTTGGCGATATGACCGTTCTCGAAAAGGATGTTGGCATTTTTTCCATCGAAGAATTTACGGATGGGGCTGCGGAGCGGAATGGTCTTTTGCAGGAGCCTTTCCGGGGCAAAACTCGTGGCTGCGTCGCGTTGGGCGAGCCAATAAGATTTGCTTGTATTCTGGGTAAACGCCTGGCTTCGGCTATAAAAATGGTTTGCCTGAGCCTTGTTGCTCCCTAAATCGTAAATTTTGCCGAGATAGAAAAAGGCAAATTCCTTGTCATCGGCATCGCCCTGTCGGGATATCTTTTCGAGCAGCCTTATGGCGTCATCGACATCCCCTTTCATCTCGAAGAGGTAGATGGCTTCCTGGAGTTGCGAAGCCATCTTGCTTGCGAGCGCTTGGCTAGAAAACAGCGAACAGAGGGCGAGGATTGTAAGAATCCACGCCTTGAATATGTTTTCTTTTAGCCCAAGATTACGCATCGAACTTGTAGCCTGCTCCACGGATAGAAAGGATAATTTTTGGATTTGCCTGGTCGTCTTCGAGTTTGCGCCTCAAGTTCACGATATGGTTGTCAATCGTGCGTGTGGAGGGCATGTTATCCGGCGTGTAGCCCCAAAGATCTTGCAACAAGTCTTCGCGTAATACAACTTCGCCACGGCGCTGCCAGAAATACTTGAGGATTTGGAATTCCCTTGTGGAAAGTTCCAGCGGAACACCGCCCTTTGTGGCAACGAATTTTTTGAAATCCAGATGGATGTCTGCAAAGTCAATGGCATCGACGGAGGCAAGCTGCTTTGCCGGACTTGCTTGCGTCTGCAAGTCGATTCGGCGGAGGAACGCCTTCACGCGTGCCAAAAGTTCCAAAATCGAGAACGGTTTTGTCACGTAGTCGTCGGCACCCATGTCGAGCCCTGCGACTTTGCTCGTTTCTTCGGTCTTTGCCGTGAGCATGATGATGATGCATTCCGGATGCTTCTTGCGGATGATGCGGCAGACTTCAAAACCGCTTTTCTTCGGGAGCATCACATCCAGCAAAATCAAGTGTGGCTGGAACGAGTCCGTTTTTGCGATAGCTTCTTCGCCGTCGCATGCCGTTTCGACTTCGTAGTTTTCGAGCTCGAAGTTGTCCTGGAGCCCAAGCCGGATGATTTCTTCGTCTTCAACAATGAGAATTCTGTGTTGTTGCATAATCATTCTGCCTTTTTGAATCGTACGGTGAAGGTGGAACCTTTGCCGGGTTTACTGGTGAGAGAAATGGTTGCCTTGTGTGTTTCTGCCACGCGTTTCACGATGGCTAGCCCAAGTCCGGAGCCTTTTGTGCTGCGGGTCATTTCGTCACCGACTCTATAAAAATCATTAAATATATTTTTTTGTTCCGAAGACGGGATGCCTATACCGGTATCCGCCACGGAGAAAACGACTCTGTCTTCGTCGGGGGCGACCGTTATGGTAATATCGCCCGGAGCGTTAGTGTATTTGATCGCATTTTCAATCAAGTTTTGAACCAAGCTGTAAAGGGCTGTATAATCGCCAATGACAAATAGGTTCGGCTCAAGTTTTGTATGGAATAAAAGTCCTTTTTCGACGCCAATGTCTTCAACGTTATCGAAAACTTTCTGCACGCAGGCGGAAAAGTCGAGCTTTTCCCAATGGAAACCGCCTTTGCCGTGTTCCATGCGTGTGTAGTTCAAAATGGCGCCTATCAAGTTTTCCAGACGTGTCGCTTCCTTGCCGATAAGACCCGAATATTCCTGCACCTTCTCGACTTTTTGGACTCGTCCGCGAGCCATCATTTCGGCAAACATCTTGATGGAGGTAAGCGGGGTCTTGAGTTCATGCGAAATGCTCGAAAGAAAGTTCGCCTTCATGGCAAGGAGCTTGTGTTCTTGCGTGAGGAATCGGAACATCACGATGGAACCGAGCAACACTGTAATCAGCGAGAACGACAAAAGCCCATACATGAGGAACATGCGCTTGCGCGTTTCTTTCTTGATTTCGCTGAGACCTTTTTCGTATAAGGTCAAATTCCAAGAAATGACTTTGTCTAAAATGATCTGAGCCATCACGGCGGAACTGTCCGAAACATGGCCGAGGATAAGTGTCTTGTCAGAACCTTCGGTAATGGAGTAAGGGATGTTTTTCCACCCTTGAGCCGAAGTCTTGAGCTTGGAACGCATGCGCTCGCGGTATTCATCGATGTTTACCTTGGCTAGCACCACCTGGTCGCCTGAGAGGATCGGGTAGCTCATCTTGATGAACGTCGACTTGTTGTCGCTCATGATGTCGATGCCGCTCTTGGAAGTCGTTTCCTTGTTCAAGAGTGCTTGGACGATATCCTTGTTGCTAAAGAAAATGTCCATGTAGCCGAGCTGGCGGTTGAAGTTCTCGCGCAAATTCCAGAACGCTTCGCGTTTTTCCTGGCTTAAGTTTTCAAAAGAAAGAATCTGGGTAAATGCGGTTTCGAAGAAGAACTTTGCCGAAGGGAGGTTCTCGATGTTCTCGCTCTGCAAAAACTGGTTTAAGACTGCAATCGTGTAGTCTTCGGCTTCTTTGTGCTTCTTTTGTGCGACGAGAATTTCAAAGTGCAGCAAGTTGACGGAGCGGGTCAAGTCTGAATGGAGGTAGCCCTGCTGGTGTGGGTGCTCCTCGAGGATATTCAAAAGACGGAGCGCTTCGTCGTAGTCTTTGGTCTTGTAAGCAATGCGAACCAGTCCCAGGATGTTCTGGATCTGGTCGTCGATTGAATCGAATGAAAATCGCAGCTGACGAGCGGAGCGCGTGAGGTTTGCCGGCTGCGGCATGGCGGTATTGACCTCTTCGCGGAAAAGCATTTTTTCAAATGGACTGGCGATGCTGTTCGAGTAGTCTGAAGTCTTCGAAAAATGCTTGGACGAAATATCGGGGTAGATGAGCGTTCCGTTGTTGTACAGGAACATCGCCTCGATGCCGTTTACTGTCTTGAACTGCGTTGCATTTCCAAAGTCGAGTAGGCTATGCGGCTGTTCGTAAAGGTACAGCGAAGCGGACTTGACTTCCTGGAATATCTTGCTTTGTTCTTTGCTGATGGTCGATTCACATTCTTCGCGGAATGTCGCTACACTTTCGCTAAAGTTCTTTTGTGCAAGAAAAGCTTCGTTCTGGATGTTCCTTACACTCAAGAACGAGAGGATTGCCGTCGGTAAGACAATTCCTCCTGCAAAAAAGGAAAGAAAAAGAAGGTTGCTACGAGATATCCGCATTGGCGTCCATTTCCTTAAAATGGAATATGTGCCGACAATTCAGGATAATGGATAATAAGAACACTCCCAGCCATGAGGATGGCTAGAAGTGAAATTGCTATGCCGATTATAATCAATAAGTTCTTTGTCACTGGGCCAAGTTTGCTTGATGGGTTATAGAAACCTTGTGGCCAACTTCAATGCGGCGGCTGTTCGAATAGACTTCACGAACAAGAACTGTAGATTCGTTGTCGGTAGCTCTTGCGATGATTCCGCGTCCAAGGAGTCTCGGTGGGAGACCTGCATCGGACTTGTCTTCTTCCCAGATGGCAATGGCATCGCCGGTATTGTATCCCTGTTTGGTACCTTTGTCTACCATGACATAGGCATAAGCGCCAATGATGAGCATCGGATCCATGGTATAGCGAAGCATTGCCATTTCTTCGATCTTGGCTTCGGGGACTGCGGTGTAGCCGGTTACGTTCAAAATGTTAAGCGGCTGTTTTAAACGTGCCTTGGCATGGTCGAGCTTGATTTCCCTAAAGCTTTGGACAATCTTTGCTCTCGAAAGAGTATCGCCAATAGCGGTAATCTTTGCGTATCCCGTGAGCCTTACCAATGCAAAGTTATCATAGCTCTTGCCCTTGTTTGCGGGCACTTCGATAGCGCGTGCGTCAAGAATTTCGACGAGGTCACCTTTCTTGAGGTCGGCGTTCGTTTTACGTCCGATGCCTACGACAACTTCTGATTCCGGAATGTGGATAATCGGTTCCTTTTTTTCTCCAGAGCGGATAGAGAAGAATCTCTTGTCCTTTTTGATGGAATCGAGCGTATAGATTTCGGGGGCGAGAATCTGGTAGTAGCCGTTGAAAATCTTCGGTGCCGGACGCTTTTTATAAAGGTAAGTGTCGGCAAGTTTTTTCTTCTTGTGCTTCTTGTCCTTGTCGCGGAGATTCCCGAGCATGTTTTCGAATTCACCACTGCGGGCGTCTTTTTCGTCACAGCCTACGGATTTGATCCCCTTCGGCAAGTTGGAATCGGCGACTGCGGCTTCGCACGGTCTTGTTTTCGGGAGGCGGTAACCTTCATCGATGCCATCGCCTAAATAAATGGAGTCGCCCGGATAAATCCAGTGCGGGTCTTCAATGTGCCTGTTATTTTCCCAGAGGTCCGGCCATGCGAACGGATCGTTTAAAAATTCGGCACTCAAGTCCCAGAGGGTATCGCCTTTTTTGACCACATAGGCAGATGCAATCAGAGCTGAAAGACCAAGACAGATCGAAGCACATTTTAAAAATCGCATACTATTCCCTAAGCAAAATTTTGGTGTTATGTTAAATAATTTAATCTTTTCTTTGCTTAAAAGTGGGCGTTTTTTGCACAAAATGAGGAATATCCGACGAATTTGAACGCATGGGGCGTTCTTTCGGGCGTTGGATATTGCGTGAACGGTGTGCAAGGGCGGGGTTTTGGCCCAAAATGCCTACTCTATCCGGCACGAACAAGAAGAGAATTTCGAAAGTTCCGCGACCCGGTTCCATGTAAAGCGGGATGTTCTTGCGGAGCATGTAGCCCTCGTTACGGAAAGCCTTGATGGCCTTGGAGGCGGTTTCGAGATTCCCGGTCTGCAAAAGGATGCGTTCGGGGCGGGAACCGGCGAGTGTGAGGATCATTTCCGATGTCAACGTGTCGTTTGCGCTCAGATTGAGGTAGAACGTCCAGCGGCCTTCGGCGTTATCGCTCTTCGAGAAGAATTTCGAGACGAAATTGGCGTCCAAATGGCTGCGGTGGAAACGCATGTTCTGCGTGGCGAGGTTGCGAATATTCAGCTTAGAAGACTGCATGGCGGATTCGCGGCAGTCAAGTGCTTCGACCTGTTTGAAGAACGGGGCGAGCGAAGCAGAAACGTAAGACGGGCCCGAGCAGAATTCGAAGAAACGGTCTTCGCGGTTCGGGTGGATGGCGTCCTTGATGCGCACGGGGAGGTTGAGCCATGCATCCTTGATGCGCGGCGTCCAGTCGAGGACGTGCATGCTAAAGCCAGTCGAGGCAATCGGCATAAAGCTACTGCCGAAAGAGCACTTGGATTCGACCTTCATGCCCTGAGCATCGGCGGGGTCAAAGAGGCGATCCGGCAAGCACTGGATCTGGTGGCAGCTGATGACTTCGGGACAGCTGCGTTCGATAAAGTCGACGAACGTCTTGTAGCCATGGGCCGAAATCTTGCCTTTGACATTCACTTGTACGAGGAGCGCAAAGCGGCCGTCGCCTGTGGCGCGGAACCAGATTTGGCGCAAAGCCTTTTTGAAGATGCGCAAATGTTCTTTGTGGAGCTGCTCCAGGACGCGCTTCACGAGCTCGAGCGGCTTCATGTCGCGGGACGGTGCGTCAATGACCAGGTTTTCCTGGGCGCCGTGGTATTCCTTGATGATTCTCCAGTCGGAGTTTTCCGGTGTTGCATCGGCGGTAAACCATGCCTGCAACTTTCCCGGAATACGATCGTTTTCCATCCAAGCGGCAACTTGGGTCTTGATGTCGTCGAACGAAAGAATCTTGCGGACAACAGGCTTTTCTGCCTTAGGCTTCTTTTCGTCGAGTTCATCGTCCTTGCGGACATCGGATTTTCTGGAAGCGTGGAACTTGCCTCCGGCGAGGGGTTTGCCGATTCTGTTGCCCATGGTGTTACGGGCAATGCTCCCTTCGGAGCGGCGTGAAAAACGATTGTTCTGTTTGTACATCTTTATAATCGTGTTGAATGTTTAAACTACAAATCTAGGATAAATCCAGGAGCATTCGCGGGCGAGTGTCTTCGGGAATTCGCGGAACGAACCTTTAATCTGGTACGTGTTCAGACTACCTTCAACCGGCGTGAGCGAAATGACGCTATCGGCGCGGGATTCAAGGTAGGGGTATTCGTTGAAATTCGTGGAAGTTACGACGGCGCAACCCGTGAGGGCGATAATCGAATCGACCATCTGCATCAAAATCTGGTGCGGGGAGCCACTGAGTCTTGAAGACTTCGGGTTGTGCAAAACGGCAGAAATCGGGTCGATTACGACGACCTTGTAATCGTGATTTTCGAGCTTCTTGGCGCCTTGAATGCGCTTCGCGATAAGCTGTGCGATTTCGAGCGGTGTTAGCGCTGTGCCGCGGAGGTTTAAGAAACCGAATTTGGGCGTGTTAGGCTGGAGATTGCGCTTTTCGCCAAGCAAAAAGAGACGGTTCAGGAACACGGACTTGGTGAGTTCCAAGTTGATGTACAGAACATCGTTTTCGTTTGTCGTGTTGCCAAGCCAGTCTTCGCCGTGGCATATGGAAAGCGCCATGTCCATGAGCGCAAGCGATTTTCCGCTTTTCGGCGGGGCTGTGAACAAGAAAAATTCGCCAGCGCGGAGCACGTTTTCAATAATGCAAGGATCTTTTTTCGGAGCTTCTTCGCTATCGCTTGCAAGTTCTACGAGCGGTTTTCCGTCGAGAGAGTATTCCGCCCATTCGCGCCAATCCGTGAAGTTCTTGGCACCTTGTTCCAAAGCGATGAGGTACTGCTGCTTGCCGTTGCGGAGCACGCCTGGCATGCGGACCATCTGGTTTGGGTTGCGGTTTCCGTCATCGACTTTAAAGCCTTGCGATTCAAGCGTCTGGAAAAGGAAGTCTACGCGTTCCTTGTATTCTTCCTGGTCGTGCGCTTCAATCTTGATCCACGCCTGCACGGAGTTTGCGCCCGTGTTCACAAGGGCGGCGCAGGGGAGGTTCAAGGCCTTGTAGTAAGCGAGCTGTTTGGCGAGCGTCATCTTCGGGTTGTCTACGACAACGTAACGGTAATGCCAGCTTTCGTCGGTGGCATCGGCGCCGCCTTTCACAGCGTTAATCGTGAGGAGCGCTCCGTCCGGACCGTCGAGCTGCTTCATGATTTTCTTGAGCGCTTCGTCTTGTGCGATAATCTTTGAGACGATTTCGCGAGAACCCGAAGGCGTGTTCGAAATTTTGAATTCAACAGTTTCGTCGGGTTTGAACGTTGCTGCTAAGAGCTTTGCAAAGTCTTTGCGCCAGTCAGGGGCGGGCCATGGAATCGAGAGCGCTTCGGGGTCAATTTTGAAGTTCTGCAACAGCTCAAGAGACTGGTTGTCGAGACCGAGCGCAATCATCTGCTGCATCATCGTTGCTGAAATGGGCGAGATGACGGTTGGGCCCATGGCGGCGTAGCCTGGAGCCATGCCCGGCTGGGCTTGGGCTGCTTGGGCCTGTGGAGCTTGTGCGGGTTGCGCTGCGGCTTGTGCGGCCGCTTTTTGTTCGGCTTCGCGTTCGGTACGGCGTTTTTCTTCAGAGAAGGCGTTGCGCAAAATCTTCTCGACATCGTCTGCCGAGAGCCCCTCGTCGCGAGCTTTGCCGCCGAGCTGGAATGTGGCGTCCATGAACGTCCAGCCTTCGTCAAGCGCGGCAACGCCTGCTTGGAACAAAGCCTTCTTCAGTTCATTCTGGTCGGCGAATTTGCTCTTTACGAAGTCGTTAAGAATTTTCTTTCCGTTTTCCATGGACACCTCCAATTCTCTCGAGTGGTTTGGTGAGTTTCAGTTTACTTCAGCGGGTCGCTATTCGGGTCGAGCTTGCCGGTTTTTACGTATTCCTGAATGTCTTTAGAAATGCGCATCGAGCAGAACTTCGGACCGCACATCGAGCAGAAGTGCGAGGACTTTGCGTTGTTGCCCGGGAGCGTTTCATCGTGGAATTCTACGGCGCGTTCTGGGTCGAGCGAAAGCGCGAACTGGTCGTTCCAGCGGAAGCTGAAACGGGCGCGTGAAAGCGCGTCATCGCGGAAGTGCGCTGCAAAGTGGCCCTTGGCAAGGTCTGCGGCATGGGCGGCGAGCTTGTATGTCACCACGCCTTCACGCACGTCGTTCTTGTCCGGGAGGCCCAAGTGTTCCTTCGGCGTCACGTAGCAGAGCATGGCGGTACCGAACCAGCCAATCATGGCTGCACCGATGGCGGATGTGATGTGGTCGTAACCTGGAGCGATATCTGTCGTGAGAGGGCCAAGCGTGTAGAACGGTGCGTTGTGGCACATTTCAATCTGGCGGTCCATGTTTTCACGAATCTTGTGCATCGGCACGTGACCCGGACCTTCAATGATGACCTGAACGCCCTTCTTCCATGCGATTTCGGTGAGTTCGCCGAGCGTATCGAGTTCGGAGAACTGTGCCATGTCGTTTGCATCTGCAATGGAACCCGGACGAAGACCATCGCCCAAAGAAACGCAAACGTCGTACTTCGCGAGAATGTCGCATATTTCGTCGAAGTGCGTGTAGAGGAAGTTCTCTTGCTTGTGGACCATGCACCAGCGGGCGATGATAGAACCGCCACGGCTCACGATGCCTGTCGTGCGTTCCAAGGCAAACGGAATGTACTTGAGCAAAAGTCCTGCGTGGATCGTAAAGTAGTCGACGCCCTGTTCGGCCTGTTCAATAAGCGTATCGCGGAACACTTCCCACGTGAGGTCGTCAGCGATGCCGTTTACCTTTTCGAGTGCCTGGTACATCGGCACGGTTCCTATAGGTACCGGGCTGTTGCGCAAAATCCATTCGCGCGTTTCGTGAATGTCCTTGCCGGTCGAGAGGTCCATCACCGTATCGGCACCCCAGTGCACGGACCAAACCATCTTTTCGACTTCCTGTTCAATAGAAGAAGCGACAGAAGAGTTCCCGATGTTGGAATTGATCTTTGTGAGGAAGTTGCGACCGATAATCATCGGTTCGCATTCCGGGTGGTTCACGTTGGCAGGGATGATGGCGCGGCCTTCGGCGAGTTCCTTGCGCACGAATTCCGGTGTGATGGCATCACCGTTGCTGCCAAAAATTTCGTCCATCTTCTGGTTTTCGCGGATGGCAACGTATTCCATTTCGCGAGTGATGACGCCTTCGCGGGCGTACTGCATCTGAGTCTTGTGGGCGCCGTCTTTTTCCAGGCGTTCGCGGATCCACGGTTCACGGATGCGTTCAAGTCCTTTCTTTACATCAATTGTCTTGTCGGGGTCGCCATAAGCGCCACTCGTATCGTAAACAGGGAGCACAGGGCATTTCGGGTCGTCGAGCGAAATTTCGCGCATGGCGACTTTCAAATCCGGGAAAATCTTGCCGGGGACATAAATCTTGCGAGACTGCGGAAAAGGCTTGAAGAAGCCGTTGGATTCAGACATATTCGTTCCTTTTGTTCAATTACGAACCAAGTTCAAGGGGTATAATCTCAGCCCGCGTATTGAGTGCAGGCACCCCGCCTATAATATAGAACATTGTAGCCGGTATAAAAAAAGCACCTCGATTGAGGTGCCTATTTTGCAAGTTTTCTGGATTACTTTTGCTTTTGAGCGCCGTAACCTTCCATTAGTCCAAAGAGGGCTAGAGCTTCTTCCATCGGGTACTTGTTCATGAACATAGATACCTTAGACTTGATGGAACCCTGTTTGTTGAGACCCATAGCGGCTCTGAAAAGGTTTGCCGGGGAATTTTCATTGTACGAAGCTTGTTCTGTGTAAGTTGCGTTTAAGAAACCTTCCAAGTAAGCCTGGTTGATTTTTCCCTTGAAAATGCTAGGATCGCTAATGGAAATGTTTCCATTGAGGCTCTGAATGCTCGGTGCGTCTTCTAAGTCTTCGAATGCACCATCGGCGACGTTAAGCCAAAGGATGTTCGGGCTCACGGTAACAGTGACGTCACCCTTCTTGTTCAGGATGAATGCGTTCTTGTCGAGATAGACCTTCTTTGATTTTGGGTCACCCTTGGTGTTGTCAAATCCAGCCATCATATTGAGGGCTAAAATGTTGTTATGGATTCGGGTAATGCAGTTTGTGTTGGCTCGTACGCCGTAGCCCATGTCTTCGAACAGTTTGGTGCGAGTCCAGGTGAACATCACAGTATTGTAGGCAAATTCATAATCGACGGCATCGACTTTATTTTGCTTGGCTTGTACGTTTGCGCCAACGATTCTATTAGCGATAAAAATGTTGTTCAAAACTTTGACCTTGCCTGCGACATGGTTTAAGTTCAATGCAATATTACCGGCATTTACAAAGACGCAGTTCTGGATGGTAAGGTCGCCTTCAGAGTTTTCACCGTAGAGGCTGTAGTTGTTAAGGGAGGGGAAGGTGGTATTTCCCTTGGACGGAGGTTCAAGCCACATGCCGGTTTCGACGCCTTCTGGCTTGCCTTCAACCGGGTGGTAACTGTTGGCTTCGCCTTGGTCAAAAATGAATCCATCGATGACGACCTTCGAATTAGCTCCCTTGTAATTGAGGTGCAGAATTCCTTGGCCTTTGGTGCCGTTCATTTCGTTCGTCGGCTGGAATAAAGTCTTGTTTTTAACAACATCGCGACTGGAAAAATCGTCCGAGTAGCCACCGATGATGGACACAGGCTTGTCGAGCTTGATCCACCCTTGCTTCATTTGTCCGTTGTAATTGCCAGCTGCCACGCGGATGACATCTCCGTTAGAAGCGAGTTCAATGGCTTTCCAGATGTTTTTGAGCGGGGCGGATGGAGATTTTCCTTCGTTTTTGTTCTTGCCGCTTGGACTTACGTACCAATCTGTTGCGAACGATTGACTTACGAGGCAAAACGCTGCTACTGTAGCTAAAATTTTAATGGATTTCATTATTTTCTCCTTATTAGATGCTTGAAATATAGTAATGATTTCTAAAAATGGAGTATCATGTTGGTATTGTTGTTTGAATTCGCTAAATAATATTTAGATTACCTAGAGTAGTTTTATAAACAATCAAAGGATAAAAATCATGTCGGAAAAAGAGATGAACAACCAGAGGGCTATCTATGCGCTTTCTGACCTGAGAATGTATGCGAGCTCGCATTCCTTGGATGCGATTGATTACGCTATTGAAGTCTTGCAAAAATTGGAAAATGCAGGGATTAAAAATCCGCTCAAATCCTTAAATCCAGAGGAACAGTAATTTATGGAACAGGCCACAAATTCAATAATGGCTTATGGTACTTTCTTGGCTCTCGTGCCGGCTCTTGTCGCAATTATTTTAGCCCTTGTGAGTAAAGAAGTTTACTCGTCACTTTTTTTAGGCGTCATTGTCGGAGGACTTCTTCTTTGCCAGGGGACTGGCTCGGGATTCTTTGATGCTGTTTTCAAGAACGGCTTGATTGCAAAGGTTGCTGACCCTTATAACGTGGGCATTCTCGTGTTCTTGGTTATGTTGGGTGCTATGGTTGCGCTCATGAACAGGGCAGGAGGCTCTGCCGCTTTTGGCAACTGGGCTAAGACGCATATCAAGTCAAAAATTGGTGCGCAGATTGCAACGATTTGCTTTGGCATCTTGATTTTTATCGACGACTATTTCAACTGCCTTACGGTGGGTAGCGTGATGCGCCCGGTAACAGACCGCTTCAAGGTGAGCCATGAAAAACTCGCATACCTGATTGACTCTACCGCGGCTCCGATTTGCATTATTGCACCGATTAGCTCGTGGGCTGCCGCGGTTTCTGGATTCGTGGAAGGTGAGGATGGACTCACGCTTTTCATCAAGGCAATCCCGTTTAACTTTTATGCGTTGTTGACGATTCTTACGTTGTTCTTGGTTGTCGTTTGGAATGTGAATATCGGTCCGATGAAAAAGCATGAAATGCATACAAACGCTGTCGGCGGAAATCTGGAAGACTTGAATTTTACATCGACAAAAGGCAGAGTCTTGGACCTTGTGATGCCGATTGCTTCTTTGATTGTTTTCTGTGTTCTCGGCATGATTTATACGGGTGGTTATTTTGCATCAGGCGATGCGGCAAAGGGCTTTGTCGATGCGTTTGCTTCTAGCGATGCGTCTGTTGGTCTTGCGATTGGTTCGTTTGGCGCATTTGTTTTTACGGTTTGTTTTTACATGGTTCGTCGCGTTTTGCGTTTCGGTCACTGCATGGCTTGCTTGCCGGATGGCTTCAAGGCGATGGTTCCTGCAATTTTGATTTTGGCTTTGGCTTGGACGCTTAAGGGAACAACGGATGCGCTTGGTGCGAAGGAATTTGTAGCAGGTCTTGTGAAGGGCGGTGCCGCTGGATTCATGAACTTTATGCCGGCGATTATCTTTGTGATTGCGGCGTTCCTCGCTTTTGCAACGGGAACTTCCTGGGGAACATTCGGCATCCTCATCCCGATTGTCGTCGCGGCGTTTGGCGGCGTGGATTACAGCCTTATGGTCATCTCGATTTCGGCTTGCATGGCGGGTGCCGTTTGCGGTGACCATAGCTCTCCGATTTCGGATACGACGATTATGGCTAGTGCTGGTGCGGAATGCAACCACGTGAATCACGTCAATACGCAGATCCCGTATGTATTTATAGTGGCGGCAATTTCATTTGTCACCTACATTGTTGCTGGCTTTACCCGTAGCGCAATACTTTCGCTCTTGTTCGGCTTTTTAGTGACCTTCGGTACGCTTGTCTTGCTTAAAAAGCGTGCCAAGAAAAAAGGCGAATAACTCCGCACTATTGGCGTCTGATTTTGACTTGCGCGAGGATGACGGCGGTAAACATTAGCACGCAACCGATTCCTTCTTGAAGGGTAAATCGCTCACCGAGCATCACCCATCCAGAAATCACGGAAAATACAGATTCAAGGCTCATCAATAGCGATGCTATGGTGGGCCTTAATTTGTTTTGCGCGACAATTTGCAACGTGAATGCGACACCGCTCGAAAGGATGGCGGCGTACAAAAGCGGAATCCACGGCTTGAAATGCGAATAGACGTCTATCACCGTGCCAAACCCCGCAAAATTTCCTTTCAAGTCCACGAAAAACATCGGGAAAATGGAAAGCGATGCCACCACTAGAAACTGTATTGCCGAAAGTCTCACATTGTCCATGTAAGGGCCGTACTTTCCGACGACGAGAATGTGTGCTGCAAAGGCAAGAGCGCAAAGCAATAGAACGATATCGGATGGTTGGATGGTAAAATCTTCCTTGATGCAGAGCAGGTAAAGCCCTTCAAGCGTGATGGCTACGCAGAGCCAAATCTTAGGGGAAATCTTCTTGCCAAAAAATGTGCTTAGAATCGGTACGAAAATGATGTAGCACGCGGTCAGGAACCCTGCCTTCCCGGCGGAACATCCGAGGAAAAGTCCCGTTTGTTGCAAGTTCATTGCAAAGAAAAGCGTAAGCCCGCAGAATAAGCCTGCTTTCCAGAGAGCCTTGTTTTCTTCTTTTGTTTTCGGCTTTCTAGGGCTTTTGTTGAATTTGTCCAATACCTTCGCCAGTCCGAAAAGGACTCCTGTGGCGATGAAATTTCGCATGCACACGAAAGCGAACGGACCAACGTCGTTCCCTTCAATTTGGGCGACAAATGTGGAACCCCACAGAAATGCCGCCAGTACCATTAAAAAACTATATCCAATATTTGCCATTCTAGTGTAAAAATAGAAATGCTTGTCAAAGATTGTTCAGTCTAAGCCCTAAGTTCAATAACCTTATATTGCCACTATTTCCTCTCGTCTCTCGTCTCTCGTCTCTCGTCTATTTTCTAAATTATCCGCTGTAAAAATCAAAGGATTGAAATATGGAAATCCCCGAATCTTCGAATTTTATTCAGGACATTATCGTTAACGACCTCCAGACTGGCAAGCGCGATCACGTGCTGACGCGTTTCCCGCCCGAACCGAACGGCTATATTCACATTGGACATGCCAAGTCCATCTGCTTGAACTTCGGCACCGCCAAGAAGTTCGGCGGCTTTACGAACCTCCGTTTCGACGACACGAACCCGACCAAGGAAGATGTGGAATACGTCGATTCCATCCGCGAAGACGTGAAGTGGCTCGGCTTTGAATGGAAAGAAGAATTTTTCGCAAGCGACTACTACGACCAGATTTACGCCTTTGCCGAAAAGATGATTGAAATGGGCAAGGCATACGTCGAAGATTTGACTCGCGACGAAATGCAGGAATACCGCGGCAACGATGCTGGCAAGCCCTCCCGCCCGAGCCCCTACCGCGACCGCAGCGTCGAAGAAAACATGAAGCTCTTCCACGAAATGCGCGACGGCAAGTACGCCGACGGTGAAAAGTGCCTCCGTGCCAAGGTCGACCTCGCAAGCCCGAACATGAACATGCGCGACCCGGTCATCTACCGCATCAAGCATTGCACGCATCATCGCACGGGCGACAAGTGGTGCATCTACCCGATGTACGACTTTGCGCACCCGATTAGCGACTGGATCGAAGGCATCACGCACTCCATCTGCACGCTGGAGTTCGAAGCTCACCGTCCGCTTTACGACTGGTTCCTCATTGAACTTGGTTTGCAGAACCGTCCGCAGCAGATTGAATTTGCTCGCTTGAACCTCTCGTACACGATGATGAGTAAGCGCAAGCTCCTCGAACTTGTGCAGACAAAGGCTGTGCTTGGCTGGAACGACCCGCGTATGCCGACTGTTTGCGGTTTCCGCCGCCGTGGCTTTACCCCGAGTTCCATCCGCGAATTCTGCAGCCGCATCGGCGTTTCCAAGGCCGACTCCATGGTCGACGTGAACCTCCTTTACTTCTGCATCCGCGAAGAATTGAACCAGACCGCTAACCGCGTGATGGCCGTGATTGATCCGGTCAAGCTCGTGATTGACAACTGGGAAGCAGGCAAGGTCGAAATGATCGAAGTCGAGAACAACCCGAACGACCCGAACGCAGGAACCCGCAAGGTGCCGTTCAGCGGTGAACTCTACATCGAAGCAGACGACTTCATGGAAGAACCGCCGAAGAAGTACTTCCGCTTGAAGCCGGAAGGCGAAGTCCGTCTCAAGGGTGCTTACTTTGTCACTTGCAAGAGCGTCGAAAAGGATGCTGACGGCAAGGTCAAGGTCATCCACTGCGTCTATGACCCGCTCAGCAAGGGTGGCGAATCTCCGGATGGCCGCAAGGTCAAGGGTACGATCCACTGGGTTTCTGCAGCACATGCTGTGGATGCCGAAGTGCGCCTCATTGATAACTTGTTCACGCTCGAAGATCCGGCCCAGGTCCCGGAAGGCGAAGATTGGCACGATTATCTGAACCCGAATTCCATGGTTATTAAGCAGGCCAAGGTGGAACCCGCTCTCGCCGATGCGAAGCTTGAAGACCGCTTCCAGTTCATGCGTCAGGGCTACTTCTGCCTCGATAGCGAAGACTCCAAGCCGGGTCACCTCGTATTCAACAGAACTGTGGGATTGAAAGATTCATTTAATCCTACAAAGTAAATTGAACTTGGTTTGTAGTCATTAGTCAGTGGTCATTGGTTTTGAACTAATGACTAACGGCTAACTTCTAATGACTATTCCTTTTAGTTACCTCGGCCCAACAGCCGGGGTATTTTGTTTTTACGGTAAAAAAATTGTAGATTAAAAAGAGGTCCTTTAAAGAAGGAGGTCTTATGAAACGTTTAATGACTCTGCTTGTGGCGATGATTGCGCTCCCGCTGATGGCTAATGCCCAGACTCGCTATACGCCTTCGGAACTCGATACGCTAGTCGCGACGATTGCGCTTTATCCAGACCCGCTCTTGGTGCATGTTCTGGATGCTTCGGTGTATGTTGATGATATTCCGCGTGCGTCTGCTTTTGCTACTGCCCATCGTCATTTGTCGGGCGACGGTTTGGCGAGTGCCATTGAACGAGCTGATTTGGAATTCGACGAATCGGTAATCGCGCTTATCCCGTTTCCGGATGTGCTCCGTAAAATGTCGAAGTATGCCACTTGGACAAAACAGCTTGGCGAAGCCGTGGATATGCAAAAAGCCGATGTGATGGATGCCGTGCAGAGAATGCGTCGGGTTGCTCACAGAAATGGCTATTTGAGCAGTGATGACAAAATTGCAGTGACCGTTGATGATAACGTTTCGATTCAGCCGGTTCGCGAAGAATATGTGTACGTCCCGGAATACGATCCGCGTGTTGTTTATTACGTTGTTTCAGACGGCAACATTCGCCTCCGTTATGTGAACGGCGTTTGGACTGGTGCGGGTCTCGTTTATTGGGGCTGGGATCCGTTCTATTATGACTGGGTGCATCGCCGTCCGCATTATCGCCATCCGCATCGTTATGCACCGCCTCCGCGTCACCGTGTAAAGCCTAGACCTGCTCCGGGTCCGCGTTATGATAGGCCTGCGCCCAGGCGTTTTGACAATCCGCCTCCTCCGCGTTCGCATTCATCGTGGGATAGGCGACCGTCGGCACCTCCTCCAGCGCCTTCGTCAAATGTCTTGAGAAAATCGGCGACTTCAGCTCAGGCTCCTTCGAACAATACTCGACCGGCGCCTCCGCCTCCGTCGAATTATAAGCGTCCGGCACCACTTCCGCCGCAGGCTTCTAGCTCAAATGACGATGAGGATCGTTGGCAATCGCGCCGTTCAGAACGTCATCATGGCTCGCATAATGCGCCACCTCCGCCACCATCGCGTAGAAGGTAAGGCTATCTTGGGGTGGAATCGCCCTCGTGAGTTTTACTTGTGTTTTTTCACTACAGAGCAAATTGGGCATTCTTCGTCTTTGTGCCCGCGCGCTTTGCAGTAGTTGCGCCCAAAATAAATGATTTGCAAATGACGCTTTTCCCATTCGCTTTCGGGAAAAGCTTTTTTTAAATCCGCTTCGGTCTTTTCAACGCTTGAACCGTCGCTCAAGCCCCAGCGTTCGGCAAGGCGATGGATGTGCGTATCGACCGGGAATGCCGGGAGCTTAAAGATGTGGCTCATGATGACGCTTGCCGTCTTATGTCCGACTCCGGGGAGGCTTTCGAGTTCCTCGAACGTGTGTGGGACTTCGCCTTTGAACTTTTCGACGAGCGCTTGCGAGAGCTTGAAAATGTTCACGCTTTTGGTGTTAAAGAAACCGCAGGGCTTGATGATTTCGGCAATGCGGTCTACTCCGAGCTTGATCATCTTGGCGGGAGTGTTTGCTTCTTTAAAGAGAACCGCGGTCACCTGGTTTACACGGATGTCGGTGCACTGAGCGCTTAAAACAACGGCAACGAGGAGTGTGAATGGGCTTGTAAAATCCAGCGGAATGGGCGGATTCGGGTATAGTTCGTCCAGCTTATCGCCAATGAATTTGATTTTCGCAGCCTTGTTCATTTACGCGATTCTCGCTTTGGGCGTTCTTTCGTCTAATTCTTGTCGCGCGTGAAGTCTTGCTGCATGTTGAAGCTCGGCATGTCATCGTGCGGGTGGCCCACCTGAACGGCTGGGACGCCTGCATACGTCGTGTGAGCAGGAACATCGCAAAGCACCACGGCGCCAGCGCCAATTTTTGCGCCATCGCCGATGTGGATATTTCCGAGCAATTGGGCATGGGCGCCGAGCATCACGCCATTCCCGATTTTCGGGTGACGGTCGCCGATTTCGTTACCGGTACCGCCCAAGGTCACGCCATGCAAAAAGCTCACGTTGTTCCCGACGGTTGCGGTTTCACCGATGACGATATTTGTGGCGTGGTCCACCAAAAGTCCGTGGCCAATCTTTGCTGCCGGGTGGATGTCCATACCGAACTTGCGGCTGATGATGCTCTGGAGCATCTTGGCGGGGAAGTGGCGGCCTTCTTCATAAAGAACATGGGCTACGCGGTAGGCTTGCAGTCCTTGGAAACCCTTGAAGAACAGTAGCGGTTCGAGGGGGCCCGTGCAAGCGGGGTCGCGGAGGACCGTTGCGTGCAAGTCCTTTGTCGCGCAAATAAGCAATTGGGGATATTTTTCGTACATGACGCGGAACATCTTCTCGAGTTCTGCGCGGTCGATGACTTCACCGGCGAGCTGACAGGCGAGGGTTACTCCAAGCATATCCGCAAAGTTCTTGCGGTTAAGGATTTGCTCTTCGAGCATCAACTTCGAAAACGACTCGGTTTTGACGAGCTCTGCTGCGTCCTTGCGGAGTAACTGTTCCATTTCTTCTGGTGTCATGATGACGCCAAATATAGAAAATATGCAGTCGCGGCGCGTTCCTATTTGCTTTTCTTATAACTCTAGTAGCGCTTTGGCGGGGATCCAGAACCAGTCGGGGCGGAATTCTAACTCGTAGCATGCTTCGTAGATGGCTTTTGCGAGAATGTAGGGCTTGGATTCCTTTTCGATTTCTTCGGTGGAAATCCCGGAGACTTTGGAATATCCTGTGATAAAAGATTTTTGTGCTTCGGTCGGGTCGGTCTTGGCTATGGCGCCTGCGTAAGCAAAGCTGCGCAGCATCCCGGCGATATCGACAGCGGGGGAGCGGATGGTGCGCCTGTAGTCGAGGCTACGCGTGGGTTCCCCTTCAAAGTCTATAATCTCGAAATGCTTGGTGCCGTTTGCACTTTGCGTAATTAGCACTTGCCCGAGGTGGTAATCTCCGTGGATGCGCTGTTTTTTGATAGTCTTGTCGCTGAATGTTTCGCGGAGCAAGTCACTGTAGCGGATGCGCAGTTCCGGGAGCTTATCGCGCAATTTTGGAACGTACTCGGTATCCGTGGAGTTCTTCAAAAGTTGTGCCAATCGGTCAAATGGCGGTTCGATGCCGCTGTACTTGGGACCGCTTAAACGCTTGAGGCTTTCGTGCATTTGCGCAGTGGACATCCCGAGCTGGAAAGCGTCCGTGCTATTCATGTTATTGCAGAATTCGCTCCAGGCGTCAAGTGCGTTCGGGAAATGCTCTTCGAGGATTCCCCACGTGTAAATTTCACCGCCTTTGGCCTTGTAATTGCAGACGGCGTAAAGTCTTGGAACGCGGCTGCTGTCTGCCTTGTTCATTGCTTCTAGAATTTCGGCTTCGGGGTGTAAACCCGGTTCTAGCCTGCGGTATAGCTTGAAGAAAAACTTGCCGGGAGCGCAAAATGCGGAATTGCTCTGTTCCTTTGAAACGGGCTTGATACTCGTGAGCGCCGCTCTCGAAAATGGCGATGTAATTCTAAACGAGAAAAATCCGGAGTCGCCTGCGAAAACGGACTGCTGAGAACCATCGAGGAATGCGTCTTCGAGAATTTTACCAACTGCATTTTCGTCATCGATGACCGTATAAATGTCACTTTCGCCGTCGTCGAACGAAACCTTGATAAGCCTGATGCGCGTGTTGCCGGCTTCTGTGGAGTCGAGCGTGTCTGCGCGTAAGATGGTTCTGTTTTTTCCCATGAACCAACGTTGCTTGCTAAAATACTTGATAAGGTTCATAATATAAACTTGTCATTCCCGCGAAGGCGGGAATCTCCCTACACGTTTTTTTTGAATATATAATTTTTGATTAGAAAATATTTTTTTAATAATAATCTATTTGACCAAAATAATGTATAATATAAAACGTAGGAGATGGAAGGGTGGATTCTCCTTGGAAAAACAAAGAAAGTGTCTTCGATTATGGTCGATGTTTGGTCGATACGGATTAGGAGAGGGCACTTTCTTTTTTATTTGCCCTAAATTATTTCCCTGGATTCTGAAGCGTTGCGAAATAGCCTTGTGAGCGTAACGAGGCTAGTACCTTGAGTTGCTGTGGCACGGGTTCGCGCGGTAGACCTTCGATTACGAAGGGTGGAATCTGCTTGATGGGCTTGAACGCTTCTGGAACATCGCTGTAATCGCAGAGCTGCCATGCGGCAAGCAGTTTTTCGATGAATTCCGTCCATGGAAAATTGTCGGACGGATGCATGGTAAATCTTGCGGGCTTGAGGTTGTCCCTCGCATCGAGCAAGAGGCTCCCGTCTTTATAACAAGCAATAACGGCGGCCTTACGAGAAGCTCCGTCGGTTGCTTGTTGGGCGGGTATGTTCAGAATGAGCTGCAAGCCTATGCCGTTGCGAGGAGTTCACGCTGGAGAAGGCTGTACTCGTGTTCCGAAATAGAGGTGATTTTTAAAATCAGCTCGCGTTTGAGCCCTGCTTTGATGAGCTCTTTTGCTTCGTCAATTTTTCTTGTTGTTGCCATATTAAGCCTCTTTTCTTAAAAGACGTAATATAAAAATAATCTTTCTGTGGTAAAAATGTCAATACCGGAAAGAAAATTTTTCGGCAAATATATAAAAAACGTGTTCTGTAACACATTGATAGTCAATGGATTGGGCTTGACTGATTGTCCAAGAGTCTTTGAGCCACATCCCTTTATGGTGTGATTCAGTTCACTTGATTCTTACGGATTCGTCTATGATTTGCGCCAGTTCTATAAAAATTCTGGAGGGACGATGCCTTCGAGAACGGGGAAGGATTTACGATAATCACGTTCCGCTTGGATGTCCAGTTCGGCTGAAATGATGATTTCGTTTTGGGTTGGGCCTTCGGCGAGAATGTCTCCGTTCGGCGAAATGATGAGGGAGGTGCCTGCAAGCGGGAGCTTTTGGTCGGGGTTTTCGCTGACGGCGTTCACGGCGGCGATATAGACTTGATTTTCGATGGCACGTGCTCTGAGGAGCGTTTCCCAGTGGGCGCGTCTCTTGGCGGGCCACGCTGCCTGGATCGTGATGAAATTTGCACCTTTTTTGGTCGCTTCGCGGAAGATTTCGGGGAACCGCAAGTCGTAGCAGATAAACGAAGCTATGGTCCAATTATTGAACTTAAATAAATTAACTTTCTCGCCCGCTTTAAAGCGTTCTTTCTCGGGAAAGAACAAGTTCATCTTGTTGTACCCGCAGAATTCCTGGGCTTCGTTGGGTTTGTAGATGCTTACGTGGTTATAAAATCCGTGGCTTGCGCGGGTGATGCCTGCTCCCATGATGGTGCAGTTCGTTGCGTCTGCGATTTCGGAGAGCGTGCGTGCGGTTTCACCGGCGCTATTCGAGCTGAAGTCTTCGGCGGCATTGTCGAGATTGGCGGGCACATACCCTGTGGCGAACATCTCGGGAAGGAGCACGAGACTCCCCTCATTGGGCTTTGCATCGAGAATCATCTTCTTTGCTCGTGCGAGATTTTCGGTTTTGTTGCCCTTAACGCTGTCGAATTGGACTAAATAAACTTTAAGCATGCGTATAATATAAGATGTTGAGGACTTGCTTGAATTTTTCTTGCATAAAATATCTATTTTGAAAGTATGAATTTCCGCTTATTTTTCAGTTTTGTCCTGTTTATTGTGGTTGGGGTCTTTGCGGCTTCGCCTACAACGGTTATCGGTGTCGTCCTTGAAGCAGAATCTGATTTGCCTGTCAAGGATGTGGCTATTACGTATCAGTCCGGCAAGCGCATCGGTGAGACGGATTCCCGAGGTCGTTTTGAGCTGACCGTGGATTCCAAGAATGCCTCGCTTGTGTTCAAGAAAGAGGGCTTCGATAGCGTCTTTGTGGATTTGCAGGACTATGCCGACTTGATGGACATGGTCATTACGCTCAGTACGAATGTCACGAATCTTGGTTCGAGCACGATTATTGGCGATGGTGAACCGGTCAAGTGGGAAGTTGAACGAACGGTAAAACTTGAAAAGCTTGAAGATGCGGCGGGAATGCGTTTTGACTTGACGGAGCACTTGAGCCAGATGCCTGGTATTTCGGGTCAGAAAGATTTTAGCAGCGCTCTTTATTATGAAGGTTCTCGTGCAAGCGACGTTGCCTACCATTTGGGCCGCCTCCGCATCCCGAACATGCGTCATTTGGATGTGGGCTTTCCGGGCAACTTGTCTATCGTGAACCCGCACACGTTAAGCGGTATCGAAGTTCATGACCATTACGGACAAGGACCTCTTGGGCAAGGCTTGGCAACTTCAATCCAGTACATTCCGGAACAGACGAGTGGCGAATGGGGGCTGAGAGGCTCTGCCGGTCTTACACTCCAGGAAGTTGTGCTTGATGCACCGTTTTTTATCTGGGATAGCTTCCGCTTTGCTTTCCGCCGCCTGGATGGCGAGATGCTCAAAAATTTGGGCGAAAAGTTCTTTACGGAATTCCGCAAGCGTGATGACGATTGCTCTGGCGACTGCAAGGTGAAGTCTTCGGATCCGTTTGATCTTACGGCATTTGATGTTTATGCTCAGTTGAACGGTTCCGATTCTCTCGGAAATAAGACTTGGGCTTTGAGAGCGTTGTACAGCTCTGATGAATACAAGATCAGTCAGGATACATCGTCTACTTATGGTGCCATCAATTCGATTGATATTATCGAGGGTAGTCAAAAGTATTTGGTGCTTGGTGCTGAATACGCTTCTAAGTTTGGCGCGAGCTTCCATGCGGGGCTTGTCCGCGAGAGTTTGAGCGATACGTTGCGTGATACGACGGGATTCCGTTCGGGCAAGCTTTCCGATGAATCGGCAAGAACTTTTATTGACGGTTACAGCCAAACGCATACGACGCTCAGTGCTGGTGCGGATAAGAGATTTAATGCAGACATCTTTGGTGCGGACTTGCGTGGCGCTGTTCTCTATGAACACCACATGGTTGAACGCAGTTTCCCGGTTCCTGGTGGTGAAGAAAGTAGCGATTACCAGACGGGCGTTCTGTCGGGTGCAGTGACTCTTGACTGGAAGGATAATTATTCGGAACACATGCTTTCTGTGGGAGCTGTGGCGGATGCTGCGGACCACAAGGCTTTGCCGACAGCTTCTTTCGATATGGAACGCAATTTGTCTAAAACAGACTCTGCTTACTGGAGACTCTTTGGCAATGCTGCTTACCGTGCAGACTGGAAGCATTACTTTGACAATGGCGATTTGACCGGTCGTTTGGAATCGGGAACGTCGCTCAAGCTTGGCTTTGGCTACCGCTCCAAGTACTTGGTGGCTCAGTTCTCGGGCTTTGGACGTTTCTACTTTGATCCTCTCCTCCCGTTGCCGAAGGCTTTTGCTAATTACAATGATGTGACTCCGGTTGATTACGCTTGGGTTTCTGGCGCTTCGGGATCTTTGGAATGGAAGACTTCTCATCACTTCTCGCTCGCGATGAATGCAAGCTCTGTGTATGGTGAATACGAATTGAAGGGCGGAAAGTCTTTGCCGTGGGAAGCGAACTCCCGTTTGGATATGGTGACGCATCTCAGATATTATCCGCGCAAGGATTCGATTGTGTCTGTGATTTTGACGCACCATGCAGCATGGCATAGACCGCTTTACTATTATGCGATTAAGCCTGCAACAAATGATAAGAATGGCTCGCGTGAACTTAAGGATTATCACGAATTCGCTGACTTGTACAGAACGGATTTGCGTGTGAATCTCGATTTGACAAAGACAAAGGGTTTCTTCAGGAACGCAAGATTCTACCTCGAACTGGATAATATTTTCTCGAAGCTCGATGTCGCAGCCTTGAAGTTCCTTGGTTCCGAGAATGCTCGTGAACGTTCTTGGGTCGCTCGCGATAACGACAAGAATACAGCTAATGGCTATGACCTCGTGCCGTTTATTGCTAAGGGCATGGGACTCTACTTCCAGTTTGGCGTAGAAGTGCAGCTGGGAATTTAATGCGTAGATTGTAGAATGTCGCGCAAGTTGTCATTGCGAGGAACGAAGTGACGAAGCAATCTATTGTTTTAGCAATTGCGTTTTTCGCGGTTTCCTCGTTTGCGCATGTAACGGATAGCTTGTTTGTGCCGCCGAAGCCCGCGAAACCTTTGCGTTATTGCTCTTCGGCAAAGCAATGGGTGGATTACGCAAGCCACGATTCTAATTTGGTCGAAATTACGTATATGCGCGGGCTCCGCATGGACCTGCGCTATGCCACGTTTAACAACGTGACTGGTCACGATATGTATTGCGGTATCCAGCGTGCGTTTATCCATAAGGATGGCTTGCCAAAGCTGAAACGAGCGCTTTCGATTATCGCCAAGGAATTGCCGGGATATACGCTTGTGATTTTTGATGCGGCGCGCCCGATGTATGCGCAATCCGTTCTGAAACAATCTGTGGCGGGAACGCCTTACAGCCATTTCGTTTCGTCGGGCAAGACTGGCGGGCTCCACAATTACGGGCTTGCGCTTGATTTAGGCATTGCCGATACCACAGGCAATTTGCTGGATATGGGTGCTGACTTTGATTCTTTTGAACGCTGTGCGGGTGCAGTGGGCGAGGCTGATGCTTTAAAGTCCGGGCGCCTCACGCAACAGCAAATCGATAACCGCAACTTGCTCCGCAATATCATGAAGCGTGCGGGGTGGGTGATGCTCTCTAGTGAATGGTGGCATTTCAACGCATTCACGCGTGCCTATACCAAGGAACACTACCCGCTGTTCCCGATTTGAGTTAAGAGTTCCGAGTTACTAGTTACTGCGGCGATGCCGCCCATGGTAACTATAATCTCGTATTTACGGTAATGACTTGATGCTTGCGCGTTTCAAGCGGTCGTTGAGCGCCATGCCGACGCCTGTGTTCGGGATGGGGTCCACGAGAATCAAATCGAATTTTGGGTCGTCGAGGTCGTGCATGAATGCGTAAAGCTTGGATGTTGCTTCGACCATGTCGCCTGTTGCTGACAAATTTACAGTTGCAGGAACAGGGCCTTGCTGTGTACCGAATGCTATGCGAACGGTATGCTCCGGCAGTTTGTAGCCGGCTGGGACTTCACCGTAGTAAAGCGGGACTTGCGGGCGGTAATGCGTGTCGCATTGGCCGGGGGCGAGCATCGGCTGGCCCGGCTTGGACGTAGATTCCTTGATTTTCACTTCACCGAGAATGGCCTTGAACATCTCTGGCGTGATGGCGCCTGGGCGCATGACGGTCGGTTCACCGATGAGCGAGATGATGGAACTTTCGACACCGACTGAACAGGGGCCGCCATCGACAATGCCCGCGATGCGGTCGGCGAGCTGTGCTGCTACGTGTTCTGCCGTTGTCGGGCTTACATGCTTAAAGAGATTTGCGCTCGGGGCGGCAAGCGGGAGCCCTGATTCCTTGATGATTGCCTGTGCAATCGGATGGCTCGGGAAGCGCACGGCCACGGAGGGGAGGGCGCTTGTGCAAAGGTCGGGGATGCAATCCTTCTTGGGAAGGATAATCGTCATCGGGCCCGGCCAATAGGCTTCGGCGAGTCTGTAGGCGCTATCGGGAATGTCCTTCGCGATGTCGGTGAGCTGTGCAATGTCTGCGATATGGACAATCAGCGGGTCGAACGTCGGGCGTTCTTTAGCTGCGAAAATCTTGGCGAGAGCTTTGGGCTCGAAAGCGTTACCGGCGAGCCCGTAAACCGTTTCTGTCGGGATGGCGACGACTTCGCCTTCCTTGAGGAGGCGGGCTGCTTCGCTTACACTTGTCCATGGCGGGAATTTCATGACCCAAAAATAGAAAAAGGATGGCTTTTCTGCCATCCTCTTTTTTGCTTATATGTTTTTCGCTTAAGCTTCAGTTGTTGCTGCCGGAGCTTCTTCCTTCTTTTCGTCCTTGCGGCCGAAGGCAAATACCTGGTCACAAGCGGAATTGAAGCGCTTCCAGATCTTTTCGGAGTGCTCACGAGGAACGGCACCGACTTCCTTCCACAAGCGGCGGAAATGCTTGACCTTGTTCATCGAGGCAACGACCGTCTGATCGTTCAAGTCGGTGAGCAAGTCTTCGGCCTGTTCGCAGAGAAGAATCTTCTTCTGGAGGTTGTTCTGGCGAGCCTGTTCCTGAATGTCGAGCTGGTCGCGGCGGCGGGTGAAGAAGTCATCGCAGACATCGCGGAATGCCTTGCGGAGTTCATCGTCGTCGTTACCGCAAGAACCGAGCGTGACCCATTCCTTCTGGATGTCGCGAACGGCATCGGCGAGCTGGTTGGAACCTGCGCTTTCGGCAAACTGGCGGACCTTTTCGATCATTTCCTGCTTCTTCTTCTTGATGTCTGCAATCTTGGCCTGGAGTTCCGGGTCAGATTCAGCCATCTTGGCGACAATCTTATTGACGATTGCGTTGAAGCGTTCGTTGATGGATTCTACAGCGTCCTTCGGGACCATGCCAATCGTCTTCCATTCAGCATCGATGGCCTTGTAAGCTTCGATGACTTCTGGAGTGATGTTGGCGATGTCGAGAGCTTCGAGCTTTTCGCAGAGGGCCTGCTTCTGTTCGAGGTTCTTCTGCTTGGCGGCGTCCATTTCTTCAAAGTGGCTGCGCTTCTTTTCAAAGAAGGAATCGCAAGCGGTGCGGAAGCGTGTCCAAATTTCGTCGGACTTGCTCTTCGGCACTGGGCCTGTTGCCTTCCATGCGTCCTGCAACTGCTTGAGCTTGGTGGAGGTGGCGTTCCAGTCTGTCGAATCCTTGATGGCTTCGGCTTCCATGCAGAGAGCAACCTTCTTTTCGTAGTTGGCTTCGCGGCTGTCATCTTCGCGCTTCACATTTTCTTTGTGCTGGGCATAGAAGGCGTTTACGGCGTCCTTGAAACGCTTGTTGAGGGCTGCAAAAGCTTCCTTCGGGACCATGCCAATGTTCTTCCAGTTTTCCTGGATTTCCTGCACTGCCTTGAATTTGTCCTTCCAGAAAATTTCAGCGTTAGCAACGAGGTCTTCGACCTTCTGGCAGAGGGCTTCCTTGTCGACGAGGTTCTTTTGGCGTTCGGCGTTCTGTTCTTCGATGAACGGTGCGCAGTTTTCCTTGACCTTGTCTACGAGAGCCTGGAAGCGGTCGCGGTAGTCTTGGAACTTGGCTGCAGAAATCGGGCCGATTTCACGCCATTTGCCGCAGAGTTCGCGGAACTTGGCAAGCACAGCCTGGCTCGGAGTTTCCTTGGAGAGCGCGTCCATTTCTTCGATGATGGTGTCACGGTCCTTTTCGTTGTGCCAGTTTTCCCACTGCTGCATTTCCTGGAAACGGGAGGTGGCAATCTTGTATTCCTGCCAGAGATCGTGGTACTTGAACTTCTGTTCGCCAACGATTTCCTTCCATTCCTGATAAGTGTCGCGGAGAATTTTGTGGATTTCGCGGAATTCCTGGTTTTCATCGATGTTCTGGATGCGTTCGATGAGGCCGCGGAGCTTCTTGGAATTTTCTTCGATGACCTTCTGGGTCTTTTCGTTGAATGCGCTGATGAGTTCGCTCAGCTTGGTGCGGAGAGCATTGTATGCCTGGAGAATCGGATCGTCGCCTTCGAGGAGTGCGAGCTTTTCCCATTCGCGAACGATGGCATGCAAGTGCTTGCCCGTGTTTTCATCGATTTCCGTTTCAGAAAGTGCCTGGAGACGTTCGAGAAGGCTCTTGCGGATGGCTATTTCTTCTTCGCTTGCGTTTTCAGATTCTGCGGTCGGAATTTCAATCTTCTTTGCTTCTTGAGACTTGAAGTAGGCGTTGTTGAAGCGCTTGATCAAGGCTGCATCCATGACGGACTTGCCTTCGTTCCATTCCTGGATGATTGTATTCACGCGGTCTGCGTTTTCTTCGGTCGTGCCTGCTTCGAGCAATCCTTCGAGTTCAGTGAGCGATTCCGTGAGGCGTGCAATCTTTGCCTGCTTTTCAGCTTCGGCGTTTTCTGCAGCCTTCTTTGCTGCGTTCGCTTCGTCGTAGAACTTGTTGAAGCTTTCGTAAATTTCATTGAGCGTTGCAGCAGATTCGCCCATGCCGAGAGCATTTGCTTCGTTCATCAAATCGTCGAACTGTGGCTTGGTGGCAAAAGCGTCCTTTTGGGCGGCGAGGAAGTGAGCCTGCTTGATGAGGGCTTCGCGCTTGCTCTGCAAGAGTTCGGCTGCCTTTCTGCCATTGTCTTCGGCTTCCTTCTTGGCACGAACTTTATCCGAAATCTTCTTACGGACGGAGGTGTGCTTGGAGCTCTTGATGAGGTCTGCCTGCAATGATTCAGACGTTACGCGGTCTGCGGCTTGCAGTGCGATTTCTTCGCTGGAATCGCGGGTAGCGATCTGGGCGAGCAAGGACTGCTTGCTGCACTGCTTGACAAGTTCTCTCTTCAAAGTTACGTTGTCTGTTGCCTTGAGGACATCTTCGGTATAGCGCGTGTCCTTGATGGCTTCGATGTAACCGAGGACTTCGCTATTCAGAGCGGATTCTTTAAAGTTTTTCAGCTTTTTGACGATTTCTTCGAAAGCTCTCGATTCTGCCAAACGGCGTACGCCGGCATCGCTGTCTTTTGTCGAAATATCCTGAAGTGTCTTAATAATTGCAAGTTTCTTAACTGCAGCCATTCGCACTTCGACATTATCATCAGAAAGGGCCACTCGTTCGACAATATCTTGACTAGTGAGTTCATCCAAGTCTGCAATTGCTTCGATGCGCTTTGCGGGGTTGGAATTTTGCCATTTCGGTTTAAATGCGTCAAAAATGCTCATAATATCTCCAATAGGTAGGCGGGGCTTCCTCAGCTCCGTATAGCATAATCTAACTAAAAAAATATTATAGTCAGGAAAAACAGTGCGAATTTATGCCCATTTAAGCTTGTAACAATACTATCTTTGCCGCGTGGCAAAAAGAATTCCCAAAACGTCTGCTCCGGAGATGGTCAAGGAACGCTGTAATTCGGCGCTCCTGTCGCGTTTTTGCGAGGTTTACATCCCGTTGTCCCCATCGGTTTTTACTTACGGGGTGCCGGAAGGAGCGGATATTCAGCGGGGGAGTGTCGTTTGGGTGCAGCTTGCCCGCCGTAAGCCTACGCTTGCCTTGGTGAGCCGTGTCCATAGCGATAAACCGTCATTTGACGTTCGGTATGCGTGTCCGCATGAGTCGGGGTATGTGTTTTCTGAACGTTATATGGAATCGCTGGAGTGGGTGTCTAAGTATTATATAAGTTCGCCCATGCGCACCTTGAACGTCTTTTGGCCTGCCGATTTTGACAAGTTTCTCGATGCCTTACTGGCCGAAAAATCTGAACCTCGGGGCGAGGCTCTATCAAATGGACCCGAAATGGAGGTCTGTTCGGACCTGCCCCCCTTGACAGGCGAACAAGAGACTGCACTTGCCAGTCTTGTTGAAGATTTGGATAAGGATGGTTTTCGTGGAACGCTCCTGCATGGTGTGACCGGCAGTGGCAAAACGAGAGTTTATCAGGAATTGGTGCGCGAAGCGCTTAAGCGCAATAAGCGCGTGCTTATTCTTGTGCCAGAAATTGGGCTTACTCCGCAGACGGCATCGCGTTTTGAAGATTATTTGAAGGTGCCTGTTGTTGTATTGCATTCGGCACTTTCGGCTCCGCAAAAGCGTGCGGGTTATTTGGCTGTACTCGATGGCTCTGCAAAAGTTGTGCTTGGGACGCGCAGTGCCATTCTTTCGCCATTTGATTTTGATGTTGTTATTTTGGACGAAGAACATGATTCTTCGTTTAAGCAACAGGATCCGGCTCCGCGTTACCATACGCGTGACTTGGCTTTCCACTTGGCGCAAAAGTATGGGGCGCTTGTAGTGCTTGGCTCTGCAACGCCTTGCCTTGAAACGTTCCGCAATGCAAAGGCAGGGAACCTCAAACTGTTGACGCTCAAGAACCGTGCGACTGCGGCTCCGCTTCCCGAAGTGAAAGTGATTGATATGGGCAAGGTGCGCCAGCAAAAAGGCGTGCTTATGTCTCCTGCATTGCGCGAAGCGCTTTCGGATTGCATTGCCGGTGGCGACCAGGCGATTATCCTCATGAATCGTCGCGGTTACTCTAAGATTAGAGTTTGTTCTGAATGTGGTGAAACGCTTTACTGCAAACATTGTCATATTCCGCTAGTTTATCATAAACAGTACAATGCGCTGATGTGCCATTACTGTGCTGCGCTTTATCCGGTCGATACGCCGTGCCCGACATGCGGTGCTGAAACGTATGAATTTGTCGGTGGTGCGATTGAAAAACTCGAAGAAGAAATCCATGAATGGGTGGCGGATGCGAAAGTGATTCGCATGGATCGCGATACAACGCAGAACGTGGGCGCTGTCGAAAAAATCTTGACATCGTTCAGGAATCGTGAATACAATATTTTGCTTGGAACGCAGATGGTCGCAAAAGGTCACGATTTCCCGGGTGTGAAACTTGTGGGGATTGTCGGTGCTGATTCTGGGCTTGGTATTCCTGATTTCCGCTCGACGGAACGCTTGTATCAGCTGTTGAGCCAGACGGCGGGCCGTGCGGGGCGCGCCGGTGGCGGGGGGCGCGTGTTTATCCAGACGCTCAATCCGACAGAACCTGTAATGCAGTACGCCATTCGCCATGATTTTGATGGCTTTGCCGAAACTGAATCTTCGAACCGCCAAATGGCTTTTTATCCGCCGTTTTGCAAACTTGTTGAAATCAGTTGCGGCTCACGCGATGAAAACTTGCTTCGCGATACGGTAAACCGCCTTGAAAACATTTTACGCAAAGAATCTTCGATGACGGTACTTGGACCTGTCGATGCGTTTGTTCCGAAGGTGCAAAATGTGTTCTGGGTGAAACTCTATATTAAAACGCAAAACCTTGCGGCAGTGCGCAAGGTGCTTGCTCCCATTTTGAATGCGCCTAAGGCGTGGGTAGCGGGCGTAGATATTAAAGTCGAATTGGATTGATTATAAATCAATAATGAATCTGTAAAAACAGAGCACAGACATCCCTAGAATAAAAACAACGACGATGATAAATTGCACCGGGTGCTCATGAAAATCGTAATCGGCTTGACCGTACGTAAACTTGCCTCGGACAATGGCGCTTATGAAAAGAGCAAGGAAAAGGATGCCTAAGAGAAGTGTCATTAGTGTCTAATAGCTCCGTTCACTTTACTGATTTTTCCGTTGAAATAGACGAAGTCGCTGTCTTTGTTTTTCCATACAGCTCGGAAAACGGTGGGGCGCTTGATACCATCGGAATAGGTTTTGTAGTTTTCGCATTGTGCTTCCCACGGGGTGTATTCTATGGTTCCGTCGGGTGAAATTTGACCACGATCATTTGTGGTAAATGAGGTCATTTCGTAAGCGTCGTTGAAGTGGAAAATGCCGGTTGCAGTTACGCCTTTGTTTGTAATTGTAGCTTCTACGGAGTGCTCGTCAATTTGCTTGAATGTGATGAAATCTTTTAGGAGTGCTTCTGGCAAAAAGAATGCTTCGGCGAGATAGGTGATGAGGCAGGCCTTGTCCATTTCTGGGCCTGTTTGGTCGAATAGTGTAAAGAGCTTTGCGAGAACGCCTTTCATGCCTCCTTTGCCGTTCATGTAATAATCGTAGCCTTGGAATGGAATGCCGAACATTTTGCTGTCGATAAAGGCGAGCCTGTCTGGAGAATCGGCAAAGTCTACGTGCGTGTAGTCGATTTTGATTCGCGGCTTGTTTACGCCCATGCCGAAATCGACATCATTGTATTCCATAGTTAAGTGCGTGCGCCTTTCGCTGCCGATGTAACCGTTCGTTTCGAGATATTTTTGAATGAGAGGTGGGAGGTTTGCGATGTCTGCGGAATTAAGCGTTCCGGCGGGTGCGACGGAACTGTCGGTGTTTACGTTTGTGTGAGTCACGGCTCTTTGCAACCTTGCTTCAACATCGTTCTGAAACTGCGTTTTGACGGGCGAATAGGGAATGTTGAACCAAATTGCCAAAAGCAAAATGATGGTGGCGATGATAATTAAGATAGCCATGAAAATTCTCTTTGCGGGTTTCATTTTTTGCATGTTTTTTTAATGCTTGAAATTAATTGGAACAACCTTTTGTCGGATTTATTTTTGAATCTTTTGCAAGGCTTTTGATTTTTTTTACCAAACGTTGTGCGTTGGGATGATATTCATCAATGTCTGGAAGGTCTAATTTTATCGTTGTTGCGTTTTTGTTGTTAGCAAGCTCAATAGATGCGTGTGGATGAAGGCACGCATCTGCAAAAGGGCTATAATCGGTCTCTTGTTGATAATAAGTGATTTCTTCAATGATGTCTTGAGTCAAGTCTGGAGGCAAATCATTGCGATAACATGAATCAATTTCCGATTTGCCGTCGCCAATATAATTGCTTTCTATTGTCTTTAGTATGATGGAATCTTTATATACGGAGATATTCACGGTAAGCCATTCAATGCCTGCACTAAGTGATGCGAATACGTTGATGTCACTGTTTTTATCGGCTTCTGGGTGGTCTGTATAAAATTCATTTATGGATTGTTCTTCTCGTTCCGTTTGAAAAACGAATCCAAAAGCACGATTGTATAGAAATTCAAAACCTGAAAGGATTACAAAAAATGCAATAAACGAGAGGGCGAGATAACATGCTCGTTGCTTTTTTGTCTTTTTGCATGTAGTAAAGTAAAATGTAGATAAAGGAATAAATGCTGTAATCAGCCCGCAAAAGTAGCATGCGTAAATGTAGGATGGTCGCGCTTCGAATGCATTTTCAGTGACAAAAACTATTCCGACAGAAAGACCTGCCGCAATAGAAATGGCTAGCAGAATAGAAATGATTCTTCCGGCAATAAAAAATACTTTGTGGAACTTGGTGGAAATGTTGGAAAATACACCAAATAAAAAGGGAATTATTGCGAAAATGACAATAAGTACAAGTTTTGCAATAGTCATGAATAATGCGTATGTCGGTTCCATAATTTTTCCGTTTAGAATAAATCCAACGTGCTATCCAGATAAATTTCTTCGCGGATTTTGAGTTGGTGCTCGGGCTTTGTCATGTAATAAAGTAGAAATTCCAAAATGAGGGCGCTACCGAGACTGCGACCCTCGATTTTAAAGTGTTGGAATCCTGCGGGGGCGTAGATGTTTTGAATGTCCTCGATTCCAATAAAGCCGGGATTCTTCATTGCATCGGAGAAACGGTAGCCCCTTTGGGCTGTGGGCGAGACGCAGATGTGGTCTTCGCTGTTTTCACCGAGACTTTTCTGGCTCACGTTCTCATAGCATTTTTTGCGGTCATAGCAACCGAACCAACAACATTCATTGCAAAGAAATTCGACCTTTTGCTTTTGCGCATCTGTGAGCGTATTCAGTTTCTCGAATTGCTTGTTGAGCCTGAAATCAGGAACGACATAGCGGAATTCTTCGCGGTCTAGCTCTGCTTTGAATTGCTCAAAATCGGTGATGACTTTTGTGGTCGAGGATACGAAATAAAAGTCGGGATACTTTGCTTTGATGTAATTTAGCAACAGGTCGGAATGAACGATGATTCCATTTTGAACTGCGCGCATCTCGCCAGCGCTGGAAACTGCGCCGTTTTCGAACATTTTGCACAACTTGTTGCATCGGGCATCGGCGAAGTGTTCTTCGCGAATCAATGAATTGCTGAAAGTGAGCCTCGCCGAAATCTCATATTCTTTCATGAGTTCAGCAACTTTCCGTGGTTCTGCTTCCCCGAGGCCTACGCGCCCACCGCCCCAAATGCAATCGTTCGGTGCTCCGTAAATGGAGCCGATTTCGCACCAGTCGTAAAAATATTCCCGGTGCTCACGCCAAAGTGGCAAGAACGCTTTGTACAGCTCGTAAAATTCAAATAGCCCGGGGAGGTGGTAGTAGATTTTCATTTTCACGCTATGGTGTGGGGTGTTGTTATTTCAAATGCTCTACTTCGACATTCAACCCAAGTTCCTGTAGCCGGCGGAAGAATTCGTTTTCAATAGCAGTTTCTTGGATGTTTCGTGAAAAATTAATGAACGCTTTGCCGTTCACGCTGATGATACTGCAGGTGTTGGGAATCGTTTTTTCCGTTCCTAAAATAAAGTATAGACGATCTATGAAGGGACGCATTTCGTCTGGAAGATTTGTATCGCCAAGGTTTGAAATAACAATGCTTATAACAGCGTCTGCTTCTCTTGAGTAGAGGTAGCTGATAATCCTGTCCTTAATAATGCACGGCATATATTTTACCAGCGGATTCTCCAATGGCGCTACGTAGGCGGCGGTCATATTCCGCACAAAATCCTTGTCTTGCAAAAAATCTTTAAGCTGTTTGCCCATCAGATTACACTTTTGCTGTAGGCTGAGGTTCGATTGCTCGGGAAGAAGAGTAATGCTCTTTTGCACTGAATAATTGCGCATGGTTTTGCTTGCAAGAATTTCTCTGACATTGACCGGAATGCCGATGGCAATGGGTTGCTTTTTCTGCTCCTTGTTTTGCATGCCGTTGATCACTTCAGCCATAACTGCAGAAAGGAGCGTTGTGACCGTAGTTCCATAGCTATGTGCTTTGGCAATGAGCGCGTCCGTATCGATGATACCAATCGTGAATAATTTTTGACCGCTAGCTAGGCGGGTGCCATGCAATTCGTATGATTTGGGTTCTTTTAAATCGACGGGATTCTTGCCTGCATTCTTTGCAAAGGCGTTTTCCGTTTCTTCTTTTAGTGGCTTGCCGTTAAATGAATAGACTAGGTTGTGCTGAAAATTTGCTGGGATGCCTGGTAAACCATGTTTCAGTTCCAAATAGCGGTGCAAAAGCGTGAGCAAGATAACGCTTGCTCCATGACCATCCGTTAGCGAGTGTAGAACCTCGAGGGCGATATGTTTTTCACCGTAGAGAATGCGAAAACAATGGTGCGAAGCCTCTTCCTTTCCGTAATAGGTGAGGACGCCTTCGTTATCGGGCGTAATTTTTAAGGGCTCGTCGTTCTCTTCTAAGTAGTAGGAACAGGTACCTTTCTTTAGGGCGACAAATATGTAGGGAAATCGGATTCTGAGTTCATCTGCCGCTTGCTGTAGCAAGTCAGGGGAGACAACGTCGTGTAGCGTTGCCTGCAATCTGAATATGGGACTCCACGTTTTGGAGTGGATAGCCCCATAGATTTGTCCTACTGTATCAAGCTCGTATTTCTTCATTTGTCTATTTTTTGAATGTCATAAAAATTATAGCGATTTTTTTTAACTTCAACATCCGGTTTTCTTTCCGTTGTGCTAAAATATGGTATATTAAGAGTGTCTAGAGTTATCAAGAGGGGTTTATGAAAAAGGTATGTTTGGCTCTTTTGCTTTTTTGTTATTTGGCGGCTTGTAGTGATAGTTCCCCTAGTTTTGTAGATATTGCTTCTAGTGATTCCTCAAAAAAAGTGGATGGGATGATTCTTGTTCATGGAGGATCGCTTACTTTAGGTAGCAATGATTCTAGTTATAGAGTGAATGAACGTCCTGCAATGAACGTGTTGTTGGATTATGATTTTTATATGGATGTTCATGAGGTAACTTGCGATGATTACCAGAATGCAGCAAAAAATGGAAATCTCTATGATTTTGGTAAATGCGAAGATGGTAGATATCCTTTATCCAATGTGACTTATTACGATGCCGTTTTGTTTGCGAATGCAAAGAGCAAATTGGAAAACTACGATACGGCTTATACATATAGCAAGGCTATTTTTGACAGCGATGGTCATTGTACAAATTTAGATGGCTTTGCTTTCCATCCAGAAGTAAATGCCTACCGCTTGCCTACAGAATCGGAATGGGTCTATGTCGCTTCTCGTGGGTGGAACCCATCGCGTAACAGTTGGAATGCCGATAACGCCGATTTTAAAGTGCACCAAGTTTGTACTGTAGAAAAAGACACGCTTGGTTTCTGCGATTTAGCAGGCAATGTAAAGGAATGGGTCAATGACTGGGCTGGAAAATTACGTGACACTACTATTGTGAATTTTGTGGGAAGTGCTGGCGATGGCAATATCGGTGAACGCATCTTGAAAGGTGGCTATTATTCGGATCGTGCATCAAACATGAATGTCGTTTCGCGTGGAGATGACTATACGGTAGTTTCTTCCTCTAGGGCTAAACATATCGGTTTCAGACTTGCTTTGGGCTCGATTCCTGCGCCGACGTGGCTAAGCGTTAGTGGAAATGTGCAATCAAGAATTGTTTCCCCGATTGTAAGTGCATCGACATTAAAACGTTTCACTGGAACCAATGATATGATACTTGCTTTCCGCAATGACATTAGTGGAAATCTGGCTTACATAAACTATAAAGACGTTGTTTTGACCGTAACGGAAATTAGCGATTCTATGGAAGTTTACCATCCTGATATTTCGCCTGATGGGAAAAAGGTGGCGTTTTGTACCAAGTTTGAAGGGCTCGGTGGTGATTCTCGTCTTTACGTGCGTGATTTGAATGAAAAAGGAACGAACCTTGTAAAACTGGATGTCGCAAGTGCCGCTATTCCTCGGTGGCGAATCCTCGAAAACGGAGATACTGTCATTGTTTATGTTACAGATGCGGGCGATAACAAGGACGATGCGTCTTTTAAAAGAACCTCTACTTGGCAGGTCAAGTTTGCAAACGGCAAATTCGGCGTTCCTGAAAAACTTTTTGATGGTGCATACCACGGTGGTATTAGCGAAGACTATTCGCTTGCTGTGAGTGGGGCTCGCCTGTTGCGCGCACGCATGGCTAAATCCGGTTCTACAGTCTTAGATAAAGCTCGTGATACGGTTTGGTATAATGGTGAGCAGGCATGTAATGTTTCTCTAGCGCAAGATGGCAGCAAACGCGTTGCGTTTCTGGATTTTGGCGGAAATACTGGTAGAACGTTTGCTAACGAAAATTATTCCACACACCAACGTTTACTTATCGCTGATAGTACGGGTAAATTAATAAAGAGTATTAAGGCGACATCTGGTTACACGTTTGATCACAGCGAATGGGTGAGTGATGGTAAAACTTCTAACATTGTAGCGACACTTGCCAATGTAAACGGCGCGCATACAAAAATTGTCCTTGCGAACCTTGCTAACGAAAGTATCGTTGAATTGGCTGAAGGCGAAGAACTTTGGCATCCGACTTTATGGGTAAAACGCAAAGTTTCTTCAACAGAAGAAACTTTTGTACTCAATTTAGATAGTGCTGGAGTGTATTATAACAATTCTGGTGCTTGCCCACGTGCTGCAATTTTCCGCTACAAAATGGAACTTTTATGGCATTATAAGGATTCTGCCAAAACCGTCATTCTTGGATCTTCTCGAGCTTATCACGGTGTTAATCCAAGACTCTTTGATGAAAAAATGAAGGTCGTCAATATGGCGGTTCCCGCAGCCACTATCTATGGGAATATGTCCCTTTTTGAAAATTACATATTGCCCCATATGAAAAATATTAAGCTCGTCATCACCTCCATCGACATTGATCGTGGGTACCTTACGGGGCAAGACTCCGAAAATATCTTCTACAAGACTTATAAATCTTATCCTGGTTACGTTTATGACGAAAACCACAATTTCTGGAAAGACGGGTACCCCGAAGGACTTTATCAGGCTACGTATGAAAGCGCTGGTGGTGATTCTGTATTGGAGCATAAGATGCGAGAGGATCTGGGTTACTATTCCTTATTTGGTTCATCCTGGGCGACAACGTCAGTTTGGGTTAGAGAAGATTCTTGTTGGATGGATGAAAAATCAGATATTTACAGAATGAATTTTGGACTGTTAGAACGCCTTTTACAAATTTGCAAAGAGAATGATATTTTTGTTATAGGCGTTTTGTTTCCACAGAATCCAAGATACAAGGATACGGGGGCTTATGGTTATACGGGACTTCGTCGAAGTGAAGCGCCTGCTCTTATCCAGGAAATATCAGATTTGAGTAAAGTTTATTCGAATTTTATATTAGTTGATGAAAATAAAATGGGAAACCATGATTACACGGACATCATGGGGTATGACAATAGTCATATTTCGGATTATGGTACCCAACAGCTGACTCATCGTTTAGATTCTTTGGTTCACACGCTAGATATTAAGTTTTAAAAAGAATCGCAAAGATTACTTATTAAAAATATTGAAGAATTTTTGTAAAAGTTTAGAATGTCATTATATGACATTCTTTAAACGTATATTTGTCTTGTAACCTTCAGAAAGGAGGCCTGCAATGGCAAATGAAATATTTTATATCAAGATAGAGACAGATCGGGATATAATGTTTTACGGTTTCTCGCGGAGCGCAACCGGGATTCTTGATCTTGTCAATGGCGCGTCTGCGACAGATGAGGAACTTTCGCAGATGCAGTGCGTTGACGGGAGTGCTTATTTCACGCCTTCTTGGTACATGTACTTGCCAAAGGTTTTGCAAGCGTCGATCAATGTTTATTTGCCAAACGATGTCAAAAATTTAGATGTCGGGCAATATTCGTTCTTGCTGCATGTGGGCGCGCTGCTGCTGGCTGTTGATGAACATGATGGACTGCTTGTTGCGGAACTTTTGCGTCGCCGTGCTGCTGTGTTTGCGAACTTTTTGCCGCTGGTGGTGCATCTCATAAAACCTGTTGCGGCTGAGGCTCTATTTGCGTATGTCTATGGCGGTTTCCGCGGCGATTCTGACTTTGCGCAGATTTACAAGGCTAATGCTCCGATTTCTACGGGCGAAACGAATGTTGCGGCGATTCTCCTAGAGGCTGCAAAAGGAGTTCTCAAGCCGAATCCTGAAAAGGAAACGCCGGAGGAAATGTTCATCCGCTATTTCCGCGAAACGGAATCGTTTGACTTTACGATTGGGCTTGTGGGTGCAACGAACCATCCCTGGATTGCTGGCATCGAAAAGTTCGAATCGGTTGTTAAAAGAGCGACGGCGTTCCGATTTTTTGAAGATGCTGCTGCAGTTGGCTTGAAATGTCAGGAATTTTTCGCATCGCTTGCGACCAAGGTGCAGGCTGAACCGTATAACCCGCATGATCATAATGCCATTAGCGTGAGTATTGATGATTTGGTGGCTAGGCTCAAGGGGGTGACGTCAAAGAGCAAGGCGGGGTATCTGCGTGCGACGGGGGCGGCGATTTTGCGCAAGGCTCGTCCAGGCTTGTTTGCATACGGCTCTAAGCTGTGGCGCTTGGGGGCGGATCCGAGCTTCTTTGAAAATTCCATTGTCGTAAGAATTCACACATAACACCTCACACAAAAATTCCCGCCTCTCGGTAAACGATGGGGCGGGAATTTCAAAGGTTGTAGCGAGTGCGAATCTCGCGGCTTTTGGGGCAGTTTACTTCTGGCTCAAAATAGCGCGGAGTTCGTCAGCGGCTTTCTGAAGATCATCGTTCACGATGGTGTATTCGTACTTGCCCTTAGTCTTTGCAAATTCGATTTCTTTCTTCGCGTTTGCAAGGCGGAGCTGGATGACTTCTTCGCTGTCGGTGCCACGACCACGGAGGCGGCGTTCGAGTTCTTCGTCGCTTGGCGGCAAAATGAAAATGCCTGTTGCGTCAGGGTAAACCTTGTCGAAGTTGACCTTACCGAAAACGTCAAGGTCAAACAGCACGCGGTTTCCTTCGGCGAGAGTCTTCTCGACAAAGCTCTTGGGCGTTCCGTAGTAGTTCCCGTGAACCAGATTGTATTCGACCAAAGCGTCGTCCTTGATCATCTGCTCGAATTCTTCCTTGGTCTTGAAGAAGTAGTGGACTCCGTCGATTTCGCCTTCACGCGGCTTGCGCGTTGTAGCCGAAATGGAATACTTGATGTCCGGGAAATCCTTGATGACAAGATCCTTGAGGGTGGTCTTGCCTGCGCCACTAGCGGCACTCATAACGAAAAGCTTGTTTTTCATTTTTTAGTCAATGGTCAATAGTTGTTAGTCAATAGCCATTAGCTTTAACTAGGCTCTATATGCGCCAAATATAGCTAATAACCAAAGACTAACAACTCGCTCGTCTATTTCTTGTCTTCGATGTACAGCGGGCGCTGCTTGACTTCGTCGTAGATTCGGCCGATGTATTCGCCGAGAATGCCGATGGTCAAAAGCTGCACGCCTGCGAAGAACACGATGGCGGTCATGAGCGATGCCCAGCCCGGAACCGTTGTCGCAGGGGAGAGGAACTTTTCGAGAATCGACCAGACGAGGAGCGCAAAGCCAACGATTGTTGCAATGAAGCCCATGTAGAAGCTGATCTTGAGCGGAGCCGAGCTGAAGCCTGTGATGCCGTCAAACGCGAGGCGCAACATCTTCTTGAGCGGATACTTCGAAGTGCCTGCGGTGCGTTCGGCGCGGTCATACTTGACGCCAATCTTCTTGAAGCCGACCCAGCATACGAGCCCGCGCAAGAAGCGGCTGCGTTCCGGAAGGTTCTTGAGCTGGTCTACCACGCAGCGGTCCATGAGTCTGAAGTCGCCGGTGTCAGGCGGAATATCAATGCTCGTGAGCTTGCCAATCAAACGGTAGAAGCAGAATGCCGTGAAACGCTTGAAGAGTGTTTCGCCTTTGCGCTTGTTGCGCTGGGCATAAACGACCTGATAGCCTTCACGCCACTTTTCGAGCATTTCGTGGATAAGGCTTGGCGGGTCTTGCAAGTCGCCGTCGATAATGACGACGGCTGCGCCCTGGGCGTGGTCGAGACCTGCGCTGAATGCTGCCTGGTGACCGAAGTTACGGCTAAAGTTGATGATTTTGTTGTTCGGGTTCCCGGGGAGGAGGCCTTCCACGATTTCTCGGGTGCGGTCCTTGGAACCGTCGTTTACGAAAATGAGTTCGTGTTCGATATCCTTGAGCTCTTCCTCCAAGACGCGGTAGGTTTCGGCAACGATCTCTTCTTCATTAAAAACAGGTATAATTACGGATAAAAGCATAGTGCAATTATAGCAATTTAAAAAATAGTTACTAGTTAGTAGTTATTAGTTACTAGGAATTTTTTATATAAATTCTTCTAGTAAGTTGGTCATTAGTCATTAGCTAAATAATCGCGGCTTTGCCGCCATACGTAAAACTAATGACTTGTGACTATTGACTAATGACTAAGGTATAAGTACGGGGTTGATGATGTCTACGTGGCTGCAGTTGATGCCCTCTTTTGGGAAGGTCATGATGGTGAGCTTTTGGACACCAGCGACATTCGCCTCGACTTTGTGCAATTCGCCGTTTCTAAAGAAAGGTGTTTTTGCAATCGACTTGCCGTCTCCGAAAACTTCTACAGCAGCGCCCTCGCTGCAAAGCGATTCATCATCAAGACCTGTCGCGAAGTTGAGTTTCGCGAACTTTTGTCCGATATCAAAAACGGTTGTTGAAGAGGCATGTGTGCCAAGACCATTAATAAAGCTTTGTCCATTGACGTTGAGCTTGTTTCCTTCTATGCTTTCGTTCTTATGCAATTTGCCCCATTCCTGTTTGTGGCTTTCAATGGGGTAGTTCGTGAGGGCGATTGCACCGTTAGCTTTTTCAAAGTAGAATTTGGAAACATCGGCGAGCTTGCTTTTGGTAACCAAGTCCTGTACCAAAAAACGCACCTGGTTATAGCCCGGCTGTAATTTGGCTACATCGATTTCCTTATCGTACGAACCGAATTTGTAAATGGCTTGCTCGATAATTTTGTCATTTACCAATAGCGTTATATTCCAATTCGCGGCGGCTTTACTTTGTTCTTTAAGCTCGTAATGAATTTTGAGTGATGCAGACTGTGCTGCAGCGGAATCGGCAGGAGTGACTTCCAATTCGTTCGTGGCGATAATTTTCCCTGGATTGTAGTTCTTGCGACCGTTGAACTTTGCTATTTGGACCCAGTAGTTGTTCGTAATCAAGATGTTCTTGACGCCCGTCAAATCCATCTCGCGTTCAAACACATCGCAGGTCGTGGCGATGCGGTGTTCCACGGCTTTCTTGTGGTAAGTGTGGCTGTCCCAGCAGTCCAGTCCGCGGATGTAATAGACTTCTCCCTTGTACTTGTCAATCAAGTCCTTCATTTCGCTGTTCGACATTTTGCGAGCGTTGTCGTAGTGGATGGAAGACATGCCGTAACCCACAAAGTGCCAAGGACGGCCGTAAATAAAGAATCGGTCTGCCTTCGGTAAGTCTTTGAGCCATCCGAGAATTTCATGTTCTTCGATGGTCAAGTGGTTGCGGTTGTACATGATATTGTTTTTAAAGTCTTGCTTGTAGTGGAATGTCCAACCTGTAAAGGCGAGTGCCACAATCACCATCCCGATAATTGCATTTTTGCCGTTCCGATTTTTGCAGCCTGTCGGGGTGGTAAAATACTGAACCATGTGCGTGACTGGGAGCGCTGCGACAAATGCCATGGACGGTAACATCACGAGGCTATAGCGCTGGTTGATTTCGATGCTGAAATCGCCAGAGACGTTTTCGAGAATCACATATGTTTGCAGGTGGTAGAGGAGTAAAAAGGCGAGAATCTTGAGGTATGTGAAATTGTTCTTTCTGGCATCGTTGATGGCGCGGAAGAGGAGGTAAATGCTACCGATGGCGAACAAATAATTAAAGTAGCTGAGGAACGGATTTTCGAGTTCTCCATTGCTCTTGAGCGGTTTCGTCATGACTTCCCAGTTCTTGGCGAGGTCTTCGAAGAAGTGACCGTGGGCTTCAAATTCACCACCCTGGAAACCGAATCCCTGGAAGTAGCTAATTGTGAGGAGGGCGGGTACGGAGAAAAGCGAAAGGGTCACGAAGAAGACAGGCGCTTTTTCGTCTTTCTTGTCGAGAAGCTTCGGAAGTGCAAAGAGGACGAATGCAAAGATGCAGAAGATGGTTTCTTGGCGGGTCTGGGCGAAGAAGGCTAGGATGAGGGCGAGGAGAGTCCAGTGCCAAACGGTGTTCCTGTCGTAAGCCCATTTAAAGACGAGCAATGCAAGTGCGGAGAGGAAAATATAGAGCGGTTCAACGGACATGGCGCGGAACTGGAACAGCACTGTCGGTTGGAGAGCCATGAGGAGCGAGGCGAAAAACGCAAGGAGGGGTTGCCTTGTCCAGGCGACAATCGCAAGGAACATGAGTAGGAACGAAAGCGGGAGCATCACGAATTCGGCTGTGAATATCCAGCGCAGATCGCTGCCGAACAATGGCATGCCGAGGTAATAAAGGAACGAAAGTCCTTTGGTCTTAAAGCTGTTGGACGTAGATTTGCATTTTAGTGTGCCGTTGTCGAATTCGCCCTGGTTGCAGGTGTAGGATTCGTGGTTGTAGTACATGTTCTGAGCGACCGACATGAATACGCTTTCGTCACTTTGGACGCGGTGCCGGGCTTCAATTTGGGTGCCTGCAAAAATCGAAACCGCGACGGCGAATACGAGAGTCATGATGCTCACGGACTTTGCGGGGAGGATTCCCTTGAGCCATTCTCTAAAATCTTTACTCAAAAAACAGAAAATAACGATTCCAAGAATGAACTGGATCCCAAAAAGTGGGAGTGGGAGGTTTATATCCAGTTGGCGGATGGTTTCCCTGTGCTTGATGTTGGGGGCGAGGTAAATAAGAAAGGGAATGGCTATGGCAATGAGGGTGCCTAAGATGCCTGTGGGGTGAGCTAAGTTCTTGAATAGTCTCAAGATAGCGTCTTTAATATTCATTTGGTTCCTTCTCGATAACACGTAAAAGCGCTCCAAGAATCGCTTCTTTTGGGGCGTTTAGGGATTATTTTAAGTTGTTGCGAAAATATAACTTTTTATTGCTTTGGGCTTTTCATTTGACAATATACCTTGAGAGTTTCGCAAGAAAAAACTAAATTTGCCGCGTAAAAACAAAACTCTAAAGGGGTTAGACCGTGCAAGATTCATTAGTTACAAAAGCAGCTGACAACGTCCGTATCCTTTCTGCCGCAATGGTGCAGAAGGCCAAGTCCGGACATCCGGGTGGAGCCATGGGCGCCGCAGACGCCATCACGCTTTTGTTTGCTGAATTCTTGCGTTACGATCCGGACGATGCCAACTGGATGGCTCGCGACCGCTTCTTCATGGACCCGGGTCACATGAGTCCGCTCCTCTACTCCGAACTCGTCCTCACGAACCGCCTCACGCTCGAAGACGTGAAGAACTTCCGCCAGCTTGGCAGCCGCACTCCGGGCCATCCGGAAGTCGATGTCGCCCTCGGTATTGAAAACTCCTCGGGCCCGCTCGGTATCGGCCACGGCATTGCTCTCGGTGGCGCTATCGCTGAACGCTTCATGGTCGAACGCTTTGGCTCTATCCTCGAACACAAGACCGTCTGCCTCGTTTCTGACGGCGGTCTCGAAGAAGAAATTGCATACGGCGTGGGCCGCATTGCAGGTCACCTCAAGCTTTCGAACCTCATTTTCTTCTACGACGCAAACCAGGTCCAGCTTAGCTGCAAGACTGAAGACGTGATGGACCACGACTTCGTGAAGCAGTACGAATCCTGGGGCTTCCGCGTTATCGAATGCGACGGTTCCAACATTGCAGAACTTCGCAAGGCATTCAAGGCCGCTTGGGCTGAAACCGAAAAGCCGGTGCTCGTCTACGGTCACACCACGATGGCTAAGGGAGCAATCGCCGAAGATGGCAAGAGCTACGAAGGCGCTGTCTCTACGCACGGTCAGCCGCTCAATGCCGCAGGTGCTTCTACTTCTGCTACGGTCAAGAATCTCGGTGGCAATCCGGATGATCCGTTCCAGGTCTTTGACGATGTGAAGGCTGGCTTCGAAGCTCGCGCAAACGAACTCCGCAAGCAGGTCGCCGAATGGAAGAAGGCTAAGGCTGCTTGGGACAAGGCTAACGCCGAAAAGTCCGCTACCCTCAACGAATGGCTCTCGGGCAAGGGTCTCAAAATCGACCTCTCCAAGCTCAACATCAAGGAAGGTGTTGCCACTCGCGTCACGAGCGGTACAGTTCTTGGCTACCTCGCCGAAAATTATCACAACATCATCTGCAGCTCTGCAGACCTTTCGAACTCCGACAACACGCAGGCATTCCTCGACAAGACGGGCATCTTCCGCGCTAACGACTTCAAGGGTGCATTTGTCCAGGTCGGCGTTGCTGAACTCACGATGGGTGCCATTGCAAACGGTATCGCTCTCCACGGCGGTCTCTATCCGATTTGCGCAACGTTCTTTGTCTTCAGTGACTTCATGAAGCCGGCAATCCGTATGGCCGCTCTCATGGGCCTCCCGGTCAAGTACGTGTTCACGCACGACAGCTTCCGCGTGGGTGAAGACGGCCCGACGCACCAGCCGATCGAACACGAAACGCAGATTCGTTTGCTCGAAAGCCTCACGAAGGCTAGCGGCAAGGCCGAAATGCTCGTGCTCCGCCCGGCAGACGCATACGAAACTCTCGCTGCATGGGAAATGGCTTTTGAAAACAACGACAGCCCGACGGCTCTCATCCTCACTCGCCAGGTCGTGAACACGCTTCCGGGTGAAAACCGCTACGAAGCTGCCAAGGCTTGCCGAAAGGGCGCTTACATTGTCAGCGACAACACTGCCGCAGGCAAGAAGCCGGATCTTACTTTGGTTGCAAACGGCAGTGACGTTCTCCTCGAACACCAGGCTGCTGAACTCCTCCGCGACGAAGGCAAGTCCGTGCGCGTAGTTTCCATGATTAGCCCGGCTCTCTTCCTCAAGCAGCCGAAATCCTACCGCGACAGTATCATCACTCCGTGGACTCCTGTGTTTGCAAAGTCTAGCGGTCTTCCGCTCCTGTTCGCCCAGGTCGTGGGTGGTTTCGGTAAGGTCTCCGGTCTCGAACGCTTCGGTGCTTCTGCTCCGGCAGGCGTCCTCGAAAAGGAATTCGGTTACGTTCCGGAAGCTGTTGCTGCAGCTGCTAAGGAATACCTCGCTGAATACGCCAAGAACGTCGAAGACTTCAAGAAAGCTAACGCTTAATTAGCGAGTACAAACGAAAATTTGAAAACGGTACCTGACGGTGCCGTTTTTTTTGTTTGTAACGTTTCAAAGTCTAATGGTCTGTTTTTGTATAAAAAGAAAACACCGGCTAGTGAGCCGGTGTTCGTTTTAGAATAATTCTGTGGACTAGACCAAACCGATCGTTTCGTCGAGACCGAGCGCGATATTCATGTTTTGAATAGCTGCGCCGCTAGCACCCTTGCCGAGGTTGTCGATGATCGTCGTGACCTGCATGATGTTTTCGTTGCCGAAAACTTGGATGCGAGCGTTGTTCGTGTCGTTACAGACCGTGGGGTCCAAGCGACCGTTGAAGAGTACCGGAGCGGCTTCGTACGGCAAAACCTTCACGAACTTCGAACCTTCGTAATGCTTGGCGAGGATTTCGGTCAAGTCCTGCGGACCGACCTTCTTCGTGAGCATGTTCGGGAAGATGGCGACCGTCACGGCCATACCCTTGTAGTAGGGGCCAAGCACCGGGTTGAAGAACGGGACGTTTTCGAGTCCGCAGTACTTCTTCATTTCGGGGAGGTGCTTGTGGGCGAGCGCAAGCGCGTACGGGGCGGGAGCCATGATAGCCTTCGATTCGCCAGCCTTGTGGCTGAGGGCTTCTTCGGCTTCATATTCGGCGATGAGCTTCTTGCCGCCGCCGGAGTAACCGGTGATGCTGTAAGCGGCAAGGTTTGCGCTCTTCGGGAGGATTCCCGAGGCAACGAGCGGATGGACGCCGAGGATAAATCCCGAGGCGTGGCAACCGGGGTTTGCAATGCGCTTGCTCTTGGAAATCGCTTCGCGCTGTTCAGCAGAAAGTTCCGGCATACCGTATGTCCAAGCCGGGTTCACGCGATGAGCCGTGGAGGCGTCGATGATGCGCGTGTTCGGATTCGTGCAGAGGGCGGCACTTTCCATGGACGCTGCGTCCGGGAGGCAAAGGAACGTCACATCTGATTCATTGATCATCTTCTGGCGTTCGTTCACGTCCTTGCGGAGTTCTGGATTGATCTTGAGAATTTCCAGGTCGTTACGCTTGGCAAGTCTCTCGAAAATTTGCAGGCCAGTGGTCCCTGCTTCGCCATCTACGAATATCTTGAACATTTTTAGGTATCGGGGTTAGAGTTTAATTACTTGTTAGCGCCGCAGCACTTCTTGTACTTCTTGCCGGAACCGCACGGGCACGGGTCGTTACGACCGACAACCGGACCTTCGTGGCGGACAGTTTCCTGCTTCACGGCACGACCATCATAGAAGTACCATGCACCGCCGACCTTGTGGAATTCGCCAAGTTCGTGGTGGTTGCGGGTGATGTTGCCCTGCTTGAAGCGAGCGACAAATTCGACCCAGCCAATGTTCTTTTCTTCTTCGGTCTTGGTCTGCTTGATTTCGATGCCGAGCCATTCAGATTCACGGCTCCAAGCTTCTACGCTCGGTTCGTCAAAGTCGTCACGCTGGGTGGCTTCGAGGGATTCCTTAAGCCATGCAATTTCGTGCTTGGCGTAAGCGGTGTAACGGGAGCGCATCAAAGCTTCCGGGGACGGGGCGAGAGTTGTCTTCTTAATAATCGGTTCGCAGCAGTCGCAATATGCTTTGCCAGAACCGCACGGGCATAAATCGTTAGCCATAGTAAAATCCTTATAAAAAACTGGGCTAAAAATACAAAAAAATGGTGCGCCTGTGGAGTCTATCGCGCTTTTTTTACAAGCACAAAGTCTAGAAAAAGAGATGCCCGCTCGGAGGCGGGCATGACAGCTAAAATTACAACGGACTCAAATTCTAATAACTAAAGACCATTGACTAATGACCAAAGGCTTTACAGGCACTTCTTCATGAGCCAGAACTCTTCCTTGCCTTCGCGGCCCGGAATGCTGTTCGTGGGCTTGATGCGTTCAACAATGTCGAACACACCGTCCAGACGAGCCATGAGTTCGCCTTCACTCATGCAGTGCGGAGGGCCCTGCATGGTCTTGCCGTTCATGAGCGGGTACATGAGGCAGATGAACACGCCATCGTCCTTCATCATCTTGTAGCAGACTTCGAAGAATTCGTCGCGGCGACCCGGATGGATAGCCGAGAACGTGCCGTAGTCATAAATGATGTCGAACTGCTGACCGCCGCGCTTGGCATCCTTCGGAGAAAGGGTGAACAAGTCGAGGTCGAGGGAGCGCAAGTTCTTGTGCTTGCGGCTCAAGTGGTCCAGTTCATCAACAGCGGTCGGAGCAAAGTCGACTGCCAAAACTTCGTGTCCACGCAAAGCCCATGCTTCGGCATCGTAGCCGAACCCGGCACCTGGAATCAGCACGGAGCCCTCTGCAGGGCAGGATGGGTGCTTAAAAAATTCAATCAGGGCTGGAGTCGCCTTCTTGAAATTCCAGTAGTCCTTGCCTTCGGCATAAAGATTATCCCAGAATTCCGGGAGGTTTTGCGTTAACATTCTTTACCTTCCTTTTTGTACGCTAATTGTCCACACGCAGCAAGGATATCCCTACCGCGCGGATTGCGGATCGTTATTTGAATTTCAGCTGCTCGCACGGCGGCGAGGAAATCTTCCACCTCTTCGGGGGTGGGGGCGTGGAGCGTCGGGTCATCGCCGTCGTTTAGCACGATGGCATTTACCTTCACGCGGCGCGGGGCGCAGATGCGGATGAGCTCTTTTGCAGCCTTGGGCGTGCAGGTGATGTTCTGGATGAGCACGAACTCGAACGTCACATAATTATCGGTGCGACGGATGTATTCGTCAACCGCTTCCAAAAGTTTTTCGATAGGCCAAGTCTTGTTTACCGGCATCACGGACGAACGGTATTCGTTGTTCGTGCTGTTGAGGCTTACCGCGAGGCAGCAGGGCGTGTTCCTGTCCACGAGCTCCTTGATCTTCGGGACGACACCCGAAGTGCTCACGGTCATGCGCTTTGCGCCCATGTTGAAAAGTTTCTGGTTGTGCAGCGTGCAGCAGACGCGGTGGACGTTCTCGAGGTTGTTGAGCGGTTCGCCCATGCCCATGAAAATGATATTCGTCACCTGGGCGACTCCGCCTTCTTCGTTCATGAAGCCGTTGTCCTTCAAGTACCAGTTGACGTTGATGATTTCTTCGAGAATTTCGCCTGCTTCGAGGTTACGCGTGAATCCCATCTTGGCGGTGCGGCAGAATGCGCAGTTCATGGCGCAGCCGACCTGGGTCGAAACGCAAACGGAATAGCGACCGTTTGCCGGGATCATCACGGTTTCGATATGGTGACCGTCTTCGGTCTCAAAAAGCCACTTGACCGTTCCATCGACAGAAACAGAACGCTGGTCTTCCTTGAGACCGCAAAGCGTGAACTGTTTTGCCATTTTTTCGCGGAGGGCAGGGGAGATGTTTACCATCTCATCGTAGCTACGCACCTGCTGGCAGAATAGCCATTTTTGAATTTGGTCGGCGCGGTAGGGCTTTTCGTCAACATCCCGAAGCCAAGCTTTGAGCTCGTCGGTTGTCAAAGTTTTTATATTGCGCTGCCATTCCATATCCTGTAAAGATAGAAAATTTTAAGCTTCTTGTTAAGGGCTAAAGCCTGTCTAACCCTCCTGTCTTGCGTATGTATTCTAGCCCAAAATTCCTGTTTTCGGCGGCATTTTCTGCTGAACAATCCGTGGATGTTTCGTTTCGCTGTGCATGCCTTTGCCAAAAAAGTTGCTGGTAGATTCGGTCAAGTTCGACTGAAAGACAACTGATGCTTGTCTTCAGCGCAATTGCGAGTTGGCAGAGTGTATCTATCGATGGAATTCGCTTCCCGCATTCCAATTGCGATATGAACTGTCTAGAAATTCCTGATTCGATGGACAGCGATTGTTGCGTGTGCTGCTGTTTTTGTCGAACCGAAATTATAAGAAGCCGTATGGCTTCATGGAATAGGAGTGTCTCGTAATTCATCGGGCTATAATTTTACGAAAAAACACAAAATTTTTGTGCATGCGATAGTTTGCAAAAGACGTAAAACTTTGAAATCTTTTGATTTTCTTAAAAACATATGTCATAAAATGACGATGAGTTTTTTTCCTCGGAAAACACTTGTTTTGGCTAAAAAACGGGAATTTTCGTATCGAAAAACGAGTGAAAAATTTGGGTATCTTTTACGTTTGTATACAGAAACGTTTCATTCGTTTGTTTTTATTCAAAAAGGTTTGATTATTTTTCCGTAGGGACATATTTATCGCGCGTTGCGCAAAGGGATACGGAATGATTGATGTAAAAGGAAAATGGTGCTTGGTAACAGGTGGATGCCGTGGTGTCGGTCGTCTCATCGCTATCGAAATGGCTAAACTCGGTGCAAACCTCATTTTGCAGGGGCGCGACAAGAGCCATGCCGAAAAGGTCATTGCAGAACTTGCTCCGTATGGTGTACAAGTGAAGGCTGTGGGCTGTAATCTCGAAAACGAAGCTGAAATTGATGCTGCCCTTGCCGAAATCGATTCCTTTGGCGTACAGGTGGACCTCGTATTTAATAATGCCGGTCTCATGAGCCACTATTTTTCCGATTATACGACGAACACGATGGATGACTTCCGCCAGGCGATGGCGGTGAACTTCTTTGCGCCGATGAAAATTGTGTATCACTTTTTGCCGGGCATGATCAAGCGCGGTTTTGGTCGCATGCAGCTCACGACGAGCGGTATTGCCAATGAACCGGAACTTGCCGCTTACGCCTGTGCTAAGGCTGCTCTCACGAAGTTCGTGAAGGATTTTGCTTGCAAGCTGAACGGTACCGACGTGATGATGAATGTTATGGATCCGGGTTGGCTCCGTACGGATCTCGGTGGTCCGAATGCCCCGAACGCTCCGGAAACTGTTGTTCCTGGGGCTCTCGTGAGCGTGCTCCTCGATGACAAGAAGAGCGGTCGCTGGTTTAGCGCTCAGGATTACGTGGGCAAAAGCGTAGCTGATGCTGTAGACGCTGGTCGCAACGTCTTCGCTTAATCGTTATTAGTTTTTTGCCTGAATGGCGAATGTTTGATCCCGCATGGAATGCGGGATTTTTCTAATGCTAGATTTTCTTGATTTACAACATGTGCTGCCGGTCACAATAATGCTTTAATTTTGATACAAAAATATTTTGTAAAACTTGCGATTTTTAAAAATTTATGCTATTTTAATAAATAAAGGTTATTTTTAGCTTTTAGGGGGGATTTTGGGAGGGGAGTGGTTTTGGACCGTTATGGGATGTAAAATCCTTCGTTGCGGAGGCGTGTGGTTATGTCTGATGCTGGTGAAAAAAAGATTCCTGAGGGGATACGGAATGAATTAGAGCATTCCGAAGTTCCGCTTGCTGTCTACCGATTTGTAGATGGTCATATTCAGACTATTCTTGTTTCTGATGGACTTGTTCGTTGGCAGGCTCCTGGTTGTACACGTGAAGATTTGTTGAAGTTCCTCGATACGGACATGTACAGGGATGTCCATCGTGAAGACATTGTTTTTGTAGCGACTAAGGCTAAAGAATTTGCAAAATCCAAGGATGGTCGTTACGAGGTTGTTTACCGTCAAAAATTGTATGGCAAGGACGAATACCGTACGTTGCATGCTCAAGGTTACCATCGTGTTTTGGATGATGGCTCAGAATGTGCAATCGTTATTTATGACGATGTGACTTCCGCTTGTGAAACATGTAGAGATTTTCGCAATGAATTCGATAATGGCTTGATGGAGTTCTTGAACAATGACAGCGTAGAGCCTTTTGTCATTGTCGATGCCAAAACTCATGAAATCTATATGCTCAGTGCGTCTGTTGATAAAGTTTGGACGCCTGTAAAAGCTTTTGATTCCGGCATTACGTTTGAAGAGTATTTCTTTGACCCCAATGAAGTCCAGCTTATCACACTTGACGAGGTTCTTGAAAAAGGAGAAGTCCTTGTTCCGAATTCCCGTACCGGCGGTGACTTGATTTTGAAAGCTTCCTTAATCAAGTGGCATGGCAAGGATGCGATTTTCCATAGAATAAGCGAAAGGACGGACCGTTATTTTGATACATTGACGGGACTTCCGAATATGGAATATTGCCGCATGCGTGGCGAAAGTTATGTTACTGATATCAGGATTGCTGGCGGAACGCCTTCGGTCATATTCTTTGACATTGTCGGGATGAAACTCTACAATAACGCCAATGGCTACGGCAAGGGCGATGAATTTTTGCTCAATTTTGCGGCAACGCTAAAAAAAATATTCCCGAATAACTTGATTTGTCGCATGGCGAATGACCATTTTACGGTCGTTGCTGACATGAAAAACATCGAGAAAAAACTTTGTGAAATCCGCAAATATGTCAAGAGTGTCGTTTCCAAGATTTCGATGGATGTGAACATCGGGGTCTGTAAGATTGATGATTTTGAAACGATGGTCGATGCCTGCGAAAAGGCTAAGATTGCATGCAAGGTTCAGAAACAGTCTAGTGATAACTTTTTCCGTTATTACGATGAAGATTTGCGCAAGACGCTTGTGCTGCAGAACTACGTGGTAAACCACATTGACGAGGCTATAAATAATGGTTACATCAAGGTTTACTACCAGCCGGTGGTCCGTACGATTACGGAAACTTTCTGCGGTATGGAAGCGCTGGCCCGTTGGGTGGATCCGCAATATGGTTTTTTGAATCCGGCGGTCTTTATTGGCGCTCTCGAAGAATCTCGCCAGATCCATAAGCTTGATAGCCACGTCATTAACATTGTCTGTAAGGAAATGCGAGCGGAACTGGATGCTGGCAAACCGATTGTCCCTGTGTCCTTTAACCTTTCGCGTCTGGACTTTATCGGCTGCGATATCTTTGATGTCGTGGAACGAGCTCTTAAAAAATACAGCATTGACCGAGAATACATCCGAGTCGAAATTACAGAAAGCATCATGGCTTCGGATTCCTATGTCCAAAGCGAAATCCAGAGATTCCGTTTGGTCGGTTACGAAGTCTGGATGGACGACTTTGGCAGTGGATACTCTTCGCTCAATACGCTTAAGGATTACAAGTTCGATGAGCTAAAAATCGACATGGCGTTCCTTTCGAACTTTAACGATGCCTCTCGCACGATTATCAGTTCCACGGTTCGCATGGCGAAAAATCTTGGGCTAAAGACTCTTGCCGAAGGTGTCGAGACCAAGGAACAGATGGATTTCTTGAAGGGCATCGGTTGCGAAAAGGTCCAGGGGTACTATTACGGAAAACCTCAGCCGTTAAAGGATACCATGAAACACATGGAATCCATTGGTATGGCTGTCGAAGACCATAATGCACGTGTGGTTTATTCCAAATTGGGAAGCTTAGACTACCTTGTGGATTCTCCTAAGGGAATTCTCTCTTATAAGGATGGCTTGTTTAAGTTCTTGTTTGTGAACAAGCAGCTCGAAGAGCAGATATCGAGCCTTGGCTTTGCCCATATTGAAGATGTTGAAAAGGCTATCAATGACCCAAAGGATCCTGCATACTACACGCTGCACGAAGCTGAAAAGGCGGCTTATACGGGTCCGCGTGAAATAACGTATGCCGCTCGTGGTTCGTATGTCTTCTTGAGTGGATACCTGATTGCCGATATCGAAGGTACCCATATTTACGACATGTCGTTGCGCAATACGCATGTGAGCGCCTTTGATATCTCTTCATCGAGTAGTAAGATTACGTCGCTCCCGACAGATGCAAAGACAATCTTGCTTGCCGATACGAATCCGCAGAACCGCGCTTTCCTTGAAAGTGTCTTGAGATCGAATTACAACTTGCTGCTTGCCGAGGATGGCGAACAGGTGCTCAATTTCTTGCTGGAGTATGGTAACCGTATTTCGTTAGCGCTGGTGGATGCCGCTCTTCCGAAAATCGATGGCTTCAAGATTATTCAGAAATTCCATGGCGACAAGCATGAATTCCAGATGCCGTTTATCGTGATGACCGATAACGAAGAATTGGCAAAGGAAAGTGTCCGCTTGGGGGCTTATCAGTCAATCCTTACGCCGATTAAGAATAAGGATCAGGTCAAGTCGAAAATTGACGATGCCATCAAGAATACGGAACTGCTCCACCAGCTTGCGCTGAACTATATGGAATACGTCCCGGGTGGAGTTATCCTTTTGGAAGCTGTCAGTGGGGATATCCTGTATGTGAATGGCCGTGCGCTAGAAATCTTCGATTGCGATAACGTTGACGATTTCCGCAGCTTGGCGGGTAATAAGTTTGAGGGGGCTGTTCTTCCAGAAGATTATGCTGCCGTTGGTGAAACTCTTGAAACTCTGTTCCGGAGTAGGAGTGCTCTGCCTTCACAAACGACATACAGAGTCAGGACCAAGAAGGGATTTGTCAAACGTATTTACCATGTGGGTCGTTATTTTAGGGATACACCGTATGGACGCATTTTGTCGGTGTTTGTCTCTGAAGACGATATGGCTTTGAAAAATTACTTTGGTCGCAAGAATGCGTTCAAGATATTTATGGCGTCGGGCGAGGCTACTCATACCAAGTCGTATGAGCCGGGATACAAGGGATACTTGTTCTGGAATCTCACGAGGAATTCGCCGGTAATCAGGATGGACGGTATTTCGTATATTCCGAAAGAACTTACGGGTAAGTACACTTATGACGCCCACTTTGACTATTTGGTGAAATTGATGTCAAAGGATAGCGTCAATATTCAAAAAACGACTGCCTATACCCGTGAAAAGTTGATTCTTGCCTATGCGAATAAGCGAGCGGTCCCTTCGCTGAACTTGAATTACAATTTTAAGAATGGTTGGTTCTCCATCAAATCGACTTTTGACATGATGGCAGACCCGGATACGGGTGACGTGATTTTGAAACTCCAGAATGAAAATAATACGGATGTCGAAGCCTACAAGGAATTGACGGATGCGGTCGTTTTGAATCTGTATGACCAGATCATCTACCTCGATGGCAATACGGATAGGCTACTGAGTCTTTCTTGCCTTGAAGGTAAGCCTATGTATGTCCAAAGGTCTATTTCTGATTCGATAGAGAATCTCTGCAAGTTGTTCCAGATGCCGCTTTGCTCTGTGGAAGCGTTTATGGAACGGGCTAATCGAAATAGTGCTTCTGGTGAAACTTATGGCAGAACTCTGACGCTTGAAGATGGACATGTGAAGTTCGTTCGCGCAAAAGCGCTGTATAATGGTTCTAACAAGTACATCATTACCGTTTCGGATGTTACGCATGCCAAAAATGAATTGATATAAAGCTTTTCCTCCATGCAAAAGTCAATTTCCCGTCCTATGGACGGGAAATTTTCCGTATATTGTCACCTTTTGACATTCTACTTTTATTATATTAGTGCTCATGGTAGCACTAAACAAGTCGAAGAAAGAAATTGAGTATCTCTGTACGGAATGCGGCAATACAACTCCGAAGTGGGCTGGCAAGTGCCCGTTTTGCGGGGCGTGGAGTTCGCTTAAGGAACATGTCATTGAACGGATTACTGAAGGGGCTGGGCGCACGGGACGTGGGCTTGGCGGGCCTGTCCATAAGGTGGTGCTGCTCAAGGATGTGGCGACAGAAGATACGCGGCGCTTGAGCACGGCGAATTCGGAATTTGACCGTGTGCTTGGTGGTGGCTTTGCGCCGGGAAGCCTGGTGCTGATTGGGGGTGACCCGGGAATCGGTAAGTCGACGCTTGTGCTCACGACACTTGCGACGATGAATGCGGCGGGAGTCAAGGCTTTATACGTGAGTGGTGAAGAAAGTGCGTGCCAGGTAAAACTTCGCAGTGAACGCTTGAATGTTTCGGGGAGCGACATGATGCTCCTCTGCGAAACGAATCTCGAAAAGATTTTGGAACAGGCAAAAGAGGTAAAGCCTCAGGTTCTTGTGATAGACTCCATCCAGACTGTTTACAAGAGCGACCTTGCTGGGACGCCCGGATGTGCAACACAACTGCGTGAATGCACTTTGGACTTGATGGTTTTTGCCAAAAATTCCGGATGCATCACGATTCTCATTGGTCATGTGACGAAGGACGGTCAGATTGCTGGACCGAGAATCTTGGAGCACATGGTCGATACGGTTGTTTATTTCGAAGGCGACCGTAATCACCAGTATAGGCTTTTGCGGACTATCAAGAACCGCTTTGGCGCTACCGATGAAATTGGCGTTTTTGAAATGACGAGTCATGGGTTGAATCCTGTGCTGAACCCGAGCAAGGTCTTTTTGCAGGAGGGGGTTCCGCCGACTCCGGGGAGTGCTGTCTGCTGTACAATGGAAGGCTCTCGGGCGCTCCTGTTCGAAACTCAGGCTCTTGTGAACCAGACGAATTTTGCAGTGCCGCAGCGTGTAGCGGCAGGGATAGACCCGAAACGACTTACGATTATCCTTGCGCTTTTGGAAAAGTTCGGTGGTGTGACGATTGGCGCCTCGGATGTGTTTGCGAGCATAGCTGGTGGCATGAAGGTAAATGATGCTTCGTCGGACTTGGCGCTTGCGTTAGCGGTGGCGAGCAATCATTTGGGAATCCCGCTTTCGCGGCAGACGATTGCGATTGGAGAGCTTGGACTGTCGGGCGAGGTGCGTGGCGTAAGTCTTTTAGACCAGAGGCTCAAGGAAGCGAGCCGCCTTGGGATGACGGAGGCGGTTGTGCCGGCGAGCTGCAAGCTTTCTGAGAATATGGGTTCGATGAAGGTTGTGCGGGTTCATTCTCTGTCCGAAGCGATAAGCTGGCTCATGGACAAGAAGTAAGGCTCCTTTGACGCAAAAGGGCAAAAGAAAAGGGGCGCTCAAGTGAGCGTCCCTATATTCCGTTATTGAAAGGCTTTATTAGCGCTTTTCGCCTGGTCTAGAGAAACCGAATGCGCGCGGATCGAAACCGCTGGGGAACTTTGTTCTTTCGTTGTAGATCACGCGCTTGGCGGTGAACTTTTCAATCTTTGCACCGGTGAGGTCTGCACCAGAGAAGTCTACGTCTTCCATCTTGGTGTCGGCGTCGATTTTGACACCTTCCATCTTGGCGTTGGTGAAGGTAACCTTGATGAGCTTAGCACCAGAGAAATTTGCACCAGAAAGCTGAGCGTTGTTGAATGCAGAGCGTTCGATGGTGGAGTTTGCGAAGTTTGCCTTGGTGAGGTCTGCGTTATCAAAGATGTCCTTGAATACATAAGCACCGTCGAAGACTGCCTTCATGAGTTCAGCGTAGTTGAACACGTTCTTGCTGACGCTCGCATCGAAGAAGGAAGACTTGTTGAGCTTGGTCTTGTCGAAAGAGCTCTTGGAAACTTCGCCCTTGTCGAAGATGACGCCGTTCAAGTCCTGGTTGTTGAACTTCATGTTCTTGACCTTGGACTGGGCGAACTTAGCCTTCTGGAGCTGGGTTCTGGAGAGGTCGACATCATTGAACGTGGTCAAGGAAAGGTCAGCTTCCTGGAGGTTCACGTTGTTGAACGTTGCACCGTCGAAGTCAGCCTGAGAAAGACCTGCCTTAGCAAAGTTTACGTTGTTGAGCTTCACACCGGAGAAGTTTGCAGCGATGAGGTTGCAAGCTGTGAAGTCCGTCTTTTCCATGGTGGTCTTGCGGAGGTCGCTGTTAGCCATCAAGGAACGGGAGAAGTTCGTGTTGGTGAGGTTTGCCTTGCTGAAGTCAGCACGGGTAAGGTCCATGTCCATCACAGATGCCTGAGTGAGGTCTGACTTGCTGAAATCGCATTCGTCAGAGACCTTCATAGCGTCAAGACGAGCACTCTTGAGGTTTGCCTTCGGGAATTTGCTATCGAGAAGCGTTGCACGATAGAGGTTTGCGCCTTCGAGGTTTGCGCCTTCAAAGTTTGCAGAACGGATGTCTGCACCGCTAATCGTTGCGCCCTTGAGGTTTGCCTTTTCGAAGTTGGCTCCGCTAATCACAGCATTGCGGAAAGAGACTTCGGGAAGGTTTGCTTCTTCGAAGTCCGGAGATTCACCGGCAGAGCGCTGGAAGTCCGTAACGCCCTTGATGGCCCTTGCCTTCTGGAACTGGTAGTTGTCGATACGCTTGTCACGGAAGGAGGTGTTCAGGTCCTTACCTCTGAAATCCTGTGCTGACACGTTGAGCGCGAGAGCACCAAGGAGGCAGAGACCAAATTTATAGACGTTCTTCATATTCATAGTCAAATTCCCTTTATGAAAAAGTAAATCAAATAACGGATAGCCCTAAAATAACTAAAAAATTTGCAAAACTAACAACTAAAAATAAAAAGTGACCAAATAAATACTAATTTTACGTTGAAATGACTTGTTTTCGTTCAAATTCTTACAAAGTGGTGATCTGCGGGGCAGGTCCGGCCGGTCTTATGGCTGCTTACCAGCTTGGAAAATTGACGGGCGGTGCTGGACAAATCCTGCTTTTGGACAAAAAGGAACCCTGGAAGGAACCTATTTTTTGTGCCGAAGCAGTATCGACCCATCGTTTGAACGATTTGTGGCCTATTGATGAATCTTGGGTGCGTGGAAGCCTTTCGGGTATCTATTTTACGTCGCCTAAGGGTTATAAGGCTGAATTTTACAGCAAGGACTGCGGTCGTCTGCTCGATCGTTCGAAATTCCACCATGCGATTGCCGATGCTTGCGTCGAAGCGGGCGTGGAATGCCGTTTTGATGCGCTTGTGAAAAGCATCGAAAAGGCTGAAAAAGGCTGGAATTTGAATGTCCAGGTGGGCGGAGAAAAGTTTTTGCTTTCGGCTGAGGCTTTTATTGATGCCAGTGGTCCTGGCTGTCGCCTGACGCGTGGTATTCCGTGCCTTGAAGGGATTGAATCGGGTGATACTGATTTGGAACCGGGCATTTTTGCTGTGGCTGAAGGTATTGAACACGAACGTGACCATATCGATTTGCTTTACGGAAGCGAATTTGAAGGCGGTTACGGTTGGATTTTCCCGCGTGATGGCAAGGAAGTGAATGTCGGTTTTGTGCTTTCGAAGGATGCAAAGCCGGATATGCCTTTGCGTGAAAAACTCAAGCATTTTATTGCGACGCATTACCCGAATGCCAAAATCAAGGCGATTTATGGTGGCATGATTGCCTGCGGGCAGTCTGATAAGCCACTTGCCAAGTGTGGTCTTTTTAAGGCGGGCGATGCGGCTAGTTGCGTGAATCCGTTGAGCCGTTCGGGAATTGTTGAAGCGCTCCTTAGCGGAAAGATTACTGCAGAAGCGGTTCATGAATGGCTGAATGCAACGGACGATGGCGCTCGTGCCCGTATTGAAGCTTCTGTCCTTGATCGTTGGATGGCTAAGCTCGGAAAGTCTCATTTGCAAATTGCGAGAGCAAAGCCCGGGCTTGCAAAAATCAAGGATGAACAGTTTGACAAGGCGGCTATGCGCCTCTCGAAGCTCCCGCGTGAAAAGCAGACTCTACTTAGAATTTTCTGGGCGGTGCTTTGGTCTTGCCCGTCTGTAATTTGGAAAATGCGTTCTTTTTTGCATTAGTATGATTATGTCTGAAAGTATTGTTGATCGTCAAGAAAAGATTAGAGCAAAATTTGCATCGTTCACAGACCCGGATGACAAGTGGAAATTCCTCTTGGATTTGGCTCGTGAACACAAGGGAATGGACGCCTCCCTCAAGGCAGAAAAGTTCATTATCCAGGGCTGCGCCTCGACAATGTATCTGGTGCCGAAGTTTGATGGTGCAAAAATTCATTTTGAGATGGATGTGGAAGGCGGTACGACGAACCCGCTGATTAGCCGTGGTCTCGGTGCGCTTGCCTTGCAGATTTTCAACGACATGGCTCCTGCCGATATCCTTTCGGTGGATCCGACGTTTTTCCAGAAGATTGGACTCAATGTCGGGCTTTCGCCGACGCGCTCGAACGGTTTTGCGAGCCTTTTGAAACAGATTTATTTATACGCACGCGTCTTTGACGCAATTTCAAAAAAATAGGACGACTCTATGTTTAGTTTCTTGAATGGAAAAAGCCCGTTTGACGAGGCTGAAGAAAAACTGGAAGCCGGTGAAACAATCAATGGTAGACCGAAGCTTCCGCAGGCGCCGATTATGGGCTGGCAGGACGGTGTGTTCTTGCTCGTACTCATCGGTTTAATCGTAGGTGGTTATTACTACTACCAGTATGCTAAGCAAAAAAGTGCCGATACATTTGCTAAGTGCGACGCCTTGTTTGTAGCTGCAGAAACGGATGCGGCAAAGTATGTCGAAGCTGAATCTTGCTACAACGAAACCTGGGATTTGGGTTTTGTGAGCGATACTATGGAAATCCTCCGCCAGAACCGCTTGGGTGCTATCGAAGACTTGCGCAACCAGCAGAAGGACTTGTATGCCGACGCCATGGGCGCCATGGCTGCTCGCGATACCGTTGCTGCATACAACATTGTGAAGGAATACAAGGGCCCGATGCTTTTGAATCAGGGTGACCGCAAGGATTGGAACAACATTGCCGAAAACGAAGCTGTCAAGGCTAGTGTTGCTGCTGCCGCTGCTCGCGCCGATTCGATTGCTAGAGAAAAGGCAATTGCGGATTCCTTGGCTCAGGTTGCTGCTGAACTCCGCGCAAAGGCTGTTGCCGATTCTATTGAAAAAGCGAACAAGAAACTTGCTCGTAAGGGTAAGCGCAAGAAGGCGCAATAAGTTTTAGTCTGTAGTCAATGGTCATTGGTCAATAGCATTTCTAATAACTAACGACTAATGACCAACGACTGTTAATGTAATTTCGCGTTCGGTCTCGGATACGATTTGGATTTTAACGACGTGGGTGATGCCTGCGTCGTTTTCTTCTAATCGCTCGGGCCATTCGATGAGGCTGATGCCGCTTTCGAGATAGTCCGGATCCATGCCGACTTCATAAAGGTCTGCACCGCCTTCGAGACGGTACAGGTCGAAGTGGAAAATGGGCGGGTTGTTCGGGTATTCGTGGAGGATGGTGTAGGTCGGGGAGCAGACCGTGCCTTCGAAACCGAGCCCTTTGCAGATGCCGCGGCTGATGACGGTCTTGCCTGCGCCGAGGTTCCCGTAGAGGGCGACTTTGTCGCCGACCTTGAGTTCCTTCGCAAAACCAAGCGCCCAGTTGTATGTGTCTTGTTCAGAATGGAATAGCATAATGAAATGGAGTTGTTAGTCAATGGTCGTAGGTCTGTAGTTTATATTTGGCGCCTATGGCGCGATTATGCGACTAAGAACTAATGACTACTAACTAATTACTGTGGCGTTGTCAATTACAATTTCTCTTTAAACTGCTCGTACGTGAATTTGTGCAGTAGGTGGAACTTGCCGTTTTCGTCGAACTTGCCGATGCTCGGGTGACGTACACCGTTGAAGAACGTGGTCTTGACCATGGTGTAGTGGATCATGTCTTCGAAGATGATGCGGTCGCCGACCTTGAGCGGTTCGTCGAACGAGAAATCACCGAGCTGGTCGCCGGCGAGGCAGGAGTTGCCCGTGAGCTTGTAGGTGTGAGCCTTTTCGCCCGGGAATGCGGCGCCGATGATGTTCGGGCGGTACGGCATTTCGAGGCAGTCCGGCATGTGGGCGCTGATGGAAACGTTGAGTATTGCGATGTCCATTTCGTTGTGGACGATGTCGCCAACGCTTGTGACGAGTTCACCGGTCTGCCAGCCGATGGCTTCGCCCGGTTCCATGATGACCTGCAAGTGCGGGTAGCGTGCGGAGAAATCCTTGAGGATGCGCACGAGTTCATCGCGGTGGTAGTCCTTGCGGGTGATGTGGTGACCGCCGCCGAAGTTCACCCACTTCATTTGCGGGAGGTACTTGCCGAAGTGACGCTCGAATGCGGCGAGAACGCCTTCGAGAGCGTCGGCGTCTTGTTCGCAAAGCGCGTGGAAGTGGAGTCCGTCAATGCCATCGAGGAGTTCGGGCTTGAATTCCTTTTCGGTCACGCCGAGGCGGGAGAACTTGCCGCAGGGGTTGTAAAGGTCGGTTTCGACTGTCGAAAATTCCGGGTTCACGCGGATGCCGGCACTCACACCGTGGGCAAGCGTCTTGTCCTTGTAACGCTGCCACTGCGAAAAGCTGTTGAACGTGATGTGGTCCGCTGCATCGAGGATGGCGTCGATTTCGTCGTCTTCGTAGACGGGTGCAAAGACGTGGACTTCCTTGTTCATCTCTTCGCGCGCGAGGCGGGCTTCGTTGAGGCTAGAGGCGGTGGCGCCGGCGAGGTATTCGCCGATGAGCGGGAAGGAACGCCAGAAGCTGTAACCCTTGAGAGCGCAGATGATTTTGACGCCGGTCTTTTTCTGGATATCGTCGAGGATTTCCATATTGCGGCGGAGACGCGTTTCGTCAAGTACGAAACAGGGACTTGGAACTTGAGAATAGTCGAGCATGGTGGGAAAGATAGAAATTATTGTCTTGTCGCTCAAATGCTTTTTTGTATTATTCAGATGTATTGAATCGGAGCTTTTTATAAATTTGTTGAAATTTTCTATGGTTGTTTTTGAATAATTGGAGGTTCGCTTGCGTCGTTTATTGATTGGTTTTATTGCGTTGGTGATTTTGATTGTGTTGCTGTGCGTGGCGACGCTTTGCTTTGGTGCGGTGAACATTCCGTTTTCGTCGGTGGTGCAGGCGCTGTTTAGCCCGGGTGCGGATGTTTCGTCGAACATTTTGTGGAACTTGAGAATCCCGCGAATGATTGCCGCGATTTTGGCGGGTGCGTCGCTTGCGGTGTCGGGCTTGTCGCTACAGACGGTGTTCCGGAATCCGCTGGCGGGACCGTTTGTACTTGGCATTAGCAGTGGTGCTAGTTTGGGTGTGGCGCTTGCGCTTTTGGCGGGAATTGGCTTTGGTAGTGTCGGCGTGTTGGGCTCGGCGGCGCTTGGGGCTTTGCTTGTGACGCTTGTCGTGATGTTTGCGGCGACGCGTTTTGCGCAGACGGGCGTGCTTTTGATTGTTGGACTTTTGACGGGCTACTTTATCGATTCAATTGTGAGCGTCTTGATTGCAGGGAATTCTTCGGAATCGCTGCGCGTTTATGTGGCGTGGGGCATGGGTAGCTTTGGGCGCGTGACGCTCGGTGATGTCTGGATTTTTGTGGCGGCAGTGCTTGTGGGATTGGTGATGATAGGCGTTTCGCTGCGGTACTTGAATGCGGCGCTTTTGGGCGATGATTTTGCACATGGGCTTGGGTTGAACGTGAAGCGTTCCAAGATTTGCGTGTTGCTCGGGGCGAGCCTTTTGGCGGGTGCTACGACAGCGTTTTGCGGGCCTGTCGCGTTCATCGGAATTGCGGTGCCTCATTTAGCTTATCTGCTTTTCAAGACGACGAACCATCGCGTACTTTTGCCCGGGGCCGCGTTGTGCGGTGTGGCACTTGCGCTTTTGGGCGGGCTCTTCCCGGCTTCGGTGCCGTTGAATGCTGTGCTTTCGCTGGTGGGCGTACCTGTGATTTTGTGGGTGCTTGTGCGCGGTTCCGGTGCGCGTCTTTAGGGGGCTTTTATGACCAGTGTTGAATCGCAGAACATTTTGCTGGAATGTAAGGATTTGCTTGTCGGCTATGGTAAAGCGCTCCCGTCGATGAAATTCCCGTTTGATTTTTCGCTTGCATCGGGAAATGTTGTAGCTTTGATGGGCGAGAATGGTTGCGGCAAGAGTTCTCTTTTGAAAACGTTTGCAGGCTTACTTGCGCCGGTGGCAGGCGAGGTTTCGCTTGAAGGGAAATCTCTTACGGAATGGGCGCCTCGTGAACGTGCTCAGGAAATCTCGCTTGTTCGAATGTCGAGTGCGGTGCCCCCGCGAATGAGCGTGAGTGAATTTGTGCGCTTGGGACGTTCGCCGTATTCTGGAATTTTTGACAGCCGCACAGAAGAAGATAATCGCATTGTCGAAAATTCGATGGCGCTTTTGGATGTGGCAAATTTTGCAAATCGCCCGATTGCAGAATTGAGCGATGGTGAACGCAGCCGCGTGTTTTTGGCAGAGGCTGTGGCGCAGCAGGTGAAAATCTTGTTGCTCGATGAACCGAATGCGTTTTTGGATATTCCGCGTAGCCATGCGCTTTTTAGGTTGCTCAAGAAAATCGCCGTGGAACGCCAAATGGGCATTGTTGTTTCGACGCATTCCGTGGAATACGCGGAACGCTATTGCGATAAGATTATGGTTGTAAATGGCGGAACGGTAAAGGTGGCTTCGGCTGCGGATGCTCGAAAAAATGGACTTTTAGACTGGACGGAAATATGCGACGCTCTTTGATTTTATTTTACGCTATTGGTGTGTTTTGTGTTGCGCTATGCTTGTCATCGTGTGCGGGTAACCGGAGTACGGCAGGTTCATCGGAACAAAAGCATTTCTTTTGGAAAGTGTCCGATGAGAATTCTTCGGTGTGGGTGCTGGGGAGTATCCATTTGGCGGATTCGACTTTGTACCCGCTTGCTCCTGTGATTGATTCTGCGTTTGCACGTTCGGATGAGCTTGCCGTCGAACTCAACATGAACGATGAAGAAGTCGTGAAGGAGATTGGCAAGGAATCGGTTTCGCAGGGAATGCTTGAAGATAGGTTGCTTCGAGATATTCTGCCGCCAGAAATGTGGAAGTCTTTAGATAGCCTTTGTGCGGCCTGGGATATTCCTATGGTGGTGTTTGAAAAAATGCGCCCCTGGCTTGTAGCGACAACGCTTAGTGCGTATGCATTTGAACAGGCCGGATTGAATCCTGAATATGGGATTGACTATGTGCTTTTGGATAGAGCGGCGTCAGATGGCAAGGCCATTGTCGGCTTGGAAACTGCAGAAGAACAGATTGGCGCGCTTGCAGATACGACGGAATCGGATTCGGCGGGTGTGTATTACTTAAAGACGACTTTACGTGAAATTGCAGATTTTGAAACGCTTGTGGGTAATTTGATTCATGCCTGGAAAACGGGTGATGACGATTTATTGCGTAGCTTGTTGAACAAAGATGATGAAGAAGACGAAAGCGATGAATCGTTGTCTAGCGATCAAAAGTTCAAGGATGGTTTTGAACAACGTGTTTATGTGAATCGCAATGCCAAAATGGCGGAATCAATTGCGACTTTCTTGCGCGAAGATAGAAACGTTTTTGTTGTGGTCGGTGTAGCGCACTTGGCGCTTGAAAAAGACAACGTGATTGATGCGCTTCGCAAGCGCGGTTTTAAGATTGAACGTTTTTAACGCTTAAGCCGAGTCGTGTGAGTCGGTTGTAAAGGGCTGTGCGGTTCATACGGAGCCGTTCGGCGGCAAGGCTTACGGAACCATCGCAATTGCGGATGGTCGATTTCAAAAATTCTCGTTCTTCGTCGAGCTGCAATTCGCGAAATTCTTCGTAATTGCTCGCGTTGAATGCTTTTATGGCTGCGCGATCTGCACTTGTGAAACTCACTGAATTGTTGTCGGAATTTTCGTCAATTTGCAAATCTTCAGCGCGTAAAACGCCTGGGTCGGTAAAGCAGAGGGCGCGCTGGATGACGTTTTCGAGTTCGCGAATGTTGCCTGGCCAGTTGTGATTCTGGAGCTTTTGCAACGCTTCAGGCGAGAGCGTATAAGGTTCGCCTGCAGGCGAGTACTGGCGGATAAAGTAATTCGCCAAGTCTTCGATGTCTTCTTTGCGGTCGCGGAGCGGTGAAAGCTGCATCGGAATCACGTTCAGGCGGTAATAAAGGTCTTCGCGAAAACGCTTCTCGCGAATTTCTTCGCGGAGGTCGCGGTTTGTAGCGGCGATGATGCGCACGTCGATGTGTCGCGTCTTGTTTGCACCGATGGGGCGGATTTCGTGATTCTGGATGACGCGCAAAAGCTTGACTTGAGCGTGGAGCGGCATGTCGCCGATTTCGTCCAGGAAGATGGCGCCACCGTTTGCATCTTCGAAAAGACCGATGCGTTCGTTTTGGGCGCCTGTGAATGCTCCGCGCGTGTGACCGAAAAGTTCACTTTCGAAAAGTGATTCCGGAATGGCGCTGCAGTTGACAGTGACGAATTTGTCGTAAACGCAGGCGATAGCTCTTGCGACCAGGTCCTTGCCAACGCCCGATTCGCCTTGAATAAGGACGGGGCCTGTGTGCAAAATGGCGCGTTCTACGTTCTTGCGGAGGCGCTGCATGGCATCGCTTTTGCCAACGAGGTGCGACATTCTTTCGCGGAAAATGCGCTTTGCGTTGTAGATTTCCTTGAGCCTCGCAATCTTGCTCATCAAGTGGAGGCGAAGTGCTTCGACGGAGAGAATCGTGTCGTAGAGTTTGCTTGAAACTTCGGTGTAGCTTTCGGGAGATTCCGCGTAGGCGAGAATCATGGAATCTGGGCTAAAGTCGCGAAGTCTCGAAAGCAGTTCTGCGTTTTTTGCAGTGAAAGAATCAAGGTCCCAAATGACGATGGGCGCGAGTGGAAAACGCAAATTTTCTGCGATTTCGGGTGCCTCGTCGCTTGTGGGAGTGTGGACATCGACGGTGTTATCCACAGAAGAAAGGACGTCCAAGATGAACGAGGACGTCGAAGTTTCTTTTGTGAAAAAGTCGATGGACGGGCGCACTTGTTACTTGCCCAATTCCTTGCTGCGGTTTGTGCCGGCGACAACAGCCTTGATAAGCGTGCTGCGGAATGCGCCTTCTTCGAGGGCGTCGATGCCTGCGATTGTCGTGCCTGCCGGAGAGCAAACCATAGCGCAGAGGTCGCTCGGGCTCTTGCCAGACTGCTTGACGAGTTCGACGCTGCCTTCGATGGTGCCGAGGGCGAGCTTCAAAGCGACATCGCGGGTAAGACCAGCCTTTACGCCGCCGCGGGTAAGACCTTCGATGAATTCAAAGACGTAAGCAGGGGCGCTGCCGGAAAGTCCGGTCACGGCGTCGATGAGGGATTCTGCAACGCGGCAGGTCACGCCGATGTTGCCAAAGATTTCTTCGGCGAGCTTGAGCGTTTCTTCGGAGACGCCGTCGGTGGCAAGGCCAACGGAGCCCTTGCCAACAGTGAGCGGCAAGTTCGGCATCACGCGGAGCACCTGGTTCTTTTCACCGAGCACTTCGATGAGGCTCTTGCGGGCAACACCTGCCATGATGCTGATGAACGTCTTTTCGCTCTTGAGAGCGGATGCGGCTGCCTTCCATTCGGCGGCGACGAGCTTGAAAATCTGCGGCTTGACGCAGAGGAACGTGACGTTAGCCTTTTCGATGCCTTCGGCAAAGCTCTTGACGCGGACGCAACCGAGGGCGCTCACGGCTTCGGCAGCCTTGTCGCTCGGGTCAAAGAAGAAAATGTTCTTGGCGTCTGTGCCTGCGTTCAAAAGACCGCGGAGGATGGCTCCGCCCATGTTACCAGTACCGGCAAAGAAAATCGTAGTGTTCATTTTTATTCCTTTTTAAAATTTCGTAGTAAACGTAAAAATATTTTCGATGTCCAAATGGCGATGCCGGAACAAAGTCCGGCATGACAGGGGATAAAAAGGCGATGCCCGTTCGGAGACGGGCATGACAAGCGTAAAAAAGAACAGCCCGCGCTTTTGGCGGGCTGTTTGGCTGGGTTTTAGCCGAATTTGTATTAGTCTTTGGGTTTAGAAAGAGCGCTCATAAGCTCAGAGTTTGTCTTAAACTTGTTCAAAAGCTTGAGCAGGTTCTCCATGATGCCCGTTTCCGTCTCGTTCTGGCTACCGCGTCTGAAGTTCCAGGCGGCATTCTGTTCAAGCATCGTAAGCAAACGTTCTTCCTTACGGGTGCCGGACTTAAACACGTCAATGGCGGGCCAAATGCGCTTTTCGGCGATGCGGCGGTCAAGCACGAGTTCCATGTTGCCGGTGCCCTTGAATTCTTCGAAGATCACTTCGTCCATACGGCTGCCGGTTTCAATAAGGGCTGTACCGATGATGGTAAGGGAACCGTTCTTCTGGACTTCTTCGCTAATCGAGCCGTCTTCGTTCTTGATGGTACGAATCTTGTCCTGAATCTTACGGGCGGCACCGAAGAACTTCTTCGGGAACTGCATGGCGTTAGCGTCCACACCGCCAGACAAAATCTTGCCGGAGTGCGGGATGACAACGTTGTTTGCACGGGCGAAACGCGTGATGGAGTCGAGCAAGATCACAACGTCCTTCTGGCTTTCGACGAGGCGCTTTGCCTTTTCCAAAACCATGTTGGCGACGCGGGTGTGGTGCTCAGGCGGTTCGTCGAACGTCGATGCAACAACTTCAGCCTTGATTTCGATCCCTTTTTCAGCAGCCTTTTCCTTAATGTCTGTGATGATGTCGCGCATTTCCGTGACTTCTTCCGGACGTTCGTCGATGAGGAGTGTAATCAGGATGATTTCAGGATGGTTCTTCGCAATAGCGCGGGTTATGTTCTGCAAGAGAACGGTCTTACCGGTACGCGGAGGGGCGAGGATGATACTGCGCTGACCCTTACCGATCGGGGAGAAAACGTCCATGATGCGGGTGCTGAATTCCGTTTCGTTCCATTCGAGGTGGATCTTTTCTTCCGGGTGGATTGGCGTTAAATATTCGAATGCCACACGGCGGCGCATCTTGTCCGGTTCTTCAAAGTTCACGCGGTCGATGCGGCGCATGGAAAAGTACTTATCTTGTTCGCGAGGCGTGCGGACGAGACCTTCAATTGTATCGCCAATCTTGAGATTGAATTTACGGATAAGGTTTTGGCTCACGTAAACGTCGTCGGTGCTTGTCTGGTAGTTCTGATCCGGCATGCGGAGGAACCCGTGACCCTGTGGCGTGACTTCGAGAACGCCTTCCGTATAAATTATATTGCCTTCATTTTCGAGGCTCTGCAAAATGTAGTTGAGGGACTGCTTCCTCATTCTGCGGAAGTCCACTTCCTTCTGCACGGCGAGTTCCTGGAGTTCGCTCATGGAGAGCTTGCGGAACTTGAGCCAGTTTTCCTTTGCCTTTAAAATAGCTTCGGAACCCGGTGCCGGGAGCGTTGCAGAGTCGTCGACAAATTCTTCTTGCTGCTGGAAATTGCGGTTGTTGCGGTTGTTCTTGTTGAACTTGTTGTTCTTATTGAACTTGTTGAATTTACCGTTCTGGTTATTGAAGCGGCGGTCATCTTGACCTTCACCGTTCTGAGCTTGGGCTTCACCTTGCTGCTGGGCGTTCGGATCTGCATTGTGATCGGTGGCAACTTCACCTTGGTTTTCTGCTTGTGCTTGAGCCATATCGCCATTCTGCGGGATAACGGCTTCGCTGGTGTTTTCGCTTACGAATGCGTTTTCTTCGGTAGATTCGGCTGGTTTGTAGTTCTGTTCGCCGGTGTAAATCGGTTCTGTGATGGCATCGATGTTTGCGACACCGTACTGCTCGGCGAGGCGCTTTTCAGCAGCTGCTATACCATCGACCGGCTGTTTCTTTTCTTGAAATTCTGGTTCGGTTTCGGCTTGGACGTTCTGTTCTAATGCAGGTCCTTTGCGTGCCTTCGTCTTAGGATTTGGTTTTCTGCCTCGGCGTTTAGGTTGAGGAACTTCTTCGGTATTGTCCGGCAGTTTGTCAACCGTTCCTAAATATTCGGGAACAGGGATGCCTGTGCTTTCGGGGTAAACGAGATCTGTCAAAGACTGTGTTTGAACGTTTTGTTCTAAATTCTGATTTTTAGGTGTTCTGGGCACGATAGCGTCCTATAATTACATATTTCAAAAAATGAAATAGACGATATAATTGAAACGACAATAAGGGCTTGTTGCCCCATAAATTTTATTGATAATTAATATTATGTCCCGAAACTGCGGAACGGCTTAAAAGATACATTAAATTTTGTGAAATGTCATAAAAAAATTTTTTTTTATGAAAAATATTGGGAGTTCTTAGTCACTAGTTATTAGTTGTTAGAAAAATTTTTTAATCACTAGTAACTAATGACCAATGACTAACGACCTATAATCAATAACTAATAACTAGAAATTGACTATATTTGGGGCGTGGATTCCTTAAATAGAGTATATATAGCACTCGGAAGCAATCTTCCTGACCGCTCGGCTCACTTGAAAGCCGGGAGAGATATGCTTCGCCGTATAAGCGCAGGTGGCTGGGTTGAAAGCCCGATTTATGAGACGCCTCCTGTTGGACCGGCGGGTCAGGGTCCTTATTTTAACCAGGTGGTGAGCTTCTGGTACGATGGCGATCCCGTAAAGTTACTCTATTATTTGAAGGGCTCCGAGCTTATTCTTGGGCGTAAGGACCGTGGACATTGGAATTCTAGGGAGGTCGACCTGGATTTGCTGTTCTTCGGTCGCGAAGTGTGTTCTGGACGCCCGAATATTCCGCATTTGCAGATTTATAACCGTCAGTTTGTGCTGGTGCCGCTGTGCGACATTGCGCCGGACTGGGTGGACCCGAAGACGAACAAGACCGTGAAGGACTTGCTAACGGAATTGCTTGAAAAAGAAGAAAAGATTCCGTTCCGCGTCATTGAAGGGGAGGAACCCTGATGCTTTTGGACAAGAAAATTCATTTTATGGCGATTGAAGGTGTAATTGGTGTCGGAAAGACTTCACTTGCCAAAGCCATTTGTGAACGTTGGAACGCCATGTTCATCGAAGAAAACTTTGCCGAAAACCCGTTCCTCCCGAAGTTTTATGAAAACCGCTCGGCATACGCTTTCCAGACACAGCTTTTCTTTTTGCTCGACCGTTTTAAGCAACTCCAGAATTCCGCTTTGCAGAGTGATTTATTCCACGATTTGCTGGTGAGCGATTACACGTTTGACAAAGACCGCATCTTTGCCTCGCAGAACCTCACCGAAAACGAACTTGCCATGTACGACCAGGTGTCGAACGCCTTGAACCACGATATCCGCAAGCCGGATTACGTTGTCTATTTACAGGCGAGCGTCTCGACGCTTTTACAACGCATCAGGGGTCGTGGTCGCGCGATGGAAAAGACCATTGACGGTAACTACCTGAGCGATTTGCAGGACCGTTATGACCATCATTTTTGGCATTACACGGATGCTCCTGTGCTGATTATTAATACGGATAATATCGATTTTGTCCATAACGAAAGCCATTTGCAGATGGTATTGAACGCGATTGCGTCCTGCCCAAGTCAAACGACTTATTTTGTTCCAGAAGGTAACTAAACATGCAGATAATTAAGTCTATCGATTCCCTACGTCAAACGCTTGCTCCTCTTGCAAAGGAAGGGAAAAGAATCGGTCTCGTTCCAACGATGGGTGCGCTCCATGAAGGTCATGGCGCTCTTATCAAGGCATCCGTGAGCGAGTGCGATGTGACTGTTGTAAGTGTATTTTTGAACCCAATCCAGTTCGGTAAAAACGAAGACTTGGACAAGTATCCGAAACGTTTAGAAGCTGATGCTAAGCTTGCCGAATCTATCGGTGCAGATTACGTTTTTGCTCCGTCTGTTGCTGAAATGTACCCCGATGGCGACCCGATGACGCTTGTTCGTGATGAACAGCTCGAAGGCATGTATTGCGGTGCTTACCGTCCGGGACATTTCCGTGGTGTCTTGACGGTTGTCTCTAAGCTTTTCCTCATTTCTGGTGCAAATGACGCTTACTTTGGCGAGAAGGATTACCAGCAGGTGTTCTTGATCGAAAAAATGGTGAAGGACTTGAACTTCAACATCAAGATTCATCGTGTGAAGATCGTGCGTGAAGAAAGCGGGCTTGCCCGTTCTAGCCGTAACGAATACTTGACGGAAGAAGAACGCGCTCAGGCTCTCGGCATTTACAACGGCTTGAAGGCTGCTAAGGTTGCCTACGAAGCTGGCGAACGCAGCGTTACGAAGATTCGCGATATCGTCGTGAAGTCTATTGTCGCTGCCCGTGGCATTGTGCAGTATGTGGAAGTGGCTAACCAGAAGAACTTGCAGAAGTGCAATGGCGCTCTCGCTGCAGAAGACAAGGTTGTGATTCTCGCCGCCGCCTTCTTCGGAAAGACCCGTCTCATCGACAATATGGAACTGAACTAGGAGTTTCCCGCTACTTTTCTGTAGCGGTAAAGATTCCATCCCATTTTTCGCCTGCGTGAGCGGGCGGATTTTGTTTATAGGCTTTGCAGCGCTTGATGTAGACTTCACTCGGACAAGTCTTGCTGCCCGGATCGCGCCCAGGCAGGTGCGGCTCGAATTCAAGACATTGCGTGAAGAGCTCAATTGCCTTGTCCCATTGCATGTCGAGATAGGCAGTGCGGGCTTGTTCCCAAAGCTTACAGAGCTTGTTGAGCGTATCTGCATTTTCGTCGTTGGTGTAGCCGATAAGTTCAAATGTTTCAACGGGTTCGTCTTTACCGACAACGCGGATGATGTCGAGTGTACGGTAGATGTACTGGTCGTTGATTCCCTGTTCGACAAGCTGGTCAATGGTGTTCTTGCAGATGTGGATGTAGGCTCCGTACTGTTTGGCTGCACTTTCAAGGCGTGCGGCAAGGTTTACTTCGTCGCCCATCATTGTGTAGTTTTTACGCATGGTTGAACCCATGTTTCCAGTCACGATGTTGCCTGTGTTGATGCCAATGCGCATGTGCATGTCGTGGACGACTTGTGGCCATTTGTTGCCTTCGCTGTGCCATTTTTTGCGTAATCTTAAGAGTTCGCTTTGCATGTCGAGTGCGGTGTCGCAAGCGCATTGGGCGTGCTCGGTGTAAGGCTTAGGAGCGCCAAAGAATGCGATAATGGCATCACCTTCGTACTTGTCCAGCGTGCCTTTGTTTTTCATCAAGACATCCGTCATGGCGGTCAGGTATTCGTTTAACAGTTCGACTAGCTTGCTTGCGCTTCCAATCTTTTCGGAGAATGTCGAGAATCCCTGGATGTCGGTAAAGTAAGCGGTAATCTTGGATTCTTCGCCACCGAGTTCCGGGGTGATGCCGCCTGCCACCATTTCGTCAATCAGTTCCGGAGAAATGTATTGCTTGAATGAACTTTCAATGAATTTTTTCTCCTTGTTTTCGAAATACGCTTGCACGACCATGGCAAACATGTTGGTCGAAATGATTGCCAAAAGTTGCTTTGAAACACCGATGTAAATATTGTGCTTGAAGCAGAAGAACGCAAAAAGTGTATAAAGAACGGAAATGCCAATTACAAAAAGGAGCGAGGCAAAACTTCTGAAGTAAAGACCGACGAACGTGCAAATCAGGGCGAGCAAAATCACGGCATAACGCTGGTAACGTTCTTTCATTATGGTCAGATAGTCGTCTTCAAGAATGTTTTTGATGGTGCTTGCGTGCACAAGAATCGCAGGGAGGTTTTCTTCGTGCGGACCGTTCACAATATCGAAAAGTGCCGAAACTGAGGAACCGAGAATGATGGTTTTGCCGGCATACTGGTCAAGATTTATGGAATCTCTGTAAATATCATAGTAGGAAACGTGCTTGAATGTTCTCGTATTCGGTGTGACTTTATTGAATCTTCCCTTGAACTTGATTAAAAATTGACCTTCCTTGTCGATGGGGATTTTTTTGTATGGACCGAATCGTAATTCTTCACCGGCCTTTAAGTTGCTGATTTGCTCATCCGTTGCCTTGGCGATTTCCTGTAGAATATTATTCGTGAAAAAGCTGTTGGAGGCAGACCACTCGTCTTTTTCCCTATTGTAACTGATATCCATGTGTCTGGATAAATTTATGTATTCGCCAATTTTTATGTGCCGATAGCTGGGTTCGTAAAAATGAATCGTCTTGAGAATACTTGGCGTGATAAAGAATTCTTCGTCGTTTTCATCTGTGATGACGTAGACGCCTTCGTCGTCTTCGCTCTTTGATATTTTGTAGCCGAATTTCAGGTCGATGGAACTGGTTCCTTCGAGCTTGTCGAATATGCCGATTGGAAGTCTTCGTAAAATGCGGGAAAGCTTGCTATCGAGTTGCTGTTCGTCATCGATAAAAATGTCAAAAACGATATGCCCGTCTTCGTTTCGTTTGGCGATGATTTTGGAGGAGGTCTCGACGAGGTTTGCCTTTTTTACACCGCTTGCTTTAATCTGTTTCATCTTGTCGCGCAAGGCGGTAAACATGGGGTAAGTGAAGTTCGGGTATGTCGTGTGGTATTCGCCGAGGGTATCGCGGTAAATCCCGAAAGGCTTTCCGATGTCGATGTACTGTCCCATCTTGATTTTCACGTCTTTGGGATCTTTGTGGAACAGGTGCAAAATGGTCATTAGCGAAAGAGTCGAGTAAATGCGTTGCGGCGCGAGTTTGTCGTTTTCGACATAGGGGAACTTGTATAACATTTTGATGCGGCGAACCGTACCGTCGTTATCGGGATAGGCGTTTACTGCTCCGAGGCGGGCGCCTGCGTTAGCAAGTTCCGGGAATACGTTGTCGAGCAACTGGCGAGATTCGATATCTTGAGGCTTGTCGACTTGGTTTAACTGGAACGTCGATGAAAAGCCGACTTCTTTGGCGCGCTCCCAGGTACTCAGGGGTTCCCAGTCGCTTTTGTTTTTGTAGTACGAGACGTGCGGCATCAAAAAGCTGACGATGCAAATGTTAGAATTATGCGTTGCCTCGACGAGCATGGAATCGTAGTTGTAATAGGACTGGATTTGGGTGAAAAATTTGGTATGGCTTGTATCTGGATCGAGTTCCGTAAGAATTTGCTGGCACTGTGTAGCCTTCTTTTTGCCGAAGTCGGCATCTTTAAACAGAATATCGAATGCGACAGCTGCGGCTCCGCCTTTACCCAGGTTTTCGATGACCTTGGCATGGATGGATCTGTCCCAGCTATAGTAGTGCCCGAGTTTTTGCAGCGATTTTTCATCGATATCGGCGATGATGATGTTGGGGTCGTTGTAGGAATTGGTTTCTAGTGTAATTCCATCTTTGACACCTGTGGTGTCCATGACTTCGGTATTCCATTTAAAGAACTGGTCGTAAAAAATGTTTTCTGCCGATTCAGCGATATAGTTTTCGTGTGAATTACCAAAAATGAGAATGAGCAAGACGGCGATTGCCGAAAATGCTACCCCGAAAAAAAGCTTTTTTTGATTTTTTGAATTTTTCTGTGCCATGACATAAAAAAGATAATAATTGAGTAAGGGGTGTCATTTTTTGTGCTAAAATAATGAACCATAAAAACTATATTTATGAAGAAAAATAGAGGAGCTTGTTTTTGGCTGCACAAAAGAAAAAAACTGTAAAGAAAACGAAGAAGCCTAAAGTCGAACCGAAAAAGGACATTCAGGAGCCAGATTCGTATTTTATTACGATGATGGTGGGCTACCTGGTTATGCTTGCCGGTGTCATTCTGCTGCTTGGCTGCATCACGACTTCGATTGTGGGCGAGCAAGAAAACTGGCTTGGGGATTATTTTGGCGTCATGTTCCCGAGCTTTATGACGTTCCTGTTTGGGCGTGTGGCTGTCGTTATCTTTACGGCGGCGCTTATCCTTTGGGGTGTTTTTATTGCGATTGCTTCGCTTCGTGGAAAGTTGCTGCGTTTTGCAGTGGGAGCGAGCCTGCTTGCTGTGAATGTGTCGTTCCTCATGTCGCTTAAAAATTTTGGCGATAAGCATGTCTCGAATGAAACTCTTTCGATGAGCGGTGGCGTGTTGGGCGAGTTCTTTTTGCAGAACTTGGCGATCCCTGTGTTTGGGAAAGTTTCGTATGTGGCTCCACTGATTTTGCTATTGGTGGCGCTTGCCTTGATTCTTGTGCTTTCATTTGGTGTGCGACCGAGGCATTTTAAGTTTATCGCGCAGGCGATGCGTTATGTGTGTGGTGTTTTTGGACAGCGCCGTTCGATGGGCAAGATTGAAATTGAAACGCTCGATTTCCCTGCCGTTAAGAGCGATAAGAAGAGCGAAAAGGTCGAAGAGAAAAAGACGCTCCGCCGTGGCGTGGTCATGGAAGACGAGACGATGATTTTTGTTCCGGATTCCGTGAAAATGCGTAGGCGCGGGAAAGTCGAACCGTTTAACGGTCGCCATAACTGGCTCACGGACGATTTAGATGTGAATCGCTCGGAGATGCAGACGCAAGTCGGGGATTCGTTTGGTTTGCCCCAGTATGCGACGGGGAATTTTTTGCCTAAAAATGCTGCGGGGAATGCGCGACCGGGCGATTTGCCAAATGCGACGATAGGTAATGCCGGGAATGTTCCAGTGGGAGGAACGTTGGGCGGAACGGACAGTGATGGCGTCTATGAAGATCCGGAAATCCGTCGCTTGGAAGAAGAATTGCGTTTGAATGAACGCCACATGAATGCACTCCAGATTTTGGAAATCAAGGAACGCATTGGCGCGCTTCGCCGTGCCCGCGACTTGATTGACTGGGAAAAGGGTCATAAGGGTCGTATGCAGGTGAAGGGCGATGTGCGCCGTACGGCGGGCTCTGAAACTGTGGATGCAGCTATTGCTGGAAATACTGCTGCGAATGCTGGCGTAAATGCGGCAAATGTTGGCGGGGCTGCTCGTCGAACCTCTGAGAGAACTGTTGTTGGAAAAGTTGAAGTACCGAAATCTTCGAAAACGGCTAAACCTGCGGGGGCTACGAATTCTTCAACGAGCGCGAATACGATTGTCCGTGATGCTACGCTTTCGGATTCTGTGGAAACTCGTGCGGCAATCCATGCCGAAGAGCTTTTGGGCGGCGATGGCGCCTACGTAGAGGACTTCCCGGGAAGCCCGGCGGTCGAAGATGATGAATCTTTTGCCCCGGTTGTTGTCGGTGCTGATGAAGCGGGCGAGGACCCGACCTTTGGATCTGATTTTGGTGGAAAAGCTCGCCCGGCATCTAAACCGGCTGTTCATTCTGCTCCGATTCCTGTGGCTCCGACGGCGTCTTACGACGAATACAAGATTCCTGAAATCGCAAAAATTCTTGACACGCACGAAGCGCAGACTGCGGATTACACCGAAGAAGAGCTGAACGCCATCGGTAAGATGCTCGAAGAAAAGCTTGAAAACTTCAAGGTCAAGGGTCGTGTAATTGGTTGCGAAACGGGCCCGATGATTACTCGTTTTGAAGTGGAACCGGGTCCAGGTGTGAAAGTAAGCCGCTTCTCGGCTTTGCAAGAAGACTTGGCGCTCCCGCTCAAGGTCTCGTCCATCCGCATTTTGGCGCCGATTCCTGGCAAGGCTGCCGTTGGCGTTGAAATCCCGAATCGCAAGTTCCAGACCGTGTTCTGCCGCGATGTGTTCATGAGCGAAAAGTTCAAGCCCGCGCATGACAAGATTCTTGTGGCGCTAGGGAAGGACATCACCGGTGAATCGTTCACGATGGATTTGGCGAAGGCACCGCACTTGCTGATTGCAGGTCAGACGGGTTCCGGTAAGTCTGTTTGCATTAACGCGCTTATGGCGTCGATGCTGTTTAGCAAGACTCCGGATGAACTCCGCATGATTCTCGTGGACCCGAAGGCGGTGGAACTCAAGATGTACGAAAACATCCCGCATCTCTTGGCGCCTGTCATCACGAAACCCGAAATTGCTATCCAGGCGCTCCAGTGGCTCTGCTATGAGATGGACCGCCGTACCGAAGTTTTGGCTTCTGCGAAGGTGCGTAACATTGGCGGTTTCAACGCAAAGTTCGAAGCGGGTGAATTACCGGATGAAGTCCCTGAAGAAGATCGCGGTCACCGTATGGCATTTATCGTCGTGATTATCGACGAAATGGCGGACCTCATGATGGTCGCGGGCAAGGAAATCGAAAAGTCCGTGGCTCGTTTAGCGGCTAAGGCTCGTGCTGTGGGTATCCACTTGGTGCTTGCCACGCAGCGTCCGTCTGTGAAGGTCATTACGGGTATCATCAAAGCGAACTTGCCGACGCGAATCAGCTTCAAGGTCGCATCGCAGATTGACGCCCGCACGGTGATGGATCATGCCGGTGCAGAAAAACTTTTGGGTCGTGGCGACATGCTTTACAAGGCTGTGAACGACCCGGATCCGGTGCGCGTGCATGGTGCTTTCCTCAGCGACGAAGAAGCCGAACGCTTGGCCGACGCATGCTCCGACCAGAACGTGTTCTACCCGCAGGTGGAATCGTTCGATGTCTCGGGTGGCGAAGAAGGCGATGAAGAAGGCGGTGGTTCTCTCAAGAACGAGAAACTCGACAAGCTCCTGTTCGAAGTGGCTCAATGGGCGATTAGCGTGAACGGTCTATCGACTTCGGCGGTACAGCGCCACTTTAGTGTGGGCTACAGCCGAGCAGGGAAGATTGTGGACCAGCTTTATGGCCTTGGCGTGTGCGGCCCCAGCAAGGGCAATTCGAAACCGCGTGCCATGCTCATTGGAATGGACGAACTCATGCAACTCGAACGCTCCGGAAGATTTGGGTAAACTTATTTGATACTATACTAAAAGGTTTTTGACCTCAATATGCCATCAGTAAAACTGTGGGTATAGGGTTTATTCGTTTTTATTTTATTTCAGCAGCTTTTTACCACATCTTTGTAATAATATTGTTTATATTTTCGTAGTAATATTGTAAAGGTGTGTGCTGAAGTGTATGTGTTTTTATCAGAACAGTTTTATTGAGGAGCTTTCAACCCCTTGCTACATCGTTAACACTGATGTACTTGCCGAAAATTTCCGGAACATACGGGCAAAAGCAGATCAAACAGGCCTTTCTCTTTTGCTAGCCATGAAAGGTTTTCCCTTTGCAAAATCGTTCCCCTTTATCAAACCCTATGTTGACGGAGTTTCCGCGTCTGGGCTTTTTGAGGCAAAGTTGGGGTCAAAGCTCGGAAAAGAAGTTCATGTCCATACCCCGGCGTACAAAAAAGAAGATGCGGAAGAAATTGCAGCCCATTGCTCTCACATTGTCTTAAACTCACCTCATCAGCAAGAGGTCTTTAGTCACGTCGCTACTGCTAAAAACGAATTTGCCCTCCGCTTGAATCCCGAGGTTTCTATCGTAGAAGAACCGGTTTACAATCCATGCGCCCCGTATTCCCGTTTTGGCCTTACAAAAGAAATGCTTTCGGCTGTAGATGGTCGCTTTTTTGACAAAATTTCTGGTTTTCACATTCACGCCTTGTGCGGATCTTCCTCAAAAGATTTTAACAATTTGATTTCTGCCGTTCTGGATAAATTTTCTGACTACCTTCCTTCTGTATCTTGGATAAATCTTGGAGGAGGACAGGCTCTTCTCGAAGACGATTTTGATTTTGCTGACTTCGCCGAAAATCTGGACATCCTGCATTCAAAGTATCACTTAAAAACCCACATTGAACCCTGCGAGTATTTGGTGATGGATGCGGGCTTTCTTCTGACCACTGTTTTGGACGTGGTGCATAATGGAAAGGACATCGCCATTTTGGACAGTTCTATTTCGTGCCATGCCTTGGATGTCCTTAAAAATTACTATCAGCTGCCCGTAATTTATCCACAGGCCGGGGAAAAGGGCTATTCCTATCTGCTTGCAGGAAACAGCTGTCTTTCTGGCGATGTATTTGGCGAGTACTCTTTTTCTGCCCCCTTAAAGCCGGGTGACAAAATCGTCTTTGGTGACATGGGTTCTTATTCCTTTGCACAGATGAATTATTTCAACGGCATCAATTATCCTGATATCTGTTTTTACAGCGAAAAAAACGGATTCCAGCAGATAAAATCCTTCGATTACATGAACTACGAGGCTCTCTATGACTGATTATGAAATTGAAATGGAATTGGAAGCTGCTTTAGAAGCATTACCAAAAGAAAATCCGCCGGTAAATCTTTCCGACTGGAATTCTGGTTCTGACTATAAGGAAAAGCTTGCATCAGTTGTAAAGCTTGGTAAAAAGTCTGACTTGTTTGATTATCAGTATTTCTTTCCTGACTGCATAAAAAAAGACCTTGCCCATAAATTGGGATTTTCTGATGAAGCTTATGAAAATTCTTTTTTTGCGCCTGTATCTCAAAGCACCCTTTCTATCGTAACGCTCGCTATATTCTTAAAAAAGCATAATCAAAAGGTGGGGATTGTAGAGCCGGTTTATTTTTCTGTACAAAGTTGCGTTGATGACATTGGCATACCTTATCGCCTTTTTAGCGATTACATGGAAAACATAAACAGTACTTTTGATGTAGAAGAACTCCTACAGTCTGACTGTACTGCATTTTGGTTTACGTCTCCGGTCAACTCTTGCAGCATTTATTTTAAGGAGCGCGTTACAAAAGGAATTCAAAAACTCCTGGATGCAGGTAAAATAGTCATCTTAGATGAATCCCTATGCGTAAACGGATATGAACTTTCAAGAGTTTTTGGAGTTCAGGAAAATCTCCTCTACATTTATAGCCCTCATAAGGCTTTGGGACTCCAAGGAATAAAATTCTCTTACGTTGTGTGTCATACAAAATACTATGATGACATCAACAACCTTGAAGATATCTACGGAGGCTCCTTGTGCTATTCCTGCCAGGAAGGAGCAAGACATTTTGTTTCAAAGAATTTCGACGACTGCCGGGATGTTTACACAGCCTTTTGGCAGGATAACATTCTGAAGGTGAAAAACATTGTAAAAAACTATGATTTTGCCCGAATCTCGCCGGAAACCTTTGGCCACTATGCCATGATTTTTATCCGTTGCGCTGTAGACGATGCATCCTTTGTAGAGGCGATGAAACGCCTGATGAAGGAAAAAGGCTATTTTGTCTATCCCGGCATTTTGCAGGGCTTTGACCCAGAAAAGTGTTTTTGTTTTCGAATAAATATGCTTTTAAATAGCAATGATATTGAAAACGGGCTGAAGGCTGTCCTTGAATACATAAAAAATACCGAGAAGTAATCAGGGGGCATAAATATGATTGATTATTTGCAGAAATTTAAAGAAACCGTTGCTGCTTACCCTGAACGTGTAGCTGTTTTAGATAAAGACGGTGATCGCAGCACTACATACAAAAAACTTGATGAACTTTCAAGCCGTGTAGCAGCTTTCTTAAAAAGCAAAGGTTTTCAAAAAGAAGACTTGATTGTCATACATCTTGAAAAATCCATGGAATATATTGCCGTGGAATTAGGCGTGATGAAAGCGGGAATTGCCTATGTGCCGCTTTCTGACAGCATGGGGCAGGAAAGAATTGAGCATGTATTAAAAGATTCTGGTGCAAAACTTGTTTTTGATGCGGACACATTGGAAAAAGCTATGGAAGCCGAGCCTCTCAGCACTGAAGCTTGGGCGGATTCTGACGAGCACGATCTTGCCTTCGTCATCTATACATCCGGAAGCACCGGAACGCCGAAGGGAGTTGTAGAAGAATATGGTGCGTATAGATTTATCACTACAGGAACTGCATTGCCTGTACTCTCACCGTACCATAAAGAAGATGATGATTTACGATTTGCAAATGTGGCACCGGTAACTTTTTCCGCCTTCAATATTATCTCATTTAGTGTGCTGTATTTTCAAGGAACAGTCTGCCTTGTTTCAGAACCCCTGCTGAAAAATCCTGCGCTTTACATGCAGTATCTGGTCAAAAATAGAATTGAAATCATGTTTTTAACAGCATCTCTCGTAAATACATTTTCAGAAGCACCAAATCTCTCGCTTAAAGCAATTGCCCTTTCTTCCGAGCGGGTAAGCAATGTTTTCTCAAAGTCCTTTGACATATTGAATCTTTATTGCAATACGGAACTTATGTCTACGGCCTGTCTTTTTAAACTCGACAAATCCTATCCCAACACACCCATTGGGAAAGGCTGTACATACACGGATATGCTTTTGCTCGATGACGGTAAAGTTTCGGAAAAAGAAGGGGAAATCTGTCTGTATCTGCCTTATTTCCGCGGCTACCTGAACCAAAAGGAAGAGACAGAGAAGGCTTTTGTCTCGATTGGCGGGAAAAAGTTCTTCTGCACGAGGGACGTTGCCCGCCGCGGAGAAGACGGACTTCTGTATGTGCTGGGTCGGGCAGACGATATGGTAAAGATTAACGGAAACCGGGTGGAACCAGCCGAAGTAGAGACAGTACTGAAAAAAGTTCTGGAAACAAAAATGGTTGCTGTAAAAGCCTTTGAAAAAAAGGGAAAATATTATCTCTGCGCCTATTATCAGAAAGAATACTCTATTCCTGTGGAAACCATCCGCGCCTCGCTAAAGCCCTTGCTCCCCGCCTATATGATCCCCTCATTTTTTGTGCAGATGAAAAAGATTCCCCTGAATACAAACGGAAAAATCGACAGGAAAAATCTACTCATCCCTAATTTTGTTTCTCAAAATACATATGTTGCACCTCGGACAGAATGTGAAAAAATACTCTGCGATGCATTCAAGGAAGCCCTTGAAGACTTTGAGGAAATTGAAAAAATCGGCATTGACGATGACTTCTTTTTAATGGGAGGCGACAGCGTAAGTGCCATGGAGCTTATGCTTGCTTGTGAGGAGTTAAAGTTGACCGTGCCGCTTATTTATGAAAAACGTACTGTCCGTGCTCTTGCCGAAGTGCTAGATAAGAAGATATCTTTAAGTTCCCCAGCCACAGCAAAAGAGACTCCAGAAGAAAAACTCCCCCTTATCCTTTCTCAAAAGGAGGTGCTTGATTATGAAGCTTGTCTCCCAGACACCATCGTAGACAATGTTCCCTTGTATTTGACTTTACGTTCGGATCTTGACGAAAAAAAACTCTATCAAGCTCTGAAAAAAGTGATTGAGGCGCACCCGGCCTTACGCACCGTGATTGAAAAGGACAGGGAACAAGGCTATGTGCAGTATCAAAAACAGAATATTGACGATGCAATAAGCGTAGAGGCTATGTCAGAAAAAGAACTTGACGCTATCGTCGAAAACTTTGGAGAAATCTTCCCTCTTGATGGAAGCCCACTTTTCAGATGCCGCATCATCAGAACAGAAAAACGGCTTGTTCTTCTTTTAGAAGTTCATCACGCTATTGTAGACGGACTTTCCCTGCATATTTTCCTTTCCGATATAGAAAAGGCTTATCGAGGCGAAGTTCTTACAAAAGACTGCTACAATGAGTTTATAAAAGAAATCTTCGCAGCCGAAAAAGATACATCCCTGCTTTCATTGACTGCAAACCAAAATTCCACACTCACTTTATCAAATGGCAAAATCTGTTATTGTGCGCCAAAGCATGATTTTGAAAAAGAAGATAAGGCCGCTTGTCAAGAAATAGCAATCCCTTGTACAAAAAAAATAAGAGATTTTTGTTTCTCGCATTCCGTCAGCCAGAACGAGTTTTATCTTTTTGCCACGGCTCTTTCCCTTGCCCTTTACAATGACTGTGAACAAGTTGCTTTTGACTGGATTTGGAATGGTAGAGATTCTGCAAAATATGCAGATACCATTGGTTATTTCTTGAAGGAATGTTTTATTGCGCTGGAACTTCCTCAAAGTACCCCCGTTCTTGACGCTCTTATAACTTGCAAAAATAAAATTTTACAATCCCTTTCCAGTGCAAATGACATGTCCCAAAAGAGGGTTCTGCCAGATGAAAATAAAATCTGCTTTATTTTTCAGGGTGAAATGTACGTTCCGAACACCCACGGCTTTTTCACTTCTGCCAAATGGATTGAAAATTCGGATAGGGCTGCAGAAAGCATCATGGACATCGAGGTTAAGGTAGATGATGGAAAAACCGAAGTTTCTTTTGACTACGACGGCGGAAAATACAAGAGAGAAAGTATCGCGACTTTTTCGAAAGTATTTGTCTTTTGCTGCCAGATGATTTTACAAATAGAAGAAAATGCCGGGCTTACGATTGGGGAAGTAAAAAAACAATGGCAAAAAATATAACTTTTGAGAGAGTAAGGAGTCTATATGGAAATTAAGTCTAATTTGAATGGTGAAGAATTGACGGTGGAACTTTCGGGGGAGCTGAATGCAATGACGGCTCCACAGCTTTCGACATTCCTCGCTCCGCATCTTGAAAAGATAAAATCCCTTGTTTTTGACTTTAAGGAATGTGATTTTGTTTCGTCGGCAGGGATCCGCGTGCTGCTCTCTTCGTTTAAGACGTTAAAAAAGAACCAGGGCGATATGCGACTTGAAAATGTGGGCCCCAATTTTAAGGAAGTTCTCGAAGCAACCGGATTGGATGTTGCGTTCGGAATTTTGTAGCGACTTCTATGTTCAAGACATTCCTTTCAAGAAAATTCTTTTCCCTCTTACTATCGAGTTCGATTAGCATTCTCGTTATTTCGGTACTTGCTCTTTCGGATTCGGTGATTGCGGGTGTGATGCTTGGCGAAGATGCCGTTATGGCCATTTGCCTTGTTGTCCCCGCCTATTCTTTGGCTGGCTTTGGTGCTTGTGTGGTTGCTTTGGGGATTCCAATCCTCTATAATCGGGCCATGGGGGAGTTTAATAAGGAAAAGGCGGATCGTTGTTTTGCGTTTGGACTCTTTATGGCTGTGGTGATGGGATTAATCCTGTATACCGTTTTTATGCTGTTTGGGGATGCCTATCTTCGTTTCTATGAGCCTTCTACAAGCGTTTTCAATGCGGCAAAGGATTATTTCTTTTGGTATAAGTACACAATCTTGTTGTTGCCTATTATGACGTTAATGGACGAAATGGTCCTTGCCGACGGCGATGAAACTTTGTCGATGGTTTCAGGGATTGTTCAGATTGTCGGAAACATCGTCTGCTCGATTGTTCTTGCAAAATTTGTAGGTATTGAGGGAATTGGGTTTGGATCGTTTATTGGAACTTTGGTTGCGTTACTTGTTGCTTTTGCGCATCTTCTTCGTAAAGGCAATTCCTTGAAATTGGGTTTTTATTTTTCGTTCAAATGGCTTGTCGATGTCGTGAAGTATAGTGCAATTGATGCGGGTACATATCTCTTTTTGGCTTGTTTCACCGCTGCAATGAACCGTTTTATCACCTTCGCCTATGGTCCCGAAATGCTTGTACTTGGAGCCGTTATCCTTTTTGTTAAAGAGATTCAAATTGTGTTTGATGGCGTAGGGGAGGCGTTTACTCCGTTAATGAATATCTATCTAGGCGAAGAATCTTATGATGCTGTCAAAAAATGTTATAACCTTTCTTTGAAAACCGCTGTTGTTGAAGGCCTGGCTTTGACGTTGTTGATGATTTTTGTTGCTCCTTTTATTGTTGAACTTTATGATATTTCTGATCCGGCGGTTTATTCTTATGCGGTTCTTGGTGTTCGAATCGAAGTGTTTGGACTTGTGTTCTTGAGTTTGCTGTATCTGTTGAGTTCTTACTATTTGCTCATTGACAAGATTAAGCTTGGTTTTGTGATGAGTGCTCTCCGTGATGTACTTGTGGTGACCCCTGTCTGTGTAGTTCTGGGGTATTTCTTTGGTATATATGGAATGTTTGCCGGAGTTGCTATTGGCCCTGCATTGACCTACGTGATTACGGTCTTGTACATCCGCTTCCGGTATGGAAAAGATAATTACCCTTTATTGCTTTCGGAAAAGTTAAAGGGTTTTAAACATAAATTTTATGAGTTTAAACTAAATCCGGAGTCGATTGTTGGGACTCAGCATCAAGTAGAAAAATTCCTTGTAGAAAATAATATTGAACAGAAAACCATTTCGAAAGCGAAGTTGCTTATAGAAGACCTTTATATGCTCATTTATGAAAAAAATGGCGTGGATAAAGCCGTTTATGCGGAATGTACTGTCATTATTCGAGAAACGGGTGTGCAGATTATTACTAAGGATGATGGTGTTCTGTTTGATTTGTCCAGTGAAGATGTTATTGCGGGTTCGATTATTGAATTTATGGTTTCTGGCTACATGGAGAAATTGAAGGAAAACAAGAAATACCTGACCACTATGAGCTATAACCGTAATACATTCAGGATTAAATACGAGGCTTAATATGCTTTATAATGAAATTGCAGAAACATTGTTCGTAGAGGTCTCTCTATTCTCAACGCTGTTGCTTGTGTTTTTGCTGTATAACAATATTGTATTGTATAAAATAAGCTTGAAGGATAAGCTATCTGTTGTCCTTATATCGTCTATTGTACTTGCGGTTTTTGATGGAATTTGGCATTTTGTCGATGGGAATGTTGAACTTAGGCTGTTGAATTATGCCTGTGGCTATGTTTTTGCGATCAGTTTCGTTTTTGCTACATCGATGTTTGCGTGGTTCAGCCTAGAACGTTTTGAATTGACTTTAAGTTCAAAAAAAATGTATGCCCTACTTTTTGTAGCCCCTACTATTCTTACCGTGTTTTTGTGTCTTTCGACTCCATGGACTGCTTTAATATATTCTCTTGATGAAAGTTGTAGTATTCAGTACATGAACTTGTTTGAATATTTTCTTGCTCCTGTATGTTTTCTTTATATGGGTTCTTCGTTTTTTCTTGCAATCTATTACGTAATAATGCATCGTGAAAAGAAAAAAGAAAAGGTTGCTTATGCAAGGAATTTGCTGATATTTGCTGTAATAGGTGTGGGGGTACAATTATTGCAGGGTTATATCCTTGAAATTGATGAGAATTATGTGGTGACGAGTCTTTCCTGGGCAATAGGTTTTGTGTTCTTTACGACAAACGTGAATACGGATAGGTTTGTAAAAAGCCGTGAAAAAATGGCTGCGGTGGAGTCCGATTTACAGTTGGCCGCAAATATCCAGTCGGGTGCGCTCCCTACGGTGGTGCATGCGTTCTCGAAGCATCCCGAACTCAATGTTTTTGCATCAATGACCACGGCAAAAGAAGTGGGCGGCGACTTTTACGATTTCTTTGAAATAGATGATTCGCATATTTGCTTTGTGATTGCCGATGTATCGGGCAAGGGTGTTCCTGCTGCTTTGTTCATGATGGTTGTTAAAACGATGATTCGTGACCATGCATACATGAAGCTTTCTACGGCAGAGATTTTTAATGACGTGAATCGCCTTTTGTGCGAAAACAATGCTGAAGAAATGTTTGCGACAGCCTGGATTGGTATTCTCGATACTAACACCAGGATTATGAAATGTACCAATGCGGGGCATAATGCCGTATGCTTTGCCAAAAAAGACGGCTCGTTCGAGTTCCTGCGGCAACGCCATGGGGTGTTCCTCGCCGGGTTTGACACTACGCAATATAAAGAAACTGACATCCAGTTTGAAAGCGGAGATTGCTTGTTCCTCTATACGGATGGACTTACTGAAGCTCACAATGCTTCCGCAGAACTTTATGGTGAAGAACGACTTTTGAAAAAATTAAATTCCATCAAAATTCGTGGCGGTGAAAAATTCTTGAGGGAAATCTCGGATGACGTGAATGTATTCTCTGAAGGAACAGATCCCTTTGATGACCTTACGATGATGGTAATTAAGGTGGACTAAAAATTTTTTTTGCTAGGTTTGTGGTCATGAAAGAATACGCTCCTGCAAAAATCAATTTGTTTTTAGATGTCATCCGCAAGCGCGAAGATGGTTACCACGATCTTGGAACTGTTTTCCAGACGATTGACGCTGGCGATACGGTTGAAGCGACGCTCCGCGAAGATGGCGAAATCCACCTGACCTATAACGAACCGCAGAACTATCCGCTGGGATCCGACCTCGTGTTCAAGGCTGCGAAAGCGCTCAAGGAATATGCCAATTGCTCTCTTGGTGCCGACATCCATCTCACGAAGGTCATGCCGCTTGGGGCGGGGCTTGGCGGTGGCAGTGCTGATGCCGCAGCGACGCTCCGTTTGCTCAACAACTTGTGGAACTTGAACCTCCCGTTCGAAACTTTGGAATCCATCGGTGCCCGTCTTGGTGCGGATGTGCCGTTCCTCGTTCGTGGTGGAACTGCTTTTGCTGAAGGTATTGGCGAGCGTTTGACGTTCGTGGAACCGCTCGAACTCCCGGAGGGGGCCGCTCTCCTCATCGCAACTCCGCTTGATGCGGTCCCGACCAAGGACGCTTATGCCGGAGTCCCGAAGTCTGGCCCGGACCGCTGGGAGCAGTACAAAGCGGCGTGGGAATCAAAAATGAATCCTCCGTTGTGTGGAGATCCTATTGCTGAACCGCCTTCGGAAACGTTTAAGCAGATTGTCAATCCCGAAATGTGTTTCAATGCTTTCGAAATTTCCGTATTCCCGACGCACCCGCTTGTCGCCGAAATGAAGCAGATGTTCATTGAACTCGGGGCTGATGTCGCCTTGATGTCTGGTTCGGGCGCCTCCGTTTTCGGAATTTTCAAGACTCGGGAACAGGCGGAAAAGGCTGCCGCTGCAATGAAACCGATTTCCCGCTACCAGACCGTCACCAAATTCTGGCATAGGTAGTGCCGCTTTTTTGTCAAAATGTGCGAAAAATGACTTTTTTCAGCTCTTTTTTTGCACGTTTGTCTTTGACAAAAGGGACTTTTTTACTATCTTTGTCGCACCATTGGGGTATCGTCAAGTGGTAAGACAACGGATTTTGATTCCGTTATTCGTAGGTTCGAATCCTGCTACCCCAATGAATTTTTTTTATCTAATGGAGATAACACAATGGAACTCACAACGCTCAAAGCTGCCTCGAGAGTGCTAGGTGCAAACCGCGACAACGCCCGTTTGCGTAAGGCTGGTCAGATTCCGGCCGTCTATTATGGTAAGGGTATCGAAGCTAAGAACATCAGCGTCAGCGAAATCGACTTGCGCAAGGTTCTTGCTCCGGGCAAGCGTTACACGCTTCTTGACCTCGAAATCGATGGCAAGGCTGGCAATCCGGCTCTCGTCTACAGTGTCCAGAAGGACGCTCTCACCCAGAAGATTACGCACGTTGACTTCATCAAGATCGCTGATGACGAATTCGTTAAGGTTCGCATCCCGGTCAAGCTTTCCGGTCTCCCGGTTGGCGTGAAGACTCAGGGCGGTCTCTTCTCTCAGGAAGCTCGTTATCTCATGCTCGCTGCTAAGCCGGCAAGCATCCCGTCTGTTCTCGAATTGGATATCTCCAACTTCGAAACGAACGTGACCTTCTACGCTAAGGATTTCAAGCTCCCGGAAAACGTTACGCTCGCTTCTGGCCCGCGCACCGTTATCTTCACGATTTCTTCTAAGTCCAAGAAGAAGGATGCTGCTGCTGCTCCGGCTGCTGACGCCGCTGCCGCTGCTCCGGCTGCCAACTAATTCTGGCAACAAGCTGAAAGGCTTTAAGAGACCTGCTCCGATTGGGGCGGGTCTTTTTTCGTTGAAAATTCTGAGTCTATTGACAATCTTGACTTCTAATTTTATATTAGTGTTCAAATGAGCAAAGATAAGAAGATAAATCCTGTATCGATTCGCAGCTCGGCTGCGGAGTATTTGACCTATATTTCTGCGGTAGGTGGTTCTGAGCAGAGTGTCGAGATGCGTTATGAAGATGAAAACGTCTGGCTGACGCAAAAGATGATGGCGGAACTGTATGGGGTTGATGTTCGAACGATAAACGAGCATATTTCCAAGATTTTGAGTGATGGAGAATTGCCTGAAGATCCAACTATCCGGAATTTCCGGATAGTTCAAACCGAAGGTTCTCGGCAAGTATCCCGTGATGTATTGCATTACAATCTCCAAATGATTATCGCTGTGGGCTTTAAAGTCAATAATGAACGTGCGGTGCAATTCCGCAAGTGGGCGGGGCAAATCGTTAAGGATTACACCATCCAGGGATGGGTTATGGATAAGGAACGTCTCAAAAATTTTGGGACAATTCTTACCGAAGATTACTTTGAACGTCAGTTGGAAGTTATACGTGAAATACGCGTATCCGAACGGCGTTTTTATCAAAAAGTGACGGATATTTATTCAACGGCATTAGATTACGATTCGTCGGCTAAGATTACACAAGATTTTTTCAAGAAAGTGCAGAACAAATTTTTGAAATCCGATGTTATTATTGCCAAAAACTATTTAGAAAAGGATGAACTTAAGGCGTTGGAACTGATTGTTTCGGGTTATTTAGACTTTGCTGAAATGCAAGCGAATCGGCATATCCCGATGACGATGGAAGATTGGGCAAAACATCTTGATCGGATTCTAGAAGCTACACAACACGAACTTTTGACTAATGCGGGAAAGATTTCGATGGAAGTGGCTCAGGCTCATGCGATTACAGAATGGGAAAAGTACCGCATTGTGCAGGATAAGCTATTCCATAGCGATTTTGATTACTTCCTTGAGCTTCATGAAAAAATGGCTCAATACAAGCCGTAGCCGATTTTTGTATATTCTAGATATGAAATTACTCAAGCTTTTATCTTGCCTTTCTTTTATCGCACTTTTAGGGTGTGCTAGTTCTGAACCTGTCGTACAGCAGCAGGATAGCAATGCAGATGAAGTTCGTGCAAATGCCGCAAAAGCGTATAGCGAACTCGATGCGGAAAAGTAACGATATTTTTTAAGGTTTTATTATGTATTTAATCGTCGGTCTTGGAAATCCTGGAACGCAGTATTCGAACACGCACCACAATGCCGGTTTTATGGCAGTTGAAAAGCTCGCTGACCCGAGCAAGGACTGGAAATCGGAACATAAGGCGCTCACCATGAAGGTGAACATTGCAGGTGAGGAATGCCTCCTCGTGAAGCCGCAAACCTATATGAATCTCTCTGGTGAAGCAGTGCAGGCTCTGATGACGTGGTACAAGGTCAAGGTCGATCATTTACTCGTTTTCAGCGATGATATTAATTTGGATGTAGGCCGTATCCGTTGCCGCAAGGACGGTAGCCATGGCGGTCAGAATGGACTCCGCAACATTATTGAACATGTGGGCGACAAGTTCCCGCGCATCCGTTTTGGCGTTGGCAAATGCCCTCCGAAATTTGACCTCAGCAACTGGGTCTTGGCGAAGTTCTCGCCCGAAGACCGCCCGAAATTCGATGAAGCGATTGCGAAGGTCCCAGCGCTTGTGGAATGCTACTTTAAGCTCGGCATCGAGAAGTGCATGGAGCGCTATAACGGAAAGTGACGCCGCTATATGCAACTGATACATTAAAATTGTTATGAGCTCGACTAGTGATTAACTTGTCGGGCTTTTTTATTATATTGAAAGTAACCTTTTGGTGGAGGTATGTATGGTGAATAAAATTATTATCGCCTTGAGTATGGGACTCACGGCGGGGGTCTTGGCACAGGATTTTTGCAATGCAGCTAAACATACAGGTGCAAGCAAAAAAGTGAATGGAAACGAAGTGAGCTCGTACAACGGTGTCGGTTACGAGCTTTGGTACGATAGGGCTACTTCGGGTTCGCTTACGATTTATGAAGACGGATCCATGTCTTGTTCTTTCCAGAGTGCTGGAGACTACCTTTGCCGTGCGGGGCTTTCGTTCGATAGCGACAAGAAGTATAACGAACTTGGCGGCGATATGCTTGCAGAATTCAAACTCGTGAAGCAGAATATCAATGGTGCCGATTACTCCTATGTCGGCGTCTATGGTTGGATGGAAGAAGTCTCGAAATCCCCGAGCAAACTGGTCGAATATTATGTTGTCGATAACTGGCTGACGGGGTGGAGGCCTGGCGATTGGGTCGCTAGCCATAAGATGGGCGATTACACAATCGATGGTGCCAAATACTCCGTTTATTGGGGTGAACATACGGGGCCGGCCATCAAGACACAGGGCAATACGACTTTTTTGCAGTATTTCAGCATTCGTGAAAATGCCCGTGATTGCGGAGTCATCAATATTAGCGCTCACATGAGACAGTGGGAAAAGCTGGGCATGGAAATGGGTAAGCTCTACGAAGCTAAGGTGCTTGGCGAAGCGGGGAGCATGAGTAACGGCGTTTCCGGTACGGCCGATTTTCCGCATATAAAGGTTTATGTCAAAGGCGACGAAGTTCCGTCGTCCAGTTCTGTTGCTTTAAGTTCAAGTTCTGTGGCGTCGAGTTCCTCTGAAACTGTGCCGAGTTCGTCATCGGATGTGCTCGCAGAATCTTCGAGCAGTGTTGGCGGTTCTTCGAGTTCGGGGACCGATGCGATTCCGTTTACGGTACAGCGCTTTGACAAGGCGGGGATTTATCAAGTGTTCGATATGCAGGGAAATTTCCTCGGCAAGGTTGAACTGAAGAGTGGTTTGTCGCTTAAGCAGGCTGTAGCAAACAAGTTTGCTCGTTCGTCCGTTTATCTGGTCAAGCGAGGGGCCTTTGCCAAGACGATTGCTGTCGAGCGCTAATACAAGCCGGGGCGTTACGGGGCGGCGACTGAGCGCCCGTTCGAAGGGGTGGAGAGCGACGTAGTGCGAACCAGGGGGAGACTTCCCCCTTTTTTACAATCTATTGACAAATAACTAGTGACTAAAAACCAAAATATTACTATATTCAATGCGCAAAAGAGGTACTTTATGAAACTTTTGCCAGAAGCTTTGACGTTTGATGACGTCTTACTCGTTCCCGCTGAATCTTCTGTTCTTCCGGCTCAGACGGATGTGAGCACCCAGCTCGCCCCGAATATCAAGCTGAACATTCCTATAATCAGTGCTGCAATGGATACCGTTACGACGGCTCCGTTGGCTATTTCCCTCGCTTTGCAGGGCGGTCTCGGTATTATCCACAAGAATATGTCCATTGAAGACCAGGCTGAAGAAGTTCGCAAGGTCAAGCGCTGGCAGTCTGGTATTGTGACCAATCCGGTGACGCTTGATGCCGATGAACCGGTGTCTGCTGCTTTTGAACAGCGTGCTCGCAACAAGGTGAGCGGTTTCCCGATTCTCTCCAAGGGTAAGCTCGTCGGTATGCTCACGAGCCGCGACCTCCGCACCGTTAGCGACATGAACGTGAAAATCAGCACGGTCATGACCAAGGATCCTGTGACGGCAAGCCCGAAGGTGAGCCTCGCCAAGGCGAAGGAAATCCTCGCCGAAAAGCGCATTGAAAAGCTCCCGCTCGTGGACGCTTCTGGTGCTTTGAAGGGCCTCATCACGATGACGGACATCTTGAAGCGCGAAAACAACCCGAACGCAAGCCTTGACAAGAATGGTCAGTTGCTCGTCGGTGCTGCCGTCAGCACTTCTGCAAATACTCTTGAACGCGTTGCTGCCCTCGTGGACGCAGGCGTTGACCTGTTGATTATCGATACGGCTCACGGCCACCACATCGGTGTGCGTAACATGGTGAAGACCGTTCGCAAGAAATATCCGAAGCTCACGATTTGCGCCGGTAACGTTTGCACGCCGGAAGCTGTCGAAGAACTCGCCAAGTGCGGTGCCAACATCGTCAAGGTGGGTATCGGTCCGGGTTCTATCTGCACGACCCGTATCATTGCTGGTGTCGGTTACCCGCAGTTCTCCGCTGTCGTGGAATGCGGCAAGATGGCTCGCAAGGTCGGCGTGAAGATTATCGCTGACGGTGGCCTCAAGTTCTCTGGCGACATCGTCAAGGCTTTGGCTGCTGGCGGTCACGCTGTGATGGTGGGCTCTCTCTTTGCCGGTACCGAAGAAGCTCCGGGTGAAGTCATCCTCGCTGATGGCCGTAGCTACAAGAGCTACCGCGGCATGGGCTCTCTCGGCGCCATGAAGGCTGGTTCTGCAGACCGTTACTTCCAGGGTGGCGTTCAGGAACCGCGCAAGTTCGTTCCGGAAGGCATCGAAGGCCGTGTTCCATACAAGGGACCGCTCCGCGACACCGTTTACCAGCTGATTGGCGGTATCCACTCTGCTATGGGTTATGCCGGTGCTGCAAACCTCGAAGAACTCTACAAGAAGGCAACGTTTGTCCGTATTACGGGCGCAGGCCTCCGTGAATCTCATCCGCACGATGTGACCATCACGAAGGAAGCCCCGAACTACAGAACAGGCGACTAATCGGAAGAGTCATCCTGGAGTGTCCGTGAAGATGCGATAGGATCCAAGAATTAAAGACGGCGGGCATCAGCTCGCCGTTTTTGTCATTTACACTCCAAGCTGGAATGTTATTTGCTTTAAAATTTCCTCGTTCTTGCGCAAAAAAAATATATTTAGAGAGGATTGACTCTTATAAGAAGGAGAAATCATGCGAAAATGGGCTCTTTTAAGCGCAATGCTAATGCTTTTTCCGTTAGTATTGACCTCTTGTTCTAACAGTTCGAGTCCTACTGGGGAGGCTCGGGCCGAAAATCCCTTGGCTTCGCAGCTTAAGGGAATGTGGTGGACTGAATACGACGAGGAGGGAACCTGTTCGTTTGGCGATGAGGTGAAGTACTCCCGCGTTGTCGAAATCCTGCAATTTAATGAAGATGGCTCCGGTTGGTGGAGTAGGCTTTTCTTCAACGACGAAGAAACGGATCCGGTGGACCGTTTTGGCGGAAAAAGTTCCGATGGGGGATTCGCTTACACATCGCATCATGATAATTCAATCAAAATAAGTGTCAACGAAGACTGGGATTCGACTTTTTATCCTCGAAAGCTCTCTGCAAAATACGACAATGATACTATCGTGTTTACCGCTGACGGAAAAATTTTCAAAATGGAGCGCCCATTAGACGAAATGGCTGTCTTGTTGGAAAGGATGTCGACTGGTGGAGCCATGTCCGATAATTACAACATTAATGACAAGGATTTTACGCGCGAAAATTGGAGGCGGCAGGACGCCATCTACATATACGACGGCGTGGGCCGAATTAAGGATGACCGTGGCTACGACGGTTATACGTTGGTGAACCTTCCTTGGAATAAGAAAGTTGTTGCATCGAATCTTCCGGATCGTTTTACAGATGATGTTACGCCTGAAAACGGATGGGAATGGGTGCTTAACTTGTGCGGCCGTTTCCAGGATGTCAATAACAATTTCTTTGCCGTTTACAATAAGTATACCGGCATCCTTCGCTTTTTCTTCTATCAGCCCTATAATACTTTGACGGGTAATGACCATGTGTGGCAGGTGTCTATGCCCGACAATTTGGCACAGCTTGGTAACTGGAGTTATGGTGTACCATCGGATCGTAAAATTGTGGACAAGGATGCCCTGGGACAGACTGTTCGGGGAACGTATATGGATTATGTGACTCCTTGGGTGGATTATAGGAGTAGCGATGGCTTTATTACTCCTAATGTCGGATGGTGGGCTTTTGACGTTGACCTCTCTATTTATCGGAAAGATGCTAGGATTGATCTTGACCAGGATTATATCAGGTTGCAGATGCGCTCTTGGGAGAAAAACCAAACTTCACTTTATAGTGCCATGGCAGCGGCTATCGATGGTGGTTTCAAGGCTGATTTAAAACTGGAACAGGTGCAGCAGAAATCGTCAAGTACCGCAAAGGGAATTTTGCTTGGACTTCAGGCTGTTGCGCAGGCGGGTAGTGCCATCGCTAATTTTTACACGGGCAATGTTGCCCAAGGACTTGGCTCCGTTGGTCAGATGTTCGGTACGGGAACGCAGTTGGCTGGGCTAGGAGGTGGAGGTCCCACAAATTACAAGGGCTCGCTTAATGGTACGATTAACCTTGGACTTGATGGTTCTATTGATACCAAGGGAATTGTTAGTGGTTCCAAGGCCAACCATAATATTGCTTCGCCGACTGTTTATATGTCCAGTTTTAATCTGGAAAATTCTACGATGGGGCAGGGGGTGTGGAATCTAAAGACTTCGCCCGTGGTTTATTGGGATAATTCGTACATGAAACGGATGGTGTATAATTATGAAGAGTATTATGCACCCTACTTTTTTGATCCCAATAGCATTGAATTGGAATTGAATCCGAATATCTTTTCGGAAGACAAAATAGAATGGCTTGAGGTTGAGGCTATTTGCGGGGCTAGAAAGAATATGCAGCCCAAAAATGATAAAATACGTAGTGCGTTCGGACTTGGAACGCACTCCAATTATCACGCTCCATATAGCGATAGCATGTGGCCCGACAGTCCAAAGGAACTGTTTGATTTTCTTTATGCAAGTGAAGACAAGTATGGAATGCAGGAGTCAGACACTTTGCTCTATGAGAGCGAAGAATATAACATGGGTGGTTATAAGGCGGAATTGTATGTTACCATGGAAAACTATATTAGAGGGCGTGGCGCGAATGGCTTTGCTATAGAGCCCCAGTATGTAACCATGTGGAGAGAAAATGGTATAAGTCTTCCTTTCCTTGAAGTCAACGTGAAGGTTCGAATTAAGATGAAGGATAGAGATGGCTTGATCATTCTCAGTCGAAATTACTTGCCGGATATCAAGTCGTATAACGCGAAAGATTTTGAGGCGGCTGTTAAAAAGACAAAACCTTACGAAAGCAAGATGAAAGGTCATACGGACCTTTACGATTACCAGATGAAACGTATTAGACAAATTATCGAAGTTCTTAAGCTGTAGAATTGATGGTTGAGAAATACAACTATCGGGATTCTCATTTGAATATTTTTTGTTGCCGAAGCGCTGAGTTTATCGAAGTGTTGTCGATGGGCCTTACATGTCATCCTGAGCGGAGGCGTTAGCCGAAGTCGAAGGATATCCTATGAAAACCGGTGCGCAAAAAGCGTGCCGGATTTTTGTTATATTTTTTTTGAACAAATTTTAGAAGGAGTTGAAAATGAGATTAGTGAAGTTGATGATTCCTATGGTTCTTGCAACTGCAATTTTGGGTTGTTCAGGGACAAAGCAACACAAGGATGCGTCCTGGACACAAAAACCGGCTAGCATGAACGTTTTGTTTACGGAACCTGTAGTTTTGAACAAAGAAAAAGATTCTGAAGACTCTAAGGAATGGACCGTTTTCCCGTGGTTTTATACAAGTGCGAATGATGCTTCTGGAATGTCAACATTTTCCGAAAAAACTGTGGATTCGAGAGACACGCTCATGATGTCTGAAAATATGGAAAAAATGAAGGAGTGGTTCTCGAGCAATGTGGACAATACGCTTAAGTTTAACTCGAATGTTCATTATAAACTGGATTGTATCTCGAAAGATAGAGTCACGTATTCTGTAGAGGTCTTGGATGGCGATAGTCTTCGTGTGCCAAAGCCGGTTTCGATGTCTGATGGTGCCGAAGTTTATTTTGTGCTAGACAGTATCGAAATGAAGTCTTACCAGAACTTGAATCTTTATAATTCGGGCTTAAGCACGCCTGCTTTTCCAATCCCGGTTATGGGGTATCGAACAAACAACTGCGTCAAGATTTCAGCTTCATACGCTTTTTATGATGCAAAGGCTGGAAAACGAATGGATTTTGGACGCTTGGATGAAGATCAATGTTCCAAGGAACGGGTAATCGAGCATGACTGGGTAAATGTTTTACGAGAATTGATTTTACACATGATCGAGAAAACTCCAATTGCGCAGTTTTAAATAAGGATCGCAGCTTCTCCAGGCTGCGTTTTTTTGATATATATTAGGAAAAAGAGCTTTTTGAAAAGGAGATGCCCGCTTTCGCGGGCATGACAGCAAGGTAGCGTTTTTTATGAATAAAAGGTCACGTTCGAGTTGGTTGTTGGCGGCTGTGCTCGCAGGTTCGTTTGTGGTGCCGTTTGCGTTTGTGGCGTGTGGCGATTCGTCTGATGGCTCGCCGGTTGCGGTGGGTGAGGGCTCCTCTTCTTCTGAGATGCTGGCTGAATCTTCGTCTTCTCAAGAATCCGCGAAGCCATTGAGCAGCTCTGCCCAAAAAAACGCAAGTTCATCGTCGGTGAAGTCCGAAAGCTCGAGCTCGGAAAAGTCTGCGGAATTTTCTTCTGAAAAGGTCACGCAATCATCAAGCTCTAGTGCCGAGAAGGCCGCAGAATCGTCTTCTTCCGAGAAGCCTGCGGAATCGTCGGATAGCGGTGTTTGCACGAACTGCGATAGCTATACGGCGGCAGACCCGACGCTTGTGGAAAACGGCGGTAAGGGCTCTGTGACAACTTACGGGAGCATCACTGCGAAAGAAACGAGTCTCGGTGGCGCCTGCAATTACGGACAGACGAATATCCAGTATTATGCGGCAATCCATGTGAATGTTTCTCCGGGGGATGATAAGGGCCCGTGGGATGGTGGCATGGCATGTGGCGGCTGCGTTCACGTGAAGGCGAAGACGCCGGATGGCTGGAAAGAGGTGACTGTGCGCATTACGGACCGTTGCCCGGATGCAAACTGCGGTGTGGATTTGGGCGGTGCGCCCGCTAGCGACATCATGGGAATCCAGGTCGGTCGTTATTACGGCGAATGGGAATTCGTGAGTTGCGAAGGAATCGAAGGCGTGTGGGGCGATTCCACATCCATCTGGGTTAAGGAAGGCGCTAGCTCGTACTGGAGCATTATTCAGGTTCGTAACCCGAAAGATGCTGTCCGCAAAATCGTGTTCAACGAGGTAGATGGCGACAAGACTTATCCGCTTGAATTTGTCGTCGGGACGGAAAACTTCTGGACTGTTCCGAAGGAAGTTCTGCAATCAGAAAAAAGTTACAGTGTGGTCGTTACTTATCGTAGCGGTACCGATGACGAATGGATTTTAAAGGGTTCTGATTTGGCGGTGCCGGAAGCGAACCTTTATTTGTACGAACACCGGAAGAAATAGGAAATCGCAGCGCATCTTCGATGCTTGCAGAAACAAAAACGGCGCCTTGGTGGGCGTCGTTTTTTGCGAGAGTCGCGGCTTTTAAAGCCGCGCTTTTTTTACTTGTTCAAACGCTCGGTTGCTTCGGCGACTGCGAGCAAGTCTGCTTCCTGGAACGGCTTGCCAATCCACTGGAGGCCAACCGGGAGTCCGCCTGCCATACCGCACGGAACGCTCACGCCCGGGAGACCGGCGAGGTTCAAGCTAACGGTGTAGATGTCGGAGAGGTAAACGGCCATAGGATCAGATTCGTTCATGCCGCACTTGAGCGGGAGACCCGGCATCGTCGGGCTTGCAATCACGTCGCAAGTCTTGAAGGCTTCGGTGAAGTCGTCCGTAATGAGGCGGCGAACCTTCTGGGCCTGCACGTAGTAAGCGTCATAGAAACCGGCGGAGAGAACGTAGCTTCCGAGGAGGATGCGGCGTTGCACTTCCTTGCCGAAACCTTCGCTGCGGGACTTGGCGTAAAGGTCGAAGAGCTTACGAGCTTCGGGACTGCGGTAGCCGTAACGCACGCCGTCGTAGCGGCTGAGGTTGGAGCTTGCTTCTGCCGTTGCAATGATGTAGTAGCTCGAAACTGCATAGCTGATGTGCGGGAGGCTCACTTCCTTGATCGTGGCGCCTTCGGCTTCCATCTTCTTAAGCATGTTTTCGATGGCGGCCTTGCATTCTGCATCGAGGCCTTCGCCAAAGTATTCCTTCGGAACGCCGATGACCTTGCCCTTAACTCCGGTGCCGAGCTTTGCGGTAAAGTCTTCGGTCGGGCGAGTGCTGGTGGTGTTGTCGTGCGGGTCAATGCCGCAAATTGCACCGAGGAGCGTTGCGCAGTCACGAACGGTTGCACCGAACGGACCAATCTGGTCAAGAGAGCTTGCGTAGGCGAGGAGACCGTAACGGGAAACGCGGCCGTAAGTCGGCTTTAAACCGACGACACCCGTGCAGGCAGCCGGCTGGCGGATGGATCCACCCGTGTCGGAACCGAGAGCGCAAGGAACCGTGCCAGAGGCGACGGCGACTGCGGAACCACCCGAGGAGCCACCCGGAACGCGGGATTCGTCGAGCGGATTCTTGACCGGGCCGTAGTAAGAGGTTTCGTTGCTGGAACCCATGGCGAATTCGTCCATGTTCGTCTTGCCGACGATGATGGCGCCTGCGGCTTCGAGCTTTTCGAGTGCTGTTGCAGTGTAGGGGGCAACGAAGTTATCGAGAATCTTGGAGGCGGCTGTAGTGCGGGTGCCGTTCAAGCACATGTTGTCCTTCACGGCGACCGGGATGCCATCGAGGGCGCCCAGAGACTTGCCTTCGGCGCGGCGCTTGTCGCTTTCCTTAGCGCGTTCAAGAGCGCGGTCGTTCAGCACCGAGATATAGGCGTTCAAATTCTTTGTAGATTCAATTTTTTCGAGGGAGGCCTGTGCGAGCTTTTCGGCAGTGGTGCTGCCGTTTGCAAGTTGAGCCTGAAGTTCCTGAATAGTCTGCATTATCTTTCTCCGGACCATTTCATGATGTAAAGAGCTAAACCCATGCCAACTGCACTTAGGGCATTCACCTTGAAGCCAAAACCAAGCGCAAATTTGACGAGGTACAAATCAATGACGACGGGCTGCGGGGTATCGCCAGAAAAACCGATACTGTAATCGGCAGCCGCAGTAAAAATGTGGTGAACGCTGTTATCGTATCCACCGGCGTTCAAGAGGACTCCGAGTTCGCCAAACAAAGCTCCGAGAGCTTCGCTCATGATGCCGCCTAAAATGAGGCCGACAAAAATAAAGAGGACGACACGTGCCAATGAGTTCTTGTGAGTCATGCCGCAAATATAGTATTTTGGAAATGAGTTACTAGTTATTAGTTACTAGTTACTAGGGAATTTTTGTCTTTGGTTGTTGGTCATTGGTCAATGGTCGTTAGTCGTTGTTTTTTGTCATTGGTGTTGCTTGGTGGTCGGCGGTTAAAGCTTTCTTAAGCGTTTTTTTTTGAGGGGGAGGCGAATATGGTGGTTTGGTGCGGAAAAATGTGAAAATTTGCTACCAAATGTGTGAAAAATCCCCTTTTGGTAGCATAAATTGTAGATAAACTTAATGAAAAATCGTTAAATATGAGATTGTTTGTGGAAAATGTGTTGCCAATTGGGGTGAAAAATTAGATTTGGTAACATTATGTAAGCCTGTTAGCTAAATATTTTGTAGAACAAAGTAAAAAAATATGCTACCAAACACGACTAAAAATTGATTTTGGTAGCATAAAAATGCAAAAATTGCTTTTTTTACTTGTTCAACTTGGATTTTGGAGGATGATTATTTTCGCTTGCAGTCGAATTACCTATATTGATTTTTGCTGTGTATTTTTTATGAAATTTTTTTGAGGTATGCATGGCGAAAATTGTAACTTTGTTAACGATTCTTGTATTAGTGACTTGTTTATGTGCGAATGACACTCTGTTTGTTCAGAAATCTTTTTCGCATAATATTTCGTATAGAGATGACGCTAGCGAATTATACAAATATTTTGATATTTCAAAAAGCGTTGCTAATGCTGTCAGTCCTTTGTTCCCAGAAAAGAATATTGGCAATCAAGGAACTTTCTTTTATACATCTTATCGAAAAGATGGTTTCTTTGTTTACAAATATGCATATTTTTCATTTGAAGAAGATTCTCTCTATTTTGCTGTAGATCCGTCGGAATATTCTGCGGATCCTTCTTTATCTACTCGTATCGGTAATTGCATGAAACAGCATTTTTTGCAGCATATCGAAAGATATCGAAATGCTTGTGCGAAAGCATTTCCTTTAAAGCCTAAACTCAGGGAATGGATTGAATTGTTGAGTAAAAATTATTCTGAGATACTGTCTGCTGGTAGTGGTGACGATGTTTATGTGTTGGCTTTTGATCAGAGTGGAAAAGAAAAGATCTTTACAATTCCCGACTTTTCGAAAATAAAGAAAGAATCTCAATCTGTGATTTTAGATTATTATAGAGAAGTTTATCTGTTGCTTAGTGAGTTTGCAAATTATGAGTTTCCGCAATGCTGGTGGGATAAACTTGTGGATAATCCCGAACATTTCTCCATTCGTTCGAATGAAGGCAAAATTAAAGAAATAAGGTGCTCGGATTTATGAAAAAGATAAAGTTTATTGTGTCTCTTTTTTTCTTTTTAGTGAATTCAGCAATGGGAAATCAAAGTTCTTTTGATGAAGTTCCAAAGAAAATGATGAATCGCGAAATAACACTAAAAAAAGGTTCGATGGAAATGTTTTTTAAGGATTCCTTGTATAATTGGAACCGCGATGGAATATACCTTTTTGTATCTCAAAAGGAATCTCTGAAACTTTTCTTTATAAATGAATCTGGTGTAGAATTGTTTCAATATCCGAAAATGAAAGAATCTCGTTGGACAAATCCCGAAGAGTATATGGATGAACGAAAAAAGAAAATTCGTGGATTAAATATTGGTAAATGTTTGCAAAGAATTAATGATGATGGGAACGCTTTTTCTTTTTTGAAAAAAATTACTTTTGAACGGTATCCTCAAATATCTGTTATGAAAGATTGGCCTGAATTACCGCAAATAGAAAATATTCAATATTTAGGGTTTGTAAAAGAAGGCTCTTTTATCAAAAATTTCTATTTCAATGATTTTCGGAGCAATGGTGTCGTGTTAAAGAAACCGTTGGATATGCTGATTCCTTTGTATGATATGCTAAAAAAGTATCCGTTTGATGTTTATATGGATGGCTGCGAATGAGAAAAATTATTGCCTTAATGTTTATTTTACTTATTTGCGGATGTGCAAATAAGCCTGTTTCTGGCGAATGGCTTCATTCTCGGCTTTCTTCCGAAGAACCGTTTTTGATTCCTGAAAAACAAACAATTGACGTTTATGCGGAATGGAATATGCTGCGATTGGTCTGTTCTTCGCTTAGAATGATTGGGAATATTGACAAGGAAGCACTTGTTTATTCATTTGGTCAAGCATCAAGGAATAAAGATGGTCTTTATAATCCCAGTTTTTGCTTGCAAAGGTCTGTTCTTTTAGGTGAAAAATTGTTTGATTCTAATCAAAATCATGAAGGTTTAGATGCGGAGTGCGTATATGAAATGACTCCTTTGACTTTGGGAAATGTTATGAGTGCTGTGTTTGGACGAAATATAGTGCTGGATACAACAGATGAGAATGTTCGTGTTTTCTATGCGGGTGATAGCCTTCTTATTGAGTCTGGACAAGTTCGAAACCACAAAAGAATAGAACAAAATTATCTCGCTGTGAAAGATGAACAAGGACGAATTCGAGAAACTTTGCAAGGCCCCATTTATGAATTTGATATTCCATTAAATGAGCCTGTTTTCTCTTTGACTGTTCGCACCGATCCCAAGGATCATAAAGGCTACAAGCCCCTGAAACTCGATTCGTCCATCCTTCCGCTTGAAAGCCCTGGATACAAAAAGCTCCGCGAACAGGAAGAAAAACTGAGTCGCGGAGAGTAAATTACGGAGCGTAAATTGCGTTACCCCAAATCGATATCGGGTGAAACCTGTATCGTGAAGTCGGGGTAGAGCTCAGCCGCTTCGCTCTTGATTGTATCGAGGGCTTCCTGTGCGTTCACGCCGAATTTGATGACCACGTCAAAGCGCATTTCCTTGGCTTCGATGTCCACGTAAAAACCGTGCATCTGGAGCGCCCAATCGTGTGACTTGACTTTGTCTAAAATCGTGTCGCGGATTTTGGCGGATTCGTCGTTTTGGGTGTTGTAAGAGTAAACGCCGATAGCGGTGAGGATGACGCCTGTTTCGCAATAGACCTTCTTTTCGAGCTTGCGCGTGAGGGAATCCAGGTCGGCGACAGTCATGGTGTCGGGGAGTTCCACGTGCACGGAGGCAAGTTTCTTTTCGGGACCGTAATCGTTGATGACGAGATCGTATGCTCCGTGGACGCCTTCTTCGCTGCGGATGAGGCTCTTGATTTGCTTGGTGAGTTCGTTATCATTTTTCTTGCCGAGCAAGTCGCTCACGGTGTCCTTCAACATTTCAAAGCCGGCCTTGATAATGAAGATGGAAATCAGAACGCCGACGTAGGCTTCGAGCGAGAGACCTGTGAAAATGAAGATGAGTGCGGAGGCGAGAACGGAAAGGGAGAGGATGGCGTCAAAGAGAGCATCGGAGCCGGAGGCGATGAGTGAACCGGAATTCACGCGCTCGCCTTGCGATTTCACGTAACGACCGAGGACGAATTTCACGACCACGGCGATGGCGATGATGATAAGCGAAACGGTGGAGTAGTCGGCTTCTTCGGGGTGGATGATTTTCTTGACCGATTCCACGCAAGAGGTGATGCCCGCGTAAATCACGATGGAGGCGATGAGCATGGCGGTCAGGTATTCAATGCGACCGTAACCGAGCGGGTGCTTTTCGTTGGGCAATTTTCGCGAGAGCTTGTTGCCGACAATTGTGATGATGGACGAGAGCGCGTCCGAGAGGTTGTTTACGGCATCGAGAACAACGGCAATGGAATTAGCCATAAGGCCGATAACCGCCTTGACGCTCGCGAGAATGACGTTGGTGACAATCCCGACAACGCTAGTCTTGACGATGACCTTATTGCGGTTTTCTTCGTTGTGCTTTTCTTCATTGCAGTTCTTTGCCATGATGAACCTCTTGTTTATTTAATGCTCCAGTCGATGGGTTCGAGCCCCTTGCTGATAAGATAGTTGTTTGCTTTGCTAAAGTGCTTGCAACCGAAGAATCCGCGGTATGCTGAGAGCGGGCTCGGATGCGGGGCGGTGAGAATCAGATGGCCACGATTGGGTGCGATGAGCACTTGCTTTTTGATAGCGAAACTGCCCCAGAGCAAAAAGACGAGGTTCTCGCGAACCTGCGAAAGGCGCTGGATAATTGTGTCCGTGAACTGCTGCCAGCCAATGCCTGCGTGACTTGCCGCCATGTGGGCGCGCACCGTGAGCGAGGCGTTTAACAGCAAAATTCCCTGGTGAGCCCAGCCTTCCAAGTTCCCGTGTGGCGGCGGTGTAATGCCGAGATCGTCGTGCAGCTCTTGGAAAATGTTCACGAGGGATGGCGGCGGTTCAATGCCAAACGGCACCGAGAAGCAAAGCCCGTGAGCCTGACCTGGATTGTGGTACGGGTCTTGTCCGATGATGACGGCCTTGACTTTATCGACAGGGCAATAGTCGAGTGCTGCAAAAATCTGCGGTCCGGGAGGGTACACCACGTGATGTTCCGCGTGTTCCTGCAAAAGTTTTGCCTTGATTTGCTTAAAATACGGCTGTTCGAACTGGTCGGCGAGCAGTTTCAGCCAAGATTCTTCAAGTTTAACGGACATAGTATAGGTTGTAGGTTATAGGTTTTTAGGGGCGGCTCCGCCGCTTGTCATGCCCGCGGAGGCGGGTATCTCCTTTACAGGATTCGCGAGTATCGCGATTTTCTCGCCGTCGAGGCGTGTGTAGAATAGCGTTGCGGAGTTTTTGCCTTTGGGCTTGAGGCGTTTGATTTCTTGGTCGGGATCGACTTTGACGCCTCGGAGTTTGAGTGTGAGTTTTCCGATGTCGTGCGATTTGAGCATCGCGCGGACGGCGCCTGTCGAAATCTCGGACGATTCCAAAATCTCGTAGTTGGCGAAGGCGGGCGAGGGGAGTGGTTTTTCGCTGGTTACGTAAGCTATGCCCGGCGAAATCAGATGCGTGGTTTCGTCGTGCGCGAGGGCGACCACTCCAAAGAGGTGGCTGCGGAGCAACACCGGTGCGGGTTCTGCGATGAACTTTGAAATCCCGCCGAGAGGCAAGTCGGATTCGCTGCTCGATGTGCGGTAAATGCGGTCGCGGCCTTCGAGCTCGTAATTGTGGTCGTATTGCGATTGTTCGCTCTCGTTGCGGGCTTCGCGCTTCTCGTCGCGGGCGAACGTCCAGTTGGCAATTTCGTTCCCTGTTTTGTCGACCATCACGGCGCGGACATGGTCGGGATTCTTGGCGAGTTCGCCGAACAGCACCAAACATTCGCGGCAGTCCGTGCGGGAGCCAATGTACAGGATTTCTGTGCCTCGCGGAATTTCGCAAATGGGGTAGCCGGGCGGGATTTTTGCCATGCCGCCTTTGTAATGCTTCGAAATCTCGATGACTTCTTCGAATGTGGGCGTAAGATTGCGCAGATCGCGCTGGTTCTCGCCTTCGATGGCTCGGCGGGCGGGGTCAATCGTGAAATAGCCGGCTTTGGGGCGGGCGGGCGTCGCATTCTTGGAATCGTTTTCTTTGGCGACTTCGCGGACATCTCCGAGGATGGTATGTGCGTTGCTGGCTTCTGGCGAAACTCCTCGCATCACGCTGCTGTTGTAGCGGTACATTGCAAGTCGGTTTTCGTCGAGGTCAACGCCAATTGCAGTCAGTTCCTTCGGCAAAAAGAAGGAATCGCCTCCCATGCCGCAGCAAAGGTCATGAACAGTATTGCCGACGGCTTCGGGGCCGCTTGGCCACAAGTTTGCTTTCCAGCGTCCGATATCTTGCGCGGTGCTCTGTTCCAGCGCTAGTTTATCGCAAAGGAGGAACGCGGTACTCTCGATTCCGAATTTTTCGCGGAATCTCGGCACAAGCGCCATATAATCCATAATGGCGGCTCGTTCTTCATTGCTGAATTCCTTGGCTAGCTGCGTCGAAACTTGCAATGCATCCAATTTTTTCTTGGTTGCAAGCTTGATGAAATCCTGAACTTTAGCCGAAGTGAGTAAATCCGCGTTGAACATGCTAGAAATTTAATTTTTATGCGGGAATTTTACAATTTAAAATTTTGAGGATTAGCGATTAAGATGTATTTTTATGTATGTCATTCCCGCCTCTGAGCGGAAATCTCCTTTAATAGGATTGGGTTGGTATGAAGTTTTTGAAAAATCTTGCGGCGTGCGTGTCTTGCGCTTCTGTTGCTTTGCTAATGCAATCTTGTGGTGACGATACGGCATTGTCACCTGTTTATGCTTTAAGTTCTTCGTCTGCGCAGGAATCGTTAGAATCTTCATCGAGCGTGCCGGAGTCCTCGGCTCAAGAATCCTCGTCGTCTGTTGAAAATTTATCGTCCTCTAGTCAAAATGTGGGTGGCCCCTCGTCCTCGGAAACTTCTTTGTCGGCAGGGACGGAATCGTCTTCAGCCGTGGCGACATCGTCTGCGGTAGAACCGACGTCGTCTGAAACGTTGCAGAGTTCCTCCTCGTCCGAAGCTCAGTCATCGGCGGCTGAATCATCGTCGTCTTCTAATGCGTCGCAACCCTCTTCTGCAATAGAATCCTCGTCATCGCAAGCGATCAGTTCTTCGGAAACACCTAGTTCATCTTCTGCACAACCTATAAAAATTGATTTCTACAATGGCGCCGATATTTCCGAAGTCCAGGAATACGAACGAAATAATACGAAGTTTTACGATGTCGATGGCAAAGAAAGCGATATCTTCACAATTCTGAAAAAACACGGATTCAACTCCATTCGTTTGCGCACGTTTGTTTCGCCCAAGGCAAAGTACGGTTATGCGGCGAGCGGTTGCGGTCATGATTCCGAAGCGTATGGTGACAAAGACCACGTTGTTGCTTTTGCCAAGAAAGTCAAAGCGGCTGGCATGGGGCTTCTCGTTGATATCCATTACAGCGATGTCTGGGCGGATCCTGGCAAACAGATTATCCCCGAACGCTGGCGTAACGTGAACAACGCTGATGCGATGGCGGATTCCGTGTACGCATACACCAAGGATTTGATGATTGCACTTAAGAATGCTGGCGCAACGCCGGACATGGTGCAAGTGGGCAATGAAACAACTCCGGGCATCTTGATTCACAAGCCAAACAGCAAAACAGATTGCTGGGGTAATGGCGTCGATAAGGCTGCAACTTCCGTCAATGGCGATATGGGGACTTCGGCGGGCAAGGCGAATGCCGCCAAGTATTTCAATGCGGGCATCAAGGCGGTCAAGGAAGTTTCGCCGACAACGAAAACGGTGCTTCACATTGAACGTATCCGCCAGGCAGAAACGGTAAAATGGTGGATGGGCGTCATCTTTGATGACTATAAAATCCCTGCTGACGTGATGGGTTTCTCTGCTTACACAGCATATGGTGACGGCACTCCCGATAAGTGGAAAAATTTGTTCAATACGATTACAACAAAGTATTCAAATTTGGAATTTATCGTTGCAGAATATAATGGTGGTGATTCCGATAACCACTACAATTTCGACAAATCCCGCCAAAAGACTCGTGAATCCGTCCGCGAAATGAACCGCTGGATTGGCTCATTCTTCTGGGAACCGACAATCGGCGGTGCGTGGGGCTCGGGACTTTTTGACTGGCGCGGTAAAGACCTTTACGCAAACGCTAAGGCTTTTGAAGAGTTTTTCTAGAAACTAACTTCCGCCGCCATTATGTCGGCAACGTCTTCCAGAGTGATTCCCTTGAGGGCGTTTCTAAGCATAATATTCAATATGATATACTTTATTGGTCCCGGAGCAGGAATCATATGGTATTTTATAGTCACAGCCATGGCTAAGTGAAGCCGAATCTTTTTCCCGAACATTTCGTCTGGTTGAATTGATCTGCCAAAATATGCGGCTGTAAATTCCACCCAGTAATCGCGCAACTGTTGTTCTGTCATGTGAAATATTTGTTGCACGCTCTTTTTGGTACAAAGAATGTTGGTAAACATGTACAGAAAGGCTATATCAAAAAGGTAATGCCCATAGCCGAAATCGCCCATGTCTATCCAGTAATTTTCACCGGTCTTGTTTGAATGTACGATATTGCCAGGCTGGAAATCGTACTGTAGGCAACCATAGCTGTCAGGAACTAGCTCTATAGCGGCCTTCAAGATATCTTTGTGCTTCTTGAATGTGAATAGCTTTGGAATGGCCTTGCGTATGGTTTCTTTATAGCACAAGAATTGGGTTGGGTCGCAGTTTATGCCATGAAATTTTTTCGCTTCTTCGGCGTGGATTTTTGCGATGCGGGGCAGGTCTCTTGGATTGTCGTGAATCATCCTTGTGAACGAAATTTTTTCTTGCACTTTCTCATAGATTATGCCAAGGCGTCCCGATTGACTTTCTTCAACCAGTTCGATTGCTGCAGGAGTTTTAAAGCCGACGGAAGCGATCTTTCTAGAGTTTTCAAACTCTGCGATAATGTCTTCCTTGCGCCCCTCAGGTTTCATGAGCTTGAGCATAATGCTCGAATCTGTTTTTGAAAAGTAGCTTTCTCCGAAAGCCCCTTCCCCTTGCAATTCCCAGTCATTTAAATTGATCTGTTTGTAATTCATAATTACGAATATAAACAAAAAGGCGACTCAGTGATTGTCTGGTCGCCCTTTTTTCGAATTTTTTGCGGTTAAGCAAATATTTTGTGATATCCGTTAAGCGTACGCTCTTTCATCAAGGCATTTTTCAAGCTCGACAATGATGTCGTCCTTGTTGTAGCCTTTGCCGATGAACACAACCTGGTTTTCGCGGTCGCCAAATTGAGTGTCCCAGTTTTCTTTGATTTCTGGATTTTCGGCGATGTACGATTGCTTAACGTCTTCGCGCAGAGCATCAATCCAATACGAAACGGGCAAAATCGAGGAATTACGACCTGCCTGTTCGAAAAGCTGCACGTCCTTGCTGGCGTCTGAAAACCAGATGTAGCCCTTGGAACGGATAAGCTGTGACGGGTATCTGTTGTTGACAAATTCCATAAAGCGGGTTCTGTTGAACGGGCGTCTAGCTTCGAAAACAAACGATGTAATTCCGTATTCGTCAACGCAACCATTGTTCTTGCGACCTGGCTGGGTTAATGTTGCGGTAGCCTTCTGGATGGCCGAAGAGGAATCAATTTGATCATAGTTGAACGGCTTTGTCGTCATGATTTTTTCGATGTCGATATCGCCGTTGACGGAATGGATAATCGGGGCGCGAGGCTGGAAATCGCGAACGATAGATTCCACTTCCTTGAGCTGGTCTGCGCTGAGTAAATCGCACTTGTTCAAAATGATGAAATTGCAGAATTCAATCTGGTCTACAATCAGTGTCGAAATTTCTTCATCGCTTAAATCGTATTTTTCGGCGAGCGAATCTCTTTCTTCTTTTTTCTGCTTTAATTCGCTAAGGAATTCACGATAAATTCTGTCGCCATCAACAACAGTGACGATGGAAGTCAAGTAGACATTCGTATTTGAATTGTCTTCTTCGTAAGCAAGGAAACTTGCGCTCACCGCACCCGGATCGCTGATGCCGGAGGCTTCGACAAATACGACTTCAATGGAATCGAGGTTGGAAATTTTTTCAATCTGCTGGATGAATTCATCGCGCAACGTGCAGCAGATGCAACCGTTTTGCAATTCGAACATCGGGCATTCGGTGACGTTCGAACCGTTCTTTTTCAAAATCTCGGCATCGACATTGATGCTTCCCATATCGTTTACGATGAGGGCGACTTTTCTCTTTTCTTGCTTGAGAAGATTGTTCAAAAGCGTGGTTTTACCCGACCCCAAATACCCGGTGATGAGTACCACCGGTTTCTTATTCTTTTTCATAAGAATCCTTTGTTAAAAAATTATGTAATTAAGTTGTTAGCTCGCTAGGCGGCAGTTCTCACAGAGTCCGTAAAAAACAGTGCGGAATGGATCAAGTGCAAAACCGTGTTCTGCCATCAGGTGCGAACTCAGCTGTTCAAGATCGTGACATTCGAGATGGATGAGCGTGCCGCATTTTTCGCACTTCAGGTGAAAATGCGAAACTTCTTTGTGGCATTCTTCGCCCATGTATTGGAAGCAGGCGGCATTTTGTTCGCCAAGGAAATACTTTTGAACAACGCCCATCGCCACAAACTTTTCAATCTGGCGGTAAATAGTTGCAATGCCGATAGAAATGTTCTGCTTCTGGAAATAAGCCGACACATCTTCTGCTGTGAAATGGCGGCCTTGCATCGCTTTGAAACAAGATAGGAGCAGTTCCTGCTGTTTGGTTTTGTATTTAATAATGCCCATGCTTATCTCTAAATTTGATAATCGTTATCAAATTATACTAAAGTAAAAGATATTTGGCAAGGGGAAAGGAATATTTACTGTTCCACTTTAAAAATAAACTTGTTCTTTAAACGGCTTTCGCGGCCTGCGTTTTGCACGCTTTTTCCGAGTACATCTACGCGCGTTGTTTGCGCATTCGGGGTTTTCGAGGCGTCTAGCCGAGAGCCTGTCGCGCGCTTCTTGTGAATGTCGCGGATTCCTGTAGTTCCTTCGCGCAATACAACAGCAATGCTATCAAGAATCGGATTCCCGACGCCTTCGATGTAGTCGTGCGAAACTTCCCAGACCATGATGCCGGCGTAACCATTTTCCTTGACCCAACGCGATTTTACGGCGGAAGAATGCGGGTCTTCGAAGGTCACGTATCCGGTTGAAGATATGCCGTAGGGCTCTACAGCGACGCTGTCATAGAAGTATTTCCAGTCGGTGTTTGTGACGATATCTTTGTATGCGATTTGCTTGGCGGTTCCTTTGGTAAAGTCGGAGCCCGGTCCTGTTGCTCCTTGAAATTGAAACCCGAATGACGGAATTCCGAAGACCATCTTTTCTGTCGGGACGCCGCGCTTTTTCCAATAGTCGCGTGTTTCTTCCCACGACCATGTGGTGTATCCATCGTGCGGGTATAGCGGCGAATCGAACATGGCTTTGTCATCCCAGTCGCCGGTCATGTCGTAGGTCATGAATCCGAACCAGTCCAAGTTTTTCACGAGGACTTCGGCTGTGAACCATTTCCCGTAATAGGGCGAGCAGGGAAGTGCTGCCGAAAGGCTTTTGTCTTTGGGGAGGGCTTCGCGTAGCTCTGTGAGCAATTTGTTGTAGGCGATAGTGTCTGCCTCGGGGACGGGATTGTATTCCCATTCCCAGTCCATGTCGAGCCCGTCGAGATTGTGGTCAGCGACGTATTTGACGAGGTTTGCGACGAATTTTTGACGGAGCGCATCGTTTGATGCAACGGGCACGAAGTTGTCGCTTTGTCCGCCACCGCCGAGCGAGACGATGACTTTTGTACCGGCTGCATGGGCGAGCGTTACCATTTCGTCGAGTGCGCTTGGGTCTTCTGCGGCATCTCCGCGCAATGAACCATCCGTGTTTGGCGTGATGAAACTCCACAGCACGTGTGTTAATTTGTTGTACGGAACTTTATCTACAGTGTAGGCGGGCTTGTGCCATTTCCCCCAATCGGGATAGTAGCCGATAAACAGTGGAGCGGCCCATGCGGAACTAATACCGGCGAGAGTGAAAATAGCGGTTGCAACGAACGTTGCAAAAATATGTGAAATTCTATTCTTCATCTTTAAACTCCTAATTAACGACTCCTAGCCTCTCTTCAATTCGACAACATAATCCGCGGCGTCGACGAAGTCTTGTGCATGTTCAATAGCAATGACGGTGTGGCCGGCATTGCAAAGTCCGTGAATGAGCCCGAGCAACTGCTGGATATCCTTTTGATGGAGACCGCGAGCGGGTTCGTCAAAGAGGAACAATGTGTTCGGGGCTTTGGCTCGCGCGAGTGTAATGGAGAGGCGGAGTCGAGCGCGTTCGCCACCGGAGAGGTGTGCTGTCGTTTGACCGAGTTTCAAGTAGTCAAGGCCTGTGTCTACAAGCGGTTTCAGTTTTTCAGCGAACGGCTTCATGTTCGTGAATAGCTTGTATGCACTACCGATTTCCATGTCCAAGATGTCGGCTATGGAAAGCGACTTGAATCGGATTTCCAAGACTTCATCGCGGAAGCGCTTGCCGAGGCAAACGGGACATTCGGATTCTTCGTAGCCGAGCGGATCGTAGATGACTCCTTCGCCTTTGCAATTTTCGCAGCGACCGCCGGGGGCGTGCATGCTGAATTTGGAGGCGGTGTAGCCACGTACTTTGCTTTCGGGAAGTTTGGCGAACAAGTCGCGTAATAGTGTGGTGAGGCCGATGGCGCTCAAGACGGTGCTGCGTTTGCTCCCGTGAAAATCACCGGTCGTGAGGATGGAAAGTGCGTCGATGCCGAGCTTTTTGAATTCTTCGGCTTTGGCGCGTTTGGCGATGTTTTCAAAAAGGAGCGTCGATTTTCCGCTGCCGCTTTGGCCTGTAATCACGCTGAATTTGTTGATGGGGAAGGCTGCGTTCACCGGTGCCATGTCGAACTTCGCGAAGTTATCAACGAGAATCGCTGTGCTTTCTTTGGTGTTTTGGATTGCCGCCGAGCGGGAATCTCCACTTTCGTCTAATTTCCTAATCCACATTCCCGTGGGCGAGCCTGGGTTTTCAAGCACTTCGTCGCGGTTGCCCTGGAACAAAATCTCGCCGCCTTTTTCGCCTGCGCCCGGCCCCATTTCAATGATGTAATCAGCTCGCTTGATGATTTGCGGATTGTGTTCGATAAGTACGAGCGTGTTGCCGCGCTTGCGGATTTTCTCGAGAACTTTCCAAAGAGCCGTGACATCGCTGGCATGGAGACCGCTGGCGGGTTCGTCAAGCGCTATCAAAAGACCATTCAAATGCCCTGTACTGAGGCTTGCGAGTTTGAGTCTTTGCAATTCGCCGCCAGAAAGCGTTTGCCCCGCGCGTCCTGGCGTGAGGTAACCAATGCCCAAATCGTTAATCGCTTCAATGCGATCGAGAAGCGAATTGAATGTCGCTTTTAAGTTCTGTCCGATTTTGTTATCGAAAATTTTGTGCAGATGTTCTGGCAAATTTGCAAATTCCGTCGTGAGAATTTGCTTGTAACTGATATCATCCACAGTCGCGTTCAAGTATGTTTTCTTGAGGCGGAGCCCGTGACAGTGCGAGCATTCTGCGTTTTCGTCCTCGTCACTTTCTACATTGGATTCAGCGCGACCTTTGCCGCCTCCTTTCTCGTTGATTTTTGCTGGGGCAGCTTCTTGAATGATTCCCGTGCCTTCGCAGTATTCGCAGACGCTGGTGCGGCTGTATGGCGAGAACGCACGCGCATCTAGGCTCGCGATGGTTTCTTGTATGTCGCTTGTTTGGTGCTGTTTGTCGTTTGCATTCGGGCAGCACGGCTTTGTACTATAGAACTTGCGTTCGCCAGCAATGTCAAGCGTAATTGCAGAGTGCGTGAGCTTTAGCGTACCGTCAACGGCTTCTGCGATTCGTGTGCGTGTGTTTTCACGAACGATGATTCTATCAACGATGATGAAAAATTCTTTGGGCGTCAAAACCTTTTCGCCAGGGAGCAAGTCTGCTAGCGAATACATCGTGCCATCGGCCAACGCTCGCGTAAAACCTTGTGCCAAAAATACGGCCGACAGTTTATCCAACGTCGTGCGACTCTTACTCTGCGCTTTCTTTTTGTCATTCCTGTCTGCATTGATGTCACCCCGCACTTGTTGTCTTTGACCACTTAGAGCTTTAGCTCTTATGTGGTCATGATCCGCGTATGGGGACGGGGTCGCCATTTCCGCATTTCCCGTTTCGATTTTCGCCAAGAACTGTAGCTTCGTCCCTATTGGCATTCCCGCAATTTCGCGAATAATCTCTTCGCGGCTCTGGCTCACCATCGGAGCTCCGCAAATGGGGCAGGCGGGCTTTGCAAATGCGGCAAACAATGTTCGCAATGCGTTATCACATTCGGCAATCGAAAGCGCTGATGCTTTTGCGGGGGCTTCTCCACGCGTGGCGGCAATCGCTAAACTTGCCGGGAGTCCTTCGGCGCTGTCCAGCGGAATCGTTCGCTTGCCTCCGAGTAAATCTGCCGCAAAAGGCGAGAGCGTCTCTAGGTAACGTCGCTTGCTTTCTCCATGGAGCGTGTCCATCACGAGCGTCGATTTTCCGCAACCCGATGGTCCGCATACAACCGTAATTTTCCCCAGCGGAAACTGGGCGTTGACATTCTTTAAATTATGGAGTCTGCAACCGCGAATCGAAATGTAATCAAGCATCGTTTAAAAGATAATTAATATGATTGTTCAAAGCAAATTTTAGAGGTTTCTTAGTGCGAAAAGGCTATATTTGTAATAAAGAAAATCATTCTAAAATGTTTATTGAAAGGCGTCTGTCATGAAATTGCTAATCCACTTTTTGTTTTCTCTATTCTTTATCGCTTGCGGCGGCGATTCGTCAACTTCGGCAAATGATTCGGATGACGAACGAATCGGGCTTATAACGGACTCTCGCGATGGTCAGACCTACAAAACTGTAACTATCGGCTCGCAGACATGGATGGCGCAGAACCTGAACTACGAAACGGAAAATAGCTATTGCTATGGCGATGATCCGGCAAATTGTTCCAAGTATGGTCGCTTGTACACTTGGGCTGCTGCGATGGAATCTTGTCCTACGGGTTGGCATTTGCCGACATTGGATGAGTTTCAAGTTTTGATTGATGCCGTTGGCGGAAAAAATATTGCGGGTAAAATGCTAAAGGCCACAAATGGCTGGGTTAAGGATGGCAACGGTACGGATGCATTCTTGTTCTCGGCTTTGCCTGCTGGTTTTGCGATTGGCAGGGGAAAATATGAGCGTGAAGGAGAATTTGCGGAATTCTGGAGCGCTACTAAATATGAACGCACTGACCCAGATTCGTATGATATCTTTTTAAGTCATTTTTCAGATGGTGCTGGTTGGGACTACTCCTCCAGACGCGATGTGTTTTCTGTCCGTTGTTTAAAGGACTAGCTTTAAGATTTCGCAGGAAGCCTCTAGTTTTCAGTGATTGCTAATATCGCCGAAGCTGGCTTCTATGAAGAAAATGTGAAATACTTGTTGTTCCTGTAATCCTACTAAAACGCGATTGTCCCCGCTTGAACGGAGAATGTGCAAATCTTTTACGTCAGGTGTTAGACATTCGACTTTTGCGGTATGTTTAATCTGACCAACAGGCATTTTTTCCATGCCCCATTGATGTCGCCCTGAAGCGCGGATTCCTTGCCAACCTATTGTCGAATATTTTTTGAAACGTCCAAGTAAATCGGTAAAAAATTTTGAGTTGCTGCACTTGTTGTATGATTCTTCAACCAAATATTTGAATGAAAAAAGAACGTCGTTGCTGGATACAGCTGTTCTAGAAACACTTGCGACGCCTTGTATTGGCGGAATAATTTTGAATTTATGTGTCATTTCTTTTAGGCGAGTCTTGTTAAGAAGAATTTCTTCATTGATTCTTGGCTGATAATGTTGCCTTTGCCTGGAGATACTGAATTCCATGGCGGCTCGCTATGTGTCATTTCCACTAGTTTTACGGCTGAATACTGGTTGTAAACATCAAAGACGTTGTTGAACAAAGTTGTTTCTTCTTCGTTTAGTTTGATGTCTATTTGGGTAGGTGGTTCAATTCCCTTTGCATCATATTTTGCATATTTTTCATAGACTTCAGGAACTACAGGACCGAACATCCATGCTTCGATATTTTCGTCAAATAAAGGAGTGTCAAATGCGGCCAAATGGAAACCCTGTTCGTAGTAAAGCATTTTTTGCAGCTTGAGATTGGACATCAATTCTTGATTTCCTTCTGCAGCTTTTGATAAAAGCAATTGAGCTATTTGTAACGCCTTGTATGCCATTTATGTGCCTTTTGCCTCTAAAAATAAGTTTTGCAAAATCAGATGTCAATGATTCGTATTTTTCTTGACATTTTGCAGTTTTTGCGGTTTGTGGTAAATCTACAAACGAAAATCACGAAAAACGGAAAAACACTAAATTTTGCAATCAACCGTTAGCAAGAATGTTGGAAATTTCTTTTTACAAAAATTATATTTACAATTATGAAAAAAACTTTATGGCTTTCTTTTTTATTTGCTCTGTTTTTTATTGCTTGTGGTGACGATTCATTGACGTCAGCAAATAATTCGGATAACGGTAAAATTTTGTATAAATTTAGCAGTAGTTCAGCGTTGTATTTATCAAGCGTTGCTTTGCCAACGTCGTCTGCCGTCAGGACTGTTGATCCTATTGAGGTAACCGTAGATTCCATGACGGACTCTCGTGACGGTCAAATCTACAAAACTGTGAAAATTGGCGAACAGACTTGGATGGCTCAGAACCTGAACTACGAAACTGAAAATAGTTATTGTTACGATGATAAAAACTTTAACTGTGTCAAGTATGGTCGCTTGTATACATGGGCTGCAGCGATGGATAGTGCTGGCATCTGGAGCGCGAATGGCAAAGGCTGCGGTAATGATTTTATATGTTCACCAACATTTCCTGTTCGCGGAGCTTGTCCCGAGGGGTGGCATTTGCCAAGCGATACAGAATGGAAAAAATTATTCACGGCTGTCGGTGGACGTTTGATTGCGGGCAAGGCTCTCAAGTCCTCATCAGGTTGGTCTTCTTATTTCTCTGGTGAACCCTGCAATGGTTCTGATGCTCTGTTTTTCTCGGCGTTAACAGCCGGTTCTTTGGATGGTGATGGGGCTTATATCGGTGAGGGATACGAAACGTTTTTTTGGAGCTCCTCACAGGTTGTTTTCTGTAGTACTACAAAACGCGAGTCCTGTTATAGTAATAGCGCGCGTAACGCTTTCTTATACATCGACGATGGCGTTTACTTGCTCCCCTTTGAAAAAAAAGGAGGCATTTCCATTCGTTGCCTAAAGGACTAAAATAAACGGATCGCTTTGAGCTGACCAGAATGTTCTAGATAAATCGCTATTCGATTTGATATCCCATCTATTCCTCCGCATCAAGATCAGCAAATAGGGCGTCAACAGAATCGAACTTCTTTGCGTTCGGATCGTTGAGCATAGTTTCGCTTTCTTTGATTGCGGCGGTTAATTCATCGGATGGAACTTTTCTGATTTTTTTCTTCAAGTGCAGAATATGTCATAAAAGCCTCCGGAAATATCGACTTCATTAAAATACATTTTTTCTAAAGTGGGCGCGTTTGTGTTGTTATATGTTTTCTCTAAGAAAAAGCTGATAAATAGGCCTTCTTGACAAGGACTTCATCAAGGATGTATCTTTGAAAGGGTACACAGACGAAACGCTTTTGAATGAGGTTGACGGAATGACAGATTTGCTTTATGAGAAACAAGGATCTTACTTGCAAGGAAAAGGTGATGGTATTCTTGAATCTGCTAAAATTCTGTTCAACGCAGGAAAGTTGACGGTCGAAGATGCCGTTGCGCTTCTTCATATTTCTAAAGAAGAAGTGCTTTCCTGGAAACGCTAACTAAATTTCAATTGAAAAAAAATCAAAAAAACGGCCCGCGCAGTTAGCTCCCTGCCGGCTTCTGGGGCCTCAATGGGGATTACGACAACAAGGGCAACAACGCGTACTTCTGGAGTTCTACCGAGGACGAAAGGATTCCGAATAATTTTTCAGAATAAGCCGTCTCCCTTGATTTCGGCGCGTGCCATTTAGACATAAAATTGCCTGTTTACAGTCTAAAAACAGTGATTTTGTCTCTTTGGGAAAAACGTGGTGGCTGTTAACGGGCAAACGGAATATCAATTAATGATTATTTTTTTTGCCCTATTCTGTTACGTTTCGTAAAATTAAATTATAGGTTTCTTACAAAATGCTTATCATGGAGGTTCTATGAAATACCTGAAACATTTGCAACTTTGGAGCCGCGTAGTGGCTGTAGGATCCCTGGCACTCCTTGCTGCTTGCGGTGGCGTCAGCGATTCTAGTAAGGTCACTGAGCCTGCCGATGTGACTAACGGAAATCTTACCGACAGCCGCGATGGTAAAACGTACAAGACCGTGACAATCGGTTCCCAGACCTGGATGGCCGAAAACCTTAACTACGCCGACAGTGCCAATACCCCAAGCCTCAAGGGGAAGAGCTGGTGCTACAATGATTCGGTCGCAAATTGCGAAGCGGCAGGTCGCCTTTACACCTGGGCGGCAGCCATCGACTCGGTGAAACTTGCAAACGATGCCTCGAATCCGTTGGACTGCGGTTTTGGCAAAACCTGCGGTCTTTCTGGCAAGGTGCAGGGGATTTGTCCTAGCGGTTGGCACCTGCCCAGTCCGGCAGAATGGAAAACGTTGTTCGCGGCAGTGGGTGGCCAGGACAATGCGGGCAAGGTTCTTAAGTCCCAGAGTGGTTGGGACGAAAATGGAAACGGTACGGATGCTTACGGCTTTTCTGCACGGCCCGTTGGCTACAGGGAAGGGGATGGCTATTTCTACGATGGTGGCAAATACGCGTACTTTTGGTGTGCTACGGAGTTCACTAGCGGCTATGCCAACAACATGTACCTGCGCTACTACTATGGAGACGGGTATCTGTACGACTTCAGCAAGAACAATGCCTTCCCGGTTCGTTGCCTAAAGGACTAACAACAAGGGACTCTGCAGAAGTTCCGTAGAAAATGGACAGCTTTGGGCTGTCCGAGATTTGCAAAAAAAAGCCCGCGCAGTTCATCTGCCGGGCTTTTCTAATAACTATTAGCTAAGAACCAACGACTATTCCTTAAACGTGAATCTCAGTTCGCCAAACGGGCTGCGGAAATCCTTGTTCTTCAAGTTGTTTTCTTCGATGCCTGCGAACAGTCTGTAACCGCCACCGATAGAAACTTCAAAGAGCTTTGTCACGCGGAAGTTGAATTGTGCCGAAAAGTCAGCTACAAAGAAACCGTCTTCTGCCTTGAATCCGTCTTCGTCACCCTTGTCCATAAAATCGACTTCGCCACCGCCGATGCTCACCGGGAGCGAAATCGAGAAAATGCCATTGCGGAAAACGACTGGTTCTGCAAAAACGCCATAGGCATGGTAGTCAATCATCTGTGAATGATGGACTTTCGGATTCTGTACATTGCTGAGTATAGAGGAATGGTATGCGCCAAAGCTGATGTAGGGATTTAAGGCGATACCAATGCGAAGGTTCATGAAAATTGTACCATCGCGGGCAATCAGCGAGTTGCCTCCGCTAACGCCAACGAGTGCGCTCCAATCGGAAGATTCGGCCTTGCTCGGTTCGTAATCTTTGGAACCCTGGAGTTCGGCGTGGGAACTTACGGCGAGCGAGAGCGCCATGAGGAGAGATGTCAAAAGTTTTGTTTTCATAGTCCGTCCGTGTTACCTTCCCATCTCCAGTTCTTTGCGCTGACCGCGGGCCAGTGGCAAATCGTCCATACGAGACTGTTGCCGCACAAAATGATGGACCAAACGCCAAAGAGCAAGAAGAGGAATAGTGGAATAAAAGCTAGTGATCCATAGAAAATGGACATGCGCGTGACCATTGCGGTCTGGATGAGCATCAAAATCTTCACGTAAATGTTGATGGCAAGCCAAGAAAGCAAAGTCGAGAGCATCGACGCCAAGAACAGCTTACGGCGGGTGTAGGGCTTGTGGCCTGCCGGGCGCGCCGGGAGCGCATAAAGCATAATGAAAATCACGAGGAGAGCCGCGATGTGGAATGCCGAGTACCAGAATACGGTGATGAGCGCCTTGATGACTTCCGGCGAAAAGTGGAATCCGTCAACAATGATGACTTTGAGCACGTTCTGCACATGGTTCACGAAACCTGCGAACATGCCGACTACGGCAGCCCCGATGAGGAGGAATGGTGTGTAAATCTTAATCTGGCGAATCAAAGTTCTGGAAGTCTTGTTTTCCCAGACCACGTTGAAATTCGTTTCGAGGCTTCCGAATGCGAGGATAAACGTGACAAAAAGACCGCCTGCACCGATAAATCCAAGCTTTTTGATGGGAATGTGTTCGGCGTTTTCGACGATGTCCATGATTTGCTCGGTCGGCCAGTCTAGATTGAGCATGTCAATCACGATGGGGAGGTAGTCCGAAATGAAGTTGCCGAACCCGACTGCGAGAGTGATGGAGGTGAGCATGATGAGGAGTGGAACGACTGCCACGAGCGTCGTGTAGGTCAAAGATGCGGCACGGGTCATTCCGTGATAGTACAGGAATGACTTCCCGGTGACAACCATGATTTTTACAAATGTCGGAGAACGGGCTGCGATATGATCGAACAGCCATTCCCACGAAAAATTTTTCCACCAATGCGGCATACTCGTGTTAAATATAGTTAAAGGAACGACTTACGAGAACTTTTGGCGCGTTTCGTTTCGTTTTTTTACGAAAAACTGTACTTTTTGTGGTCGAAATTTCCTAAAAATAGGTTTACTAATGTAGACAAATAATAAATTCCTTTTGTGGACTTTTTCTAGCAGATTATCGTTTGAAAGTTAAAAGTATAATAAAAAATGTGGACTTTTTATTGAAAAGAGATTATATTTGAAAGAAACAAGAGTTTGGTTTTACACCGTTAGGAGCGTTGTATATGGGATCCAATCGTAATTTCAAGTCTATTCTTGTAAGTTCTGCGCTTGCTGCAGGGCTTGCTGTTCCATCTTTTGCTGCGCCTCGTCAAATGGAAAACTTGACGCGCGGCCTTGTCGCGTCAAACGTGGGCAAGGGAATGCTTGTCAGTTGGCGCTTGCTGGGCACCGACGACCCGGCGACGGAATTTGTCCTCTATCGTGATGGAAAGAAGATTGCCTCGGTTGGTAAGTCTGCCGGCACGAGCTACCTTGATGCTACGGGTGCAACGACCTCCAAGTACACGGTGGCTGCCGTTGTCGATGGTAAAGAACAGTCCCAGATTGGTCTGTCTCTCGTTTTGGATAAGACGGTCTCGAACAGCGGAAATTCCTTCCCCTACAAGACGATTAAACTTGAAGTTCCTGCTGCTCAGACGATGCCGAACGGTGAAAAGTGCACTTACGTTCCGAACGATATGAGCACGGCTGACCTCGATGGTGACGGCGAATATGAATTGGTTCTCAAATGGGATCCGTCTAACGCTCACGATAACTCGCAAACGGGTTATACGGGTACCGTGTTTATTGATGCCTACAAGCTGAATGGCAAGCGCCTTTGGCGCATTGACCTCGGCAAGAACATCCGCGCAGGTGCTCATTATACGCAATTCCAGGTCTTTGACTACGACGGTGACGGCAAGGCGGAAATGATTGTGAAGACCGCCGACGGTACAATCGACGGAACAGGCAAGGCGATTGGCGACAAGTCCAAGGATTACCGTGACGGCAACGGCCTTGTGCTCAAGGGACCGGAATACTTGACCGTTTTCCGCGGTGCTGATGGCGCTGCGGTTTCGACGATTGATTTTGTGCCGAGTCGAGACATCAACCAGCATGTGAAGGGCAAGGATGGCAAGGGCTACTGGGGCGACAACTACGGTAACCGTTGCGAACGCTACCTGGCTGCGACTGGCTACTTGGATGGCGTCCATCCGAGTGCAATTTTTGCACGTGGTTATTACACGTCTGCTTATGTGGTTGCGTATGATTTTGATGGCAAAACATTGAAGCAACGCTGGTACCACAAGTCTGAAGACCCGGGCAAGGGTCTCTATGGCGAAGGAAACCACAGTCTTCAGGCGGCTGACCTCGATGGCGATGGTTATGATGAAGTGTTTTTCGGTGCTGCAGCCTTGAATCACGATGGCACCCTGCGTTACCGCACTGGCCTTGGTCATGGCGATGCCCACCATATTGCCGATATGGATCCGGACCGCCCGGGGCTTGAATCCTGGGACGTTCACGAACACAAGGATGCTCAGTATACCGAAGAAATGCGCGGCCATGACGGTAAGGTTATTTGGGGTACTCCGCAGCCTTCTTCCGGTGGAGTGGACAATGGTCGTGGCATGGCGGCGGACGTTGATTCTGAATATCGTGGCTATGAAATGTGGTCTGCAAAGGGTGGTGGAATGAAAACCGCTAAGGGTAAGCTCATTGGAACGCCTGCAGTGTCTCAGAATTTCCGTATTTATTTTGACGGTGATGAATACGATGAGCTTTTGGACGGTGCTTTTGTAACAAAGTTTAACTCCATCGACAAGAAGTCCGAAACTTATTTTGACGGTCCGGCCGCGCTTGGCGCAACGGGCTGCAACGGCACCAAGAATACCCCGAGCCTTGTGGCGGACCTCTTTGGTGACTGGCGTGAAGAGCTTGTGGTGCGTTCCGAAAAGGATCCGACCACGATTTACATCGTTTCTACTCCGGTGGCAAGCCCGCACCGCGTCTATACCTTGATGCACGACGCCACGTACCGTACTGCGGTTGCCTCCGAAAATACGGCATACAACCAGCCGCCGCATGTGGGATTCTTTATGCCGGACATGGTGAAAAGCCTCAAGCAGCCGGATATTTACGTGGTCGGTGAAAATGTCGTAGTGCCGGTCGATACGACTCCGGTCGTGAACGATGGTTTGTCCATGCTTGATGCCTCTAAGCCGAAGGATGGCGTTGGTTGGACAGAATCGACGAATGAAGGATTCCTCAAAAACGGTTACTTCAATTTTGATAACACACTTTCTAGCTATGGTGTTTGGGAAATCTTCTCGAAGACCGAGGCTAAGACGACTTTGACAATCCGTTACGCCAATGGTGGAAATGCTGATCGTAGCATGGCTGTTAGCGTGAATGGCAAGTCAGCAGGTACGGTTAGTTTCCCGGCTACAGGATGGACAACGTATAAAGAGGCCTCTGTAGATGTGAAGCTGAAGGCTGGCGTCAATACGCTCAAGCTTACGTCGATGACGAGCGATGGTGGCCCGAATGTTGATATGTTCACGTTCGGAATTGACGGCGTAGAACTTTACAATGGAACGCAGGTTGTTGACCAGCCGGTATCGATTGCGCCTCAGTCGTTCAGGCCGAATGTTTATAATCCGGTAACGGGAATCCTCCATACAAATGAAGCAGGCCTTGCTGAAATCTATGCCTTTGATGTGACTGGTAAGCTCGTTGGCGGAATCTCCCGCAATGTGACTGCCGGAACGTCTAAGGTTATGTTTGACCGCGAAATGCTCCCGCGTGGTGCTTACATGATGGTTGTGAAATTGAACGGTCGCGTGATTTCGAAGAGCTTGCGTAAGGCCGCAAAATAACTTGTGTGCTTCCGGGAGTTGCTCTCGGAAGCTTTTGGGATTTTTTTAAGAGGTTTTCAAATGGGTATGTTTTCTAAGGTTTGGCAGGGTGCTGTTGTAGCCTCGATGTTGGCGACTCCGCTTGCGATTGCGAAGGTTACAATTTATATGCTTGGCGATTCCACCATGCAGGACTGGGCTGATGGTTATTATCCCAAACAGGGCCAGGGCCAGGATTTTCATTACTGGTTCGATGTAAACAAGGCGGCAGTGGTGAACCGTGGACAGGGCGGCATGTCGCTTGGTGGCGGCGGTAAGGACAAAAAGGGTAACACCGCGGTCGGCTATTACGACATGTTCTTTAAGAAGGGCTGCTCCAATGGTGGTTGCATTGCGGACAAGTTGCAGGCTGGCGACTATGTCGTTGTCCAGTTCGGTATTAACGACGTGAACTACAGCACGGAAGACTTCTTTGCCTCCAACATGAAAAAGCTTGTGAGCGATGTCAGGGCGAAAGGCGCTTATCCGATTATCATGAGCCCGATTCGTCGCTTGTACTATGATTCTCCAACGCAGATCCATAACAGCTATCGTGGCTACCCGGCTCTTAACCAGAGCCTTGCAACGGAATTGAACGTTCCGTTTATCGATATGAGCGAAATGGTCGCGAACTACATGATTTCAGTGGGCGAACGCTATTCGGCACAGTTTATCTTCAACTATGCTACAAAATCTGAATATAGCAACTTGGGCAGTGACCAGACGGACCAGGTGCATTTACAGATGAACGGTGCGAATGCCTTTGGACGTATCATTACAGAACAGATGCGCGCCCACAAGGATCCGATTGTGAAAAAACTTGGCGACTACATGGCGCCTATGTACCAGGTAGATGTCAAGGTGAGTCCGGAAGGCGCTGCCGAAGCGACTTCTCTTAGCGCTTACTACCCGAAGGGCATGACGGTTATGCTCAAGACCATTCCGAAGTCCGGCAAAAAGTTCTTGGGCTGGTATGACGGTAACGGCAACAAGGTCGGCGCCCCGAGCCGCTCCAATGTAAAGTCTCCGTACATCCACACGTTTGTCATGGGTTCTGCATCGACGCAGTTCACTGCAGTGTATGAAGGCGGTACCGCTCAGAAGTACACGGGCGATGGCAAGGCTTTGACCGCATTCCCGACAACGACTCCGAAGAGCCTTGACGATGTGACGTTTGAACCGTTCACGCCGATTGATGGCAGTGAAGAAACAGAAACCAAGGTGGATAAGGATATCAAGAAATTCTTTGACGCAAGTAAGCCGGATACTGCAGGAATTGGCTGGACCCAAACGGAATGGACTGGCTATATTGGCGATGGCTATTTCAACTTGGATAACACGAACGTGTCGTTTGCAAGTTACAAGGTGAAGTTCCCCGGTGCAGGCTACGTGACGCTTGCTGTGCGTTACGCCAATGGCGGTTCTACAGACCGTATGTTCAATGCCTACCTTGACCACGACTACTATTTGAGCGCCCCTCCGACAGGTGGCTGGGACAAGTGGGATACCGCTTACGTTGTGATGGATGCGCCGCAGGGCGAAGCCGAACTCAAGTTTATGTCGGTGACTTCTGATGGTGCTCCGAACCTTGATGCGTTTGGCTTTAACCTAGATGGTGTCTGCCGTGTTGGTGTGGATTGCAAGGATGCTAAGGATTCAATTCCGACATCGCTGCAAGGTATCAAGATGGCGGCTAGAGCAAAGCTCCTTGGCGATAAGCTTTTGCTTCCGGAACGTGCTGACATAAGCGTGTTCGATATGAGCGGAAGTCTTGTCGTGCGTAAGGCTGTTTTGGCGGGCGAGGTGGATATGTCTTCTCTCGTGCGTACAAACGGAGTTTACCGCGTTGTCGTTCGCCAGGGTCGTGAAAAGCTTGTTGCGACTTGGGCAAAGGTGAAATAAGTACAAATTGTCATCCTGAGCGAAGAGGCGTAGCCTCGAAGTCGAAGGATCCAGAGGTTGTATATGAAGTTTTCTTTAAAAATGATTCTTGCTGCCGCTGTTTTCACGGGTGTCGCTGTAAGCGATTCCACCAGTTTTTCGATTTACGTGGTGGGCGATTCGACCGTACAGACGTATAAGGATAACGTCTATCCGCAAACGGGCTGGGGCCAGGTGCTTGGGCATTTCTTTGACGCCTCCCGTGTGAAAGTCCTTAACTATGCAATCGGTGGCCGTAGCTCTAGAACGTTTATCGAAGAAGGCCGCTTGGACGAGGTCAAGGGAAAGCTCCAAAAGGGCGACTACCTCTTTGTGCAATTTGGCCATAATGACCGCGACTATTCAAAGGCCGCGCGTTATGTGGAGCCGTCGAAGTTCTCTGGATTCATCCAACAGTATGTCGATGCTGGCAAGGGCAAGGGCGCCAATGTCGTCCTCGTCTCTCCGATGAACTTGAACGGTAGCCGCAACGTGTTCTCGACGGGCTCTAACAACTACGATGCCCGCGGCATGATGCAGACGGTTGCCAAGAACAACAAGATTCCGTTTGTCGATTTGAACATGAAGTCGTACAATACGTATAACAATACGTACAAAGGTATGGGCGATTATGTGACCCGCTATCTCTACAAAAAGCTGGAAAAGGGTGAATACCCGAATTTCCCTGATGGTGTGAACGATGGTACGACGCACTTCCAGGAAATGGGCTCGATGGGCCACGCCCAGATGATTTGCGAAGAGCTTGCAGATAATCTCAAGTCCAACACGAACCTCTCTGCCGATGCAAAGGCAGCGCTTACGACGCTTGTGTCTGCAATTAAGAAGCGTTATACCATCAAGGTCAAGACGAACCTCTCGAATTACAACGGCCTCATTACGCAGACGCAGTATTTCCCGGCGGGTTCCCCGATGACGCTTCGTGTGACGCCGAACGGCCAAACGTTTGAAAAGTGGGTCGATGATGACTGCAACGAGCTCTCGAAGGACATGATTTATTATGGCTTCAAGACGAAGGCCCGTGACATCACATACACGGCGATGTTCAAGGGCGGTGCCGCTTGCACGCCGATTTCTCATGCTTCGGAAGATTCTTACGAAGAAGGTCCTGGTGGCGGTTCGAGCAGTTCAAGCGGTGAAGTGGAAGTCAAGGAACTTGACGAAGCTCTGTGCTCGCTCAAGGCTGGTACGGATGCTTGGCCGTCAGTGATTGACATGGCGGAACCTGAATTTGGAGATGGCTGGACTGAAAAGAATCATGAAGGCTATACTGGCGGCGGTTTCTTCAATCTTGATAATTCTGCCTACAGCAAGGCCACGTACATGGTGACTTCGGACCAGTCTGCAGAAAAGGCCCGTGTGATGATCCGCTATTCGTTTTCGGGAAGCGCTAATCGCGATATGAAGGTTACGGTAGATAATGGCACCTACGATGTGACATTCAAGTCCACCGGAAGCTGGGACAAGTGGGATACGGTCTATATCGACAACGTCTGGGTGGATGCCTTGGACTTCAAAGTGATTTTACAGTCGGCGACGGCGGATGGCGGCCCGAATATCGACATGATTGCGTTTGATATGAAGGATGTTTATCGTACCGGTTGCAAGGCCTCTCGCGAAAATCAGCAGGGACAGGGACCTGTGTCGATTGTTCCGAAAAAGCTTGCGACAAAGCCGCGAGCCAAAGGCATCACGGTCAATGCGCTTGGCCAAAAAGTGCAAAATGTTCGCAATCAGTCGGATTTGCGAAACCTCCCTAAAGGCAACTACTTCCGCTATTAAAAACGAAAATTCCATTTTTAGTTGTATATTACGTGAATATCTTCAAAATAAGCTTGATATTCACGTAAAATTTTGATGTTGTATGTAGTTAAAATCCGCTTGAATACGGATTTTTTGCTTTAAAATGAAAAATTTTGAGCTTTTAAAGCTTAAAACACTGTCTAAAAGGTGGCGAAAGATACTTTTTGCTGAATTTTTAATAAGTTTGTCTGAATTTTTACGTGAGAAAATCTGATAATTCGATATTTTTCACGTAAAAAATGAACTTTTTTAGATTTTTCAAAAAAAAATAACACATTTTTTATAACATAATGTGGACATAAAATTTGCAAAACTGTGGACAATAATGTATATTACTATTAGTAACTCTTTCTAATAAAAGGAGATGTCCGATTAAATCGGGCATGACAATCACAAGTTCAGACCTCAAAGGGGCGAAACCCCGACCTCATAGTTTATAGCCTAATGATCAATATTTTTGAATATCTGAATTACCGCGAATTTTTGAAAGACGCCTACGAAGAGCGCCATGCAAGCGATTGGCGTTTTAGCCATCGTTTTATTGCCGAAAAAGCGGGCTTCGATTCATCGATGTTCAATAAGATCTTGCAGGGCAAGCGCAATTTGACCGACCGCATTGTCGAAGTTTTTGCGTCTATCTTTTGCAGTGACGAACGCGAAAAAGCGTACTTTGCAAACATGGTTGCTTTTAACCAGGCGAAAACGCATACCGAAAGCCGTCAATTCCTGGAAAAGCTTGTCGCGTCCAAGGAGTGCAAGGTTGAAAACTTGGCGAAGGACCAGTTTGAATATTTTGACCATTGGTACCATGCTGTCGTTCGTGAACTTGTGACGTTTTACCCGTATGTGGGGGACGATGCCGCTTTGGGCCTTATGGTACGCCCGCCGATTTCTGCAAGCCAGGTAAAGTCTTCGATTGCGCTTTTGGAACGCTTGTCGATGATCAAGAAAAACGAGCAAACAGGATTTTATGAACAAACGCAAGGTCTTGTTTCTAGTGGTTTTGAATCGTACAATACAGCGGTAAACGCTTACATCCAGCAGAATTTAGATGTGGCGCAAACGGCGATGGACCGCTTTGATCGCGGTGAACGCAATCTTTCGACGCTCGCATTTGGTTGTGACGAAACGACTTATAAAGAGCTTGTCGAAATGGTGCGCAGGTTCCGTCGCGAAGTGCTTGCTAAAGTAGGTGCGTGTCAAAAGCCGAATCGCGTTTTCCAGCTCGGCATGCAACTTTTCCCGCTTTCGGACCCGTATCCGCCACCGCAGAGGCGTGGGCGCAAACGCCGCATTCGTGGTGCCGAAATACAGAATGCTTCTCGTGAAATTGCGGATGAATCTCGCGAACCTGCCGAAGTTCAAGGGGGCAATCATGAAAACTAGTTTGATGACGATTGCTCAAATGCGCTTGCTTGCTTGGCTTGGAGTTTTTGCGTTGGCTTTGACGGCGTGCACCGAAAGAAACGTTGCTGGTGGCACCGAAGCCGAGTCAACTATTGCTTTGTACATACAAATGGCGGATGGAACGCCCGCTTCAACGGCGCGCGTTCGCATTTTGCCTGATGACTACCTTTCTAGCGGCCCTGCGGAACAAACTTGGAACGAAACAGATGAGGATGGGCAGGTTTCGTTTGATGTCCGTAACGGCCGCTATACCATTGAAGCGCGTAACGTGAGTGAATCTAAGGCTTCGGGTGCTGTGCATTCTATAGCGCTTGATGCCAAGGCCGATTCCAAGGTTGATACCATCAAGTTGGGCGAACTAACGTCTATTGAAGGCTATGTAGTCCTTGGTGAATCGCCTGTTGTCCGCGTGGCGGGTCTTGACCGTTATGTTGTTCCTGATAGTACAGGGCATTTTGTAATTGACTCGCTTCCGCAGGGGAGTTTCGATGTGCAAATTGGCGACCCGGAGGAAGTCCATTCGACGACGGTCCAATCCAATGCAGGGGATACTTTGTTTGTTGACGGCTCCGATGTGGCTTCGGACATCAAGGTCGTAAAGCCTGAAATCGCAACAGCAACAGAATATCCCGAGAGCGACTGGAGTGCTCATGAAGCCTTGCTCAAACAAATTCAAGGCTATGCAGTTGGAACGCTTGGTGCTACTGGAAAAACCGACAGCACGGGAAAAATTGAGAAAGTGGAAGGCGAAGTTTGCATTGTCACGACAACTGAAGATTTAATTGATGTTGTCGACTCTTCAAAGGTGGATTCGTTGGGAAATTACGGAACTAAGGTCGCCTTGTCCCAGGGCTCTTTCCGTGAATGCGCCGAGAAGGATACTCCAGTCTGGATTCTCTTTGAAAAAGATGGAACGTACAATTTGCGTTCGCCATTGCGCATAAAGTCTGATAAAACTGTGGATGGTCGTGGGCGTGATATTCGCATTACGGGCATGGGGGTTTTGACAAATGAATCGTCCAATCTTATTTTTGAAAACTTGACTTTTACGGCGCCTGCGATAACAGCTCATGATACAACAAGCCGTCGCGCTCTCTCGATTCATAACCGCACGCACCATGTCTGGGTGGACCATTGCACGTTTGAAGAGTATCCGCTAATCTTGGTTGATGTCAAGCGAGGCTCGAATGCGGTCACGCTTTCGTGGAACCGTTTTGAAAATGCACAGTCAGGCATTTTATTTGGGCTGGAACCGGACCTTTTCGTTGATTCAGCACAGACGTTGACTTTGCATCACAATTACTTCTCGAACTTGGAACTTCGAGGCGTGCTTGCGCGTCGTGGTAAAATCCACGCCTACAACAATTTCATTTACGGCGTGGGCGATGCCGGAATGGAATGTTCTGATTATGCGGCTTGCTACATCGAGGGCAATGTCTACAATAACGATGTGCCAGTTCGGGGATATCGCCTGAAAAACGAAGATGGCGCGCCGGATGAATCGACGGTTGGATTTGTTTACATGGATTCGAATACGTTTGGTCGTGGTGGCGAGGAACTTGCTGGCGATGCCCAGGGCTATAAGCCCGATTACAAGGTTTCTGTTGATGAAGCTGGTGCAGAACTTGCCGTTCGTGTGAAAAACGAAGCCGGTCCCCGGTAGAATCTTGCTAAGCCGGGCGTTACGGGCTGGCGTTTGAAGCCCGTAGAGGGGGTGGAGAGTAACAACGTGCGAACCAGGGGGATACATCCCCCTTCCATAAAAAAACTGCGCTTTGCGCTAGTTTTAAGAAAAATCTCTCGTCTCTCGTCCCTCGTCTCTCGTCTAAAAAAGCTATATTTGGGACGCGAACTTTAAAGGAGCTATAATGCTTAAATCTACATTGCAACAGACCGATCCGGAAATCTATAACATCATCCAGAAGGAAGCCGAACGCCAGGAATATGGTATCGAACTTATCGCTTCTGAAAACTACACTTCCAAGGCTGTGATGGAAGCCATGGGTTCTGTTCTCACGAACAAGTACAGTGAAGGTTACGTTGGCAAGCGCTACTACGGTGGTAACGAAGTTATCGACGAAATGGAAGCTCTCGCTATCGATCGTTGCAAGAAGCTCTTTGGTTGCGACCATGTGAACATTCAGCCGCTTTCCGGTTCTCCGGCTAACGCTGCTGTCTACTTCGCCGTTCTCAAACCGGGTGACAAGGTCCTCGGCCTCAAGCTCGACCACGGTGGACACCTTTCTCACGGTCATCCGGTGAACTTCTCCGGTATGCTCTACAACTTCGTGCAGTACGAAGTCGATAAGGAAACTGGTCGCATCGACATGGACAAGGTCCGCGAAATTGCTCTCCGCGAAAAGCCGAAGATGATCCTCGCTGGTTTCTCTGCTTACAGCCGTAACCTCGACTGGAAGCGCTTCAAGGAAATTGCAGACGAAGTTGGCGCTCTCACGATGGCTGACATTTCTCACATTGCTGGCCTCATCGCCGGTAAGGCAATCGAATCTCCGGTGCCGTACTTCGACATCGTGACGACCACGACCCACAAGACTCTCCGTGGCCCGCGTTCCGCAATCATCATGTGCAAGGACCGCACCATCCAGAAGATGGTGAAGGGCGAACTCAAGGAAGTTTCTTTGGCCAAGGAAATCGACAAGGGCGTGTTCCCGGGCATGCAGGGTGGTCCGCATGACCACATCAACGCCGGTAAGGCCGTTGCATTCCTCGAAGCTTTGCAACCGGAATTCCAGACCTACGCGAAGAACGTCATCAAGAACGCTCAGGCTCTCTGCGCCGAAATGCAGAAGCTCGGCTACAAGGTCATCAGCGATGGCACCGACAACCACCTCATCGTTGTCGATATGACTTCTAAGGGCGTTTCCGGTAAGGAAGCCGAAGTCGCTATGGAAAAGGTCGGCATCTCCTGCAGCCGTTCCACGATTCCGTTCGATCCGCGCAAGCCGATGGACCCGTCCGGTGTTCGTCTCGGTACTGCTGCTATCACGACCCGTGGCTTCGACGAAGAAGACACCCGCGAAGTGGCTCGCATTATCGACCGCGCTATCCAGGCTAAGGACGACGAAGCTGGTCTCGCCAAGATCCGCGAAGACATCGTCGCTCTCTGCAAGAAGCACCCGCTTTATAAGTAGTGGCTAGTAAACAGTGGTTAGTGGTTAGGAATTGCTGCTGGACACTGCTGTTAGATGGCACCTTCGGTGCGAAAGATTAAAAGGCGACCCGTTAAAAACGGGCCGCTTTTTGCATTTGTGTCATACGGAAGCTTTACTCACGACTGTCATTCTGGAGCCACGCAGTGGCGATAGAATCCAAACAAGTGTTGTCTGTAGAGGACACTTTGCAAAGCTCGCCCTTTTTTTGTGTGATTTTGTACGCTTCCCGTTTTAGATTTATCCCCAAAAAAGGTGTCGGGATGTTGAAAAAATATGTGTTAGGGCTGTTTCTAGGCATTACGGCTGCTTTTGCAAGCGGCCAACAAAAAACAATTGCTTTCTTTACTCCGTGGTCGAATACGAATGCTGTCCTTTATATGGGCGGCGATTCTGTAGCCACCATGACTTCGCTTGAAAATTACTGCGGGTGGTTCAAGGCTACGGTAGATGCCCCTGAAAGCGATTTCAAGGTTTACTTTAAACAGACCGTCGGATTTAATTATGTCGGCGCCGAAGGCTTGGTCTCGACGGAACCGACTATGGCGACTGAAATTGCGCTTGATTCTGTGATGGCCCTTTCGGATACGATTTGGGTTCAAGGCTACAAGACGGATGTGCCCGCGCTATTTTCGAAATATCCTGGCGTTCTTGGCGATTGCCCGCTAAAGAAAATTCCTGTGACTGTTTACGACTGGCTTCATGGAACTAAGGGCGATGGAGACGGTAGCGGTAAAAATGGCGACCCGGCAAACGGTGTGAGCGCTGATTTTGGGTCGGGTGGATGCTCTGGCAAATCGAAGGCTGTGACGGGCATGGTCGAATACAATCTCGGTCCAAACGGCGTTCCTGTTCGTGCAAATCCGTTCCCGGAAAACTGCAAGATTACGGATCATTTGGATAGCTGGTTCTTGCCACAGGTTATCGGCATGGATACTGCGGGTAACGAGTACACCAATATGACTTGCCGCGACCTTTATGTTTCTTTGGACGATGATGGATTTTGGCTTGCAGAAGTGTCGAAAGACCGCATATCGGAAGGCAACGAAAAGAATTCAGATGGCATGTTCCTACTGGATGATTTTGAATATCTCGATGATGCAAAGACCGTTCCGAATCCTTATTTTGACCAACTTAAGGGAACAAAAATCGGCAAGCATAATTTTGGCTATACTGCAAAAATTCAGGCGACCTTTGAATATGTTCCAGGGCAGTATTTTGATTTTTATGGAGACGATGACGTTTGGGTGTTTATTGATAATCGATTGGCTGTAGATATCGGTGGCCAGCACGCCCAAGTGGCGGGTGCCGTGGATCTCGATACGATTGGTCAAAATACTGGGAACAAGCTTGTTCCTGGAAAGACTTATGATTTCCACATCTTTTACGTTGAACGCCATACGGGTTCCTCGAATTTCCGCATGCGCACCTCCATTGACTTGCATGTGGATGCGTCGATTTTCTTGACGTCTGATAATCGCAATGAAGGAAAGCGTTTTGAAATTTGGCAAATCAATAAGAAAAATAAGCTGTCTTGCAATTACGATGCAAATTCAACGGAACTGGATACGATTGGAGGCGTCTCTACGTTTACTCTCACCGGCGGAAATCTTGCAGGACCTGAAATTCTTGATGTCGGAACGCATTACGAAGGCATCGTAATTACAAGCGATTCGACATTCTACATTGACTCGGCGGCGATTGTGTCGAATGTTGCCCTTGCTCCTGGTCATTACTTCTTGGAAATTACGTTGAAGGCAGATCCCAGCCAAAAGACTAAAGTTGAAATTACGGTTCCCTCTTATGCGGTGCCAAGCGTTGCTTTTATGAAGACGGATTGGACTATTCTCGGGAAAAATGTTTCTGGCGATACGGCGCAAATTGGCGAATGGGCGTATGCGACCTATCAAGTGAATATTGCCTTCTTTGAAGAATGGGCGAAGGTCAACAATTACAATCGAAAGATAAATCTATCATTCTCCGATGTGAATATTGATATTTTGGATACTGTGGACGGAAATAAAATCAATGCTGTGAATTTGGATGCAAATGGAAAAGCAACATTCTTTGTCCGTGCTAATGCGCCTGTGTCGGGCGTGACGCTTACGGCGAAGGGTGCTGCTGCAGGTGTGTCCGTGTGGACGGACCTTGTGTTTGCGGCTCCGCCGGTTCCCCGCGTGTCAAATGCCATTGCGATTGACCGAAACGGTGATGGTCGTGCCGATAGTTTGTATGTGCATTTTGATAAATCTCTCAAGCAAAAGAGCAAACTCGATTCTATCCAGTTTACTTTTGGGGAATCGTTTAATACGACTTCCAAGTTTACGATTGTCAATGAAAATGATATTGTAATTACGGCTGAAAACTTGACTCCGCAAAATTGCTCTGGGGATGTGTGCGGCTTTGGAAGCAAGGTCTTTACAGGGGGCACCTCGGACGTTTATGTCGGAAGTTTAAACAATTGGTTTACCTATGAAGACAAAGGAAAGACTGGTCGCTTCTATATGGAAAATGAACCCATTGCTGATGGGGTCGGGCCTGTTATTCTTACGGCTGTAAAATCAAAAAATAATAATGGAAATGTAATGCTCTTGCTTACTTTCAGCGAAACCGTGTCCGATGAATCCAAAAAGAATTTTGTACAAATGTTCGATTTCCTCTGTGTACGTTCAGGAGAAAATCGTACTCCTGAAAATCCGATGCTGCAAGGAGGGACTGATAAAACCATGTTGCTCATTTACGAGGCGACTGCAAAAGATGCGGTGCTCCCGACTAGTGGTGATCGCGTTCGTTTTACCGTTGATGGAATTGTTACGGACCTTGCACAAAATAAGGCCCATAAAGAGAACCCTTGGGTTGTCATAGCCGGGGATCAGGAACTTTCTCTTGAAAGTCCCAATGTGGTACTGATTGGCGAAGATCCTTATGATATCATCAAGAAGGATTCCGTTACACAGGCTCTGCTTATTCCTAACACAGCGCAGAATGCTCAGGAAATAGGGGATTCTCTTGGCGTTCAGGGAAGTCTTGTCGATTTCGATGTCTCGAAAATTATGATTGAACAGACTCAGACTGCAGTGAATCATCTTGATGCGTTTATTGAATCTCGAATTGATAATACGGTCCACTACGACACCACCGTTACAAGCATCAGCGAAGAAGAAGCTCTTGTGCAACTTTTTAACGACATCCGTACCGTAGTTGTGGATACGTCTTACGGGTTTAGCGAAGAGACGGTCAACGGGATTTTAGACGGAGCTATAAACGAGGGTAATTATAAATTAATAGTTCGACCGGAAGACCAGGCGCTTATCGCGACGATGGTCGAAGCGAATGTTGATGCGAGCCGCGATACCACCATTGCGATAGATGAAATTTTATCTGTAACGCAGACAGACTTGTTCGATGCAATTCGACAAGGAAAAATGGATAGAGAACTTTTGCAAGCCGGTGTAAGCCAAGAACTGATTGATGCCATAAAAAATGGCGATGTAAATGAATTCAATATCGGTGAATATCGCAGTGGCGAAAAAACTGTAATTTCGGGTGATGATGTTGAACTTTATTACCATACGCGGTATTTCAGTCACTTGGGAGAATTTGTTGGAGATTATTCCAGTTCAATTAAATGTTCGGATCGTGATTTATATGGAGAAGAAGGTTGCTTAAAAACCAAGGGAAGAATTTTCCTAGCTTGGAATATGCGCTCTAATAATGGCCGTTTAGTGGGCACCGGAGTTTATATCGAACGCCTTGAAATCAAGGTTATCGTGAACGGGAAAAAAAATATACACCAGGTTCGGGATAAATTGATGGGCGTACGCCGTAAAGGTGGCGCGTTGTCTCATAAAAATAGTCTTTGAAATTGAAGCATATACAACACCCACAGACTCCAAATGCGCAGACTCGAAAGAGCCTGCGTTTTGCAATTCAGGGTGCTTTTAGCATTTTGTCAATGTTTTTTGTAACGTAGTTTGTTCTCTTTACCTTAAAAGAGGGTATTTTCATGCATAGAAAAATGTATGGGAGATATGTATGGAATGTTTAAAATTATCCTTTGCTGCGCTTTCTTTGGCCGCTGTTTCGGCTTTTGCTGGCCCGATTACAACGGTTCCCTGGAATGGGCACCCGGGGGCGGCGTCTTTCACATTCGATGACGGTCTGCACTCGCAGACGAACAACCTGACCTTCTTGGACAATATGCCGGATGTGACGGTGACATTCTTTGTTTGTACCAACACGATGGGCTTTGGTAGCAATACGCAACCTCATTTGAATTATGCAAAGAAGGGGCATGAGATTGGGAACCATACGGCGGCTCATAAGAACTTGACGCAGAACGCCGACTTGAATTCGGAAATTAGTGGTGCGGCCTCGAAACTGCGTGGTATGGGCTTGGAAGCGACATCTTTGGCGACTCCGTATTGCGCGCAGAATCAGACAGTCAAGAATGCGATTAACAAGGAACATTTCATTAGCCGCGGGTGCGGCGGTTCTGGCCTTACGGGCTGGGATACGGAACCTGATTGGATGCAGATTGATTCCCACTATTGGCAACAGAATGGAAGTACGGTGTCGGCATTCAAGAGCAGTGCGGACCAGGCGGCAAGCCAGAGCAAGTGGCACGTGCAACTGAACCATGGCGTAGGTGCTGACTGGGACGTGATTTCTGCCGCCGACATCAAGACGCTTATTGAGTACGCGGTCAGCAAGAAGTTGTGGGTGGCGAGCTTCTCGACGGTGGGGGCGTATTTGCGTGCTCACTTCACCATTGACAAGGCGGCCGCAACGAACACCGCAAACGGTTTTACAGTCAAGTGGACGTCTCCGCATGCGCATATGCCAAAGAGTGTGCCGCTTCGCGTAAAGATTCAGGGCGCGCAGGGCAAGACTGTAAGCCAGAAGGGCAAAGAGGTCAAGCCGAATTCCGATGGTACTTACACGATTGAATTCATGGCGCTTGAACTTGAAGTTTCTGGCGAGGCGCTATCCTCCAGCTCTTCAAAACAGGTGAAATCTAGTTCTTCGTCCGTGGTTTTGTCCAGCTCTTCAAAACTTGCTGAATCGAGCTCTTCTGCGCCTTCGTCGAGTTCCATGCAGTCTTCAAGTTCCTCGGAAACAAATGGTATTGCACCGCGTATTGCTTTTGAAAGTGGCGCGGTTATGGTTCACTGTCAAGTGTTCGATGCGAATGGACAACTGATGATGTCGAAAAATGTAATGGCAGGGTCGGCTAGCGAAGCCTGGAATAACGTTAAGGCAGGACTTATGAATGGTGTTTATTTCATGCGTTATGGCAAGATTGATGGTCGTAATACACAAATTATTCAAGTCAGAAAATGACGTTTTCTTTTGCTAGAAGAACTTGGTTGCAAACTTCGTTCGCAAATAAGCGCAAGCCTCCATCGCTGGGGGCTTTTTTGGCGTGAAAAATAGACTTCCTACTTCCTACTTCCTACTTCCTACTTAAAATGAAAAACTATCTTTGTATTATAAACACGAGGTTTTATGCAGTCCTGGACCGAAATCAAGAATATTGAAAACCCCACAGAAGAACAACAGCTTGAAGCGATTAAGCTGAACTGGTATGCCATCAGTCTCATCCAGAACCCGACTGAAACAGTGCAAAAGGCTGCATTTGAAAAAAATGAGCAGGCCATTCTTTACGTGAAGTGCGGTCCGTGCGAAGCTTTGAAGCAGGCGCTTAACGCTATGGACGAGGCTAAGTTCCTCGCCGCATTCAAGGCTGAACCGAACTTGCTCAAGTTTATCACGAATCCCGCTCTTCTCAAGGTTGCTGTGTCGCAGGATTGGCGCATCGTCCGTAAAATCGATGGAGCCTCCGATGAACTTTGGGCCGAGGCCGTTCGTCAGAGTGCGGACGCTTTGAAATTTGTTCACAATGCAGGCGAAAAAGTGCTCGTTGCTGCTGTGGAACGTGACTGGAAGTACATTCAGGAAATCGAAGTCCCGACGGCGGCTGTCGTTGTGGCTGCGGTCAAGCAGGACTACCATGCATTTGAATACGTGAGCATTCGTCGCCGTACTGAACCGGTGCAGCTCGCCGCTGTCCGCACGGACTGGCGTTGCATCCAGTACTTGCAGCGTGCTAGCGAAAAGGTGCAGATGGAAGCGGTCAAGGCTTCTAAGGATGCCCTCAAGCTGATTAAGAATCCGGCTCCTGCTGTCAAGGAATTCTGCGCGTGATTGAGCTTGATTCGGTAACATTCCGTTATCCGAAATCCACGGCAGATGCTCTGTCTAATATTTCTCTCAATATCCCGCAAGGGAGCTTTTTTGCGCTGATTGGCCCGAATGGCGCTGGCAAGACGACTTTGTTGCGCTTGCTTTGTGGACGTCTAGGCGCATTCAAAGGCTCTGTCAAAATTGACGAGTCCTTGCGCAATTCTGCGGGATTTCTGAATGCCGAAAAGTACGGTGTGCTTCTCGAAAATCCGGGTGTTTATCCGAAACTTTCCATCAAGGAATACCTCCAGTATTTTACAGGTTTTTATGGCTTTGGCGCAGAGGTTTGGCGCGAAAATGGTGCGATGCTGGAACGTTGCAAGTCTTTTGCTGAACGCCTCAAATTGCCGCCTCTCGATAAGCGCTTGGAAACGCTCTCGCTTGGGAACCGCCAAAAGGTGCAGATTGTCCGTGCGCTTTTGCATAGCCCGAAGCTTTTGATTCTCGACGAGCCTGTTGCAAATCTCGACCCGATTTCAAGAGATACGGTCTGGCAACTGCTCGACGAATGGCGCAAAAAAGAAAACGGAATAGCGATTGTCTGCTCGCACGTGCTTGCTGAAATGGACCAGTGGGCGACTTATTATGCCATTATTGACTGCGGTCGAGTATTGAAAAGTGGGCGAGTCGCCGATGTCGGAGCCGATACCACATCGTTTAAGATAAATGCAGCTGGCGCAACTCTAGAACAAATTCGTGCTGCTCTTGATGCTGCTGGCATCTCCGCAGACGTTAATCTTGAACACACAAGCCTTTCAAAGCTTTATCGTTCAATTATTCAGTAAATTCCTAATTTCGGCGGTCTTCTACCAGCTGCTGCGCAGCCATTTTAGAATGCCTGCGACAAGTCGAAGGCGAAACGTCCCCATTTAAATCTGGTGGAGTTCTTCTTGCTTTCGTCTACGCTTGTAAGCCCTGTGATAATTGCATAGTCCAGGCGGAATGTCAGGAATTGCCAATGATAGCGGATGCCAAGACCAAGGCTTCCCTCTTGCGATGAATTGAATTGGTCATCTTTCATGTCCATGACTTTCGCCCAGTCAAAGAATTGCACGATTTGCCAAGCTCTCAAAGATTTCCATGGCAACGTCCAGCGCAATTCCTCGTTGATGCGGAAATACATTGGCGTGAGTGCAGTGTTGGTGACTTCTTTAGTCGTATCCTTTGTAACTACAGAACCATCTTCATCTTTTGTCGTGATTGTAGTCGGAACTTCTGAAGTGTAGCTCGCGTAAATGCTGCGGAAACGGTAACCGCGTACAGAACGGGAACCACCTTGATAGAACACGCGGGCGTCATCTTCGATGGCTGTGTTGAAAAATCTGCCGACACTGCCACTTAATGCTCCGTATAGCGTCCAAAACAGCGGCATGTACAGGTTGACTGTCGCTTCGCCATAAGTGTAAATGTGTCCGTCTTCGTAGTCGTTCTTTCCGCTAAAGTTCGTGCCAAAACCCGCCGTGGGGAACACACGAATACCTTTTGTCGGATTGAAGTAGTCGTTGGTGTAGTCGAACGTCAAACCGATTTCGCCTTTGAGCTTGAAAAGCTTGTCTTCGTTTTTATTCACGTATCGAGTATCAATAGTACCGCGGAATCTGATGTTGTTCGTGATGCCGAATGTCAGGTCACCGCGGTTGATGATTTCGTAACGCTCTTCAATACTGTCTGGGTAAGCGGGCGGGTTAATCTTTTCGTGGTTGAAAGAAAGTCGGTCTACAAAACGGATAGCCGTCGGGATGAACGTGAATGCTGTTCCGAACAAGAGCGGGTTTGCGTATCCGAGCGTGATTTCTTGCTTGTGCTGTGCAATCTGAACGCTTGTCGAAAATTCATTGAACTTTCCAAAGAAGTTCTTGTGGTCGGCATAAGCCATGGCGCCGAAACCGTAGATTTCTTCAAAGAAAAATCCGTAGCGCGCTTCGCCCGGCACACGTTCGATCACATCGAGGTGAACGTCCGAAAGCCCGTCTTCACGAAGTGAATCGTTCAGCTTGACTTGCGTAAACAACTGCGTTGAATAGAGCTTGCTCTTGAAGTTGAAATACTGGTTACCGTCGATGATTTCACCTTTAGGGATTCGCCAAAGTGAAGAAAGCCAGGATGTGTCTGTCAGCCCTTGCTCGGGTGTCTGGTTCTTTTCGTTCTTGTTGATGACGCGTTGCGTGGTGGTGATGACGTTACCCATCAAGACTTTAGGGCCGGGGTTCACATTGATGATGACGTTGATCTGTTTTGCCGTTGTATCGACATGTTCTTCGGACGAAATATAAACGTGCAAGTTACCTTGTTTGCGATATGCTTTCTGGACTTCTTGCAAGTCTTCGGAAATGTCGTCCTGGTTGTAATATCTGTGCTTTGTAATCTTCAGAGATGCTAAATCTATAGGGATGGGTTCATCGCCGGCAGAAATGATTTTGGCATCGTTGAATTTATAGCATTCGCCTTCGCTTACAGTAATATCGTAGTTGCGCTGGATGTTTCCGTTCGAAAGCGGTTCACGATTGATTTCCAATTTCAAGTCGAGACTGAAGTATCCACGGGAATAATAAAGGGCTTTTATGTTTTCCGAAGAAAGGCGCATCAAAAAGTCTTGCTTGATGGTGTCGAGCTGTCCAAATTCATCGGGAATGTCAAGCTGTTCGTTTAACTGGAACTTCGAGAAAATCTTATTGCCTTCGATGGAAACAGACCAAGGACTTTTGTCATCGTTATCCGCAAATGCAATCGACGAAAAAAACAATAATGCACAAATCAATAAAATCATTTTGCTTTCTCCGTGGACTTCGTATCGCTAGGCTTTTTGTTACCAAACTTTTTAAAAGTAGTGGAATCGAAAACGTCCGTATCGTTCGGCTGGCGCATCGCTCTTGGCGGGCGGACCGTTTCGCAGTGCCCGATACCTAAAATACAGGGGTTCCAGAACTTGTATGTGTAGTTGATGCCGATGTTCTTTTCGACACGACTTTCGTTGTTACTTTCTGTACCAGAGTTCGATGTGTATTGCTTCGAAATCAAAAGACCGTTCAAGGATAACGTTGGCGAGAAATGGTTCTTGTGCGAGTATTCCTTGTCCTGGAATACTGGGAGCGTGTAGGTAGCGCCAAATTGCAATGCCTGTTCGTAAACCGGGTCTATACTCTGGTCTTGCGTGTAACCGAAAATGAGGCTCAAGTTCTTGACCCAGCGATCCAAAGAAATCGGAACCTTGACGTACGAAGAGTCCTTGTCGTTGGCAGAGTTGTCGAAGAGCATCACCTTCATGTCGATATCGCCAATGTAGTCACCGCCCAAGGTCTTGTTTGCTGTAGAAGAAATGACTTTACCGATTGCCTTGCCGGCAAGCTTGTTCCAGTCTGCAGAAACGCCATCCTCTGTAGCGACGCATCCAAGGAATATGTTGCGGTACGTATCTGCAGCGGTCGATTCTGTTCCGCAGTTGGAACTCGGCATCGGTTGCGGGTTGGTAATGGTTCCTTGAATATCAAAGTTAATCGGGCAGGTTTCTTTGTCCTTGTCCTCTTGTTCAGTGCAGTAGGGGAGTTCCTGCGAACTAGAAACGTCGATAATGCCTTGCTGCCAAGGAACATCGTTCCACGAGAGATTGAAGCTGCTGAGTTCGAATTCGTAAATGTCCTTAACGCCGATGAAACCGTTATCCGCGTTGGTCACGTCGCCGCGTAAGAGAGGTCTTGTCGTCGTGCCGAGCACCCAAATATCAAGCGTGAGCGGGAAAGAGGCAAACGGCGAGATGATTTCGACGGAGTCGCTCTGGGAATCGCTGATGTGGAACGACAAGTCGATGGGGCTCGATACAGAAATCTTGGCTTCGGTCTTTTCTTTATTGCGGAGGTTGGCAATAGCGTTATTGAAGAGCGTTAGCACCTTGTCGAGAGAACTTGGCGTAATCTCGATATCCAAATCCTTTCTATAGACGAGCTTATCGATAATGAAGTTGCCGTTGATGCTCTTGTTCTTAATCTGTCTGTCTTGCGTATGCGGAATGTTGAGCGTAAGATCGCTTTTGCCTTTCAGGTTTGCTGTACCGAATGTTTCATCATTAAATTTGTATAGAATCAGAGGGAAGTTCGCGACGAGGGACATCTGTTCTTCGGAATCTTCCAAGTGGCTAGTGACATTTTTCAAGATGACTGTGTGGTTGTCCGTTTCGAGCGTGTAACTGTCGGTGCTGATATCAAGCGCTTCGAGCCTCATGGTTCTCAAATCGTAAAGCAAGGTAGCGAGAATCAAGTCGCCGCGATCGTTCTGCGTCGAAATTTCGTTGATGGCGAGCACGCCGTCTTTGAGGTCGCCTCTCACGCGGAGCGGGAAGTCCATCGGGAGTGTCCCGTAACGGACAATGGTAGAATCTGACCAGAGCGTTGCTGCGATTCCCGGTAAGCCTTCACGGAGTTTCGCCTGAATGTTGATTCTCATATCGGTCTTGTCAATTTCGGCACGGGTTTCTGGGATAAGCCATATGCCACCGAGATTGATTACACCTAAGAAGTCGAGGTCGTTATTGATGGAGCCTTTACCATTAATGAAGCCTCCGTTCGGGCTTGTGTAGGTCAGGCTGACAAGCCTATTGTCATCGAAAATGTTGTCTACAACAATATTTGTAACACCTGTCCAGACGCCATTCATGATGTCGAAGTTGGTAAGCAATTCAATCTTGTTTTTCTTTGCCGAAACGTTCAGTTGCTTGAGGTTCAAGAGTTCTGGAGGAATGTTGGTAAACTTCAAGTCCTTGAATTCGATATTGCCGAGCATGCCTGATTCTTCATTAAACGAAATCTCACCGTTGAAGCTACCGGAAGAAAGCGTCGTGTCGCCAAGCGGTTCCAAAAGAATCGGCAAGTTGAAGTCTTCTGCTGAAGCCCAGGAATGCAAAACTTGGATGGGGAGCACAGCGGTAGGCTTGAAGTCCGGGTTCGAATCGTTAGGCAATACGAACGAAGCCTTCATGGCAACCTTGTTGCTGTTGTGCGTGAAAACCGCTGTATCGACAATTACGGTATCGCCAATTTCTCTAATCTTAGTGTGTCCGTGCACGATAAACGGTTCCACATTGCCGTCTATATCGAGCTCAGCTTCGCCGACACGGGAATCGAGATTGTAGTCAATGGTGCCAGTGACTGTGCCCTTGAGCTTGTCGTTCAGTTCAATGTCCGAGAGGGGGAGTGTCGATATTTCTGCATGGTCTACCCGAGCCCAGACGAGGAGTGAATCGCCAAGGTGGACAACCGTTTCGGCTGTACCTCCGTTCTTTTGCGTGAGTTTCCAAGAAGTGTGGAGCGTCGGCTCGTGGAAATCGACATCGCCTGTAATGGCAAATTCCTCGTTTGGCGTGAATACGGTCACTTTCGGGAACTCGATGTAATTGCGGTTGAGGTCGAGGACCAAGTGCAGGCGGAGGGAGTCTGCCTTCAGGTGGTAAGCGTTGACGATGGAGTCTGCCTTCAGGTAAGCGCGCAATTTGTTGTTCTGGAACGACCCGATGAGCTTGGGATTACGTCCGAGTTCGACATTCCCCTTAACCCAGTCCAGCGCCCAAGGTTCTGTTGCGGCGAGGTTAGCAGCGAAGAATACCTTGAGACTGTCCTTGGTCTTGATTCGCGTTCTGATGACGGAGCCTTCGCGGGTTTCAATGGAGGCTTCGATGTCGTCACCTGTTTTTGTAATCGACTGGATGTCCATGTCCATCGGCATCATCTGCGGCCCGTACATGGCGCTCATGTATGCAATTTCACCGGAAAAGTCAAAGTCCAGCTTGTCGTTGATCACACCGTCGAGATTGATGTGTCCGCCTTCGTTATTGCGGAATACGGACTCGATGTTGGTGTGTTTCGGGCTTCCGTTGACCTTAATGGTGGCATCAAGCGGCAAGAACGGCCAAACTTCTCCGATGTGCGTCTTGAGCGTAAAATTGTACTGGAACGTTTTTTTGGTAAGCGATGTCGAAACATTTCCGCTTAGACTCAGGTTGCTTATTCCTGGAACCGCCTTCGGAAGTTTCATCGGGACCCAGCTAAGAGGATCTTTGACGTTCACGTTTGTGGCGACTTTCAACTGGGTCACGTCGCTTTTGGGGGCTGTCGCGTTTATCGTCACGCTGTTGTTCGGTGTCGAAACATTGACGTTTGCGATGACGTTTTTCTGTTCGAAGTCCAAGTCGAGCCGCACGTTGGCGGGCTCAGCGATGTAGCTGCCTTGGATGCTGTCTGCGTTCAGCAGTAAACTTCTTTGACCTTTACTCTTGGCGAGGATATTCTGCGCCTTCCAGCCCATGTCACCCATGGCAAAGTCTAGCTTTCCGACACTGATTTTTACAGGGAGCGGCGTACGCCAGTTGTCGGGAATCGCAAATGCTTCAAGCTTTGTCGTGTCTTTTGCCGTCGGTTGGCTTTTGGTTGTGTCCGGGACCTGGTTTATGGAAACCTCTTTAACATCCAGGGCAACCCCTTTATCCTCTCCTAGAATTGTGATGTCCAGGTGGGGACCACGGACCATGTAGGTCGAAGCTCCCTTTTCAACGAGGATAGAATCGTAATAGTGGTCGAGGAGGTTGTTTTGATGGTGCCCGTAAGGGGTTATTGTTACGTCACCAAACGTGTGCGGGGTCGAGAGGAGCTCTTCAATGGCAAAATGGACATACCAGACGCCTACGGCGATGGCGCCCACAATAGCCGTCGTAATTGCGGCTTTTATAAGGAATATTGATAGAATACTCTTCAAGTGCCCCTAATATAGATAATGTTGGTATTTGTAAAATGAATGCTTACGTGGAACTTACGCTTGAAAGTATATAGGATGTGTAAATTATTATTTATTTAGAATAAAGTAATTTATTGCTAGTCGTTAGTCTATGTTCATTAGATGTTGGTTCATGAATTTCTAAATCATGAGTTAGGAATTCTTGCCATAAAAAACTATTAACTATTGACTAATGACTATTGACTAAATTCTAATAACTAATGACCAATAACCAGTAACTATTAACTATAAAAATTGTTATATTCACGCGTACATATTCATGAGGACTTTATGAAAAAGGGTTTGCTTGCGTTTTTGTCTTTCTGTACTCTTGTTTTTACAGGGTGCAATTCCATCGGAGAAAAGGATACTCTCGTAGCTAGGGTGAATGGTGAACCCATATACAAGGAAGACTACGCCTTCATGATGCGCGTAGGCAATATTGTCCCCAATACGGAACAGATGAGAAAAGCGTCGGGCTCGTTGTTTAGCCGCAAGGCCCTTTATACGGTTGCTCTCCAGAAGTATCCTGAATTCAAGGATCAGCTTGCAGCTCACAATGTTTCCTTGGAAAATTACCTCCTCACGTTTATCTATCAGCGCCTCTATTCGATGGACCGCCTGATGTACAGCGACGATGAACTCGCTTTCTACTACGACAAGCACCGCGACCAGTTCCCGGATTCCCTGGCTTACATGAATCTCCGCGACAAGGTTGCCGATGCCAAGTATATCGAGGCGAACCAGGATTCTTTAAGGGCTTATGCGTACCAGCATAGGAACTTGGCTGATTCTACAGCCGAAGTCAAGATTACGGACGATATCAAGGAAAGTTTCGTCTCGGACCATCGCCAAAGGATTGTTCGTGAAACGGGTCCTGCACTCCTGAAAAAGTACAACATCCAGGAAACCGAAATCCAGCTGCCTTCGGCCGAAGTTTATTATGAAAAACACAAGAATAAGTACACGACCCCGAACGGCTTTGTCGTCTATCATGTGGAAGCCGCCGATTCTTCAGCTCTTGCCAAGCGTTTCAAGGGCAAGAAGGTGGATCTTAAGGGCTTCATGAAGATTGCTTCCAAGTTCAGTGAGAACAAGGAAACCAAGAAAGCCAAGGGCTATGTCGGCAAGGTTATTCTGGGACATCCGCTTCCGTACGGCATCGGTTTTGTCTCGAATATGTTTATTGAACTCGATACATTGGCTGATGGAGCCGTTTCTTCGATTCTCAAGTCTGAATCGACAGGGCGCTTCCATGTATTCTATCGTGTTTCGGCTGTTGCTTCGGAACAGAAACCGTTTGACCGAGTCCGCAAGACTGTTGAACGCGAGCTGGCAACGTCTGCTAATTATGAACTGGATTCCTCATACGTTCTCGTGACGAAAAACGGTGAACCGGTTATCCGCGAAAAGGACGTTCTTGCGGCATACGAAGACAATCCGATGATGATCCGTTCCCGCAGATCGCACGACCAGGTGGTAAGTTCTCTTGCTCTCCAGCTTGCCTTTGCTACAGAAGCTCGCGAAATCGGCTTGGACCACTCCTGGGAATATAGAGCCTTGCAGCGCCAGAGCGATGTGGATTACGTTATCAAGCTTTATAGAAACAAAGTGTTGAGCCAGGTCTCGGTTCCCGAAGATTCCCTCAAGGCTTTGTATGACCGCATGGGCAACCCTGCACAGCCGACCCTTTCTTATGAACAGTCCCGTGCGGAACTGAGCGACTGGTTTACTATCCCCGAAAACCTCATGAAGAGGACGTACTACTACGCCGAAGAAGACTACTTGCCGAAAACGTACGAACAGGCTAAACAGAACGTGTTTGAATCTGCTTTCCTGAAGCTCCGTTCTGGTCGTTGGGACAGGGAAGTCGTGTCTTCCTGGGGTACTGCAAAGGTGGATCTTTTTGCAGACAACATTACACTCATGCCGCAGGAAGCTTCTCCAGAACAGGCCATGAGAGCTGCCGATTCCCTTTACACGCAGGCAAAGAATGTTGAAAAGGCTTACCTCGCCTGGGATGGAATCCGTGACCGCTATGTGGACATTGATTCTGTGGCCAAGAAGGCTACGTTTGAACTGGCTCATATCTTTAGCGATAGGGAAAATTTCAATGAAGCCCAGAGAGAATACAAGGCTTTCTACCGTACATGGCCGGACTCTCCGGATGCTGAAAAGGCGATGTTCAGCCGCGGCTTCATCCTGACGGAAAATCTGCACTTGAACGACGAAGCCCTTAAGGTCTTTGACGAATTCAAGAAGCTCTACCCGAAGAGCGAACTCAATGAATCTGTCGATTGGCTTGTCCAGAACATCAAGAGCAACGGCAAACTTGCCGATGATTTGATGAAAAAAATCGAAGCCGAGGAATAGTCTCTAGTTTTATAGTCAATGGTCGTTAGTTTCTAGTTTGGCGGCGTAGCCGCGATTCTTAAGTCTTACGACTAATAACTAATGACCAAAGACCATCAAAAAACCTATATTTCTCACATCTTTAACTAAAAGGTACTACTATGGAAATGACATTTGCAATGATCAAGCCGAACGCAGTCAAGTCTGGCTTGGTTGGTCGTATTATCGATCGTTACATCGCTGCCGGTCTCTCTGTCTGCGCCGTCAAGATGCACCAGATGACCTCCGAAGATGCTCGCGGTTTCTACGCTGAACACGTCGAAAAGCCGTTCTTCCCGGAACTCGAAGCCTACATGACCAAGGGGCCGTCCGTGATGCTTGCTCTCGGTGGCGAAAACGCAATTGCAAAGGTCCGCGCCATTAACGGTGCTACCAATCCGGCTAAGGCGGAACCGGGTACCCTCCGCTACGATTTTGCTCCTTCCATGACCGAAAACGTCGTTCACAGCTCCGATAGTCCGGCTTCTGCAGAACGCGAACTCGACTTCTGGTTCAAGAAGGAAGAACGCTACGCTTACGAAATGCCTTCTCTCAAGGCCTGCTGCGTCCTCTAATTTTTAACAATAAAACAATCCTTCTAAGGAGTAGACTCAAATG